>CALKJW010000033.1 GCA_937995595.1 uncultured Phycisphaerales bacterium | reverse complement strand
TCCCCTCTCCCCATCGCAGATGGGGAGAGGTGCCCGAGCGGAGCGAGGGCGGTGAGGGGCGGATTCACCAAGAAACCCCTCACCGGCTCGGCCTGCGGCCTCGCCACCTCTCCCCGCTGGCGCGGGGAGAGGGGAACAGTTGTTGCGTTCCCCCCCATCTTTCCCCCTCCGCCCTTCCCCTCTCCCCATCGCAGATGGGGAGAGGTGCCCGAGCGGAGCGAGGGCGGTGAGGGGCGGATGCACAATGCCCCCTCACCGGTTCCCCGCCTGCTGGTTCAGCAGTTTCAGCGACACGGACCCGGCCAAGGCGCCGGGGTCGTAGCGCGGGCTCGCGGCGATTCACTCGTCCAGCGCCAGCGCGCACATGGCCTCGATGCCCGTCGCGAGCGCGTCGTCGTTGAAGTCGTACTCGGGCTGGTGCAGGCTCGGGTAGGTGTCTCGCCCCGGCGGGCGGACGCCGAGGATGAAGAAGCACGCCGGGGCGTGGTGCCCGTAGTACGCAAAGTCCTCGCCGCCCATGGTCGGCGTCGGCACCTCGCGGACGCGCTCGGGCCCGAACGTCCGGCGCGCCACCTCGAAGAACCGCGCCGTCGTCGCCGCGTCGTTGTTCGTGACCGGGTAGCCCTCCTCCCAGCGGATCTGCGCCCGGCAGCCCATCGCGCCGCAGACGCCCTCGGCCAGCGCGTAGATGCGCTCGCGCCCCGCGGCACGCACCTCGGGTTTCAGCGTGCGCATCGTCCCCGTGAGCGTCACGCTCTGCGGGATCACGTTGTGCGCCGTGCCGCCGTGGATGGTCGAGACCGTCACCACGATGCTGTCGGTCGGCGCGGTGTTGCGCGAGGCGACCGTCTGCAGCGCGAGCACCAGTTGCGAGGCGGTGACGACCGCGTCGCGCGAAAGGTGCGGGTACGCGGCGTGCGACTGCGTGCCGACGACCTCGATGTGGAAGTTGTCCGTCGCGGCCAGCAGCGGGCCGGGGCGCGAGCCGACGACGCCCAGTTCGTACTGCGGCCAGCCGTGCAGGCCGAAGAC
The DNA here is from genome assembly GCA_937995595.1 of uncultured Phycisphaerales bacterium. Taxonomy (GTDB): domain Bacteria; phylum Planctomycetota; class Phycisphaerae; order Phycisphaerales; family UBA1924; genus JAHBXL01. The sequence goes on along the minus strand of CALKJW010000033.1, from coordinate 20,605 downwards.
GCGCTCGACGCGCGGCCCGAGGCGCGTGCCGTCGAGCGCGCCGTCCTCGCACATGCGCAGCCCGCCCGCGCCGCCCTCCTCGGCGGGCTGGAAGATGAGCGTGACGGGGTTGGGCCGGCGCTTGAGTTGCGAAAGCACCGCCGCGACGCCCAGCAGGTTGGCGGTGTGCCCGTCGTGCCCGCAGGCGTGCATCACGCCGGGGCAGGTCGAGGCGTAGGGCGCGCCGGTGCGCTCCTCGATGGGCAGGGCGTCCATGTCGGCCCGCAGCGCGACCGCGCCACGCCCGGTCTTCTCGGTCGCGGGGATGTGCGCCAGCACGCCCGTGCCGCCCGCCATGCCGTGCACGAACTCGACGCCCAGCCGCGCCAGTTCGTCGCACACGACCCGGCAGGTGCGGTGTTCCTGGTAGGCCAGTTCGGGGTGGGCGTGCAGCTCGCGGCGGATGCGCACCGCCGCAGGCAGGCACGACTGGATCAACGGTCGCAGGTCGCCGGCGTTCATGCCCAAGCGTACGGCTGTATTCGCGCAAAGCGGAGTTCGGCGGCGTGCGGCCGCTTCAGCGCGGCAGGGGCTCGGCGATGGGCGTCGGGTCGGTGCCGAAGGGCGGCAGGCCCGCGGGGCGCTCGTCGGTTGGGCGCTTGAGGTACTCGTCCTCGCCGCGCCGGCCGCGCCCGGCCCGGAGTTCCTCGGCCAGGCGGACGCGTTCGCGCTGCAGGCGCTCGATCCACCATGGGTCGGTCTCCTGCAGGAGCGCGCGCTGCACGCGGCGCGCGGTGACCTCGTTGCCGCGCCGGAGCATCTGGTCGACAAGGATCGACCGGCGCAGCGCGGGCAGGAAGTTCTCGTCGCGCGAGAGGGCCTCCTCGTACCACCGTCCGGCGTCCTCGAGGTAGCCCATGTTGTCCCACAGCGCGCCGAGGTTGTAGACCGGCAGCGGGTCGCGCGGCGAGAGTTCGGCGGCGACGAGGAACGAACTCCGCGCCTCCTCGTTGGAGCCGCGCTTCATCAGCAGCCGCCCGAGGTTGTTCCACGCGCTGGGCGTCTCGCGGTACAGGCGCACGGCCTGGCGGTACTTCTCCTCGGCCAGCGCGTCCTTGCCCGCGTGCTCGAGGCGCTGGCCGGCGCGGACGAGGTCGATCGCCGCGGCGCGGTCGGCCATCTCCTGCGAGAAATCGGGCGCGACGGGGGCGCGGTACGTGCGGCAACCGGTCGCGGCCGCGCCGGCGGTCAGCGCGAGCGCCGCGGCCGCGGCCAGCGCGAGTTTGTTATAATTAGTTATGTTCATGGCCTTCGCTCCCATCGCACGAACTCGACATCGACGTTCCACGCGCCGCGCGTGCCCTGGGGCTCGGGCTTGAGGCCCAGCACCGAGATCTCCACGCCGCGCGTGCGGTCGGAGGTCTGCACGCTGTTCAGCCACCGCAGGATCGCCGCGGCGTCCTGCCCCGTCATCTTCGCGGTGTACTTCCGCTGGGCGACGCCGGGCACCGCCACGCCCGTCACCTCGGACTCGCCGATCACCAACTTGCGCCCGCTGGGGTCGGCGGTCAGGCCGGCCTCGGCCGCCAGGTCCTCGATCTCCTTGCCGATGCGGCTGTTGGGCTCCAGCCCGCGCAGCGACTGAACGGCCTGCAGCGCGCGGACGCGTTCGGCGATCTTGGCGATCTCGGCCGTCTGCCGCAGTTCCCGCTCGACCGACGCGCCCGCCGCGGCCCGGGCCGAGACGCCCGCCAGCGCGTACGCCAGCGCACTCAGCAGGAACAATCCCGCCAGCACGACCAGCCCGCGCGGGCGGTTGGCGCGTTCGGCCGCGCCGGCGGCCACGAGCAGTTCCATCCGCGCGTCGTCGCCGGCGCGTGCGTTGCCCGCGTTCTCGCCGTTCATGGGCGGCCTCCGGCCTCTGAGGGCCAACTGCCGGTCAGGACGTAGAAGCGCTCGTCCCCGGTCAGCGCCGCCGGCGTCGTCCCGCGCCAGGGCATGCAGCCGGGGTAGGGCGACGCGGTGATGCGGTCGAAGATCGCCGGGCCCGCCTCGGCGTCGGGAACGCGCAGGCGCACCGACCCGACCGCCGCGTTGAGCGTCAGGTCGGCGAACCGCACGCCCTCGGTGCCGTCCACGGCCAGCAGCACGCGCTCGAGTTCCTGCAGGATCGGGCGCTGGGCGCGCAGCGACTTGTTGACCTGCTCCAGTTCGGTCGCCTTGCCCTGCAGACGGCCGATCGCCGCGGGCCCGTCGTAGTTCGAGACGCCGGGCACCAGCGAGTCGAGTTCCTTGAGCAGCGTCCTTCGCGCCGTCGCGGCCTGCTCGACGCGCTGTCGCGCGTCCGACGCGGCGGAGTGGAAGCGCCAGCCCACGACGGCCACCGCCGCGCCCGCGGCGAGAAGACCGGCGGCCATCCAGCGGAACATCCACCTGTCGGCGCGTCCTGGGCGAGCGCTCAGGGCGAGCAGTTCGCGGCGCGGGTCGTCGTCGGCACGCGCGGCGTGCGCCGGCCGCGCGCCGACAGGCCCAACGCCCGCCAGTTTCGTCAGCGTCGCGCCGACGGGATCATCGTGCACCGCGGCGTCGATCGTCGCGCCCTCCCACGCGCGGCCGAGCCCCTCCGCCACCGACACCGGCGCGGGGCCGCCGAGCCATGACGGACCCTGACCGGGGCTGCCCGGCTCGCCCGGCAGCGTCGCGGGCCCCACGCAGACGATCCGGTCGGGCGAGCGGCCGAGTTGCGCGCTCCACGACAGCCAGTCCATGACCAGCCGGCCCACGTCGGCGCCGGTGCACTCAAGGCCCGACACCTCGCCGTTCGACTCGTCGGCGCCCGGCAGGGCGATGGCGCCGGTTTGCGACCCGGGCCCGGGCGCGCGGTGCGAGACCTGGCGCAGCCGCACCGTGCCCGCCGCGACGATCTCGCCGGCCGTCGACCACGCCCACACGATCCGGCCGGCGGGGTCGGTCAGCACGACGGCGCAGGTCTGCGCGACGTCGGCCGGCTCCTCGCCGGCGCGGGGCGCGCCGGGGTCCCACGCGGCGCCCAGCGCGTGCCACGTGCTGCACACCGATCCGACTTCGATCCCGCGCGCGTCGAGTTCGTCGATGAACACGCGCGCCGCCGCGTCGCGCACCGAGATCACGCCGAAGCGCTGCCGCTGCTCGCCCAGGCCGGCGCCGGCGCGCCGCCCCGGCAGCCGGAGCACGCGCCGCCCCGCGGCCGGCGACTCGTCGGCCACCGCCAGCGCCTGCAGCGACACGTCGCCCTCGCCGCCGAAGGCGCCGTTCTCGCCCGCCAGCATCCCCGCGGCGATCAGCCGCGTCGCGCTCCCGCCCGCGCCCTCGACGCCGCCCAGCGCGGCCTGCTGCACCGTCGCCGCGACCATGCGCTGGTCGGGGCTGGGCGCGCTCAGCCAGGCGCATACGCCGCCCTCGGGGTCGAGCACCAGCACGTCCAGGCGCGACACCCCGAGGGAGCGGAGCGTCTCGGCGACCCAGCGCGCCCCGGCGCGAACGCCCGCCACCGCCGCGCCGTGACCCTCGCCGGCGCCGGAGACGACCTCGCCGCTGGCGCCGGGCGCGGTCCAGGCGCGGTCGAACGCGGCGCCGACCAGGCGCACGCGCCGCAGGCCGTTCCCGCCCGCGAACCGCTCGAAATAGCAGACCATGCCGCTCAACGCATGTCCCTCTTGCCGCCGTTGATCTCCGCTTCCAGCAGGCGCAGCACGTCCTGGTCGTCCGGGTTCAGGCCGATGGCACGCACCACCTCGCGCCGCTCCTCGATCGTCATGTTCGGCTCCATGCCCAGTTCGAACACCGCCGCCAGGCGCGTGTCCCACGGTTGCGACGGGTCGTTGATGGTGCGCGTCAGTTCGAGCAGGTGATCCGGCTGCATCGTGTGCAGGCGGGCCAGCACGCGCGCCGAGGCCGCCGGCCCGCCCAGCGCGGCCCGCGCGTCGGCGAGTTTCGCGGCCGCGGCGGTCGGCCCGGGGTTGGCGCGCGCGGGCTCGGGCGCGTTGGCGGTGCGGGCCAGCGCCGGGTTCGGCCCGCGCGGGGCCGACAGGCCCGCCTCGGCCGTCATCGGCGCCTTGTCCACCTTGCGCCGCACGCCCTGATCCTCGATCATGATGTGGTCGTCGTGCACCTCGACCAGACGGACGCCGCCGATCTCCGTCCCCTCGCGCACGAACTTCTGCTCCTGGTCGATGCGGACCAGCGCCCGCCGCGCACGCGGCGTCACCGCCGCGCCGAGGAACGTCCAGTTGGAGCGCAGCACCGGCGTCGATCGGTCGGGCTCGACCACCACCGGCGTGGCGGGCTCGACCGGCTCGGCCGGCGTTTCGGCCGCGACCGGCGCCGCGCCCTCCACGCGCGGGTTCACCTTGACCATCAGCGCGCCCAGCCGGTCGGTGTTGTCGAGTTGGTACGGCTCCGGGACGATCGGCCGCGTCGCCGGTCCCGTGTCGTTGACGGCGACGACGGCGCCCGATCCCGTCGCGTCGGGGATCGGCATCAGCAGGACGCCGCCCGCCGCGACCGCGAGGAGCACGGTCGCGGCCTGCCAGATGCGCGTGCGTCGTCGGGTTTGGGCGCGATGGGCGGACATGGCGAACTCCTAGCGAACAGATCCGGGGACGGAGGGTACCCCCGCGAAGGGACGATCGGGGCCGATCTGGTCGGCCGGGATGTCCTCCCAAGTCAGGAACGGACCGGACTGGTTGAAGGCGTCTGATCGGGATTCGGCGCTCCACTCCATCAATCCGACGCTGCGCGAGACGACGCGGCCGTCGCGGTCGACGATGTCGGCCTGCACGCGCCAGAGCGTTGGAGCCTCGACGAGCATCGAGAGCAGTTCGTCGCGTTCGTCTTGCGTCAGCCCCGCGTCGGTCAGCGCCTCGGGGAGGCGGTCGCGCTGCAGCAGGCCCGCGTTGCGGCGCGACAGGATCGCCTCAACGGCCCTCTGCACACGCTCGGGCTCGACCGTCGCGACCACCAGCGCCTCGATCACGATCGCCGGCGCGGTCTGCAGGCTGATCTCCGCCGGGCCGACCGAGCGTGTCGCGCGGTCGGTCAGTTCCGGCGGGAGCGACTCGAGGTAGTCGCGCATCGCGCGGACGATGTACCGCCGGTCGCCGCCGGCGGATGACTCGTCGATCATCGCCGAACCCTGCCCGTCGGCGAAACTCACGTCGATCCGCTCGCCGCCGGGGAGTTCCATCGAGAACGCGTGCCCGCCGGGCGTGATCGACTCGCCCACGCGGTTGCGCGTGGTGCTGAGCCAGCGGTTGATCATCTCCTTGAGGCCCGCGGCGCGGTGGTGCCCGGCGTACTGGGCGATCTGCCGCGCGGCGATGCGCTGCGACACCGCCCGGCGCTCCAGCAGCACGACCAGCGCGAGCGACGCGGCGAACGCCAGCAGCACCACCAGCGGCATGGCGAAGCCGCGCCGCGCCCGACGGGGGTTGTGCGCGCGCCGAGCGGTCACTTGCCGCCCCCTTCGCCGCCGGTCGGCGTGCCGTTGCCGCCGGTCACGCCGCGCCCGCGCGGGTTCTCGCGCGTGGGCGGCCGCCCGGCGTTGATGCGCGACTCAAGACTCCGGTTGGCGCGGGCCGCCGCGGCCCGCTGCGGCGACACCTCGGTGCCGGGCTCTGGCCCGTTCATCCACGCGACCTCGAACATCCAGTTCTCGCGCCGCCCGCCGACGGTCTCGAACGACACCTTGACGTAGGCGGGCAGTTCGCGCTGCCAGGTGGCGCGCGTGCGCGTGTCGAACCGGTCGCCGCGGTAGACCTCCCAGCGCAGCCAACTCAGCCCGCTGATGAGCGGGATGCGCCGGCCGTTGAAGTCGAGCAGCCGGCGCTGGTGCCGGCGGATCTCCTCCTCGGTCGCCTCCGGGTCCAGCACGGGCGGCAGTTCGCGCCACCACAGCGTCAGGCCGCCGCCCACGTCGGCCCGCGGCCTGCGCGTGCGCTCGAAGGTCGCGCCGCCCTCGGGCTGCAGCGCATCGGGGAGAAGTTCAAAGACCCCGCGCACGCCGGGTGCCAGGGGCGGCGTCTCTTCGTCCTCCTCGTCCTCGTCCGCCCGGCGATCGGCTCGGGCGTCCGACCGTTCGGAGTCGCGCCCCGTCCGGCCGCGCTCGGCGGCCCGGTCGCGGTCGCGCGTGGAGCGCGACGCCCGGCGGTCGGCGCGTTCGGTCGCGCGGCGGCGGTCCTCGGGCGTCATGGCGCGCCAGCGCGCCTCCGCAGCGGCGTCGAACAGCGCGTCCTGCGGCCGTCCGCCGAACACCGGCGGCCGGCGCGCCGTCAGTTCCAGCGTCTGGGCACGCATCCGGCCCGCGCGACCGTCCACCTCGTAGTCCATCCACACGCCCTCGGGCTCGGTCCGGAGCACCAGGCGCGGCGCGGGCTCGTTGTCGTCGAGCGGGTCCGGCTCGTTGTTGTCCACCGCGCGCTCGAACCGGCGCAGGCGGTCGTCCATGTCCTTCTCGTTGCCGGGCATCGCCAAGTCGCTCATGACCAGCGAGGTCAGCGCGTTGCCGATCGCCCGGTGCGTCAGTTCGACCTCCTCGAGCAGCGCGGCCCGCTCGGCCTGCCGGATGTCGGCCCGGCGCATGATGTCGAACAGCCCCAGCGCCGACAGCACGACCAGCGTGCCGAGCACCGCGGCGAGCATCACCTCCAGCAGCGTGAAGGCCCGGCGCGCGTTCATGGCTGGCTCCGGATGACCGGCGCGCGTCCGCCGCCGATGCCCTTGAGGATCACGTTGAGCAGCCAGTTGATCTTCTCGGGGTCCTTGCCGAAGCGGTCCATGGCGTCGGGGTTGCGCGAGGCCGAGGGGTCGCACAGCCGCCAGACGTGCGCCAGTTCGTCGCCGCGCGAGGGGGTCGGCGTGCCGTTGGGCACCGCTTCGTAGACGCGCACCGAGATGAGCAGGAAACGGTCCAGCCCCTGCAGCGACGTCTCGCCGCGGCGCTGCCGCTCGTTGAGGCTCATCGTCACCGGCGTGATGTCGCAGGTGTAGTAGAACTCGTCCCGGTTGTACGGGATGGACTCCAGCGGGGCGGGCATCTTGGCGAAGTCGTCGAGCCACTGCAGGACCAGACGCCCGCCGATCTCGTGGGCCGCGACGCGCCGGCGGTCGCGCGCGTCCCCCGCTTCGACGTATGAGATCGCGGCGACGATCGCCGTCGCCACGCCCGAGAGCAGCACGACCGAGAGGATGATCTCCAGCAGCGTGACGCCGCGCGCGGGCGCGCCGGCGCGCCGCCGCGGCGGGCCGCCGAACGCCGTGCTGCTTGCCTTCCCGCGCATCGTCGTGCTCCGCACCGTTGCCGCCTCCGCCCTGCCGCGCTCCGCGCGCCGGGCCGCCCCGCCGCGGGCGTCAGTTGCCCGTGCCCTGCCCCAGTGTCCAGACGTTGATGTCGTCGGGCGTGCCCGCCTGCCCGTCCGGTCCGGAACTGAACAGCGCGTAGGGCCGGCCGTCCGGCCCGGGCGCGTAGTACACGTAGTCGCGCTTCCAGGGGTCCTTGTTGACCTTGCCGATCACCTTCGCGTCGACCAACGCGGTCAGCGTCGCGGGGTACTGCCCCTTCTCGAGGTAGTACGAGTCCACCGCGCTGGAGAGCAGCGTGATGTCCTTGCCGGCGATCTGGACCTTGGCCTTGTCGCCCTGTCCGGCGAAGTTCCAGGCCACCGCCGCCGCGAGCAGGCCGATGATCAGCACCACCAGCATCATCTCCAGCAGCGTGAAGCCGCGCACCGCTCGACGCGTCCGGCCCCGTGAGTTGCTCTGCATTCTGGCACCAGTCCTTTCCAACCGTTGCGCCGGGCCGCGGCCCGGCGGCGTGTGTCCTACACCGCGACCCGGCTCGTCAGCGTCAGCATCGGGAGCAGGATCGACATCAGCAGCGAGCCGATGATCAGGAACATGAAGACGATCAGCGCGGGTTCGAGCGCGGCCAGGGCGCGGGCGGACTTCTTGTCCACCTCGTCGGCCATGTCCTGCGCGAGCGTCGTGAACGCGTGCTCCAGGTCGCCGGAGCGCTCCGCCGCGATCAGCAGCCGGCGCGTCGCCAGCGGCAGCGTCGTCACCTCGTCGATGAGCGTCCGCAGCAGCCCGCCGCCGATGAGTTTCTGGCGCAGCCGTTCGAGTTGGGCCCGCATCTGCGGGTGCGTGACGGCCTGGTTGGCAACGGCCAGCGCGTCGCCGAAGGGCACGCCGGTGCGCGTCATCGCGCCCATGACCCCGAAGAACCGCGCCGACTCCTGCGCCAGCACCACCTCGCGCAGCAGCGGCAGGCGGCGCATCAGCCACGCCCCGAAGCGCTTCAGCGCGCCGCGGCCCACCAGCGCCGCGGCGAACAGCGCCGCCAGCGCGATCATCACCAGCCACGCGTTGTCGCGCATCGCCACGCCCACGCCCATCACCACCTTCGAGTACGCCGGCAGTTCCACGCTGGCCTGCAGCAGCGCCTCGCTCAGCCGCGGCACGATGAGCATGAGCATCAGCAGCGTCACCACCGCCGAGATGCTCAGCACGATCACCGGGTAGACCATCAGCGTCGCGGCCTTGCCCGCGACGGCCAGCCGCCGGCGCAGCGTGATGTTGAGTTCCCTGGCCGCGCCGGCCAGGTCGCCGGTGCGCTCCGCGCCGCGATAGACGGCGATGGTGACGTTGTCGAACCCGCCCACCTGCCTGCACGCGTCGGAGAAACTCGACCCCGCCGCGACCAGTTCACGCATCCGGTTCACGCGCGGGCGCGCCGACGGCCGCACCGTCGCCGAGGCCACCTCCAGCGCCTCGACCAGCGGCACGCCGCGCGAGAGCAACTGGCCCAACTGCTCGTTGAGCGTCGCCTGGTCGCGGACGCTCAACTCACTCGACGGCGCGGCCCACGAGGGCAGACGCCAACTCCGCACCAGCATTTTGTTCTCGGTGCGCAGCACTTGCGCCAGCGCGGGCACGCTCCCGGCCTGCCGGATGCCGAACCGGCGGCCACCGCCGGGCCGCACGGCCATGTAAAGGAACGGGGTTGTCGATCCCATCGCCGACATGGAGCAACTCTATCGGTCGCGGACGGGCATGAGGCCCGCCCGGAACGCCAACGCGCGGCCGCCGAACGGCCGCGGCACACGCCGCAGACGCCAACGACCAAACATAGCCCTAATCCGGTTGCCGCGGGTCACCCTCCCGACCGGCTTTTCCAGGGCCGGTTCCCCGTCGGCCTGATTTGTACGCCGCGGGCTGGGCCGGGTTGCAAGGCGGCCGCCGCCGGCGTGAAGCATTGATTCGCGGGCGTGCGCCCTCCACAATCAACCCGATGAGCACGCCCACGAACGGCGCGGCGACCGCCGCGGCGACCCCGTCGTCCAAGGCCGCGACGGCCCGATCCACCAACGGCCAGACCATGCGCGCACTTGTGAAGCACCGTGCCGGGCCGGAACTGGAGTTGCAGACCGAGCGCCCGGTCCCCGAGTGCGGGCCGCGCGACGTGCTGATCCGCGTGCTCAAGGCGGGCATCTGCGGGACCGACCGGCACATCTGGGAGTGGGACGCCTGGGCCGCGGGGCGGATCCCCGTCGGCATCGTCACCGGGCACGAGTTCGTGGGCGTCATCGAGCGCGTCGGCTCGGCGGTGACCAAGTACGCGCCGGGCCTGCGCGTGAGCGCCGAGGGGCACATCACCTCGTGGAGCGACTACAACGCGCGGACCGGCAACGCCCACATCGCGCGCGACACCAAGATCCTCGGCGTCGACCGCGACGGCTGCTTCGCCGAGTACGTGTGCGTGCCCGAGGAGAACGTCTGGCCGGTGCACCCGAGCATCCCCGATCACGTCGCGGCGATTCTCGACCCGCTGGGCAACGCGGTGCACACCGTGATGGCCGCGAACGTGAGCGCCAAGACGGTGCTGATCACGGGCGTCGGGATCATCGGCCTGATGGCGGTGACGGTGGCCAAGGCCGCGGGCGCGTCGCGCATCTTCGTCACCGACCTGGACGAGAAGCGCCTGGCGCTGGCGCAGAAACTCGGCGCGTGCGCCGCCTACAAGGCCAACGACCCGAACTGGATCGAGAAGGTCCGAAGGCAGACCCGCGGCGACGGCCCGGACGCGCTGATCGAGATGTCGGGCCACCCCGCGGCGATCGACGACGGCTTCAAGTGCCTGCGCATGGGCGGGACCGCCGCGCTCCTGGGCATCCCGAGCCGGCCGATCGCCTTCGACCTGACCAACCACGTGATCTTCAAGGGGGCGACGGTGCTGGGCATCAACGGCCGCAGGATGTTCGAGACCTGGTACCAGATGGAGGAACTGCTGCTCTCCGGGCGGCTGGAACTGGACGAGATCATCACGCACCGCCTGCCGCTGGCGGACTTCCGCAAGGGGTTCGAACTCATGCAGAGCGGCGAGGGGATCAAGATCGTGCTGGAGATCGGGCAGAAGTAGGCCCGCGGGGCGAACCACCAGGCAAAGGCAGTTCTGCGACTGTTGACAATATATCCGAGAGCGGTTATTGTCAAAAGTACAGATTCTGACTTTTGCTGACAGATGGATCGTGAACCCCCTCCAATCACGTTTCGAGAGCTGCCGGCCGTAATCAGGCCTGAGACGGTCGCAGTCCTGCAACGGCCGGACGCGCGAGGACTTTTCCAAAGGTACAGGCCTTGGCGCAAAGTCCGGGCGATCGCCCATCGTCTCGGCGTCGATGCGAACCTGGCATGGGCTTCGGTCAAGATGGGGCGTCTGTCCAACCTGCGTTGGCTCGACCTGTCGCAGACCAACGGCCAGCCGTTTGGGATTGTCACCACGCCGCAACTTGTCGCGGCGCTGCACAGGGTGGACCGAGCGACCGGCGGTGGGGGACCGGCGGCACTGCACGCGGTCGACGGCGTGCTGTCCGACCCGGCGCACAGAGACCGGCTGCGCATTCGGACGCTGATCGACGAGGCCGCGGAGTCCTCCTTGATCGAGGGCGCGGCCACCACGCGAAAGGAGGCCGTGGAGCTGTTGCGGTCGGGACGGCCGCCCCGCTCGGTCGGTGAGCGGATGGTCATCAACAACTACCTCGCGATGCAGCAGATCAAGCGATGGTTGGATCGGCCGATGTCCGTTGAGATGCTGCTCGAACTCCAGAGCACCCTGACCGACGGGACGCTTGAGCGACCCGGTGAGGCAGGACGGTTGCGCCGTCCGGATGAACAGGTACGAGTTGTTGACGAACGCGACAACGAGGACATCTACACCCCTCCCCCTGCCGATACGTTGTTGGCACGTCTGAACGCACTCTGCCGCTTTGCAAACTCGGCGCACGAAGACGAGCAGTTCATCCACCCGATCGTGAAGGCGTCGATCCTCCATTTCATGATCGGCTACGAGCACCCGTTTGTGGACGGCAACGGCCGCACCGCCCGAGCGGTGTTCTACTGGTACGCCTTGCGCAACGGATACACCATCTTCGAATATACCGGCATCTCCGAACTGATCCGCAAAGGCTACGCCCGGTACCCGCAGGCGTACATCGACACCGAAGTCGATGACGGCGATCTCACGTACTTCGTTCTCTACAAGCTCGATATCATCGAGCGTGCGCTGGATCGTCTCGCCGAGCATTTGCGGCACGAAGAGGAGAAAGTTCGCCGCAGTGAGCAACTGCTCAAGCTCGCGAGGGACTTGAACCTTCGGCAGCGACTCCTGCTGGAGCATGCCCTGCGCCACCCCGGCACGGAGTACACCGTGAAGTCGCACATGAACTCCAATGGGATTGTCGCCGCGACGGCGCGAACCGATCTCGAGAGTCTCGTCCGTCGCCGGCTGATGACAACAACCAAGCGAGGGCGCGAGGTGGTCTACCACGTCATGCCGACACTGGCGGAGCGGCTCGCAAGGAGGGGGCTCTGACTGATTCCCGTGGGAACGCGCCTCGGTGCTGCCTGTCGGTCTGCGCGATCCAAAGACTCCACAGTTCGGTCGTTTGGCCCGCTCAAAGCCTACCCCCTTTCCGCCGCCGCCCCGGCGGGGTGAGCGGCGGGCCGTCGCGCCTAAACTCCTCTCCCGACTGTCAGTCTCGACGGAATACGGCGCGATGAGCAACCCTTCCCAGACGATTCCCGGTTCGGCGCTTCTCCGCCTGCTCGACGCGGCCGCCGCGGCGGCGCGCAAGGCCGGCGTGTTCGGCACGGTGGAAGTTCGCGGGGGCGGCGCGACGCCCATGCTTGTCTGCGAGGCTCAACGCTCCGCCGCGCCGGCGGAGTACCGGCTGTTTGCCGACGGCGGCAAGGTCTACGTCGCGCTGGTCACGGCCGACCGCTGGCTGAGCCAGTCGATCGAGGCGCAGCTGTTCCACCTTGGCGACAAACTCGAGGAACTGCTCGAAGAGGACCTGTACGACCAGGGCTACGAGCGCGGCACGCTGCCGGTCGAGCACTTCCGCAGCGCGGACAAGTTGTACACCTTCCGCTCGCCCCTGCCGATCGACCCCGCCGCGGCCGACGCGCCCGAGGCGGTCACGACGGCGTGTCAATGCCTGCTGGGGTACGAGGGGTGCTTCCGCCGACTGGGCGACATGGACGCGGGCGACGAGGAAGACTGAACGATGCGGATTCTCATGCTCGGATGGGAGTTCCCGCCGTTCATCGCCGGCGGATTGGGAACCGCCTGCTACGGCCTGACCAAGGCGCTCGATCGCCTCGGGCACGAGGTCATTTTCATCCTGCCCAAGCCGGTCGACCGCTCGCAATCTTCGCACATCCGCCTGTTGAGCCCGGAGGCGATCCGCGCGCTCCCGCCCGAGGCGCCCGGTGCCGCCGGCCCCGGCGCGCAGCGCCCCGTCACGCCCCCGTTCGGCACCGCCGCGGCGATGGGCGGCGACTCGTACACCATGCCGGAGTTTGAGCACGCCACGTTCCACGCGTTGCCCGCGGCGTTTTCGAGCCCGTACCCGGCGTTCTCGCCGAGCCGCGCGGCCGCGAGGGCGTCCGCCGCGCCCGGTGCGCCGGTCGTTGGGCCCGACGGCCTCCCGGCGCTCGGCCCCGACGGCGAGCCGCTGCACTGGCCCGAGGGTGTCGATCCGCAGGTGCTCGCCGGCGCATGGGGCGGTGGGACGGGTGTGGTGGGTGTGGTGGGGGGGACGGGGGGGGCGGGCCCGGGGTACGAGGGCGACATGGTGACCAACGCGGCTCGCTACGCGCGGCTGGTGGTCGCCTTGGGCCGGCACGAGCGGTTCGACGTCATCCACGCGCACGACTGGATGACCTTCCCCGCGGGCCTCTCGCTGGCGCGGGTCAGCGGGCGGCCGCTGGTGGTGCACGTGCACTCGACCGAGTTCGACCGCGCGGGCGAGCACCCGAACCAGCGCGTGTACGACATCGAACGCCGCGGCATGCACGGGGCGATGCGCGTGCTGGCGGTGAGCGAACTGACCCGCAGCATCTGCGTGCGCCGCTACGGGGTCGACGCGTCGAAGGTGAGCGTGGTCTACAACGGCATCGACTCCGAGGCCGCGCAGCCCGGGTCGAGCGAGCGCATCGAGGCGCGCGACAAGATCGTGCTCTTCCTCGGCCGCATCACGATGCAAAAGGGGCCGGAGTACTTCGTGCGCGCCGCCAAGCGCGTGCTGGAGAAGGTGCCCAACGCCAAGTTCATCATGGCCGGCAGCGGCGACATGTACACCCGGTGCATCGAGGAGGCCGCCGCGCTGGGCATCGGCCACCGCTTCTCGTTCACCGGATTCCTGCGCGGCAAGCAGGTGGACGAGGTCTTCCGCATGGCGGACTGCTACGTCATGCCCAGCGTGTCCGAGCCGTTCGGCATCGCGCCGCTGGAGGCGATGCGCAACGACACGCCCGTGATCATCAGCAAGCAGTCGGGCGTGTCGGAGGTGCTCACGCACGCGCTCAAGGTCGACTTCTGGGACATCGACGAGATGGCCAACAAGATCGTCGCGGTCCTCCGACACCCGCCGCTGGGCCAGACCCTGCGCGAGCACGGCGCGTTCGAACTGCGCAAACTGACGTGGGACGGCGCCGCGGCCAAGTGCGTGCAGGCCTACGGCGCGGCGATCAGCGGGTCGGCCACGGCCGCCGGCGGCGCACGAGCGTACTGAACCGATGGCCCGCGCGACGGTCGAACGAAACTCGCAAGCGCCGCGCCGTCGAACTCGGGCGGAGCGCCAACGCATGACCCCGACACCGACCACGCGCGCAGACGCCGATCGGAGCCGCACGGGCCGGCCCGTCGCGTGCACCATCGAATCGCCCCTCGGACCCCTGCTCGCCGCGGCGAGCGAGCGGGGCGTGTGCCTGCTGGAGTTCGTCGACCTGCACGCCCCGGCGACGCGGGCCGCCACGCGCCGACAGCGCTTCGCGGCAAAGATCCGGCACCGCGGCAACGCGCACCTGGAGCAACTCCAGACCGAACTGCGGGCGTACTTCGCCGGCGAGCGGCGCACGTTCGGCGTCCCGCTCGACGCGTCCGGCACGCCGTTTCAGGCGCGGGTGTGGGACGCGCTGTGCGCCATTCCCTGCGGCCGGACGCGTTCGTACCTCGACGTCGCCCGGCAGATCGGCCGACCGACCGCGACCCGCGCCGTCGCGCGCGCCAACGGCGACAACCCCGTCGCGATCCTCATCCCCTGCCACCGAGTCATCGGTTCCGATGGAACGCTGACCGGCTACGCCGGCGGCCTGTGGCGCAAGCAGTGGCTCCTCGAGCACGAGCGAGCGATGACCGATCAAACTTCCGAGGGCCTCTTCGACGGCGCGCTCAAAGCAGGCCCGCGATCCACGAGATGACGAAGACCGCGATCGCGATCTTGACGACAAAGGTCGCGATGGCGACGAGCACCGCGTCCTGCATGTCCATCTCCAGCAGTTCCATCAGCAGCCCGATGTAGACGAACAGCGGCACGAGCCACCCGACCAGCGGGATGGTGACGGACTCGAAGATCGCGCTCGCCAGGTCCACCAGCGCGTAGACGCCCGCCAGACGCAGCGCGGTCAGGTGGACCGGCGCATCGAAGCCGATCCACGCCAGGCAGCACAACCAGAACACCGCGACGCCGATCGGGACCTGGATGGCGTAGCCGATGGCGTACAGCAGCACGTCCGTCGGCCCGCCCTTGAACAGTTCGATCGCGCTCACGACGCCGAAGCCCACGGCGAAGTAGACCAGGGGCTTGATGTACGCCTCGCGCGCGACCGCGGCGGAGTTCTCGGCGTCGCGCTCGCGCCGCGTCGGCGCCAGCGCGCTGGCACCGCACTCCGGGCAGTTCGCGCCGGTGATCCCGCGAAGGTCGTACCCGCACCTGCCGCACCTGATGCGCCGCCCGCGCTGTGCCGCGGCGGGGCTCGGCGGCGGGAGCGCGGCGGCCTCGTCGCCCTCGCGCGCGGTCCGGCCGAGTTTCCTGTTGAACCCGCAGGCGACGCACAGCACCGCGCCCTCGGCGAGCGGCGCGCCGCAGTTTCGGCACGGCGCGGCCTTCGGCTCGTCGGAGCTCGGCTCGAGCGCAAAGGCGTCGAACCCCTCCGGCTCGCTCGCCGCGGCGGGCGGCGCCGGTTGGGCGAGTTGCGGCGCCGGGCTGGCGGCCATGGCATGTTCGGCCTTGACTCTCTCGACGCACGCCTTGCAGAGGTACCGGCCCTGCTGGTCCCTGACGCGCGGCTTGCCGGCGCAGTCCTGCCCGCAGCGGGTGCAGACCTTGGCGGGCGGCGGTGTGGCGGTGCTCATGCGGTCCGGCCCTCTCGTGCGCGGTGCAACGCAGCGTATCAAAGGCCGGCGGTTTGCAGGTAATGGCCCGGCGCGAGACCGAGTCATGTGCATCCGTTCTTTGAGGATCTCAGGCCGGCGAGTCGGGATGCAATACCGTCGGCCGCGCGTCGTTGTACCTGCCGGAACTTCGCCCGGTCCACGGTTGCTCGCCGCGAATGTTCAGGAGAAAGCGGGGGCGGGAGCGCCATGCGGCCCCGCGCTGGTGAGGGGCCGCGGCAACGTGCCGGGCGTGCAGGCCCGGCGGCTGGGTCGGGAGATTCCAATGTTCAGAACGGATCGGGTGGTCGGCGTGCGCGGCGTGTGCGCGCTGGTGGCGGTCGGTGGCGCGATGGCTCTGTCGGGCGCGGCGAGAGCGCAGGGCCTGCCGCCCGTGCCCGTGCCCCCGCAGAACCCCATCACCGAGCCCAAGCGCGTGCTCGGCAAGATCCTGTTCTGGGACGAGCAGTTGTCAACCAGCAACACCGTCTCGTGCGGGACCTGCCACGTCCCGGCCCGCGCGGGGACCGACCCGCGCGTCGCCGTGCACCCCGGCCTCGACGGCGTGCCCGGCACGCCCGACGACGTCCGCGGTTCGCCCGGCGTCATCGCATCCGACCCCATCAACGAGTACCTCCGCGCCGAGTTCTTCAACCTCCAGCCGCAGATCACGCAGCGCTCGGCCAACAGCGTCATCAACGCGGCGTACGCGCCGCTGCTCTTCTGGGACGGCCGGGCCGCCGGCCAGTTCGTCGACCCCGAGACCGGCGTGGTGCTGATCCCCAACGGCGGCGCGCTGGAGAGCCAGGCCGTCGCCCCGCCCCTGAGCGACGTCGAGATGGCGCACCGCGAACTGGACTGGGCCGAACTCACCACGCGCCTCGCCGCGGCACGCCCGCTCGCGCTGGCGAGCGATCACCCGGCGGACGTCGCCGACGCGCTGGCCGACCGGCCCGATTACCCCGAGTTGTTCCGGCGCGCGTTCGGCACGCCGGAGGTGACCGCCGCGCGCATCGCGTTCGCCATCGCGACCTACCAGCGCACGCTGATCGCCGACGACTCGCCGTGGGACCGCTTCATGGCCGGGCAGACCGACGCGCTCACGCCCCAGCAGCAGCAGGGGTGGATCGACTTCCAGAACGCGCGCTGCAACAACTGCCACACCGCGCCGCTGTTCACCAACAACACCTTCCGCAACATCGGCCTGCGCCCCATCGCCGAGGACAACGGTCGGCAGGGCGTGACCGGCCTGGCGGCCGACCGCGGGCGCTTCAAGGTTCCGACGCTGCGCAACATCAACCTCAAGGCGACGTTCATGCACAACGGCCAGTTCAACACGCTGCCGCAGGTGCTGGGCTTCTACGCCGCGCCCCCGCTCTTCCCCGACAACCGCGACCCGCTGCTGCTCCCGCCGCCGCCGCTGCCACCGCAGGCCCAGCAGAACATCGTCGCGCTGCTCAACGGCGGCCTGACCGATCCGCGCGTCGCGGCGGGACAGTTCCCCTTCGACCGGCCCACGCTGTTCACCAACCGGCCCGGCGACCAGGCCGTGCTGGAGGGCGGCGGCGTCGCGGGCACCGGCGGCGTCGTGCCGCGGATCATCGCGCAGTCGCCGTCGATGATCGGCAACCTCGAGTACCGCATCGGCCTCGACGCTTCGCAGCAACTCGGCGGCGCGGGCGCGTACCTGGCGGTCTCCAGCCGCCCGCCGCAGAACGGCGTCGTGACCGGCGGCGAACTCTGGGGGCCGGTGACGCTCAAGGACGCGCCGGGCACGCAGGGCGCGGGCACGTTCTTCTGGCCGCTGGGCGCGGGCGACGTCTGGCCGGGGCAGACGGTCTGGGTGCAGTGGGTGATCGACGACCCCAACGCGCCGGGCGGGCAGGCTCGCTCGAACATCGCCCGCGTGCGGTTCTTCTGCCCCTCGACGGGGTGCGACGAGGTGTGCGTCGCCGACTATGACCGCGACGGCGCGGCGACGGTGCCAGACATCTTCGCGTTCCTGTCCGACTACTTCGCCGGGCGCATCCGCGCCGACGTGAACGGCGTGAACGGCCTGAACGTCGGGGACATCTTCACGTTCCTGACGGCGTGGTTCACGGGCTGCTGAAGCGCCTTTTCGATGAAACTCGTGCCGCGAAAGGGGTTCGGAGACGTCTCACCGCAGAGGCGCAGCGAACGCGGCGACACAAGACAGCTTGAGCGCTCCGGGAGTCGGAGATCAACCTTTCTGCTGCTTCCCCGGCGTCCCCGCCATTCTCACCTTCCTCAACGCCCGGTTCGCGGGGTGCTGAGGACCAACACTCAGCGGAGTCGGTATGTCACCGCCACGCACGACGGCACGGGCGGGAAGCGCATCCGCACGCGCCAGAGCCGCAGTTCCTGCGGCGGTCTGTCGGCGAAGCGCAGCGTCCAGGCGAGAATCTCGGCGTGCATCGGGATATCCGGCGCGGGGGGTGCGAGCAGCGCCGTGCCCAGTGAGGTCAGACGCTCGGACGTCGGGATGACGTTGAAGTCCGGCCCGCGCAGGAACGGATGTTCGACCTGCACGGTGCTGTGCACGCGCATCTCGGGCTCCGCGGCGAACATCCCGGCCGGGGCCACCACGTCGTAGCACAAGCGCTCGCAGGGTGTGTTCACCGACATCGTCACCGCGTCGGCGCGCACCGCCTCGCGCGGCATGACCATCACCCGCTCGCCCGTGACCACCGTGACCGCCTCGGTCCGGCCGATCGGCCCCGGCAGCAGTTCGTCCTCGACGGTCACACCGGCGATCGTCCGCCGACGCACCGGCGGGAGCGGGTGCGACGAGAACTCGGGGATCAACACCGGCAGCGGTTCAACGGGCGGGCGCGAGCGCGGGCCGTCGCGCCAGGTCCGCAGCGCGACGCGCGTCAGCCGCGCCGATGGGCCGTCGGCGTGCACCAGCGTGCTGCGCGAGAGGATCCACGGCACGTTCTCGCGGTTCCTCATGAGGCCGAAGTGCCCGCGCACGCGGACGACGTCGGGCAGGTCGGATGAATCGCGCGGGATCAGCAGGTCGAGTTGGTACATCGCCGAGGCCTGCACCCCCAGGAAACTGGCGTTGGCACGGAACCCGTCTCGCCGCTCGGCCAACTCCCTGCGGGACCGTCCCTCTTCGGACAACGCACCCAGCATGCTCCCCGCCGCGGCGCGGTCGCCGGCGTGCGTCAGCGCGAGCCGGTCGTACCTCTCAAAGGCCTCGGCCGCGGTGCGCACAAGTTCGTCGGATACACCCGCGGCGCGCGCCGCCTCGGTAAAGCGGCGGAAGCCCGCGCGGCCGGGTATGTGCGCGACCGACGGGCACGCGTCGGGCCCTTGGGCGACGCGCCAGATCTTCCACGCCAGGCTCTTGTCGATCTTCAACCGGCCCGCGACGTCCACGGCGCGTTCGGCCCCGATGGCGCTCAGCACCGCCGCGGCGGATCGCCTGAGTTCGCGCAGCGTCCGTGTCGCCTCATGGGCGAAGTCGGTCGCCGCGAGCGAGACCGGACGCCTCGCGGGTGGAGAACTGGTGGTGACTTTTCGTGGCATCGTCCGGCTTGAGCCTACCACGAACGGGGAGCGCGGCAAGAAGTTTGTGCAGATGTTCAAACATTTTGCCTGACACTCTGCGGCGGCGCGGTACGTTCTCAGGCATGGGGGCGCCACTCTGGAGACATTCCCATGTTCACCGGCTGTTCTCGGTGCCCGATCACCCTCGCCGCCGCGCTCGCGCTCGCCGGGTCCGTCGCGGCGGACCAGCTGCACGTCCCGGCAGACTACCCGACCATCTCCGCGGCGATCCTGGCTGCGGGACCCGGTGACGAGATCGTGGTCGCCCCCGGCGTGTACCGCGAGCGGTTGATCTTTGGAGGGCTCGACATCGTGCTGCGGTCGAGCGGCGGCCCCGGCGTGACCTTCATATCCGGCGACCTCAACGACGACGGCACCGCCGACAGTGGGCCGCTGCTGGAGTTCGCGCTCGGCGAAGGCAACGCCATGGTCGTGCAGGGCTTTACGCTCATCGACGGCTACACCGACGAGGGGTACGGCGCGGCGGTCTCGATCCTCGATTCGAGCCCGACGCTCCGGGACGTGGTCGTCACACGGATGTACGCCGACGGCGCGGCCGCCGTGGACATGTACCTGTCCAGCGCGGTGTTCGAGCGGGTCAGGTTCATCGGCAACGACGCGCCCGGTGGCGCGGGCGCGGTGTTGATGGGCGTGTCGGGCAGCCCCGTCTTCCGCTCGTGCCTGTTTGCCGGGAACTTTGCCGACGGCGGCGCCGGGGCGGTTTCCGTCGGCGGGCTGGTGGCGCCGCTGTTCGTGAACTGTGTGTTCTCGGGCAACGGTTCCGACGGCGGCACGAGCGGCATCGATATCGCCAACGCCGCGGACGTGACCGTCGCCAACTGCACGTTCAGCGAGAACCTCGATCTGTCCGGGGCGCGCCGGGCGATCTCGGTCGCGTCCAGCGCCCGGGCGCTGGTGACCAACAGCATCTTCCGGGCCGATGGGACCGGCCCCTTGCTGACCGGCTCGGCGTTGGCGCTCACCGCTCGCAACTGCAACATCCAGGGCGGGTTCGCTCCGGGGACTGGGGTCATCGATGCCGACCCGCTCTTCGCCGACGCGGCCGGGCCCGACGGGGTTGTCGGCACCGACGACGACGACCTCCGGCTGTTGGCCGGATCCCCGTCGATCGATGCGGGCGACAACGCCGACGTTCCCCCCGGAGTCACCACCGACGCCGACGGGCTGACGCGGATCATCGCCACCGTCGACCACGGGGCGTATGAGTTCCAATCCGCCCCGTGCGCGGCGGACTACGACGGCAACGGCGAGCGCGAAGTCGCGGACATCTTCGCGTTCCTG
>CALKJW010000032.1 GCA_937995595.1 uncultured Phycisphaerales bacterium | reverse complement strand
GGCGTCAATCCCAGATGCCGCGGAAGTCCTTGGGGGACTTCCCGGCTGTGACGAAGATGCCGAGGAGGGCGTTGGAGCCTTCCCTGTCGTCGTCTTCGTCGAAGAAGTAGGTGTCGAGGAACGTCTTGCCCTCGCGCGTGGCGTGCGGGAGTCACTTCTTGCCTTCGATGCGTCCGAGCAGCCGCCACCCTCCGCTGCACTCCGCTCAACGTATTTGACGATTCCTGCCGGATGCTCCGTGTTGTCAACAAGTGGCCCGCCGACCTCGCGCCCCGGCCGCCCGGCGCGCGAATGATCGCCTGACCATGACCACCGCCGCCCGCAACCTTCCCCGCCGCACGTTCGCGATCATCTCCCACCCGGACGCGGGCAAGACGACGCTGACCGAAAAACTGCTGCTCTACGGCGGCGCGCTGGGCCTGGCGGGCTCGGTGACGGCGCGCAAGAACCAGCGCGCCACGACTTCCGACTGGATGGAGTTGGAACGCCAGCGCGGCATCTCCATCAGTTCCACCGTGCTGCAGTTCGACTACGGCGGCTGCCGCGTGAACCTGCTCGACACGCCGGGGCACAAGGACTTCTCGGAGGACACCTACCGCGTGCTCACGGCCGTCGACGCGGCGATCATGGTGATCGACGCGGCCAAGGGCATCGAGCCGCAGACGCTGAAACTGTTCGAGGTCTGCCGGCGGCGCGGCGTGCCGATCTTCACGTTCATGAACAAACTCGACCGGCCCGCCAAGGACCCGCTCGAACTGCTCGACGAACTCGAGCGCGTGCTGGGCATCCACGCCTACCCGGTGAACTGGCCGCTGGGCAACGGGCCGACGTTCCGCGGCGTGTTCGACCGGCTGGACGGCAAGGTGCACCTGTTCGAGCGCACGGTCGGCGGTGCGTACGTCGCGCCGGTCGACGTGCGCGGGCTCGACGACCCGGCCGTGCGCGAGAGACTCGACGAGCGCGTCTACGCCGAGTCGCGCGAGCAGATCGAGATGCTCGACATGGCGGGCGCGGCGTTCGACCCCGCGGCGGTGCTGGCCGAGAAGATCACGCCCGTGTTCTTCGGCAGCGCGATGAACAACTTCGGCGTGCAGTTGCTGCTCGACGGGTTCCTGAAGTACTCCAGCCCCCCCACCCCTCGCAGGTCGGGCGAGCGGCTGGTGCAACCGACCGACCCGTTCTTCAGCGGCTTTGTGTTCAAGATCCAGGCGAACATGGATCCGCGCCACCGCGACCGCATCGCGTTCGTGCGCGTGGTGTCGGGCGTGTTCGAGCGCGAGATGACGGTGCTGCACGTGCAGAGCGGGAAGAAGGTGCGCCTGTCCAACGCGGCCAAACTCTTCGGGCAGGAGCGCGAGACCGTCGAGGAAGCCGTCGCCGGCGACGTGGTCGGCCTGATCGGCAACGACCTGTTCGGCATCGGCGACACGCTGACCGAGGAACGCGGCATCGTGTTCAACGAGATCCCGCGGTTCGCGCCCGAGTGCTTCGCCTTCCTGCACAACCCGCAGCCGGCGAACTTCAAGAAGTTCCGGCTCGGCCTCGACCAGTTGCTGCTCGAGGGCGTGGTGCAGGCGATGGACCTGGGCGCTGCGCGGGCGAAGGTCCCGCTGCTCGCGGCGGTCGGCCCGCTGCAGTTCGAGGTCGTGCAGTACCGCCTGCAGTCGGAGTACAACGCCGAGTCGCGCCTCGAACCCGCGCCGTGGACCATGTGCCGGTGGATGAAGGCCCCGGCCGGAGTCCCGGAGGACTGGCGGCCGGACCTGCCGAACGACTGCGTCGTCGCGACCGACCGCGACGGCCATCGCGTGCTGCTGATGGTGGACGAATGGGCGCTGCGGAACTTCCAGAAGCGCAACCCGGACGTGGAACTCTCGCCGCTGCCGTTTGCCGAGTTTGCCGGCGCGGCGGGCCCCGCGGCGAGGCCGTGAAACCGGCGGACCGATACCACTCCTAGCATCGCCGACTCACCGCAAGCAGGAACGGAGTCCTCGTCGTGTCGGGCAACGGAGAAACCGGTCGGGTGACGGTCGGCGCGGGTGCGCCGGGGCCGGTTGTTTCGGCCGGTGCGCCCGTGGCCGACGACGGCCCGAGTCTCACGCCCGGCGCGCTCGCCGGGGCCAGCGCCGGGACCGGCGGCGCGGCGGAGGGCGCGAGCAACTGGGAGGATGGAAGCACGACGGTTGAGCAACCCTCGCCACGGAGTGGCGAGGTACCCGGGGCGTCGGTCTCGCCACGGAGTGGCGAGGCACCCGCGCCATCCCGCTGGGGCGTTCTGCGGCACGTGCACTTCCGCAATGTGTGGATGGCCGCGCTGGTGTCGAACACCGGCAACTGGATGGAACTGCTCGGCGTGCAGATGCTGGTGGCGCACGAGACGCAGTCGCTGAAGATGCTCGGCATTCTCGCCGCGGCGCACCTGTCGCCGATTCTCGCGCTGGGGCTCGCCGGCGGCGTGCTGGCCGACCGGGTGAACCGGCGCACGCTGCTTGTCGTGACGCAGGTGATGCTCATGGCCATCGCCGTCGCGCTGGCGGCGGTTTCGTACTTCGGCGCGCCGCCGATCGGGTGGCTCTTCGGCCTGCGGAGCGACATCGTCGCCGCGCTGCTGGTGCTGTCGGTGCTGCAGGGCGTCGTGATGGCGTTCAACATGCCCGCGTGGCAGGTGCTGACGCCGCGGCTTGTGCCGCGGAACGAGCTCACGAAGGCGATCAACCTCAACGGCGTGCAGTTCAACCTGGCGCGCGTCATCGGCCCCGCGCTGGGCGGGTGGATCATGGCGGCGTCGTGGGGCGGGGCGACGCCGCTGTTTGTCATCAACGCGATCACGTTCCTTGCGGTGGTGGTCGCGGTGATCTCGACGCCCGACGCCCCGGCGCCGCCGCACCACGGCGAGCACCCGTGGCGGCAACTGGCCCGCGCCTTCGGGTTCATCGTGCGGAACAAGGGGCCGCTGCTGGTCTTTCTGGCGATGATCCTGATGTCGCTGCTCGCCGCGCCGCTGGTGCGACTGCTCCCGATGTACGCGATCGACGTGTACGAACTGGGGCAGGCCGCGGCGGACCGGGCGGTGGGCAACCTGCTGGCGGTGCTGGGCGTGGGCGCGGTGATCGGCGGGCTGCTGCTCAAGTTCGTCCCGCCGTGGTACCCCAAGCACCACTTCATCCCCATGGCGGTCACCGGCGCCGGGCTGACGATCGGCCTGTTCGCGCTCACCGGCTCGCTGGCGTGGGGGTTTGTCACGATGTTCTTCTGCGGCGTGTTCTGGATCTGGGGCTTCAACCAGACGTGGGCCGCGATGCAACAACTGGTCGAGGACTCGATGCGCGGGCGCGTGATGGCGACGGCGAACGTGGCGAGTTTCGGCGCAACGGCTATCGGCACCGCGGGCGCGGGCTGGCTGGGCGAGGCGGTGTGGGGCTGGAGCGGGGACAAGTCGATGGGCACGCACGTGGCCGTCGGCGGGCTGGCGGCGGTGCTGATGTCGGCGGGCGTGGTGATGCTGCTGTGGCGCGTGCCGCAGGTCGATGGGCCGGAGGCGCCCTTCAGGCCCGGCACGAACAAGCGCAGTCTGCTGGAGGGGCTCACCGCGCGGTCGCACTGGCCGACGTGGGCCGGCGGGGTTGGGGAGCACGCGCCGATAGATGTTGAAACGGAGGGGGTTGAAAAGGCGGAGCCGCGGCCGGATGAGGCGGCCTGACAATCCTCGCGCCGCGGCGTCGAGCCGACGCCCAGCGCTCCCCCCCTACCATCCTGCAACCATGCACCCACGCCGCCCCACGCGCCAGATTTCCGTCGGAGACGCCCGCACCGGGATCATCAAGATCGGAGGCGGGCTGCCCGACAAGCACGGCAACCCGACCACCCCGGCCCCGGTCAGCGTTCAGACCATGACCGCCGGGTACACGCACGAGGTCGAGAAGTGCGTCGCCGAGATCAACAAACTCGCCGCGGCGGGGGCGGACATCGTCCGAGTGGCGGTGCCGGAGAAGAAGGACACCGAGGCGCTCAGGGAGATCCTGCCGCGGGTGCGGGTTCCGATCGTGGCGGACGTGCACTTTCACTTCCAGCGCGCGCTGGAGGCGGTGGAGGCGGGCGTGCACAAGATCCGGTTGAACCCGGGCAACATCAACGACCGCAGGCAGGTGATCGACGTGATCCAGGCGTGCAAGGCGCGCGGGCTGCCGATCCGCGTGGGGGTGAACGAGGGCTCGATCATCGAGCGGCGCGACAAGCAGAAGCGCATGAAGGAACTCGGGCAGGTGTTCAGCGAGCACAAGCACGGGTACCTGCTGGCGATCATGATCACCAAACTCGAGGAGTACCTCGACATCTTCTACGAGCAGGACTTCTACGACGTCGCCATCTCGGCCAAGAGCATGGACGCGCAGGTGGTGATCGACGCGTACACCGAGATCAGCAAGCGGTTCGACCACCCGCTGCACCTTGGCGTCACGCACGCGGGGCCGAAGGAGACGGGCACGATCCGCAGCGTCGTCGCGCTGGGCGCGCTGCTGGCCAACGGCATCGGCGACACCGTGCGCATCAGTTACGCCAACGACCCGGTGTACGAAGTCGAGGACGGGCTGGAACTGCTGTACGTGCTGGGCCTGCGCACGCGCAAGGGCGTGGACCTGATCGCCTGCCCCACGTGCGGGCGCATCCAGGTCGACCTGTTCACGCTGGTGCAGGACGTCCGCAAGCAACTGGCCGCGAAGGTCGAACTGCCGATCAAGGTCGCGGTCATGGGCTGCATCGTCAACGGCCCGGGTGAGGCCGAGGGCGCGGACGTGGCCGTCTTTGCGGGCGACCGGCGCGGCATCATCTACGTGCAGGGCGAGAAGGTCGCCAACGTGCCCGAGGAGCAGATTCTCGACCGGCTGCTGGCCGAGTGCTTGGCCTTTCAGGACCGGGTCAAGCGCGGCGAGGCCAAACTGGGCGAGAAGAAGGTGGACATCATCCCGCCCGACCCGATCGGGGAACTCGGCAGCGGGTTCGACAAGATCGCCGCGGGCAACGTCGAGAAGGTGCACGCGCTGACGGTCGGCAAGGCGTGAGACCGGGGGTCGGCGCCGGCGGCGGGGTCACTTGCGGCGCCGCTCCTCGGCGCGTTTCATCGCGCGGGCCTGTTCCTTCACCGTGTCGCGCAGCATCGCTCGCATCGAGTCGATCTGGCTCCGCGGCAGGCCGGTGCGGTCGAGGTCGACGTCGATCGCCGTGAGCCAGACGACGGACTTCTCGACAAACCCCAGCGCGGCCATTCGGGCTTCGAGGTCGGGCATGTGGCCCGCGCCGTAGATGACGGCGATGTTCTTCTTCTCCGGCTCGTGCTCGAGCACGCCGACCAGGTCGTCGATGACGACCTGGTTGCGGTCCCTGATGATCACGTCCATCATGCGGCCCATGCCGCCTGGCATGACGTCCAGCAGTTCGTCGGCCTGCCCGAGCATCTCGACCATCATCACCTTGGCGATGCCTGAGAGCATGGGGCTTGCGCCGATGAACCGGAGCAGCGCGCCGGCGAAGCGGGCACCGGCCGAGATGCCGCTGAGCGATTCGAACAGGTCGTCGGCGTCGCCGCCGAAGCCCGAGATTCGTTCGCTCATCTGGTCCATCGACAGGTCGCTGTTGCGCCAGTGCGGCTTGGAGTGGTCCATCGCGTCGAGTTGGAAGACCAGCCCCAGCGCGCCGGCCAGTTGCTGCTGGATGCCGCCCTCGGAGCGGCTGGGGATCTCGTTGTCGCGGATCGGGCGCTGGTCGCTGAGTTTCAGGTCCGCCGCGGCCCCGTCGCCGCCGGGCTGCCCGTCGGCCCCGAGGCTGACGATGTCAAACCCGCCCGCGCCGGCCTCTCCGCTCAGCAGCGTGTAGCGGATGGCGTTGCCCCAGGCGTCGTTGAGCGACGCGGCGACGAACGGGGCGATCCGCTCGTCGGTCTCCTTCCCGCGCGCGGCGGGCGCGGCGAGGTCGTCCAGCGATTGCGGCAGCGCGCCGGTGGCCCGCTCGTGCATCTTCACGGCAAGGCCCAGAAACCGGATGCGTTTCCTCGTCGCCTCGGCGAGTTGCTCGTCGGTGCCGTCGCCGAGGTCGTGCTCGGCACGGCCGGCGCCGGGCGGCTTCACGCCCTCGTAGAGCACAACGTCCTTGGCGTCGAGCGATTCCTGCAGGGCCCGGTAGTACGACCGATCGCCGACGTGCACGGCGGACGCGAACCAGACGACGCGGCCGTCGGTCGCGCCCGGGCGCGTGTAGGACCTGGCCGCGACCTGCAGTTTCACGCGGCCCGCGGCGCGGTCCTCGGTCACGCGGATCCAGCGTTCCTTCTGCGCGGGCGCGGCGGGCGGCTCGGCCCGCGGCGCTGCCGCGCCGAGCAGGGTGAACGCGGCCAAACCGATCAAGGCCCCGAGCGCTCGGTCGATCATCGTGTGCTCCTTGGCGGGTTGTACATCTTTGGTCGGTGTTCGGTTACGCGATCGGCACGGATGCGTCGCGCACCGTGCCGGGGCGGGCGCGGTAGACTCTGGCCATGGTCCGGCTCACCAAGATCTACACCAGGACCGGCGACGACGGCTCGACCGGACTGGGCGACGGCTCGCGCGTGGCCAAGACCGACTCGCGCGTCGAGGCCTACGGCACCGTGGACGAGGCCAACGCCGCGATCGGCGTGTGCGTCGTCGAGGCCGAGCGGTCGCCGCAGGTGGCGCAGGCGGGTGAGATCGCGGCGCTGCTGCGGACGATCCAGAACGACCTGTTCGACGTCGGTGCGGACCTGTGCTGCCCGGTGGAGGCGGCGGAGCAGACCGGCGCGCGGCTGCGCATCCTGCCGCCGCAGACCGAGAGGCTGGAGCGCGCCATCGACCGGTTCAACGACCGGCTCGCGCCGCTCGACAGTTTCGTGCTGCCGGGCGGGACGCCGCTGGCCGCCGCGCTGCACGTGGCGCGGACGGTGACGCGGCGCGCCGAACGCCGGGCCGTCACGGCGCACGCCGAGCACGGCGCGGCGGTGAACCCGGAGACCGTGCGGTACCTGAACAGGCTCAGCGACCTTCTGTTCGTGCTGTCGCGTGTCGCCAACGACGACGGGTCGCGCGACGTGAAATGGGTGCCGGGCGCCAGCCGCCCGAGCGTTTGAGCGGGTGAACGGGACCGCCCGCCCCGGGTCGGGCCAGACATGACCTCCGCCGTCCACTACACCGCCGACTTCCGGCACGAACTCGAGGCCGAGCACGAGCGCTGGCTGCGGTCGCGGTTTCTGTGGTACGCGGGCGTGGTCGCGGCGGTGCTGGCGGTGCGGCTGGTGGCGGTGGTCGCGCTGCGCGCGGCGGTCGGGGTGGGCGGGTCGGCGTTCCCCGTGCGCGACGTGCTGCTGGGCGTGCCGGCGGTGGCGATGTACGGCGCGGCGTTCTGGGTCGCGCTGCGGGGCAGGCCGCGGAAGCGGGACATCCTCCGCATGGCCTACTGGCTCATCGTCGCCAGCGGCGTGATCACGATTGTCGGGGCGATGCTCGCTTTCCGCGGCGAGGGCCGCGCCGAGCAGGCGCTGACGGGCGCGGTGGGCGCGTTGGGCATCTTCTACGCGCACGTGTTCGCGTGCCTGTTCCTGCCGTGGACGTGGCGCGAGTGCGTGCGGCCGCTGGTGCCGCTGCTGGCGCTGAACGCCGCGGTCACCGTCTACAGCGCGTGGCACGCGCCGTGGGTCGCGGTCGGCATCATCGTGGCCTCGCCGGCGATCGGCGTGCCGGGGGCGGCGGTGTGCTGGTGGCGGTTCAGCCGGTTCCGCGAGCGGGTCGCCAACGCCGCGCTGCGGGGGCGGTACGTCGAGATGCGCCGCGAACTGGTCGACGCGCGGCGGATCCACGAGTCGCTCTTCCCGCCGATGGTCGAGGACGGGCAGCTGCGGATGCGCTACGTCTACGAGCCGATGCGGCACATCGGGGGCGACTTCCTGTTTGCGCGGTTCTCGCCCAGCGCGCACGGCGAGCGGCCCGCGCTCAACCTGCTGGTGTTCGACGTCACCGGGCACGGCATCGCCGCCGCGCTGACGGTCAACCGCCTGCACGGCGAACTGGAGCGGCTGTACGCCGAGCACCCCGGCGCGGGTCCGGGCGAGATTCTCGGCGCGCTCAACCGCTACGTGCACCTGACGCTCGCCGCGCACTCGGTCTACGTCACCGCGCTGTGCTGCCGCATCGACCCCAACCGCGACGTGCTGGAGTACGCCAGCGGCGGGCACCCGCCCGCCTTCGTGCGCACCGTCGACGGCCGCCTGGAGCAACTCGACTCGACCGCGCTGGTGCTGGGCGCCGCCGCGGCGGGCGACTTCGAGACCGACGTGCACTCGCACCGATTCGGCCCCGGCGACACGCTGGTGGCCTTCACCGACGGCGCGCTGGAAGCGCGGAACGGCCTCGGGCGGCACTTCGGCATCGGGGGCGTGCAGCGGCTGCTGGCGAGCCTGGAGTCTGCGCGCGAGCGGGACTGCATCCGCGCGATCCTCCAGACGGTCTCGCGTCACCGCGCCGGCCCGCCCGAGGACGACGTGCTGGTGGTGGAGGTGCACCGCGCCGTGGGCGCGGACACGCGGAGCCGGAGCGAGCCCGCGCACGCCGCGGCGTGCCGTGCGCCGTGACTCACAGCACGAAGCCGGCGATCACGGCGTCGAAGATGCCCATGATCGCCGC
Source organism: uncultured Phycisphaerales bacterium (assembly GCA_937995595.1). GTDB lineage: Bacteria > Planctomycetota > Phycisphaerae > Phycisphaerales > UBA1924 > JAHBXL01. The sequence goes on along the minus strand of CALKJW010000032.1, from coordinate 39,293 downwards.
GCCCGCGATGACGCCGGCGCAGATCGGCTCGTGGTGCTCGACGAACACGTTCTTCGGCCGCGGGTCGTCCTCCTTCACGCGTCCGACGCCCGCGAGCCAGAACAGGAACGCGCCCAGGAACATGGCGAACACGTAGTAGAACGGGATGACGAACGCCAGGCCGAAGGCGACGGCGGAGATCGGGAACCGGTTGCGCGTGGCGATGCGGGAGACCTCGAGGAACAGGCCCAGCAGCGAGAACACGCCGACGGCCCACAGCACGCTAACCGGAAGCGTCGAGAGTCCCTGCGTCAGCACCTCGGCCACGGCCTTCCACACCGTGACCGACGGCATGGGGAAGTTCTCGCTCTGGATCGTGGCGATGGACTCGGGCTGGTCGGGCCTGACGTTCCGCGTGAAGAGCACGAAGAACAGCGGCACCGAGGCGATCGCGCCCGAGAAGATGCCGATGACGTGCCCGATGGCCTGCTGACGCGGCTTGGCGCCGAGCATGTAGCCGGGCTTGATGTCCATGAGCAGGTTGCTGGAGTTGGAGACGATCTCGGCGGTCATGCCCGCGGTGGCGAGGTTGACGCCCGTCTTGCCCGGCTCGACCACGCCGTAGAACAACTGCGTGATCTTGCTCGTCGCGCCGACGGGTGTGGTGCCGGTCAGGGCGGTGGAGTTGGCCGCGACCATGCTCAGCACGAACGCCAGCGGCAGGCCGAGCATGCAGGTCCAGAAGTTGACCTCGAAGTAGATGTTGGCGAGCAGCGCGGCCAGAACGGCAAAGACCGGGATGCCGACCGCCGACACCCACAGCGGGAACTCGATGTGCCGGAGCACGTCGTTGTCGGTCTTGCGGCCGAACATGCCCTTGAAACTGCTGATCAGCAGTTGCGGCTTGGCGAAGAAGGCGACGAACGAGGCGATGACCATGCACGCCACGCCCGGCCAGAGCGACCAGATCGTGATGCCGCCGAAGGTGAACTCGGCGGTGCCCTCGGCGACGACGCCGGAGCGGGGCTTGATCTCGCCGATGTGGGCCATCCACGGCACGAGGATCACGAAGTTGACGATCCCGCCCAGCAGGAGCGAGACGCCCGCGCGGATGCCCATCAGCCCGCCCGCGGCGATCAGCGCGATGTCCATCACCGGGACGATCGTCAGCGAACGCACGTCGATGTTGAACAGTTTGGGCACCGGCACCTTGGCCCACACCAGCAGGTTCTCCAGGTGCTCGGGCAGGTGGATCACCTTCTCCTGCAGGTCGCCGTACAGCGCCTTGATCTGCATGGCGGTGTTGACCGCGACCTCGGTGGTCTTGTCGGGCAGCGACGCCAGCGCGGCCTTGTAGGCGTCGATCTCCCTGTGCGCCGCGCGGTGCAGGCCGACGTACTTGAGCACGCGGAGTTGCAGGAACTCCTGGATCGCCTCGGCCTGCAGGAACTTGACCAGCGCCGCGAGCAGGCCGGCCACAGCCAGCACCTTGGCCTTGACCATCGCCGCGCCGCCCTCGCTGTTGTGCAGGGTGTCGAGCACGACGCCGCAGGCGCGGCCCTCGGGGAAGGGATGCTGCTCGTCGTTGATGAACCGCCTCTTGAGCGGGAAGGCGAAGAGCACGCCGAGGATCGACAGCACGATATTCCAGACCATCATCGTGTGCCACGGAAGGAGCCCGCGCTCCGGGTGCACAAGCATGTACGCCGTGAGCGAACTGATCAGCGGGGCGGTCATGTAGCCCGCGGCGGTCGCGATCGACTGCATGCAGTTGTTTTCGAGGATCGTGAACTCGCGCATGCCGATCTTCGCCAGCGCCTTGTACATGGCGAAGGCGACGATCACGGACGTGATGCCCACGCCCAGCGACCAGCCCGTCTTGGCGCCGATGTAGAGGTTCGTCGCGCTCAGCAGGCCGCCGATGATGAACCCGGTCAGGGCCGAGCGGAGCGTCAACTGCGGCATGTCGCCGCGGAAGACGTTCTCCAGCCACCAGCGGTCCTTCTGTTCAAGAGTCCAGGTTCGTACCTGTTCTTCGGAGAGTTGCTTGATGGCCATGGGGGTGATCGTCGCGCGTGCGGGTCCCTCTCCCTCGGCCTCCCGCGGGCGGGGATGGTAACCCGGCGCAAGGCTCTGGTGCGCCCGCGCCGGGTGTGGGAAACTCGGCCGCTACCTGGCGCCCGCGGCGAGGGATTCCTCCGGCGTCGCCGTCGGCACGCCGAGGTAGGCCAGCGAACGCTCGATGATCCGGCGGGCGACGGGGCCCGCGGTGGCCGCGCCGTAGTGCCGGCGGCCGGCGACCAGCGCCGGGCCGGGGTCGTCGATGACGACCACGACGACCACCCGGGGGTCTTCGAACGGCGCGCCGGCGATGAACGAGGAGTTGTACTGGCCCTGGAAGTACCCGTCGGACCCGCGCGGGCGGCGCTTGCCCTTGGGCGGCGGGCCCAGGGGGATCTCGGCGGTGCCGGACTTGCCGAACGCCTCGTACCGCAGGGCCGCGGCGTCGGGGTCGTTCCGCGTCATGCGCTGGTCGAGGTTGTTCGTCACGCCGCGCATCGCGTCGCGGGTGAGCATCGCGACCTCCGGCGGCAGCACGCGCGGGCCCGGGGCCGCGCCGCCGAAACCCGAGTCGGCCGGCACGGCGCGGAGCGTCGCCGGGGGCAGGGTGCCCGCCAGTTCGCCGTTGCGCGCAAAGGCGCAGAAGGCCCGCGCCATCTGCACCGGCGTCACCGCCACCTCGTGGCCCATCGCCACCGAGGTCTGGCTGTACTTGGACCAGTTCCTGCGGCTGGTCACCAGGCCGAAGGCCTCACCGGGCAGGCCGATGTCGGTGCGACGGCCGAAGCCGAACTTCAGCACCGCGTCGCGCATCTGGTCGAAACTCATCCCCGACGTGACCTTGGCCATGCCGATGTTCGACGAGTTGACCAGCACGTCGCGCCAGGTCATGGTCCCGCGCTTGGTCACGTCGCTGATGGTGCGCCCGTACGGCGTGCGCCACGTGCCGTTCTCGGTGTCGATCACGTCGGTCGGGCGGGCGAAGCCGAGCTCGGTCGCCGCGGCCCACATGAAGGGCTTGAAGGTGGATCCCGGCTCGTAGACGTCCTCGACGCAGCGGTTGCGCGACAGAGCCGCCTCGCTGCCGCGCGCCTTGTCGGCGTTGATGGTGATGTAGCGAGGGCGCCCGCCGCGCTCCTGGCCGATCGGCACGTCCCACTGGTACGCCACGGCGCCGGGCACGTCGCGGATCACATCGACGATCGCGAGCACCTCGCCGGTGCGCGGGTCCATGACCACGCAGCGACCTCCCGCGGCGTCGGCCTTCTCAACGCCGCGCTCGACTTCCTCGAGCACGATGCGCTGGATCTCCAGATCGATCGACAGGCGCACGTCCTCGCCGCGCTCGGGCGCGGTGTACCCGCCCGCGTTGACCCACAGCGGCCGGCCCTTGGCGTCGCGGACGTACTCGAGCCTGCCGGGCCGGGGCTGGACCGCTGCGTCGAGCGCCTTCTCGACACCCATCAGGCCCTTCTGCTCGTACCCCACCTTGCCGACCAGCCCCGCGACGAGGTCTGACGCGGGCCCTTCGCGCACGGGCCGGAGCTCGAGGTGCACGCCGCGGATCTTCAGCCCCCTGACCATGTCGACGCGCCAGTCCTCGATCACGCCGCCGTTGGGGCCGTGGTTGATCGCGACGTAGCGGTGCAGCGGTCGGTCGGCCTCGGTCCAGGGGTCGTCGTCCTCGTCCGCGGCGCGGAGGCGCTCGTTCTCGGCGATGCGCGGGGCGAGCCGGCGCATGATCTCGTCGAAGGGCACGTCCATGGCGTCGGCCAGTTGCGCGACGTGCTCGTCGATGGGCGATGGAAAATCGACCGGGTCGATGAACACGCGGTAGGCGAAGCGAGTCATGGCGATGGGGCGGCCGCGACGATCGCGGAAGTCGCCGCGGACACCGGGTTCGGTGCGCGCGGTCACCCGGTCGCCGCCGTGCGAAGCGAGCAGGGCGCCGGGCGCGGTCTGCAACTGCACGACGCGCGCAAACATCAGCGTCAGCAGCGCGCCGGCGGCCAGCAGCGTCAGCGTCGCGACGCGGTCGATGCGAACGCCGGGGTGTTCGGCGGGCGCTTCGTCGCCGTCCTCCCGTGCGGGCTCGGCGCTCGGGGCGGGCTGGTCCGTCGCGAGATTCGGGCGTGTCTCGTCCACGTGCGCGGTCCTCGGTTTCAGGGGGCGAGTCAGGGCCGGTGATCGACGGCGACGGCGGTGCGAGCGGCCTCCTCGGCCTCGCGCCGCACGAACTCCCGGTATCGCTCGGGCGTGATGGGCACCAGCCGGCCGAGGCGCGACGCGGCGACCTCGACGCGCTGCGGCGTGACGCGCGACGCGATCTCGGCCCGGAGCCGCCAGAGCGCGCGGTCGTGCTGCGCGACGCGGCGCTGGGCGTCGGCCAGTTCGTGCGCGGCTTGGATGCGCAACTGGCGGTTGACCAGCAGCACGCCCGCGACGACGCCGACGCCGAGGATCAGGAACACGAGTTTCCCGAACACGCGTTCACCTCGCCGGGATGCGGAGCTTCATGCCAGCCTGCAACTGGTCGGGGTCGGGCAGGACGTCGCGGTTGAGCGCGGCGATCTCGGGCCAGCGACGGGCCGAGCCGAGGGTTTCCTTCGCCACCGTGCCCAGTTCGTCGCCCTTCTTGACCACGTAGATCCGCGGCGCGGCGCCGTCGTCGCCGCGCTTCTGCGGCGAGTCGGCCTTCGACGGCGCGGCCGGCGGCGCAACGGGCTGGCCGCGCTGGGGCACGAACCCCGGCGGCGGCATGACCGCCGTGCCCAACAGCACGTCCTTGGGCGGCAACTCAAGCACCACTCCCCCGCGGATCTCGCCCTCGCTGCCGATCTTGCCGCGGTTGAACTCGCGCAGGCGCGGCCAGAGGTTGCCGTCGCCGTAGTGCGTGGCGGCGATGCGGAAGACCGAGTCGCCATCGCGCACGGTGTGGCGGGTCACGGCGCCGGTCGAGAACTGCTTACCCGCGGGCGGGACCGGAGGGGGAACGACGGTGGTCGTCGATCGGTTGAGCGCGGACTCGGGGCTCGGAGTCGGCGAGACCGCGCCCTCGGCGCCGCGCGCCAGTCGTTCGCCGAACTGCCCCGTGGCGGGCTCGAAGTCGCCGCGCAGCGGCTCGGGTACGCCGAGCGCCGTTGCGCCGGACCGGTTGCCGGTCATGGTCATTTCAAACGGCTGCGCGCCTGCGCCGCCCGAGGTTGCAACAGACTCCTCGGCGCGGCTGCCGACCGGCTCGGGCAGGCGCGGCGTCGTGGGCTCGCTGATGAGCGCGCTGGGCAGTTGCGGCGTGAACTTCGGCTCGGCCGCGACCTGCAGGCCGCCCGACGAGCCGCCGAACTTCACCGGCGTGCCGGCGGACATGTCGCCCGCGGAGACTTCCTGCACGCGCGCCGGTGAAAAATGGTCGCTGATCAACACGCCCACGATGAGGACCAGCGAAAAGCCAACAAGGAGGGCGAGTTTGTGTTCCCTGGTCACGGCGAGCGTCCTTGCTACGCGGGTTGAACGTGCAGACTTTGGGCCACACTGTCGGCCATTCCGGCTTCGCGGCTTCAAAGAGGCGTTTCCCCGGCGCGGGGCGCGGCATGTTCGGAGGTCGTACGGCTATCGCTCCGAGCGAGAGAACTCGATCGCGCGCAGGCGCGCCGAGCGCGCCCGCGGGTTGGACTGCACCTCCGCCTCGCTCGCCTGCACCGCGCCGCGCGTGCGGCTGGTCGCCAAGGCGTCGGCCACGAGCGCGGCGAACGCCCGCTTGACCGGGCGGTCCTCCAGCGAGTGGAACGCGATGATGGCGACGCGCGCGCCGTGGCGATCGGCGGTCGCCGCGCGAAGCCAGGTGTCGGCCGCCGACGCCGCCGCGCGGCGAACCGCCGCGAGCAGCGCGTCGAGGTGGCCCAACTCGTCGTTCACGGCGATGCGCAGCGCCTGAAAGGTCCGCGTCGCCGGGTCGATGCCGCCGCCCGGCCCGTGCCTCCGCGGCAGGACCGCGTGGATGACGCGCGCGAGCTGCTCGGTCGTCGCGATCGGCCCCGCTGCGCGGGCGCGGACGATGGCGCGGGCGATGCGGCCCGCCGCGGGTTCCTCGCCGTAGTCGCGGATGACCTGCGCCAGTTCGCGCTCGGGCAGCGTGGCGACGAGTTCCGCGGCGGTCACCGGCGCGGAGGGGTCGAGGCGCATGTCCAGCGGGCCGGTGCGCTGGAAACTGAACCCGCGCGCGCTGTCGGCGATCTGGTTCGACGACCACCCCAGATCGGCCAGCAGGCAATCGGCGACGATGCCTCGCTCGGCCAGCAGGCGCGGCGCGGCGGAGAACGGGGCGTGCAGCGCGACGATCCGCGGCGGCTCGCCGCCGACGCGGACGTTCGCCTCCGCGCGTGCGAGGTTCGACGGGTCGAGGTCCATCAGCACCAGCGTGCCCGATGGACCGATGCGCCGGGCCATCTCCCGCGCGTGGCCGCCGAGGCCAGCGGTGCAGTCGAGCACGGTCTGGCCCGGGCTCGGATCGAGCGCGTCGAGCACCTCGTTCAACAGCACCGGGACATGGCCGTCGGCCGGGGTCATCGCGTTTCGGCCCGGTCCGCCCGGAGCGACAGCCGCGCCCAGACGGGGAAGTGGTCCGACGGGCAGCGGCCGTCGGGCATGGCGCGGTCGATGTCGGCGTCGAGCACGGTCCAGCCCCCGCCGACGAGCACGTAGTCGATCTTCTCGCCGGTCGTTCGCCCGGCGAAGCCGTTGAACGTGCCGACCTCGCGCTCGCGCGGGTGAACGACTCGGTAGGTGTCGCGCAGTGCGGGCGAGGGCGGCGCGGGCGCGCCGCTCAGCGCGGGGACCGAGGGGGCGCGGCCCAACAGGTAGAGCGTCGCCGGGTTGGTCTCGCCCGCGTTGAAGTCGCCGGCGACGACGACCGGGTCCCGCGGCGAGCGGGCGGCGATGCGCTCGGCCAGCAGCGCGGCGCTCCGCTCGCGCGAGGGCTGGGACTGGTGGTCCAGATGTAAGTTATATATAATAAACGGCCCGCCCCGCCGCTGCTCGAACCGCGCCCACGTGCAGATGCGCGTGACGGTGTTGCCCCAGGACTTCGAGCCCGGCATGTCGGGCGTGTCGGAGAACCAGAAGTCGCCGTGCGCGGCGGGGGTCAGCCGCGAAACGCGGTACAGGATCGCCGCGTGCTCGCCGCGGGCGCGGCCGTCGTCGCGCCCGACGCCGACGCTCGCGTAGCCGGGCAGGGCGGCGAGCAGTTCGTCGATCTGGGAGCGCAGCGCCTCCTGCAGCGCGAGCACGTCCGGGTCGTGTGCGCGGACGCGATCGACCAGCAGGTCGCGCCGCTTCGGCCAGGCGTTCTCGCCGTCGGGGGCGGTGCCGTAGCGGATGTTGTACGACACGACCACCAGCGGCGCGGGGCCCGCTTCGACCGCGGCAGGCTCGGGCTCACGCTCCATCGTTGCGTCGCGCGCGGCGCGCCGCCCGCCGCACCCGGCGACCGCCGCGCACATCAGCACCGCCAGCAACCAACGCATCGCTCACTCCTCCCGGCCGGGCCGCAGGTCCACGATCAACGGCTCCACCGTGGTCCGTCCGCCGAAGTGCGAGAGCGCGGGCCGCGCGGCCACGTCCAGAGCCATGCCGGGCGTGAGGCGCGGGGCGAGGTCGGCGCGGTCCCACGCGATGGCGCGGACGACCGGCCCCACGCTGCCCCACCCACTGCCGCCGTCCGCCGCGCGGAGCAGGACCGACAGGTGTCGCGCGCCGCTTCCAAAGGTCCTGCGTTCGAGCAGCCGCACGCCGCGCACGGCCAGCACCACGCGCGGGTTGTCGCGCCCGAAGGGCTCGAGCAGGTCGAGTTCGCGCACGGCCTGCGGCGTCAGTTCGCCCAGCGCGGCGTCGCAGTCCAGTCGCAGGAGCGGGCGGAGCATCTCTTCATCGATCAGGCCGTTGGCGTGCGCCGTAAACGCCTCCACAAACGCGGGCAGTTTCGCCTCGAACAGGTGCAGGCCCGCGGCCATGTCGTGCCCGCCGAAGCGCTCCAGCATCGGCGCGCACGCCGAAAGGCCCGCGTGCAGGTTGAAGCCCTCGACCGACCGGCCCGAGCCGCTGCACAGCCCGTCGCGCCGCTGCATGAGAATTGTCGGGCGCGAGTAGCGCTCGGCCAGTTTCGAGCACACGATGCCGACGACGCCGGGGTGCCAGTTCTCGTGGGCCAGCACCACGGCGCGCCGGTCGGGGCGGGTCATGCCCGCGGCCTCGGCCATCTCGCACGCCTGCTCGAGGATCTCACGCTCGACGCGTCGGCGCGCATCGTTCTGCACGGTCAGTTCGCGCGCGATCTGCGCCGCACGCTCGCCCGTTGCGGTCGTGAACAGTTCCACCGCGTCGCGCGCGTGGCCCATGCGCCCCGCGGCGTTCAGGCGGGGCGCGATGCGGAAGCCCACGGCCATGGTGTCGACCTTCTCGCCGTCGAGCCCCGACGCCTCGACCAGCGCGCGCAGGCCCGCGAAGGGCGACTCGCGCACGCGCACCAGCCCGAACCGCGCGATCACCCGGTTCTCGCCCACCAGCGGCACGACGTCGGCGATCGTTCCCAGCGCTGCGAACGCCAGCAGATCGACCAGCATCGCGCGCAGCGCGGGCGTCAGCCGCGCCGAACGCTCGTGCATCGTCGCCATCCGCCACGCCAGTTTGTACGCCACGCCCGCGCCGCACAGGTCGGCGAACGGGTAGCGCGACCCCGGCGCACGCGGGTGCACGACGGCGTACGCGTCCGGCACGCCCTCGCCCTCGGCCGGGGGGTTGTGGTGGTCGGTGATGATCAGGTCGACGCCTTCGGCCCTCGCCCGCGCGGCGGGCGCAAAGGCCGTCACGCCGCAATCGACCGAGACGATCACCCTCGCGCCCTGGCGCGCCAACTCGCCGATCGCTTCGGCGTTCAGGCCGTACCCCTCCTCCAGCCTGTGCGGGACGTACGTGATGACGCGGGACGCCGCGCCCGGTTCCAGCGCGAGCATCATGTGGTACAGGATCGCCGTCGCCGTCACGCCGTCGACGTCGTAGTCGCCGTAGATCGCGATGGTCTGGCCCGCGCGCAGGGCCTCGAGCAGCCTCGCCGCGGCGCGATCGACACCTGGCATCAGCGACGGGTCGTGCAGGTGGTTGAGTCGCGGGTCGAGGAACGCCGCGGCGTCGGGCGCGGCGGGGTCGATGCCGCGCGCAGCGAGCACACGGTCAACCAGCCGCGCGCCGCCGGGGCGCGCACCGGCACGGTAGAGCCATCGGGAGGTGAATCCGTTCACAGGCGGGCATGCTATCCCGCCGCGCCGTGCCGTGCACGGGCGAGGGATTGTTCACGGGCAACCCGCGAACCACGCCGACAGAAACGCGAAGATCGCCGGAACGCCCGCCGCGCCGCCGAAGGTCTGTGCCGCGGCGTGACCCTCGAACCACGCGTTGAGGAACGCGAAGATGTCGGGGACGTCCAGCGTTCCGTCGGCGTCAAAGTCCGCCGGGCAGGGCGCGCGGAGCACGAACGGACGAGAGACATTGAAGAACGCCCGCCCCGCTCCGCCGATGCGAAGGCGCGCGTCGTGCGCTGACGCGGCGATCTGCGGCAGCACCACCGTCGCCGCGCCGGAGTTCGGGTGCGTCCCGAGGTCGAAATCGAAACTCGCGCCGCCGTCGATGGACAGGCGGATCTCCACGAACTCGCAGGAGATGGGCGCGTCGTGCGTGCCGCCGTTGTCCCAGAGCGCCTGCGCGGGGCCGGCGTTCAGCGCGGCGCCCTGCGCCGGCGCGGTCACGACAAACGGCGACGCAAGCCCGGAGACGTGCAGGTCGACAAACTCGGAGATCGTCACGCCGCCCGCGCCCGGCGCGTTGTCGCGGACGATCACCCGGAACCGGCGCGTCACATCGGGGAACGTCGGCAGCATCTCGCCGGGCGAGGGCGTGCCCGACAGGACATCGGCCATGCGCGGGAAGGACCGCGCCGGGCTTGACACGGGCGGGAAGACGCGGAAGAGCGCGCCGACACCCGTGTCCACCGCGTCGGGCCCCGTCAGCGGGCGGGCCGCGCCCGAGTCGAACTGCTCCCACGAGTACGTCAGGTCGTCGCCGTTGGGGTCCGTCGCCTCGCACACCAGTTCAAAGGGCGTGCCCGGCGGGATGGGCTGGCTCGGCGTGACCGCGCCGATGACCGGCGCGGCGTTGGCGGTCGGAACATCCGTCGGGCAACTCCGCATCGCCAGCAGCGTCAGCATCTCGCGCACGCTGCCGTGATGGAAGAACGGGTCGGCGAAGATCGCGACGTTGTCGCTCGGCGGCGCATCGCCGACGGGGCACCCGCCGGCGTAGGCCATCGGCGACGAGCCCGAGCCGGCCTCCCACGCGGTCGAGAGCGTGACGTTGTTGAAGCACCGGCCGCGCGTGCCGCTGAACGTGTGCCGCGCGCCGAACTGGTGGCCGATCTCGTGGATAACGACCAGCGCCGAAAGCGGGTCGACGTCTCCGCCGCGCGGGATGCCCGACACGCCGCGCGCCTTGTTGTTCGTGCACACGCACGAGAGATTGGCCACGCCGCCGTAGACGCGCGTGAGCAGGTGGCCCAGGTCGAAGTTGGCGTTGCCGATCAGGTCGGCCAGCACGGCCGAGTTCACCGACAGCAGGCCGCCCGAGCAGTCGCCGCCGCCGGTCCCGTCGCAGGTGGTCGGGTACGGATCGGTCGCGGGGTCGAAGAACACGATCGCGCTGTTGTTGGGCACGAGGATGAACCGCACCGCCAGGTCGGCCTCGTACACCACGTTGGTCCGCGCGACCACGGTCACAATCGCCGCGAGCGGGTCCGCCGCGTTGGGCGGGTTGCCCTGCACCGTGCACTGGTGCAGGCCGTACTCGCCCGTGCACGCGACGGCGAAGCGGACGGTGCGCAGCGTGACCGCGCCGCGTGGCACGGCCCCGCCCCCCGCCGCGCCGGGCGCTTCGGCTTCATCGTCCCGTGCGTGACAGTCGAACCCGCCGTCCGCGCCGGGCAGGTCGGCCAGCCAGTACGACACCGCGTGCGTCGGGTCGCCGCTGCGCCACGGGTCGATGAGCCACGCGCGGCCGTCGGTGGTGCGCAGCATCGCGGTCAGGCCGCGCTGGGTGAGTTCCAACCGGCCCGTCGCGGCACGGTCGAACGACTGCACGATGTAGGAGCGGATGCCGGGGAACCGCGCCCGCAGGTCGGCCTCCATTACCGGCGATTCGGCGAGCAGGCACTCGACGGGCACCCCGTCGGGGCCCGGCAGGGCGATGCGCAGCCCGTAGTCGCTCAGACGCTCTTCGAGCCGTTCGCGCGGCGCTTCGGCCAGTCGTCTGGCCATCGCGGCGGGTTCAAACCGCACCACGGCCCCGCGCACCGGCCGCGGACCGGCGACCTGCCACGCGTGCTCGACGGGCGGACCGACTTCGACCAGTTTGAACAGGTCCTGCGCGCGTGCCGGCGCCGACAGCACCGCCAGCATCAGGATCGCGGCCAAGGTTCGCATGCGTCGGCTCGCCCGCGCGGACGCGGGCGGTATCCGCACGCGCCGTGCCCGCCCAGTCTAACCCATGGTTCACGGACGAACAACGCAAACCCGCCAGTAAGGGCCCGAGAACCGCCGCCTCGACGCGGTTTCACACGTGCCGTCGGCGGCGGGCCGTCCACAGCGCACCGAGCCCCAGCAGCCCCGCCGCGGCGGGCGAGGGGATGACGACGAAGTCCAGTTCGTAGGTGACCTCGCTCCCTGTCTGCTGCAGCCAGAAGGTGTACGTGCCCGCGGGCAGCGGCGGAACGAACCCATCGGCGCCGAAGCCCGTGCCCATGGCCGGCAGGATGTCGCTGCCATTGGGAAAGATGACCGGGCCAAAGTGCGTCCAGCCGAGCATGCCCGCGGTCGTGAACGCGTCGGGATCGACCAGAAACTGCGGGCCGTCGTCAACGCCGGCGAACGCGACGCCGTCGTCGCCGATGTAGTCAACCTGGATCAGCGCGCCCAACTGCATCCCAGCGGGCACGGTGAGCGCGACAAACTCGCGGTCGCCGGGGCCGGAGGTCGCGATGATGCGGTTTGAGCCGAGCCCCAGCACGTACGCGGTCGGGTTGAAACGGTCGCCCGACAGATCGCCGTGCACGCTCTCGTCGTGGATGACCTGTCCGAGGGCGGGTGCCGCGGCCACGCAGGCGAGCGCGGCGGCGGGAACAAACGGTCGTGGCAGCATGGTACGTCTCCGGGCGGAACGATCGCGGCGGTTGAGTCCTCGCGCAAGGACAATGTCACACAACGCGGCCCGGTTTGCAACGAAAATCGCCGCCGCGCGGCATCAATCGGTCCGGCTCGACTGCCCGGCCAGTTCTCGCCCCCGGTCGCGCGCGGCCAGAACCGCCCGAACGACCGCTCCCGGCACGCCCGCCTCGATGAGCACCTGCACCGCCGCGGCGGTCGTTCCGCCCTTGCTCGTGACCATCGCGCGGAGGCCCTCGGGGCTGGTGTTTGCATGCTGTTCGAGCATCGCCGCGGCGCCGGCGATCGTGCCGCGGACCATCGCGTCGGCGGTCGCGCCTTCGAAGCCCGCCTCGCGTGCGCCGCGCGTCATGGCCTCGGCCAGAAGGTAGACGTACGCCGGACCGGATCCGACGACGGCGGTCGCGGCGTCCATGAGCGATTCGTCGATGGTCACGGTTGTCCCGATCGCGCCCATGAGTGCACGGACCTGCGCCAAGTCCGTTTGGTCTGCCCCGGGTCCTGTGGCGATGGCCGTCATCGACCGACGCACCGCCGCGGCGGTGTTGGGCATGGCGCGGACGACCCGCGCACCCAGACCGAGTTCGTGCGAGATGCGCTCGGCGCGCACGCCCGCCATGACGCTCACGACCAGTCGGCCCGACGAAACACCCGCGCCGGCCAACTGCCGCGCCAACTCCGCGAACGACTGCGGCTTGACGGCCAGCAGCCAAGCGGCGTCGGGCGCGGCGCGGGCCGCATGGGCATGGTCCGCGGTCGTGCGCACCCCCAGCGCGGCGAGGGCGGCGCGCTTGCTCGCGTCCGGCTCGCAGATCGTGACGCAGCCGGCGTCGAGCACGCCCGCGGCCAGACCGCCGCGGACAATCGCCGAGCCCATCACGCCGCCGCCGAAGACGATGAGAGGGCCGAAGGATGCGCGGGTCATGCCCGTATACTTGCACCTGCGGCGCGGGCTGGCGCGCCCGAGGAGCGAGCACACCCCATGGCGTCGTACTACCAACTCGAGTTCGAGAAGCCGGTGGTCGAGATCGAGCAGCGGATCGCGGAACTGGAGCAGAAGGCCCGTCGCGCCGGCGCGCCCCCGGCCGAGGCGCCCGCCTACCCCGGCATCGAGACGCCCGAGGCCGAGCCCCTGCCGGACCCTGCGGCGATCGCCGTCGAGATCGAGCGGCTCCGCGAGCAGCGCGAGGCGGAACTGGCGCGGGTGTACTCGTCGCTCTCGCCGCGCGACACGGTGCTCGTCGCACGCCACCCCAAGCGTCCGCAGACGCGCGACTACGTCGAACTGATGTGCAAGGACTTCTGCGAACTGCACGGCGACCGCCGGTTCGGCGACGATCCGGCGATGGTCGTGGGCTTTGCGCGTATCGGCTCGACCAAGGTGCTGGTCGTCGGCCACTACAAGGGCCGCACGACCAAGGAGCGCATCGCGTGCCACTTCGGCTGCGCGCACCCGGAAGGCTACCGCAAGGCGCTGGCGAAGATGAAACTGGCCGAGAAGTTCGGCCTGCCGATCGTCACGTTCGTCGACACGCCGGGCGCCTACCCCGGCATCGGCGCCGAGCAGCGCGGCCAGGCCGAGGCGATCGCCGTCAACCTGCGCGAGATGAGCCGGCTCAAGACGCCGATCGTCAGCATCGTCATCGGCGAGGGCGGGTCCGGCGGCGCGCTGGGCATCGCCGTCGCCGACCGCGTCGCGATGCTCGAACACGCGTGGTACTCGGTCATCAGCCCCGAGGGATGCGCGGCGATCCTGTGGAAGCAGGCCAACGACCAGACCAACCAACTCGCCGCGCAGGCGCTCAAACTCACCGCGCGCGACAACCTCGAACTCGGCATCATCGACGCGATCGTCCCCGAGCCGCCCGGCGGCGCACACCGCGACCCGCAGCGCGCCGCCGCGAACATCGAACGCTGGATCACCGACCAGTTGCACGAGTTGCGGTCGGTCAATCCGAGCACGCTCCCGGCGCGACGGTACGAACGGTTCCGCAAACTCGGCTCCTACACCGAGGTACCTGTTGGATGATTGAGAGGCGTTGCCGCCTATTGTGGGGGATGTTTGCAGACGGTTCGTGTTCGCTCTTTGACCCCTTGCGCACATCGCCGTACACTCTCTGCCCTTTTCGCCCCGCGCCGGCCTGAGAGGCTGTTCGGGGGCGTAGGCCTGACGCCGCACCGGCTCAGGCCGGGGTCATGAGGACCGTGGACATGGCCAAGGCGGCAAGCAAAGCCAAGAAGGTCGCGAAGTCTCCCGCCAAGCCCGCCAAGGCTGCGGCGAAGAAGTCTCCCCCTAAAAAGGTGATAATCGCTTCGAAGAAGCCCGTCGCGAAGCCGGCGTCGAAGCAGGCCGCGACCAAAAAGCCGAGCGCGCCGGTGGCGGCCAAGGCCGCGACGCCGGGTAAGCCCGCCGCGGCGGAGGCCGAGGGGAAGAAGCCCGCGCCCAAGGGCATCACGGTCGTCACGCCCAAGGTCGTGAAGAAGGTGAAGGTCAAGCCCAAGGTGACGATGCCGGTGGCCGAGCCGCTGCTCAAGCCGGGCGGGAAGTGGAAGCCGCTGATCCCGTCGGGCCCGAAGGCCCCGCCTACGCCAACGTTTGACGGGCCAATCCTGGGCGAGGACGGCGGCAAGCCGCAGAAGTTCCGCCTGCCGAAGCGCGAGCTGGCCCGGTACCGCGAGATCCTGCTGCGCAAGCGCGCCGAACTCGTCGGCGACGTGACCAACATGGAGGAGGAAGCGCTGCGGCAGAACAGCGGCTCGCTCTCCTCGCTCCCGCAGCACATGGCCGAGCAGGGCTCCGACGCGTCGGACCAGGCGCTGTCGCTCGACCTTGCGCAGGTCGACCGCAACCTGATCCGCGAGATCGACGAGGCGCTCAAGCGCATCGACGCGGGGACGTACGGCGTGTGCGAGATCACGGGCAAGCCGATCAGCGCCGAGCGGCTGGCCGAACTGCCGTGGGCGCGCTACTCCATCGAGGCCGCGCGCGAACTGGAGCGGCGGTCGTACCGCTCGTGAGCGAGCCCAGCCCACAACCCGCGGCGGCGGGAGCGGCCGCGCCGGCGCCGCAGCCGACGTGGAAGTCGCGCCGCGCGTGGGTGGTGCTGCTGGTCGCGCTGATCGGGTCGCTGGCCGCCGACCTTGGCAGCAAGGCGCTGGCGTTCCGCTATGTCGCGGGCCGGCCGGTGCACGTGTCGCGGAGCGACGTGCTGTCGGTCGGCGACCCGCGACTGACCAACGCGCTCATCCCCGCGCACCCGCCGGTGGTCGTGGTCCCGAAGGTGCTCGACTTCACGCTCGTGCTCAACCCGGGCGCGGTCTTCGGCACCGGGCCGGGGTGGCGGTGGTTCTTCGTGGGGTTCACGGTCGTCGCGATCGGCTTCGCGGGGCTGATGTTCGCACGGTGGAGCGGCCCGCGCGACCACTGGGTGCACGCGGGCATCGGCATGCTCGTGGGCGGGGGCCTCGGGAACCTCTACGACCGGCTGGTGTACGCGTGCGTGCGCGACTTCCTGCACCCGCTGCCGGGCGTGAAGTGGCCCTTCGGCCTGCGCCTGCTGGGACGCGACGAGATCTGGCCGTATGTCAGCAACGTTGCCGACGCGCTGCTGCTGGTCGGCATCGGCATCCTGCTGGTGTTCCTGTGGCGGAGCGACCGGCGCTGACCGGCGCTCTCAGCGGGCCTCGGCCGGCTCGGGCTGCACGTTGGCCCGGGCGAGGATCCCGTCCATCATCCCACGCACTTCCGCGGCCATCCGCGTGTTGGGGAACTCGGCGATGATGCGCCGCCCCAGCGCCGCCGCGGCCGACCACCGGCGGTCGCGCACCGCGATCTTGAACTGCGCGCCGAGGTTCTCGCGCGCCTTGCCGATCACGCCGCGGGCCACTTCGCGGAACTCCTCCGCCTCGGTCTCGCTCAGGTACAGGTCCAGTTCCTTGAGCAGGGCCATGGCCTCATCGATGCGGCTCTGGTTCGCGGCGTCGAGGAAGCGGCGTTCGAGGTCCTCCTTGTACACCGCGCGGGCCTGGGCCACGCGCTCGCGCAGCCGCTCGACCTTGGGCGACTCGGGGAACAGACGCTGCACGCGCGCGGCCTCTTGCAGCGCGGCGTCCCAGCGACGCTGCACGATCAGGCCGTCGAGGTTCGCGATCGAGTCGCGCACGCGACGGTCCTGGATCTCGGCGCGGCCGGCCTCGATCCGCGCGCGGAACTCCTCGGCCTCGGCCCGGTAGCCGAACCGGCCGGCCAGTTCGTTGCACAGCACGATCGCCGCGTCCCAGTTCTCGGTCTGGATGTCCTCCTCGATCGCGCGGCAGAGCAGGTCGCGCTCGACCCGCCGGTTGAGCACGCGCCGCGCGTCGTCGGAGAGGGCGGACTGGTCGTGCAGCAGGCGCACGGCGTCGGCCAGCGCCTCGATCTGCCGTGTGAGGCGAGCCTGCGTGTCGGCCCGGCCGCGCGAGGCCAGCATCCACGCCAGCGGGGCCGACGTGAGGAACAGGAACAGGCCCACGTAGCCCGCCACGCGGATCTCGACCTGCGGCGCAAAGCCGAGCGCCCCAGCGCCGGCGAGGATCAACCCCACCGCCGCGACCAGCACGAACGTGTACGCCGCGAAGCCGAACACCGCCACGGACGAGGGCCCGCTCCGGCGTACGGGCGTGGGCACGGTCGGCGGCTGGGCGGTGCTGGGCTGGGTGGCGGCGCGTTCCATCGTCGGTCCCTCCATGGCAAACACTCTCACTATCGGCCCCCGGACCGGGCGTCTGTGAGGCGATCGCCCAGCGGCCGCGGCCCGCCGCTTCGATAGTATTGCCCATGAGTCATACCCCCGGCCAAGGGCCGAGTTCCCACACGCGGCCGGGCGTGCGCGGCTGGGCGCTCGGGCCGTTCGAGACCAACTGCTACCTCGTGACCGCGGCCGGGACCGCCGACTGCTGGATCATCGACCCCGGCCTCGGCCCCGGCGTCGTCATCGAGACGGTTCGGCGCGAAAGGTTGCGGCCCGCGGCGGTCGTGCTCACGCACGCGCACCTCGACCACGTGGCCGGCATCCCCGATGTGCTCCGCGCGTTCCCCGGAACACCGATCATCGGGCACGAGGCCGAGCGCGACTGGCCGGGCGACCCGGAGTTGAACCTTTCGGCGGGCTACGGATTCCCGATCTCCGTTCCCGGCGCGACGGAGTTCGTCACCGACGGCGACACGCTCACGATCGGCGGCGATGCGTGGCGCGTGCTGCACACGCCGGGGCACTCGCCGGGCGGGATCACGCTGTACAACGTTGCGGCGGAGATCGCCATCGTGGGCGACACGCTGTTCGCGGGCAGCATCGGGCGGTCGGACTTCCCCGGCTCGGACGGGGCGACGCTGCACGCGTCGATCCGCGAGCGCCTGTACACGCTGCCCGATCGCACACGCGTGCTGCCCGGCCACGGGCCGGAGACCACCATCGGGCGCGAGAAGCGCGGCAACCCGTTCGTGCGTGCGTGAAGCCGCGGGGAGTCTCGCGGGCACTGTTCGTCACACAAGAAACGATCGATCGAGACGGTCAATCGCCTGACGCGTACATCACTTACATTCGCGGCGCTCCGATCTCTTCGACCGTGGGAATCTGGGCAATCCGCGGTATCTGGGGTATTGGTCGAACGGGCGTTCTCGCGCCGAAGCGGGTGCCTTGTTGTTGTCAAGGCACAGATTCCGGTCGATTCGACGATCTCGCTCCAGCTTTTTCTCGCAAACTCAAAAAAATGAGGTACACTCTCTTTGCTGCGTGGGCTGTTGTTATGGCCGGCAGCGCACGGGTCCGGAAGTAGGAGTGCCATGGGGTGGAACCCGTGGCACGCAGAGGGAGAGGTCTTTCATGTTGTTTGTTCGTTCCCTCGCGGCGCTTGGCGCCGCGGCTGTCGTTGTCGGAGCGGGCACCGCTCAGGCCGGTCTGATCCGTACAGCCACAACCGGCGACCTGGCCGCCGCGGCGGAGTTCGACGTCGATGGCTCCGACCTGGTCGTGCGACTGTCGAACATCTCCAGCGCCGACGTGATGAACCCTGCCCAGATTCTCACCGCGATGTTCTTCGACATCTCGGGCGGGCCGGTCGCGCTGACGCCGGTGAGCGCGATGCTCGCGCCCGGCTCGGCGGTGCACTTCGGCCCCGATGGCGGTGGCAACGTCAGCGGCGAATGGGCGTACCGGTCCGCGCTGGTGGGCGCGCCGTGGGGCTCGGCCTACGGCATCTCGTCCGCGGGCTTCGGCCTGTTCGGCCCGCCGGACCTCTTCCCCGGTCCGAACCTCGAGGGCCCGCTCAGCCCCGACGGCCTCAACTACGGCATCACGTCGATGGGTGACAACCTGTCGGTGGGCAACGCCGCGGTGACGGGCGGCCTCCCGCTCATCCGCCACGAGGTCGTCTTCACGCTCTCGGGCCTGCCCGCGAACTTCGATCTGGAGCGGATCACCAACGTGTCGTTCCAGTACGGAACCGGGCTTGATGAGCCGAACCTCCCGACGTTCGACATCCCCGCGCCCGGCGCGGCCGCACTGCTGGCGCTCGGCGGTCTGGCGGCGGCGCGTCGGCGTCGGACAAACTGAGGATCCGCGGTCTCACTCCCCGGCCGCGCCGTGGCCGACGACCGCGCCCGACGGCTTGGGCGTGTTGTCGAGGGCGGCCAGCAGCGTCTGTGCGGCCCGATTGTTCGGGTCGCGGTGCAGGCCCTCGACAAGGCTTTCCCGCGCCTCGTCCAACCGGCCCAGGTCTTCCAGAATCAACGCCCGGAGCAGGAACGGCGCGGCGTCGGTGGTCGTCCGCGCCGCGGCCTGGTCCGCCGCGGCCAGCGCCTGCTCGGGGTTGTTCTCGATGCGGCCCAGCAGCGCGCGGAGCATCCAGCCCTCGTGACGGTCGGGCGCGATGGCCAGCACGCGCTGCGACGCGGTGCGCAGGTTGGCGCGGTCCTTGAGGGACGCGGCGACGTTGCCGAGGTCGATCCACGCGCGCAGGTCGCGCGAGCCCTCGCGGTGGCCGGTGAGTTCCAGCAGCAGGGTGCGCGCCTCCACCGGGCGGTTCACGGCCATCAGGCAGCGCGCCCGAAGGTGCATCAGGTCGCGCCGGTTCTTGTTTTCCTCGCGCTCCAGGAGCCGCTGGATGTGGTACTCGGCCTCGGCGAAGTCGCCGCAGGCCATCTGCGCGCGGATCAGGTCCTCCATGATCCCGGCGTCGTCGGAGGCGAGCGTGAGCGCGTCGGCGAAGTGCCTGGCGGCGGTGGACGCGTCGCCGCGGAGCATGGCGATCTGCCCCAGCGCCTGGCGCACCGCCGCGTTGTAGCGGAACTGCGACTTCTTCTCGGTGAGCATGCGCTCGGCCTCGTCGAGGTGTCCCTGCACCAGGTGCATCTCCGCCGCGGCGACGAGGTACTGCGGGTTGGCGGGGTCGAGTTCCGCGGCCCGCGAGTAGCGGGCGAGCGCCTCGCCGGGCTCGTTGACGCGTTCGTGGATGATACCGAGGTAGTACTGGGCCTCGACGTTCTGGTCGTCGAGGCCCTCGGCGGTGAGCAGGGCCTCGCGCGCCTGTTCGAGGCGGCCGCGCTCCAGCAGGATGCGCCCGCGCAGCACGTGCGAGCGGGCGACGTTGGGGTTGAGCGCGACGGAGCGGTCGATGGTCTTCATCGCCTTGTCGAGGTCGCCGGCGAGGAACTGCTGCTGGGCCATCTGGTACTCGGTCCCGCTCTTGAGCATCGTCATCTTCTCTTTGGCCTGCGCGATGTGCTCGCGCGTGTACTTGCCGTGGCCCGAGCAGCCGGCCAGCGCGCCGGCGCAGGCGAGGGCTGCCGCGGCGAGCGCGAGACTGCGGCGTGCGGCGGTCATCGGGCGGTTCGTGAGCGGGTTCATCTCGGGTTCTCCGGTCGTTCCGATAGTCCGTGGGGCGTGTCCGTAAAGAAGGGGCGCGACCGTTCGGGCCGCGCCCCTCGCCGTGTGCTCAGTCGTTGCTGCGCGGCGAGTCGGTCGGCGCGCTGGTGGTCTGCGTCTGGTCCTGCTGGTTGAGCGCGTTGACGAGGTTGTTCATCTCCTCGCTGCTCAGGCCGAACCAGGTGGCCCAGCCGTTCTCGTCCATGCTCTGCGCGCCGCGCGAGATCGTCGCGTTGGGCGCGCCCGCGCGGGCGAGCGGCCTGTCGTTGGCGTCGAAGCCCGCGGCCCACAACTGGCCGGTCTCGGGGTTGAAGATCCAGCCGTAGTTGGTGTGGAAGGCCCTGTCGGGCCCGCTGCCGCGGACGACCTTGGCCGCGTTGGGCCCGCCGACGAACGGGTTGGCCGGCAGTTCGTTGATCAGGTTCATGTCAAACAGCGGCTGCCAGCCGGCCTGGCCGCCCTCGCCGAGTGCGGGCAACTGGCCGTCGTGCATGACGTGGAAGAGCTCGATCTGCCCGCGGAGCGTCACGAGGCGCGACTGGGTGAGGGCGAGGTTCGCCTCCGCCGTCGCGGGTTCCTGCTCCTCGCCCACGCGGACGAACGCGCCGCGCTGCGTGCGCTGCGACGGGCTGCCCGCGCCGGCGGCCGCGTTGCCGGGCTGGGCGGGGCTCATGCTCCGCGGCTCGCCGGTCGGCTCCTTGGGGATGCGCCGGTGGTTCCACGGCGTCTCGCTCTTGACGTCGGGCCCGGCGGGCTGGACCTGGTTGAGCCTGCCCGCGCGGTTCTGGGCCTCCTTGCCCAGCATGTTGTCGAGCAGGCTGGGGTTGGGCCAGATCTCCTTCTCGCTGGTGATGCGCTCGCGCAGTTCGTAGACCTGCGGCTGGTGCGGGTTGAGCGCCAGCGAGCGCTGCGAGAGGTAGAGCGCGCGGCCGGCGTCGCCGTCGCGCGCTGCGCGCTGGGCTTCGACGTTCAGCGCGCTGGTCATGCGCTCGCGGCTCCAGGGCAGCAGGCCCTGGCGCGTGCCGGCGCGGATGCGCTCGATGTCGGCCTCGGCCTGGGCCGCGGCGGAGGCGATCGACGCGTCGCTCACGATGCTCGGCGTGATCATGAAGATGATCTCCGAGCGGTTGGTCGAGTCGTCGTGCCCGCGGAAAGCGGCGCCGATGATCGGGATGTCGCCCAGCCACGGCACCTGGCGGCGGGTGAACGTGCTGTTCTCGGTGAACAGGCCGCCCAGGACGATCGTCTGCCCGTCGCGGACGTTGACGTTGGTGACCAGTTCCTGGGTGAGTTCGTCGGGGATGGTCACCGCCGCGCCGCCGGCGTCGGTCACGGTGCGGATCTCCGCCGTCGAGACCTGGGGCTTGAGTTCCATGCGGATGTTGCCGTCGTCGGAGACGAACGGGCGGAAGTACAGCTGCGTGCCCGTGTCGAGGAACTCGACGCTCTGGGTCGTGCTGGTGTCGGTGCTGGTGGTGCTGAGGTAGCCGACGCGCCGGCCGACGAGCACGCGTGCGGGCTGGCGGTTGAGCGCGAGGATCTTGGGGTTCGACAGCACGACGGTGTCGGTCACCTGGTCCAGCGCGCGGAGGAAGACCGCCGCGTTGCCGCCGACGATGCCGAGTTTGAACGTGCCCGGGCCGGAGGTGTTGCCCGGCGAGGACGTGATGGCCGTCGCCTCGTTGCCCGGGGGCGAGATGCCCTGGTTGGCCGCGCCGCTGCCGCCCTTGATGAGACTGTTGGCCGCGGCGAGGGGGCCGCCGACGTTGATGAAGTCGACAAAGTCCATGTCGGCGATGACGGAGAAGTCGACGCCGAAGGCGTTGGCCTCGTTGAGCGAGCACTGCAGGATGGTGGACTCGACGAGCACCTGCGCGGGCTTGGTGTCGAGTTGAGCCAGCAGGTCCTCGACGGCCTTGATGTGCTCGGGGTAGTCGTAGATGACCAGCGTGGCCGAGAGGGCGTAGTCGTCCTTGCCCACCGGGGTCTTGTCGCTGATGGTGAAGTCCTTCGAGGGCGTGTTCACCTGGATCTCGCCGCCGTCCTTGGACAGCAGCATCGAGACGAACTCCTTGGCGTCCTGCGCGTTGAGGTAGTTCAGGCGGACGACCTTGTACTCGCGCTTGATCAGGGCCTTCTGGCGCTGGGCGTACTCCTCCTGCGTGAAGACGTAGATGAAGTTGCCCTGCACCACGTAGTTCCAGCCGTTTGGATAGAGGATCGCCTCCAGCGCCTCGTCGAACGTGGCCTTGTAGATCGTCGCCGACACCTTGCCGGAGACGTTCTTGCTCAGCACGATGTTCTTCTGGCTCTGGATCTGGAGCATCTCCAGGACGCTCTCGATGTCCTCGTTCTTCACGGTGATGTCCACCGTCTGCTCGGGCGAGACCACGACCTTGGCCGTGCTGGCGCCCGGGTCGGGGCGCATCGGGTCGCGCCGGGGCGTGCCGTCCTGGGCCAGCAGGGCGGACGGAGCGGCAACCAGCATCAGGGACGCCGCGGCCAGCGCGGGCAGTTTGCCGCAGCGGGCAAGGATTTCGCCGGGGGTTCGCGGACGACGGATCGACATGGGAACTCTCCTGGAAGCCGTCGCCGGGGTCGTGGTCGCCGGACGAGCGGTCGTGTGCACAAGCGCCTCCCGCCGCGAGGTTTGCGGCGCGATCGGGTTCCAACGTCGGCAAGTCCTGCGGGCGACTTTGGGCAACATCTCCAACCCGTTGCGTGTCAAGGGGTTTGGGTAAGCCGCAACACGTGAACGGGGTGGCGCGGGCGCGTCCGATAGCGCACGGCGCGTGCCGCGCGGACAGGTACGCGGATGCCACGGATGAATGACGGATGACACCGATGAGCGCTCTGAGTCCGGCAGGTCCCGGAAGCGGCACTGGTGGTCCATGTTGCGAGGCGTGCTCGCGAGCGCCGGCGGGCGGTCGCGCTGCTCATCGTGCTCCGACTCGGCGTCGGACAGAGCAGGTGCGCAGCACCGCCGCGAAGGTCTCGCGGGACGTTCCGGTGTCCGAACCGTGAACGGCAGGCCGCGGGGCTCGCGACGCGGCCGCGAGGTCTGCACCGATCTCGCAGACCAGAGCCGTATCGACCAGATCGACGCTCTCGCATCGGCTTCAGGAGTTACCGGTTCCGCTGCGCCCGCGTCACTGTGTCGAACTCCGTGCGCCTCCGCGCGACTTGGAGGTTCAATCGGGATTCGACGCCGCGGCGCGTTGCTTGGCCGCGGGCTCGGCGATGGCCGTCTTGGGGTAGTTGGTCACCAGCAGCAGGCGCGACCAGATGAGCAGGCCGAAGGCGAAGATGGCCACTCCCAGCAGCGTGAAGCGCAGGCGCGGGATCGTCGATCGGCGCGAGCGGCACTCGGGCTCGACCGGCCGGCGTGGGGTCGTGTCTGTGTTCACGGGCGAGCCTCCTTGCGTTCTCCGATCAGGGCTGTTCCGTCGAGACCACGACGCGGCCGGTGAACGGCTCGACGCGGACCAGGAACGCCTGGCCCGAGCCGGTCATGCGGATGACGCCGCCGTTGCCGGGCACCGCGCCCGCGGCGTCGGCGACGGGTCCGCCCATGCCGTCGAAGATCAGCGTGTTGGTGCCGCTGAAGACCGCGCTGGTGATGCGCGCGTCGCCGAACTTCTCGTCGCGGAAATCGACCACGTACCGCCCGCCGGGCTTGGTCGGGTCGAACATGGTGTTGGTCACCGGGTCGATGGTGTTGCCGGGCACCTCGACCAGCGCGTAACTCGACGTCTCGACGTCGAACACCATGGCGCGGCGTTCCTGGAACGCCACGGCCTCGGCCTGGATGAACGTGATGTCGGAGACGACGGTGCGCACCGCGGCCTGCACCTTGAGGATGCCGGTCTGGCCCATCTGCGGGATGACCAGCGCGCCGGCGATGCCGAGCACGACGATGACGACCAGCACCTCGAGCAGCGTGAACGCGCTGCGCGCGCCGGCGCGGGCGGGGTTCGGTTCGGCGTGGGCCGGGAGACGCATACACAACCTCCGGGCGGCGCGGGCGCTCGGGCGCGCTCAGTCCTTGCTCTGCACGGTCACGGGCGGCATCTCCGTGACCTTGACGTTGATGCCGCGCTCGAGTTTGGACTCGATGCGCGTGAGCCGCTCGTTCATCTGCCTGAGTTGCTCGAGCATGTCGCGGCGCTGCGCCGTGGCGTTGAAGGGCGAGTCGCCCGGCTGAAAGGCCGAGGCGCGGGACGGCGCGAGCGCGTCGCCGAAGTGCGACGCGGCGAGCAGGCACGCGAACGCCGCGGCGACGGGGACGAGGGTCGTGATGGGCTTGCGGTTCCGCATGGTCGGCTCCGGGGTTGGGTCGGGGCGGGTCGCTCGCCGAGCAGATCGGCTCGCATGACGCGCAGCCCTCTTATCGGCTACTACGCACGGGGGCTGTGGTCCGGATCACGGCCGGGGAAGCGGGTTGTCGTTGGCGTCGAAGCCCGCGGCGAAGATGTCGCCGTTATTGGGGTCGTAGATCCAGCCGTAGTTGGTGTGGTAGGCCGCGTCGGGCACGGCGTTGGGCATGACGACGATGACGCGCGCGTTGGCCCCGCCGACCCAGGCGTTCACCGGCGGCGAGAGGAAGTGATCGGGGCTGACCAGTTCGCCCCAGGAGCCGTCGCCGGCGACGACGTTGGGCAGGGCGTCGGCGTTGCGGGCCTTGAACACGCCGATGTGCCGGCGGAGTTTCTGCAGTTCGCTGTAGGTCGTCTGCGCCGCCGAGTCGCTCACCGTGCTGTTGAACGCGGGGATGACGATCGCGGCGAGGATGCCGAGGATGACGACGACGATGAGGATCTCGACCAGCGTGAACGCGCGATTCGGAACAGGACGCATGAAGTGACTCCCCGCGTGCATGGTCCCGCGGTGCGGGCGGGACGTCGTTCCACGCCTCCGGTGAACGCGGCCGGCTTCCTTTCGGAAGCCGACCGCGGGTCGGTCGTTCGGACCCCGTTCTCTCTCCGGGTCCGATCAGGTCAGAGTCCGGTCATTACCGCCACTGACGGTTGACTTCGTCGAACCCGTTGGCGCCGAAGTCGCCGGTCGTCGGGTCGAACCACCAGCCGGCGTCGCCGGTCGAGACGGGCTGCGCCGGGTCGGGGCCGACGACGATCGTCGAGGTGCCGGTGCGCGGGTTGATCGGCATGCTGCGCAGGTAGTTGGCCTGGATCATGCCGTTCTCGGTGTTGTCGCCCCAGCCGTTCTCGTTGGTAAAGCCGCCGAGGTTGGGATACTGGCCGTTGTTGCGGACGCGGTAGAGCTCGATCTGCGAGCGGATGGTCTGCAACTGGGTCTCGACGTTACCGATCTGCGCATCCTGGCTGGCGTTCGTGAACTGCGGGATCACGATCGCGGCGAGAATGCCCAGGATCACGACGACGATCAGAATTTCCACGAGCGTAAAGGCTTTGGACACACGGTTCCGCATACAGGAGTCTCCTTGGTCACATGACCAGCACACACACGAACACTTGCAAGCGACCCGGCTCACACACGCCGGGTGTGAATCGCTCAACGTCGGGCACGCCCCGCGCCCCGGTCCCCGGCCAACACGGCCGAGGCACCCAAAGCGGTGGGACGATGCCCGTTCGTGTGCATCGACCGGACCCCGGGGTTCATTCATCACGCGATCGAGTCGTGCCGGCGGGGCGCGCACCTGTAACGGCTGCGGGGAGTTTGGCGCGGCCGATGCCGCGCAGGCGCCCGCGACGCGCCGGGTTATGCGCCGCGTGCGACCGCGCGCCACGCGGCCGGATAACAACAGGCCCCGGCGCGGGGCCGGGGCCTGACGCGTTCTGCGACGTGTGAGCGCTGATCAGTTCTGCGAGCCGAGGATCAGCGGGACCAGTTCGGTGTTGGGCAGGTTGAGCGCACCCATGAGCGCGGCCGCCGCGGTGGCCTGCTCGTCGCCGCCGCGCATCACCAGTTCGCGCAACGCGGACACCTGCCGGTTCTCCAGCAGGTTGCCGAAGCGCTTGGCGGACGCGGCGGTCTTGTCGAGCATCGCGACCTGCTCGGCGCCCGAGGCGGCGAGGGCGGCGTCCATCAGCGCGACCTGCGCGTCGTTGGCATCGACAAACGTGAGCACGTCGGCGATCGCCAGCCGCATCTCGCCGCGGTTGTCCGCCAGCGCGCTGACCAGCGGTCCCGCGGCGTCGCCGACGTTGAGCACCGCGTTGCCCGACACGGCCAGGTCGCGCAGCACGCGGACGGCCCGCGACTTGTACCCCGCGGCCTCGTCGGCGGAGATCGGCCCGCCGATGGCCGATTCGAGCAACTGGTCCGCCGCGGCGCCGATCTCGCGGGCCGAGAGCCCGGCGCGCGCGACGCGGATGGTCGGGTCGCCGAGGTGGCGCTGGGCCAGTTCGCGGTACCCGCCGGCGTCGGCCAGGGCGAGCACGGGCGTGGCGCGGAGTTTGGCGCGGTCGCGCGCGGCGTCGATCACGGCCTGCGTCTGGTTGGTCGTCAGGTCGGTGAGGATCAGGTCCACGCCGGGCATGTCGGCGATGGCCTGCTCGGCCCCGGCCAGGTCGGCCGCGGGGCGCACCTCGGTGTAACCGGCGGCGCGGAGGGCGTCGGCCAGGGGCGCCTGCTTCTCGGAACCGGCGATGACGATGGCGTAGCGGGCGCCCGCGTCGCGGATCGCGCTGCCGAGGATGGGCACCACGCGGTCGGAGCCGTCGAAGATCTCGCGCGGGCCCGCCGCGCCCAGCGCCAGCGCCGCCTCGTACTGCACGCGCCGGCTGGGGTAGCGGACGGCCTCGATCAGTGCGCGGCGTTCGCCGCCGGCCCACAGCGCCGCGCCGCCGGCGGTGCGCTCGATCGCGGCGATCGCGCGGCGTGCCAGCGGGGTGTCGTTGGTGTCCAGCGCGCGGCCGAGCACCCGCTGGCACGGGGCGTTGCCCGCCGCGACCGCGTAGTACATCGCGTCGCGCCGGTCCGGCCCGTAGGCGGGGTTGGCGTAGTCGGGCGGGCCGTCGATCTCGCGCGAGAAGTTCGCGGCGATCCAGAGGCTGATGGCCCGCGCGTGCCCGCCGTCGAGTTGCAGGGCCCGCTCGCACAGCCGCATCGCCATCGCCTCGTGGAAGACGCTCGTGTCGATCGGCAGGAACACCAGCCCCGCGCTGGGGCTGTAACTCCACCAGAGTTGGTTCTGCTCGCCGGGGAAGGCCGTCAGGCTGCGCGACTCGGAGTAGTAGTCGTTGGCCAGGGCGTAGTAGCGGTCGGCCAGCGGCACGTCGTCGCTCACCGAGCCGGCGATCTTGCGGGCCGCGGCCTCCGCGGCGGCGCGGACGGCCGGGTTGCTCGTCGTCGCGCGCACATCGTAGATGAACGGGAGCGAGGTGGTGTACGGGATGTCGCCCAGCACGCCGATGACCAGTTCCTGCGAGACGGGGTCGAGTTCGCGCAGCGCGGTGCACAGGGGGACGACCGACTGCCGGCCCATCTCGACCAGCAGCGTGCGCACCTCGGCCTTGAGCAGCGCGTTGTCGCGCTGGATCAGCGCGCGGAACAGTTGCGGCGTGGCGTACTCCCCCGCTTCCTTGAGGCGCTGACGGGCGAACGACCGGGCCCGCTGCGTGCCCGTCAGGTCGGCGATGCTCCTGGCGATCGCCTCCGGGTCGCGCACCATCGCCAGTTTCCCCTGCTCGTAGAGGCCCAGCAGCCGCGCCGCGACCGGCTCGACCTCGCGGTTGCGCAGGCCCTGCAGCACGGCGCGCTCGAACTTGCTGTACCCCTCGCGGGTCGCGTCGACCAGTTTCACGAAATCGGTCGCGTCCAGCCCCTTGTCGAGCAGCGCCTGACCGAACTCCGCGGCCAGCGCGGGGTTGTCGATCAGCGTGTAGTGCATGAAGTCTTCGAGCAGTTGCGAGTTGGTCGGCTCGCGCGCCGGGGCCGTCCCCGACTGCGCAAGCAGCGTCGCGGGCGTCGCCGCAAACCCGCCGAGAGCGAGCGGCAGGCACGCCGCGGCGGTCAGGAACGGACGACGATTGGACACGAACGATGTGCGATCGGGCACGATCTGCTCCTTGGGGGACCGCCGAAAACTGGCCGGCACCGGCGGGACCGCATCCCGTACGGACGCCGCCCGCACCCGGATGCAGCCGGGGCGGGTCAGAAACAAGGGATGGTAACGTACCGCCGGTGAGGTTCGGATGTCAACGCGGGGCGGGGAACTGACCTGCCGTTGGGGATAGGCCGCGGCGGACGGCGGGCCGGCCGCACCGATCCGAACCGGCCCGATCGGCATCGGCGTCGCGGGCGGCACAGTCCGGATAGCCCGTTTCTGCGCGTTGGGCGGCCGTCGGCGTCAAGACCCGTCCCAAAGGCTCCGATTGCAGGAGGTCGGACCGCCCGGTGTACGGCGGTTTGTTCGGTCTTTGGGCCACGACCAAGCGAGGGTGGAGATGCTGCCGTTTGACAAAGACGTACTGACGACCGGTGAGGTTGCCAAGATCTGCAACGTTGCGCCGCGGACGGTGTCGAAGTGGTTCGACACCGGGCAGTTGAAGGGGTACCGGATCCCCGGCTCCAAGGACCGCCGCATCCCCGTGTCGCAGTTGGTCCGGTTCATGAAGGAACACGGCATCCCGTTCGACGGGGTGGCGGGCGGGAAGACCCGCATCCTGATCGCCGACGACGAGCCCGAGGTTGTCGAGGCGCTGAGCAAGGCGCTCTCCGAGCAGGCCAACTACGAGGTCCGCACGGCGATCAACGCGTTCGAGGCGGGCGTCGAGTGCGAGCGCTTCAAGCCGCACGTCCTGCTGCTGGACGTGCACCTGGGCGGGGCCGACGCCAAGGCGCTGGCCAACCTCGTCCACAAGGACGACGACATGCAACTCACCAAGGTCATCGCCATGAGCGGCCAGATGACCGAGGGGCAGTTGCAGTCGCTGCGGACGCAGGGCTTTGACAACTACCTCCGCAAGCCGTTCGCCGTGCGACAGGTGATCGAGGCGATCGAGCACTCGACCAACCTCGTGCACTGACCCCCCTTCGCCCCCTCCCGCACGGGGGTCGGCGCCCATCCCACAGATCCAGACTTCACCTTCACAGGCCCTGCGCACCTGCGCGGGGCTTGTCTGTTTCGGTGCGCATCGCGCAGGCACGGGCCACTGATCCGAGGGTCAGCGGCAGCTAGAAGTCGCGCCGGACGAAGACCCACGACGCGACGCCGAGGATCACCACCTCGAACGCCAGCGAGGTGCCGATCACCCACCACAGCGAGCGGTTGCCGATGGCCGACTCCGCAGCGCCGGCGTCCTGGTCGCCGGTCACGTCCATGAGGACGCGCAGCAAGCCCTCGATGTCGCGCTTGTCGATCACGTAGCGCTGGAAGAGTTGCTTGGTCTCGCCGGTCTTGGGCAGCACCGCGGCGACGACGTACACCCGCCGGTGCCACTTGGTCGAACCGGCCGCGCGCTCCGTCGCCGGGCCCAACTGCGATTCGAGCTGCTCGACCTGCCGGGCCACCGCGGCGCGGTTGCGCTCCAGCGACTCCAGCCCCCCGCCCGCGTCGATCTGGCCGAGCAGTTGGCGGCCGGCGTCGAGGATCGAGCGGTTGCCGCGACGCGACGGCGGCCGGCGCGATGGCGGAGGCGGTTGGTTCGGCGTGCCGGCGGCCTGCTCGGCGGGCGTGGCGGGCGCCGCCGCGTCGCCCGCGTCCGGCTCCGATGGCTCGCCCGGTTCGGGCGCGGCGTCGGAGCGGTCCGCCCCGCGGAGTTCGGCGATCTGGCGGTCCAGCGCGTCCAGGGTCGTCCGCATGGTCTCGGACTGGCTTCGCAGTCGGGCCACCTCGCGCTCGTGGCGGAGGCGTTGGTCGAGCATGAAGTTCTCGACGGTGGCGACGGCCCACGTCGCCAGCCAGAGCAGGATGGTCGCCAGCAGGGCCAGCAGCGTCGAGCGCGTGAGCATGCCCACCAGCGCGCACACGCAGAACAGGTAACTGAAGAACAGCACGATCAGCGGGACGGCCATGAAAGGGCGCAGGTCCCACACGCCGGCGCGCAGGCCGATGAGCAGCACCGCGCCGACGGCGAACACCGCGGCCTGCAGCGCGACGAACATCAGGCCCGCGAAGTACTTGGTGAGGAACAGCCGCAGGCGGCTCACGGGCTTGGAGAGCACCAGTTCGATCGACCCGCCGCTGACCATCTCGGGGATCATGCCCGCGGTCGAGATCAGCGCGAGGATCGTCGCGCCCCACGCCAGCCACAGGTTGATGCCGAACCACTGCAGCAGGAACTTGTAGAACGCGACGGTCGAGACCGCCTTGGTCGAGAGCATCGGCATCTCGGCCGACTGGCCGAAGACCACGATGCCGCGCTCGTCGTGCGACGGGATGGCCAGCGCCCCGACCACGGCGACGGAGATCGCCAGCACGATCCAGAACAGTTTGCGGCTGTTCAGCTCGCGGTAGGCGTCGAGAAAGATGGCCAGCGTCTGCCTCATCGCGCCGCCTCCGGTTCGCCCATGAGCCCGGCGCGCGGGGCGCCGCCCGCCTCGCCGCGCGCCGCGCCGGCCGCGCCCGGCGCCAGGGCGCGCCCCGTGTTCGGATCGGTGACCGCCTGCATGAACAGGTCCTCGAGCGACGACCGCACGGGCCGCACGGCGCGGATGACCACGCCGCGCGACCGCAGCGCGTCGATCACCGGCTGCACGCGCGCCGCGTCGTCGGTCTCGATGGTGATGACCCCGCCCGCGAGCCGCGCGGCGGCCCCCGACGCGGCGACGGCCTCGCCCGTGGCCGCTTCGGAGCCGGGCGCGACCTCGACCTCGTACCGCCGGCTGTGCCGCGTGAGTTCCTCGATCGTGCCCTGCGACGACACCACGCCCTGCACCAGGATCGCGACGCGGTCGCAGACCATCTCCAGTTCGCTCAGCAGGTGCGAGTTCAGGAAGACCGTCCGGCCCTCGTCGCGCAGGCGCACCAGAAGGTTGCGGATGTCGCGCCGGCCCACCGGGTCCACGCCGTCGGTCGGCTCGTCGAGCACGACCAGATCGGGGTCGCTCATCAGCGCGTTGGCGATGCCCAGCCGCTGCCGCATGCCCTTGGAGAACCCCTTGACCTTCTTGCCGGCCCAAGTCGTCAGGCCGACCAGTTCGAGCAGTTCGCTCGAGCGCCGCCGGCGCTCGGCCCGCGGCACGTCGGACAGCGCGCCGAAGAAGTCCAGCACCTGAGCCGCGGTGAGATACTCCGGGAACCGGTGGTGCTCCGGCAGGTACCCGACGCGCCGGAGCGTGGGCTTGTGGCCGACCGGCATGCCCAGGAACGTGCCCTCGCACCGCGTGGGCCGGATCACCGTCATCAGGATCTTGACCAGCGTGCTCTTGCCCGCGCCGTTGGGGCCCAGCAGGCCGAACACCGAGCCGCGGTGCACGCGCATGTCGATGCCGCGGAGCGCGTGCACGCGCCCCCGACCGGTCCAGCCGGTGTACTGCTTGTCCACGTTGCGGACGTCGATCACCCAATCGCCCCGGAATCGCTCCGCGGCGGGGGCCGCGGCACGTGCCGGAGCCGGGCTGTTGGCGTGCTGGGTCAATCAAACCTCCGCGGCTGCTCGGCGCCTGCGCGCCACGACGTGGAACACGTGCCAGTGCTTGGGATTTCCGGTGGCGTCGTTGTCGTCCTTCTCCTCGACGCGGAACTCTTCGAGGTCGAACGCCGCGAGCATCGCCCGGGCGCGCTGCTCGGTCTGGTGCGAGCGGTCGGGGATCGTCGCCCACGAATCCCGGTCGCCGAACAACTGGCCGGCGAAGCGCCCGCCGGGTTCGACCGCCGCGACGATCGCCGCCCAGAGCGCATCGAAGTGCGCCGGCTCGCAGAACGGGAGCGAGAACGAGGCGTTGACAAGCCGCGCGGCGGGCAATGACAGGCCTTCGAACGCCGCGACCCGCGCGGTCAAGCGGTCGCGCTGATCGGTCGGCACGCGCGGCAGCAGCAGGTCGAGCGCCATCGGGTGCGAGTCGATCGCCAGCACGCGCCAGCCGCGCCGGAGCAGTTCGAGCGTGTCGCGCCCTTCGCCGCAACCCAGGTCGATGGCCAGCGACGCGCCGTGCCCGCCGCGCGAATCGGCCGCGCCCTCGCGCTCGAAGCGATCAAGCGCGGAGATCAGCGTTTCCCTTGGCGGCTTGCCCAGCACGACGGAGAAGTACCCCGGCCAGTCGCGCTTCTGGGCGAAGTGCTGGGCCTTGGGCTGGGCGGGATTGGTCGGCGGGCCGGACATACGCTGTGCACCAATGTACGAGAACACGCGCGAGTTCGTCGCGGCGCTTGAGCGGGCGGGGGAGTTGAAGCGTATTGCGGCACGCGTCTCGCCGCTGCTGGAGATCACGGCGCTGGCCGACCGCGAGAGCAGGTCGCCCGCGCCGAGCCTGCCCGCCGAGCCGACGCGTCGGACCGATCCGCGGTTCTGCCACCTCGGCGGGCGTGCGCTGCTGTGCGAGAACGTCGAAGGTTCCGACATCCCGGTGCTGATCAACCAGTTCGGAAGTTACCGGCGGATGGAGATGGCGCTCGGGTGCGACGCGGAAGGGCTCGAAGGCTTGGCCGCCCGGATCGGCCACCTCGTCAAGCCCGAGCCGCCCCCCACGCTGCTGGCCAAACTCAAGAAACTCCCCGAACTGCTCGAACTGGCGAAGATTCCGCCGAGGAAGGTGCGCGGGCGCGGCCCGTGCCAGCAGGTCGTCGTCACCGGCGACGACGTGGACCTCACGCGCCTGCCGCTGCTGCGCTGCTGGCCGCTGGACGGCGACCCGGGCGCGCTGGGCTACCCGGCGGACATCAACGACCACGTTCCGGGCATCGGGCGCGGCAGGGAATGGAACCAGCGGTACCGCGGGCGCTACGTGACGCTCGGCGGGATTCACACCATCCACGCCGACGACGCCGACCACCCCAGCCCGCCGAGCCGCAACATCGGCATGTACCGCGTGCAACTGCTCGGCAATCGCATCATGGCGATGCACTGGCACATGCACCACGACGGCGCGCGGCACTGGCGCTCGTGGAAGGCCCGCGGAAGGAAGATGCCCGTGGCGATCGTCCTCGGCGGCGAGAGCGTGCTTCCCTACGCCGCGACGGCGCCCATGCCGCCGGGCATCAGCGAACTGCTGCTGGCGGGGTTCCTGAACCGGCGCGGCATCCCGCTGTGCCGCGGCGTGACGGTGCCGCTGGACGTGCCGGCCAACGCGGAGATCGTGATCGAGGGCTACGTGAGCCACGAGGCCGGCCTGCCGGGCTGGGACCCGCGCAGTTCTGCCGGATCTTCTCCTGCACATACGGCATCGTTGGGCCCGGGCGCGGTCTTCGAGGGTCCGTTCGGCGACCACACCGGGTTCTACTCGCTGCCGGACCGCTACCCGGTCCTCGAAGTGACGGCGGTCACGCACCGGCGCGACCCCGTCTACCCCACGACGGTCGTCGGCCTGCCCCCGCAGGAGGACTACTTCATGGGCAAGGCGACCGAGCGACTCTTCCTGCCGCTGCTGCGCACGATCATCCACGACGTCATCGACTACGACCTGCCGATGTTCGGCGCGTTCCACAACTGCGCGTTCCTGAAGGTTCGGAAGGAGTACCCGCTGCAGGCGCGCCGGGTGATGCACTCGGTCTGGGGCGCGGGGCAGATGGCGTGGACCAAGACGATCGTCGTCGTCGATGACGACGTGGACGTGCACGACACGACGGCCGTGCTGCGGGCCGTCGGCGAGCGCTGCCTGCCCGCGCGCGACAGCGAACTGGTCCGCGGGCCGCTCGACATTCTCGATCACGCCGCGCCGTTCCTGGGCGCGGGCGGGAAGATGGGCCTCGACGCCACCCGCAAGCGCGGCGACGCCGAAGAGCACCCGACCCACCACGCGCTGGACCCCCTCGCGGCGGACCTGTGCGCCGCGGGCGAGATCGGCCCGGTGCTCGGCGAGGCCGCGCGTGCGGCCGAGGCGAGACTGCGCGCGGTCGAGGGTGTGCGCGATGCGAGCATCCCCGATGAACTGGGCGGGTGGTGGCTGCTGCTGCGCGCCGCGCCGGGCGCGCGGGGCGCCGCGGTGATCAAGGCCATCGGCGCGCTGGCCGACGACGTCGCCCTGCCGCGGTGGACCATCGTCGTCGGCCCCGATGCGGACCTTGCGAACCTCGACGATGCGCTGTTCCACTGGATGGCCAACACCGCGCCCGACCGCGACCGCTACCCGAGCAGGTGCGGCCGCCGCGTGGCGTTTGATGCGACGCCCAAGCGTGCCGGCGAGACCATCAACGGCCTGCCCGTGCGCGACTGGCCGCCGATTCTGAGGATGAGTACCGGAGCACACAGCAGTGCCGGCGCGGTCCGCTCGGGCTCACCCACATAACAGCGGACTCCGATCACCTGCCAACCCGCCGCGCATACGCACTCACGGCAGGTAATACTCCGGGATCGTCTGCCCCATGTGCGAGATGTTGTTCTGCCGGTACGGCGAGACGTTCTGGTAGTTCGGCGGCGGCTCGTCCCAACTGTCGAGGTACATCCGCACCAGTTTGTCATCGGCGCGGAAGAACCGCGCGTGCCCGTCGACAAACGATATGTTGTACCCCTCGGTCCCGTGGTTGTTCCACGGGTCGGGCCAGTTGTTGATCCCGTCGGGCCGGCCCACGCTCGGCAGGATCGACTGGTCGTTGTCGTTGTCGATGAACAGGTAGCAGCGGTCGGGGAAGGTCACGTTCGCGTGCTTCTTCAGCAGGTTGCGCGTCTGCAGGCCGAACGCGCCGGGCACCTGCGCGCGGTTCCAGCCCAACTGGTCCCCCACCGTCGCCGGTGGGGGCACGAGGATGATCCGCCCGTCGAGGTACTTGCCCGCCGTGAACCACGCGCGGATCTCGTAACTGTGCCCGCCCTCGCTGTCGAATCGGTCGCGCCCCGACCAGAAGGTGTCGCGGATGAAGTCGCGCCCGTACAGGTCGAACACGTCCGACCCCAGTTCGTCGCTGAGCATCAGGTCTGGCCGCACCGCGTTGCGCGTCGAAGGGCAGATCGCCACCGCGTAGTCGGCGATGTACTCGGGGAACAGCCAGCCGATGTTGTCCTCCCAGTCGAAGAACGCCGGGATGAAGTACCCCCCGGGCACGTCGTTGGAGTAGGCGTTGCACGCCAGCGCCATCTGCCGCGTGTTCGAGAGGCACTTGGACCGCCGCGCCGACTCGCGGGCCTTGCCCACCGCGGGCAGGAGCAGACCGACCAGCAGCGCGACGATCGCGATCACCACCAGCAGTTCGATCAGCGTGAAGGCTCGCCTTTGGCCCATCCCGGCGGCTCCCGGTACCAGAGGGCCAGTCTACCACGCCCGGCCGGCCTGCACAGGCGAATTCTTGATGCAATCCCGGCGCGGGCCGGCCCTTGGCCCTTCCAATGCCCTGCGAAACCGGGTAGCCTGTGAACGCCGCGGGCACCCTTGACCGCGGCCCATCCGGAGCACCCATCATGCGATCGGCCATCTTCGGCGGCCTTGCCTTGCTCGCTCTTTCCGGCGCGGCCGCGGGCCAGGCAGACTACGTCTTTGTCGACTTCACCGGCGCCTCGATCCCCTCCAGCGGCACGACCGCGCCCGATGTTGTTCGCACGTCCACCGCGACCATCTTCCCCGCGCCGGGGTACCGCTACGCGTTCAACCCCGTTGTCACCGGCAGCGGTCTGCTCGGGTTCATTCTCGTTCCTTCGCCGACTCAACTGGCCAGCGTCATCAACACCTTCTCCGTCGGCCAGCAGCGGTTCCTCTTCGGCGCGGTGCGCAACCCGCCGGGCACGATCCCGACCGATCTTGACAACGAGACGCTCGCCGGCACCTTCTCCGGCCTGACGCTGAGTTTCACCTTCGAGCAGGAGATCCTCGCCGATGGTCGCTGCCGCGCGGCGATCCGCAACATTACCAAGCCGTCCGGCTTCGGCTTCAACGTCAACTCCGGCGGCGGGCACGTGCAGACATGGACGCCGCCCCCGCCGGTGCGCTCCGAGTTTCACTTCCAGGGCAATCTGCTGTCGGTGAAACAGTTGGGGCTTGCGCCCGCGTCGGGCCCCGGCAAGATGCGGTTTCTCGACGACGCGGCGTTCGGGCCGATCCTCGGCGGCATCGGCGCCGAGGACACCTACCCCAACCCCCCCACCGCCCACGGCGTGACCGCCGCGCAGTCGCAGTTCGGAACCACGGCCGAGTTCGGGCTGCCGCCCGTCGGCGGCGAGATCGACACGGTCTACCGCACCAGCCCGACGCGCGACACCGCCGACCCCGGCAACTCCGCCAAGCGCCGCGGCATCGGCCTGGCCTTCTGGAGCGCCAACCGCGACAACTGGCCCGAGGACCGCAACGGTCAGTGGACCATGGTGTGGGACCTGCTGATCCCGCAGAGCGTGTGGGACGCGGGCGGCACCGTCGCGCTGATCGAGGACAACCACAACAACGCCGCGAGCGCGGACGCGTTTATCCGCATCGTCGGGGGGCAGGCGCGCATCGGCTACTGGGTGAGCGAGGCGAACTACCTCGCCGCGCCGCAGATCCAGCCCAACCAGTGGTTCCGGCTGGTCATCGCCTGCGATCACTACCGCGCGTTCAACAGCCGCGTGTTTGTCAACGGGCAACTGCTCGGCGTCACCGGCTCGGGCTGGCTCTACGCCAGTTGCCGCGAGAGCGCGCCGCGCTGGGGCGACCTGCCCGCGGCGAACCTCGCGATGCCGCTCGACCTGCCCGAGGGCAGCGCCGTCGCGCCCGCGACGTGGAACGACTGGGGCCAGTTCCCGAGCCCGTGGGCCAAGAGCCCCAACTCCGCCGCGGCGCCCATGGCCGCGACCACGTGCCTGTTCGCCGACCTGCAGGGGCGAGGCGAGAGCGTGTACGTCGCTAACTTCGCGTACACCGACGAGGCGATGGACGACGCCGCGATCGCCGCGCTGGGCGGGCCCAACGGCCGCGGCGTGTTCTACCTGCGCCCCGCGTCGTGCGCGGCGGACTTTGACGGCAACGGCCAGCGCGAAGTGGCGGACATCTTCGCGTTCCTCTCCGCGTGGTTCGACGGCGATCCGGCGGCGTACGAGTTCGGCGGGACGCCGGGCGTGCCGGCGATCTTCGCGTTTCTCTCCGCGTGGTTCGCGGGGTGCCCGTAAACACGGGCCCGGTGCAACTTCGCTTGGTCCAACGCAAAGGGTGTGGGAGTCTGTCCTTGGGAGCGAGGGCGCACTCGCTCGCGTTTTCAGATCGCCGACGTCCTGATCCGCGACCGAAACCTGATGCTTCACCGGATCCGCCGCAGACTCCGCGCGGCGCACCGAGTTTGACCCGTTCGCGCGGCTTCATGCGTGCTCGCTGCGCCCTTGATGAGCAGGATCGTACCGCGGCACGGTGCGGCCGCACTCCGGACAGACTTCCAGGCCCCGGCTGGGATAGACGCAGTACGGGCACAAACCGCGCGCGAGGCGATGCTCGCCACGCCTTCGCGCCCAGAGCGCCAAGGCGGACCATAGGGCGAACACTGCCGCGGCAATCAACGCCGCATTCAGGACAAAGCCCGGCCAAATCGGTCGCAGTGGCAGCCCTGGGAACGAGGGAAAGTACTGCTTCATGCGCCCCTGGCGATCGAGAGGGGTCGTCCCGAACACGTGTCGCAAGTCAATTGCACAACGCATTCTACCCGTGGTCCCGCGTTCGCCGGTTGCGCGAGCATACATCGCTCGCCACGGCCAGCCTACGCCGACTTGCGACGCCCAACGGCCCGTGCTTATATCATCCGATGTCGGAGGACTTGCGACAATGCGCTTTGCCCATGGGGGCACGTCTCCGCGAAGCGAAACCATCGTTGATTCCGGTGGCAGCGGTGGGAAGCCCGGCATCGGTGGAAACGTATCGACCCGCGTTACCCAAGATGCGCGGAGCAACTGCACGTGCCAGGCGGCGTTCCCCGGGGCGCTCGTAAAGTGCGCCGTGAGTGGTGCGGCGAATTGCGAGCGCGGCAGGACTGCACAGGCCCAAGAGGTGACGACTGTTCCCCCAAGACCGATAAGGAGCGAAGCCATCGCACGCCTGCACCACGGCCCTCGGCGCCAGGGCGTCTGCGATGCGGCACCGGACTGAGTACTGCGTGCTCTCACAAAGCCTACCCGTTCACCAGTTGCAGGCCGGCGCCCAAGCGCCGCCGGCGCCGCAGACGGGCCCAGGCCCACCCCCCCACTGGGCGATGCACTCCGCGCTCGGTGGATTCGGGCAACCGGTGGCAACCATAAGGCAGGAGTTGGTCTCCGTGCAGGTCCGCGTCTGCGACTGGTTGCAGGTCGCCGTGGTACAGTTCAGATACCTGTGCGTCAACGTACGCGTTCTTGTCTGCGTGCAGGTGGCGGTGTACGTACAGGTCCACCAGCCGTTGAGGGGGTCAAAGGTAGAACCAGTCAGCGCAAATGCCCCCATGTTGCACGCCGACCAAGGGCTCGGTCCAGTGCTGACCCAAGTCCGTGGAAGGCAGATGGCCGCGCACTCCGCCAGCGCGGCGGTTGCCAACGCCTCGCCGTCGGAGCCGGTCCGAACCTGTGCCTCGACGCCTGCCCTCATCGCCGCGAGCGCCGCGTCGCACTCGCAATCAATGGTGAACTCCGCCTTCTCCGTCGCGATGTCGGCGCTGCTGTACCCCAGGGAGACGAGCGCCGCGACGAGGCTGTCCCGCGCCGGGGAGGCGTTGACCAGGTCACCGACATAATCGCCAAGGAAGAAGCCCTTCTGATACGGCACGCCCTCGCCCGCCGGAGCCGCGCCGCCATCCTTGGGCAACCACACCGCCCACTCGTCGTCAAACTCCGAGCCGATTCCGAGTTCGGACTTGATCTGCTCGATCACCTTCCACTCGTCCTGGGCTTGCCACGCCTTCTTCACCCACTCGCACCCCGCGGTCGCCCGATACCACACAGCAGTGATGTTAGAGCCCTGCATTGATGCGGGATCGCCCAAGGCGAGAAAACTGTGCACGACCTCAGCGCCGGCCGGCCCTGACAGGATCGGTGTGTACCGCCAGTCGTCGATCTGGACGTGCACACCCGACACCGTCCACTGCCCGTTGGCCACG
>CALKJW010000031.1 GCA_937995595.1 uncultured Phycisphaerales bacterium | reverse complement strand
GGCCTTATCCGCACGCTACCCCCCCCCCCCCCCACCCTTGTCAAGTGTCGATGATGGACTCCCCAAGTCCGTGAGCACTTGTGTATCAACTGCATCCGTGCACCGCTTGGCAGAGAACGCTCCTTCAGAGCATGCTCGCTGCGAGGCTCGCCAGTTCGCTGCGTTCGCTCTTGGTGAGCATCACGTGGCCGACGATCGGGATGCCCTTCATCTTCTCGACGATGTAGGACAGGCCGTTGGAGGACTGGTCGAGGTACGGGTTGTCGATCTGCTGGATGTCGCCGGTGAGCACGACCTTGGTGCCCTCGCCGACGCGCGAGACGATGGTCTTGATCTCGTGCGGGGTGAGGTTCTGCGCCTCGTCGACGATCATGAACTGGTGCGGGATGCTCCGCCCGCGGATGTAGGTCAGCGGTTCGAGCACCAGTTTGCCGTCGGCCATGAGTTTGCGGATGCGCTGCTCGGTGGTGTGGCTCTCGGCCGACTGGTGCATGGGGTTGCCGCGGGTCGAGAGCAGGTACGTGAGGTTGTCGAAGATCGGCTGCATCCACGCGGTGAGTTTCTCGTCCTTGTCGCCGGGGAGGTAGCCGATGTCGCGCCCCATGGGCATGATGGGGCGCGCGACGAGCAGTTTCTCGTAGCGCTCCTCGTTGAAGACCTTGGCCATGCCCGCGGCGACGGCCAGCAGCGTCTTGCCCGTGCCGGCCGAGCCCAGCAGCGTGACCAGCCGCACCTCGTCGTCGAGCAGCAGGTCCATGGCCATGGTCTGCTGCACGTTGCGGGCCATGATGCCGAAGGTGGGTTTGCGCGGGTTGTTGACGGGGATGAGGTGCCCGGTGTCGGCCAGTCGGCGCGCGAGGCCCGTGTGGCTCTCGTCGCGCGAGTCCTTGAGGATCAGGAACTGGTTGGCGAAGAGTTCTCGCGTGTAGGTCGCGCCCTCCTCGTCGGTGTCGACCAGCGCCTCGGCGACGCGCTCCAGCGCGAGCATGCGCTCGGCGTACAACTCGTCGATGAGTTCGCCGGAGAGTTCGACCTCGAGAAAGCCGCGGTACAGCCGGTCGGCGTCGACCTTCTGGTTCTCGAAGTCCTCGGTGCGGACGCCCAGCGCGTCGGACTTGATCCGCGCGTTGAGGTCCTTGGAGACAAAGACCGCGCGCTTGCCCTGGGTGTGCAGGCTCCACGCGACGGCGATGATGCGGTTGTCGGGGGTGTCCTCGCGCAGCACGCTGGGGCGGGTGTGCTCGGCGACGTCGATGCGCACGTCCCAGCCCTCGGCGGTCGCCGCGTCGTCGCCCGCGCTGGAGGCCTGCCCGACGGTGGGGCTCGCCGCGGGCCAGCGCACGCCGTCGATGAGCCGGCCGCGCGAGCGGAGGCGGTCGAGGTGGCGGATGCACTCGCGCGCGTTGCGCCCGATGTCGTCGTTCTGCCGCTTGAGCTTGTCGAGTTCCTCGATGACGGCGAACGGGATGACGACGTGGTTCTCCTTGAAGACGAACAGCGCGTTGGGGTTGTGCAGCAGGACGTTGGTGTCGAGCACGAAGTGCTTGATCCCGGTGTCGCTCGCGGCGGCCGGGTCGGCCTGATCCTGGCGCGCAAGGTGGAGCGCGGACCGCTTGTCTGGGCGCGGGTTCGCCGGGTCGGTTCGTGCCAAGGTGGACATCGCTCGCTGGGGTCTCCTCCCCCGCCCCTCGCCTTCCATGGCTCGCACGCGCGCGGGCCCGCCCGCGACGCCGCCAGACGGCCCATGGTACAGGGCGGATCGGCTCCGGGTCGCCGGAAGTTGAACCTTACCCGCCCGCTGCCGCGAGGGTTCGGTCCTTGACGGGTTCTTCACGGACCATGAACGTCATACGAACGCGCCGACGCACAGGATCGCCGCGACCACCGCGGCGAAGCCGACCTTGGCGACGGTCGCGGCGAGCCTTCCGACCGCCGCGCCGGCGCCGATGGTGGACGCCTCCCGCCAGGTCTTGGCCCCGTTGTGTCGTTCGGCGACGAGCGCGCCGACGCCCGCGCCCAGCGCGGCGCCGAGGACCGTGCCCAGCACGGGCAGGAACGCCAGCAGCACGGTGCCGAGGATCGCCCCGAGGATGCCGCCGATCACCGAGCCGATGGCCCCGCGCTTCGTGCCGCCGGCCTTCCTGGCCCCCACCGCGGAGGCGAAGATCTCGACCGCCTCGGCGGTGATCCCCAGCAGGACGCACACGCCGAGCGTCCACCAGTCGTACATCAGCGTCGGCGGCTCGCGGGTCGCGAAGTACGCCTGGAAGCCGATCGCCACCAGGATCATGAACCAGATGCCCGGCAGGGTGAGTGCGACGAGCAGCACGCCGAGCAGGCAGCCGACGATCACGCTGACGGCGGCCACGATCTCCACGGACGATCTCCGGTGCGACGGGCGACAGGCCGGCCCGCCGCGGGGCTTGTTCGGAAGCCGCGCTCGGCGCTTTCCGACGGCGCGGCGTCAGGCCGGCTGAGCGGGATGGGCCGCCTGCGACTCCGCGCTTTAGGCCTCGGCCTTTTCGGCCGACTCGGGGAAGGCCGTGCGCTCCATGGCCAGCACCCAGTCCTCCAGCGGCACGTAGCGGAGCAGGTCGAGCGTGTGCGAGGCGCCGTCTTTGAGGTGGAGGGTGACGAAGAACTTGTGCCAGCGGCGCTTGTCCACTTCCTTCAGGTCCGCGGGCGAGAACGACGCGCCGCCCGGCAGGGTCAGGGTCTGGGTCGCCGGGTTCCAGCGGTAGGTGCGCGACGCGGCGCGCAGCAGCACGACGCTCAGCCACCCGCCGCCGCCGAAACCGGCAACGACGAAGAACCACTGGAAGAACATGTCGTAACTCGACAGCGGCTTGGGGGCGTTGCGGGCGCTCCACACCTGCGTGAGTTCGGCGAGCAGTCGCTGCGGCGGGATCTCCTGCGGCTGCGCGCCCTTGGTCGAGACCACCAGCCCCACGCCGCGGACGTGATCGAACAGCACGCTGCGCGTCGCGGCGTCGGGCAGTTCGGCGGCGGACTGTCCGGGCCATACGACCGTCTGCGGTTCGGGGCCCAGTCGCCAGGCGCGGGCCAGCGATTCGAGCCACTCGCGCCGGGTATCGAGGAAGCGCGCGTCGATCGTCGCGCGGTCGGCCGCGGA
This sequence comes from uncultured Phycisphaerales bacterium, assembly GCA_937995595.1. Lineage (GTDB taxonomy): Bacteria > Planctomycetota > Phycisphaerae > Phycisphaerales > UBA1924 > JAHBXL01. Next base: position 59,641 of record CALKJW010000031.1, on the reverse strand, counting down.
ACCCAGCGACGCGCCGCGGAGTTCCTCGGCGCGCGGGCGCAGTGCGGCGAGCTCGCCGCGCGGGTCTTCGATCTTCAGATCGGCGGGCGTGAGTTTGCCCGCCGCGGCGGCGGCCTGCAGGTGCTCGCGCAGGCGCGCGGAGGCCTCTTCGAGCCCGCGGCGCGGGTAGAAGTGCAGCGCGTCGGCGAGCCCCCACACGCCGAAGACCAGCAGGACGACCAGGAACGCGCCCTGCTTGATGAGCCAGTTGCGGCTCAGGCGCGTGACCGTCGGCTCTGCGGCGGGCGGCGCGGCGGCGGCCTTCGGATCGGGGTTCTCGGTGGTCTCGGGCATGTCGCACTCCGATCGATGTGACCAGTGGCCGCGCGGGCGCGGGGCACAACTCTAACGCCGCGGCGCCGGGGGCGTTTTCGGGGCACACACGTTATCGGCTGGCGCGCGGCCCGGCCGCAGGGCCGGACGGCAAACGGGCCCGCTCAGGTTTCGACGGCGTCCAGCGCCTCGGCCCACCACCGGTCGGCCCACGCTCGGCCCTCCGGCGTGGCGACGATCGACGAGTAGCCGCCAGACCAGTCCTCGGCGACCCGGCGCGTGGGGATCCGCGGCAGGGCCGCGCCGACCCGCAGGGCGCGGGTCAGCCACGCCGAGGTGAGCCGCCGGGCAAACTCGGCGCGGATCGAGAAGTCGTCGAAGAACAGGCGGCGGAACATGGACAGGGTCAAGTGTAACGCCGGTTCCGGGCCGTGCGACCAATCCGGCCAAGCCGCGGGCCGCGGGGCATAGGATCGTGTTCCTGCGCCCGTAGCTCAGTGGATAGAGCGTCGGTCTTCGGAACCGAAAGTCGGGGGTTCGAATCCCTCCGGGCGTGCGTCCGCGGCTCGAAGCCGGCCAAAGAGCGACAAGGCCCGAGGCGGAGAAGCGCCACGGGCCTTGTGGGCGAAGCACGCGGCGGCCGGCGGTTCGGGCGCCGTGCCGGTGTGGGGGCCGCAAGGTCATCCCAAGTTGAACCCCGGTCCCTGATTACCACCGAACTTGCCGCGGCCAACGCGACGACGCGGCACTTTCGGGGCAAATCCTGTTGGGATTTCGCGGGGCGTGGGGTAGTGTGACAGATGGTCCCGGCTGCCTCTCTCGCCGGATGCGGTATGCAAGTCGTGGTTGTGCGCCCGTGCGGGGTGAATCGGCGCGCGGGCCGGTGGCAGGAGTGCTGTTCATGCGCACGTTCGTCGGCGTTGGTGTCGTGGCCTGCGTGCTGGTCCCGTGCGCGGCGAGCGTCGCCGACACGCAGACGTTCGTCGCCACGCGCGACAACACGATCTACAGCGAGGGCCCGTTCTCGAACGGCGCGGGGATCTACATGTTCGCGGGCATGACGGCCCAGAACAACCGCCGGCGCGCGCTGCTGACGTTCGACCTGAGCGCGATCCCCGCGGGCTCGACGATCACCTCGGCGACGCTGCGGCTGCACATGTCGCGCAGCCTCGGCGGTCCGTACCCCGTCAGCCCGCACCGCGTGCTGGCCGACTGGGGCTCGGCGGGTTCGGACGCGACGGCCAACGAGGGCATGGGCGCGCCGGCCCAGACCAACGACGCGACGTGGTCGCACCGGTTCTACAGCGGGACGCCGTGGACGACGCCCGGCGGCGACTTTGTCGGCGCGGCCAGCGCGACCGAACTGGTCGACGGTGTCGGGGCGTACTTCTGGTCCGGCGCGGGGATGGTCGCGGACGTGCAGGCGTGGGTGGACGGCGCGTCGTCCAACTTCGGCTGGATCCTTCTCGGCGAGGAGGGCTTCGGCGGCACGGCCAAGCGCTTCAACACGCGCGAGAACGGCACCGCCTCGACGCGCCCGCAACTGACGGTCGTGTGGACGCCCGTCCCCGCGCCCGGCGCGACCGGCCTGGGCGTCCTCGCCGCGGCGTTCGCCGCGCGGCGCCGACGCTGAGCGTCAGAAGTAGTTCCTGAAGTTGGCCGAGACGACCACCGCGACGGCGGCGGGGATCGCCGCGGCTAGCACGCACGCGACGGCCGCCGTCCGCGGCTTGAGCACGGGCGTGAGGACGGCGTCGGCGACCAGCGCGCACAGCGGGCAGAGCGCGAAGATCGCGGCGCTGAGCCACTTGAGGTCGCTGTAGACAAAGCCCGCCACGAGCGCGGCGCCCAGCGCGCACGACGCGCACACGTGGGCCGCGCTGCCCAGCGCCGCGCCGGCGCGCAGCGAGCACACGACGGCCGCCACCGCCGCGGCGGGGACGATCGACCAGGACACGAACCCCAACTTGGAAGTGCCCGAAAGCATAAGCGCTGCGCCCGCGGCGAGGGCGAGGCCCGCGACGATGAACGCCGCGCCGACGCGACGCCCGCGCCACTCCAGCGTGCCCAGCGCGCCCGCCGCGGCCAGCATGCCCAGCGCGCTCAGGCCGACGGTGGACGTCCGGCCGGTCACGGAACCGAGGCCGACGCTGGGCGAGTACACGGTGAACGCCGCGGCGAAGAACGCCGCGACCGCGGCGAGCGCGGCGCGCACGCCGAAGGAACGCTGCAGCAGGCCCGCGAACACGCACAGGACGGTCAGCCCGGCGAAGACCCAGCCCAGCCGGTCGTCGCTGGCGGTCGGCGGCCAGCGCGGCGCGGAGCGCATCAGGCCGACCCATCCCGCCACCGCGCATACGCCGATCATGACCGCGCCGGGCCAGAGGCTGCCGACACGGATCGAGAACGCGCGGTTGTCCGCGCTGGGCCTGGCCCTGAGAAACAGGCCGGCGACGACCGCGGTGACGGCCGTGCCGACCCCGACTCCGAACACCCACGGCTGGTAGATGGCTGGGTCCATGTTCTGTCCTTTCGGCAAACCCCCCGCGCCGGAAACAGAACGGGCGGGCCCGAGAGCCCGCCCGCCTGCGCGTGTGCGGCGAATCGTGTGCGCGGCGTCAGCCCGCGACGCCTTCGAGCGAGACGATCAACTCGACCTCGTCCGAGAGGGCGCCGCCCTCGACGCCGTAGCGGTTGCCGAAGTCGGACCGCTTGATGGTGAACTTCGTCTCCATGCCGGCGATCTTCTTGCCCTTGGCCTCGCCGGTGCCGGTGGCCTTGACCACGACCGTCAGCGGCCGGGTCACGCCGCGGAAGGTGAGGTTGCCCGCGACCTCGAAGGTGTCGGTGCCCTGCGCCTTGACCGACGAACTCTTGAAGTTCATGGTCGGGAACTCCTTGGCTGAGAAGAAGTCGGGGCTGCGCAGGTGGTCGTCGCGCCCGGGGTTGCCCGAGTGCACCGAGTCGGCCTTGATGGCGATGTCGAACGCGCCGCCGTCGGCCAGCGAGAACGTGCCCGAGACGTGATCGAACCGGCCGTAGAAGTTCGCGACGTTGTTGTGCCTGGCCTTGAAGATCACCGACGAGTGCACGGTGTCGACCGCGTAGGCCATCGCCGCCTCGGTGGGGGCCGGGGCCGCCGGCGCGACGGCGCGAGCGGCCGGGACCGAGAGAGAGACCGCCGCGGCGCCCGCGGCGGCGAGAACGGCGGCGACGCACGTGATGCAGATCTTCATCAGGGGTTCCTTTCGTTGGTTGTGGTCGGGTTCGACCCGTGCCCCACGGCCGGATGCGGCCACGCCGAACGGACGGCCCGGGGTCGATCGGGTCGAACGGTATACCCTCCTGCCGTTTCCGCGGATGCAGCGGCCCAACGTGTCCGGAATGCACAGGAGCGCGACCCATGCCCTCGCTGTTCGATGCCCGCGCCGAGTCGATCCTGACCCAACTGCGCGACTCGGGGCAGTACAAGATGCTGCAGATGATCGAGGGGCCGATGGACGCGACGGTGCGCCTGCGCGGCTACGGCGAGTGCCTGTGCTTCTGCTCGAACAACTACCTGGGGCTTGCGAACCACCCGGAGGTGGTCGAGGCGGGGATCAAGGGGCTGCGCGACTACGGCGCGGGCACGGCGAGCGTGCGGTTCATCTGCGGCACCTTCACGCCGCACGAGACGCTGGAGCGGACCATCGCGCGGATGATGGGCACCGAGTCGTCGTACACGTTCGTCAGCGCGTGGACCGCGGCCGAGGCGCTGTTCCCGACCTTGTGCGAGCCGGGCGACACGATCATCTCCGACGAACTCAACCACGCGTGCCTGATCGACTCGATCCGGCTGGCGACGACCATCAAGAAGGGCGTGCACAAGGCGGTGTACAGGAACAACGTGCTGGAGGGCGAGAAGTCGCTGCGCGCGGCGCTCGAGGCCGCGCGCGCCAACAGGGACGCGACCGGGCAGGTCTGGGTCGTGACCGACGGCGTGTTCAGCATGGAGGGCTCGATCGCCGACCTGCCCGCGATGCGGAAGATGTGCGACGAGTACGGCGCGCTGCTGGTGGTCGACGACTCGCACGGGCACGGCGTGATGGGCGCGCGCGGGCGCGGCACGCACGAGCACTTCGGGATGATCGATGAACTGGTTCCGGGCGCTACGCCGCTCCGCGGCGAGAACGCGGCACGCAGCGCCGCGCCCAACGCCGGCCGCGTGGACCTGTTCACCGGCACGCTGGGCAAGGCCCTGGGCGGCGGGGCGGGCGGGTTCATCGCGGCCGGCCGTCGCGCGATCGACCTGGTCGTGCAGCGCGGGCGGCCGACGCTGTTCTCCAACGCGCTGCCGTGCACGGTCGCGTGCAGCGCCAACGCGGCGATCGAGATCATGCTGCGCGAGCCGCAGCGCGTGCAGCGGCTCAAGGACAACGTCGCCTACGCGCGGCGGAAGATCGGCGAGGCGGGCTTCGACGTGCTCAAGTCCCCCACCGCCATCTGCCCCATCATCGTGCACGACACGGCCAGGGCGATCGCGATGAGCAGGCGGCTGCTGGAACTGGGCGTGTTCGTCATCGGCTTCGGGTACCCGGTGGTGCCCGAGGGGCACGCGCGGCTGCGCGTGCAGATCTCCGCCGCGCACACCACCGAGCACATCGACCGCCTCGTTGACGCGCTGCGGAAACTGTGAGCGGGCGGGAGGTCGGCGCCTGATTCCCGAGTCCTGAGGTGCTGGGTCCTGAGTCAGGATCCAGCGCGACCGCGGGGAGCATCCTCATCAGCACTCAGGACTCGGGACGAAGGACTCAGGACACCGGGCATCCCCGTTTGCCGATAGACTCCTGCCCCGCATGACCACCGACGCCGCGCATCCCCACGCCCAGCCCGAGTCGATCAAGGACACGCTGATCTCGATCATCATCGCGTTCGCGCTGGCGTTTGTCTTCCGCGGGTTCGTGGTCGAGGCGTTCGTGATCCCGACGGGGTCGATGGCGCCGACGCTCATGGGCGCGCACATGAAGTTCCGCGACCCCTCGTCGGGTTACGTGTGGCCGGTCGGCCCGTGGTACGCGCGCGAGGGACCGTCGGGCTCGTACTACAACCCGCAGGGCGTGCCGCCGATGCCGCCCATCACCGTGCACGACCCGATCACCGGTCGGCAGATCCAGCGGGCGCGGGTGCCGCTGAGTTCGGGCGACCGCATCCTCGTGCTCAAGTACCTCTACTCGATCATGGACCCCGCGCGGTTCGACGTGATCGTCTTCAAGAACCCCGAGATCCCCACCGAGAACTACATCAAGCGGCTGATCGGGCTCCCCGGCGAGGAGATCGCGCTGGTCGACGGCGACGTGTTCGTCCGGCGCGGCGGCGTGCCCGCGGGCGAGGAGGGCAGGAACCCGTGGGCGCAGTCGGGCTGGAAGATCGCGCGCAAGCCGCGCGCGGTGCAGAACGCGGTGTGGCAGACGGTCTTTGATTCGAGTTTCACGCCGCCGCCGCCCGAGTCGTTCCGCCCGCCGTGGACGAGCGAGACGCCGGGCTGGACGCTCAACGACACGGCGGTGTACGCCTACGCCGGCACGACGCGCACCGAACTGGTCTTCAACCAGGCGCGCCCGCGCATCACGACGCCCGGCGCCGGCGAGACCTGGGCCATCAACGACCGCTACGCGTACAACGAGATGCCGGCGCAGACGCAGCGCTTCCCGGTGTCGGACGTGCGCCTCCGCGCGGGCATCGAACCCGAGGCCGCGGGGCTGGTCGTCGAGGCCTCGATCATCGCGCGCGGCTACGAGTTCCAGGCGCGTATCGAGGGCACGACCGCGACGCTGCGGCGGCGCGAACTGCTCGGCGCGGCGGGCGCGTACGGCAAGTGGGAAGACCTGCGCACCGGCTCCGTCGGCGCGCTCGCGCCCGGGCGCGTGACCGACGTCGCGTTCTCCATGGTCGATCAGTCGCTGCACCTGGAAGTGGACCGGCGGCCGGCGGTCGAGCCCTGGGAGTACGACTGGGGGCCCGGCGAGCGCATCCTGCGCGCCACCGGGCAGCCGATCGAGCACTACGCGCAACTGCAACTGCGCGACGGCCCCAACGTGCTGGCCGACCCGCGCATCTACACCCCGCCGCAGGTGCGCTGGGCGTTCTCCGGCGCGCCGCTGAAGATGCACCGCGTCGGGCTCGACCGCGACATCCACTACCAGCCCGACTCGTTCAAGCACCACAGCCGGCTGCGCGGGCCGGCCCGCGCCACCAGCCCCGCCGCGCCGGTGCACCTCGGCCCGCACCAGTTCTTCGCCTGCGGCGACAACTCGCCGGCGAGCCTCGACATGCGCCTGCTGGACTCGGTCAAGCCGTGGGTGGCCCAGCAGTTCGACGACACGGTGGGCGTGATCCCGCGGGAACTGCTGCTGGGCCGGGCGTTCTTTGTCTACTGGCCCTCGCTCCACAGAGAGTCCGGCCCCATGCCCATGGCGGACTTTGGCCGGATGCGTTTCATCTGGTGACCCCCTCCCCGCCTCCGGGCCCTTTGCCCCGCCCGGCGGCCGAATGTCCCACGCCCGCGCGGCCGATACGGTTGAACCGACGCGGCCCATCGGCACGCCGGCACCCGCGCCCCGACCCATGACGCCCGAAGAGCACACCGCCGCGAACCGCCGACGCGCCCCGCGGCTGTCGTCGCGCGGCGGGCGGAACGGGGGCGCGCCGTGATCGTCGCCACCGTGCGCGACCTGCGCCAGTTCGGCCCGGCCACGCTGCCCCCGGCGCGGCACGACGGCCGCCTGCGCATCCTCAACATCGGCCTGCCGATCCTCGGTCTGTCGTCGTTCACCAAGGCGCTGGCCGACTACGCCGCGACGCGCGACGACGTGGCGATGACGCACTTTGCACTGGTGAACGCGGCGTGGATGAAGGTGCTCTTCCGCGTGAGCCCGATCCCGTGGTCGATGGACCTGCAGTGCGCCAACATGGTGAACCTGTGGCGCTGGCGGATGCGGCGCGCGATCGACTCGGGCGTGCTGAACCTGGACTGCTTCGACGCGGTGGTCGCTTGCCCGCAGTACCACGCGCGGGCGTTCATCGAGCGGCGGCCGGACCGGCCGTTCGTCGTCAGCGCGCACACCGACGCGACCGCGGCCAACACGGTGCGGGACTTCGGCGACTCGCGCATCACCACGCGCCCGCTCGACCGCGCCGACCGGGCGATCCTGCCGCGGTGCGACCTGGTCACGTGCATGGGATGGTTCGCGGGCAACTCGGCGCGCGACGACTACGGCGTCGACCCATCGCGCCTGATGCTCGTGCCGCCGACGACGACCGAGATCGGGCCGGGCGCCCCGCCGGGCAAGACCCCCGCGCGCGGGCGCGCCGCACGCATCGCCATCGTCGGCAACGACTGGGCCCGCAAGGGCGGGCCCGAACTGCTGCGCTGGCACCAGTCGCGCTGGGCCGACCGGGCCGAACTGCACGTGATCGGGCACGGCGCGCCGAACGATCCCGCGGCCCGCAACGTCGTGTGGCACGGGCGTGTGCCGCGCGAACGACTGCTCAACGAACTCCTGCCGACGATGGACCTGTTCGTGCTGCCCACGCGGCGCGACATGTCGCCCTGGGTGCTCGTCGAGGCCGCTGGCGCGGGCGTCGCGGCGGTCGCGTCGCGTCTGGGCGGCATCCCCGACGAGGTCATCGACGGCCGGACCGGGCTGCTCTGCACGCCCGGCGACGAGGCCGAGTTCGTCCGCGCGATCGAGTCGCTTCTGGACGACCCCGACCGCTGCCACCGGATGGGCCTGGCCGCGCGCGAGTATGCGCGGGCCCACTTCACGCCCTCGGTCGTCTACGGCGGGTTGGTCGACCGCCTGTGGGCAGAGTTCAGGCGGCAATCGGGCGCGATGAGCGCACAAACCCGTGCAGGCACCGAATAGGCCGACAAAACCGCGCAATGTTCGGCGCAAACCGCGGACTTTCGTCGACACCGGACCGATCAGCGGGTACAGACTCTACATGGCGACGAGATTGTGCATCATCGCCGCGTGCGTCGCGGCCGCGTTCGTCTGCCACGCCGCCGGCGCGGGCGACATCGGCGCGCCGTTCACGGCGCGCGACCCCAACCCGTTCGCCGCGTACCGCGCCGAGGCGGTCGCCCCGTTCTTCGAGGCGGCGCGCAACCGCCGCGTGGACATGGCCATCATCGGCGACAGCAACACGCGTTCGGCGATGACCAGCGGGCACGAAGACGGCATGGCGCGGGCGTTCGCCGCGCGCCTGGGCTGCTACGCCACGCGTGTCGATCCGATCGGCGGCTGGGGCGCGTGGGGCACGGAGATCTTCGAATCCTCCTCGTTCCTCATCGGCTATCTGTCGTCGGGCGCGCCGGCGCCCATGCTCCGCGCACTGGGCGACCTGCCGCTGGACGCCGGATTCCCCGCCGGGTACGCGTACCTGCCGCACGGGGCCGGGGTGTCGTGGATCATCAACACCGGCGTCGGGATCAACGCCGGGCACCCGATCGACATCACCGGCACGCTGCGCTGGCACTTCACGGTGTACCACTGGCCCGCCGCGGCCGGGTCGGACCTTGGCTTTGTGTCGCCGACCGCTCGCGAGTTGTGGCCCGGCAGCGCGTACACGCTGTTCGCCTCGTCGAGCGTGACCACCAGCGGGCTGGGCGTGCCGGGGCGGCGCGATCACGCGTTGTCCGTACCCGCCGGCGACCGGGGCGAGCACGGCATCCTGTTCTGCCTGACGGACTTCCCCAACCAGCGGGGCGCGCGCGGCCCGTTCCTGTCGCGCTGGACGCGCGTCGAGAACCTCGCGACGACGCGCGGCATCGCCTACTCGCCGCTGCTGTACCAGGGCGGGCGGACCTGCCGCGACGCCGCGCTGTCGCTGCTCGACCGCGCCGACCAGACCCGGATGACGGAGTGGTTCCGGCAGGTCACGCGCCTGCAGAACGGCCCGCCGACGCTGCTGGTGCAGATCGTCCACGGCGGCAACGACGCCAACTGGACGATCCCGGCGGTGGTCTACGAGCGCGGCATGGCGCGTCCGCCGGGCGGCGACTGGCCCGCGGGCGCACCGACCAACAGCGTCGAGGGGATGCGGCAGAACTTCCAGTCGGTGATCAACATCATGCGCGACTACTGGGTCGGCGCGGGGCACGACGAGCGGAACCTGTACTTCCTCGTCGGCTCGTACCACCCGCAGCCGCCGTACTGGAACGAGACGCAGCCCGGCGCGGGCGACGGGTGGCAGTGGAACATCGTGCAGCACGACGCCACGCGGGCGTGGCGACAGATCTGCGACGCCAACGCCAACGTCGCGATGCTCAACGGGTATCACGTTTCGACGCCGCAGGAGTTCACGGCCAACGGGTGGTACGCCGACGGCTCGTACCCCGGCGGGGATCAGGCGCACCTGAGCATCGAAGGTTACCGCGCGTGGGGCGAGGCGTGCGCCGAGGCGCTGCTGCGGGCCTGTGACTGCGGGCCGAGCGTGGACTTTGACCACGACGGGCAACGCGGGCCGAGCGACCTTTTTGTGTTCCTCAACGCGTGGTTCGCGGGCGAGGCGAGGGCCGACTTCGACCGCAGCGGCGGCGCGCCGAGCCCGCTCGACGTGTTCGCGTTCCTCAACGCGTGGTTCGCGGGCTGCGCGGGGCACTGATTCGGACTCTCGCTCGATCTCGGGCGTGACGGATCGAAGTCGGGACTCACCGCAGAGGCGCCGAGGACGCGGAGAAAGCGGAAGCAACAGAGGATCGACCGCGAATCCCGAAGCGTTCGCAATCCCTGATGGTTCGGCGCTCACTGCGCCCCTGCGGTCAAGTACTTTCGAGCCTTCTTCGCGGCACGGGTCTGATCGGGAAGGCGTATGAGGCCGGCGCGGGGTGCGGCCGGGTTCCCCGGGCGCGTTGATCGCCCTGTCGCCGACGGCCGCGCTCACTTTCCGCCGGGCGTCCAGACCAGTTCGAACATCCCGCCGCCGACGGGGCGGATCTTGTTCTGCGCGAACAGTTCGTCCCACACGGCGCGGGGGAACTCGCGCGGCGGGGTGATCGCGGTGACGCGTGCCTTGCCGCTTGAGAGCGGCGAGCGGCCGAGTTTGGAGTCCTGCTCCAACTGCGTGAGTTTCAGGCGCTTCTTGAACGCCGCGAGAGCGCGCGTCAGCACCTCGGGCGTGATCTCCATCGGCGCGGCGGTCGGCGCGGGCGCCGCCGCGGCGGGAGAGGCCGGTGGCGCGGCGGTCGGCGCGGGGGGCGCGGTTCGCGGCGGGGGCGCGCCGGTCGGCTTCATGCTCGACAACTCGCCCACCAGTTTCGCCAGCGCCTCGGTGTTGCGCTCGGCGACGATGCGCGAGGCCCTGAGTTGGTCCGCGGGCGACTTCTGCAGCGCCTTGTGCACCCGCTGCCAGAGGTCGCCGATCTTCTTCGGGTCGGTGCAGACCGCGATGTCCGACACCAGTTCGCCCAGTTTCTGCAGGCTGATGGTGTCGAGGTTGTTGTAGTACCGCCTGACGATCCCCTGCTGGTACGAAGTCAGATGCTGGCCCTTGGACATCGCTCGCTCCTGGCCCCCGCGGTCTATTCCAGCGTGATCTGCGTCCCGATGCCCGCGTCGGTGTAGATCTCCAGCAGGATCGAGTGGGGCACGCGCCCGTCGACGATGTGCGCCTTGGGCACGCCCGCGCGGACCGCCATCAGGCACGCCTCGACCTTGGGCAGCATGCCCTCGCCGATCACCCCGCTGGCCACCAGCCGCTCGATCTGCCGCTGGGTCATGCTCGACGCGTACGAATCCGGGTTGGACGGGTCGGTGCGGATGCCGTGCGTGTCGGAACAGACGACGAGTTTCTCGGCCCGCAGCGCCGCGGCGACGTGCCCGGCCGCGGTGTCGGCGTTCACGTTGAGTTTCCACACCCCGTGCTCGTCGGCCTGCCGCGCCACGGCCACGGGCGCGAGCACGGGGATGTACCCGTCGTCGCACAGCGCCCGGAGCAGGACCGTGTTCACGTCGACGATGGTGCCGACGTAGCCCAGATCGACATGCGCGCCGTCGGGCCCCGGCAGGCCCAGACGCTCGGCGAAGAGCACGCACGAGCCCATCGAGTGCAGGCCCACGGCGCGCGAGCCCGAGGCGTTGAGTTGCTCGACCAGCCCCGCGTTGACCTCGCGCACCAGCACGCGCTCGGCGATCTCGAGCGTCCGCCGGTCGGTGTAGCGGCGGCCCTGGATGAACCGGGCCTTCAGGCCCGCGTCGTCCATCGCGCGGTTGATCGACTTGCCCCCGCCGTGCACGATCACCGGGCGCATGCCCACGGCCGACATGAACGACACGTCGGTCAGCAGCGCCCGCATCTTCTCGTCGTCGTCCTGGATCGACCCGCCGACCTTCACCACCACGATGCGGTCGCGGAACGAGAGGATGTACCGGTGGGCCTCGATGAGCGCCTTGGCTTTGTCGATCGCGAACTCCATGGGCGCTCACAGTCCTGCGGGGCGGGTGCGGTTGGTCGACGGGTGCCGCGGGGCGGCCGGGGTCAGTTCTTGCGGGTGTAGGTCGTTTCGAGCGTCGCGACGGCGGAGTTGTCGCTGGCCAGCGCCTCCATCTTCAGCACGAACGCGGCCTCGCCGGTGCGTTTGAATGTGACGCGGTACAGGCTGCGCCCGTCCGCCTCGTCGTACCCGCCCTGGAGCGTGAACGACCGCGCGTCGTCGTCGCCCGTGCCGGCGAACGTCATCATCGCCGTCGAGCGCGTGTACGTCCACACCGACTCGTACTTCTTCGACTCGCTGTTGAAGCCGAGGAGTTTGAAACTGCGGGTCGGCAGGCCCATGGTCTCGCCCGTTTCCTCGATCGCGACGAACCGGCCGTCGAGCATCGACGTCACCCTCGCCGTGCCGGTCGATTCCAGTGGGTCCATGTCGCCCACGGCCAGTTTCGAGAGCGTGGTGTACTCGCCGACGAGTTTGAGCAGTTCGGCGTGCTGCTTGACGGGCTTGCTCTGGTCGCGCACGTTGGCCTGGCCCCCGCCCCCCGCGCCCCCCGCGCCGGGCTGTGCCAGGCGCGCGCCGAGGCTTGTCGCCGCGGCAAAGCCCGCCGCACACGCCGCGACCGTCAACACCAACCGCCGAGCGTTCATATCCGCGCCTCCTGCCCCGCCCCGCCGGTGCAATCGTTGGCGCGCCGATCGGTCGGGGCCTAACCTCCGACCATGGCCCGCAAAGCCGCCAGTTCTGTAACCCCCGCCGCGGCCGGTGGCGGTGCGCCCGACCGGTTCTCCGCGCGCACCCGCGTGGGTATTCTGCACGGGGAGGACCGCTACATGCAGGACGAGCACCTGCGGGTGCTCAAAGAGTCGCTGGCCGGGGAACTGGGCGGGCCGGAGGCGCTCGACGTCGTCCGCTTCGACGGCGCACAGCCGACGGCGACGATGGTCGCCGACATCTTCGACGAGTGCCGGTCGTTCGGCCTGATGCAGCAGCACAAGGTCGTGATCCTCGAGAACGCCGACCAGTTGCTCAAGAAGGGCGAGGACGAGGACGAGGCGCCGGCCAAGGGGCGGCGCGGCGTCGCGACCGCCGATGTGCGCAGACTCATGGAGTCGTACGCGGCGGACCCGAGCGAATCGGCCACGCTGGTGCTGCGGGCCGCGTCGTGGCGGCCGGGCAACCTCGACAAGGCCGTCGCGGCCCTCGGCGAGCGTGGGGCGATCATCAAGTGCGAGACGCTGGACGCGGCCCGCGCGGCGGGGTGGGCCGTGAAGCGCGCCGCGCTGCGCCACAGCACCACGCTCGACCCCGAGGCGGCGCGGCTGCTGGTGGCCGCGGTGGGGGCCGACCTGGGCCGCATCGACAACGAGATCGAGAAACTCGCGCTGGCCGCGGGCGGGCAGGGCGCGCCCGTCACCGTGGACCTGGTCCGCGCGATGACGGGGCAGTCGCGCGAAGAGGAGTTCTGGCGGCTGCAGAGCACCATCGCCTCGGGCGACGCGCGCGCCACGCTCGCGCACATGCGCGAGATGGTCGAGGTCTCGCGCCACGACGAGGTGATGCTCACGTGGTGCTTTGTCGAACTGGCCAAGAAGGTGCACGCCGTGCGGCGTCTGGCCGACGCGGGCGAGAACCCCGCCGCGTACACCGGCAAACTCCGCCTCTGGAGCGACAGCGCGGGCGTGTTCAACGCGGCGCGCCGGCTGTCGGCCCGCGACGCCGCGAAACTCCTCGACCGGACCGTCGGCATCGACCTGGCGAACAAGTCCGGTCGCGGCGAGCCGTACCGGAACCTGGAAACGCTGGCCGTCGAGTTCTCGGCGGCGTTTGCGCCGCGTTGAGCGGGGTCGGGCGTCGGCCGGGCACGCTTTTCCAAGCCCCGCCGCCCCAGGGGCCGATGAAACGGTCTGGCGCGTCGAGGCGCAACGCCCGAGCCGCGTCCTGCGAGCAGGAGGCTCCCCCACGATGACGCCGCGGCGTCCCGCACACATTGTCGGCCGCGTCGCCCCGTTGCTGGCCGCCGCGACGGTGCTGTCGTGCGGTCAGAAGACGACACCGCAAACGGGCACGCGCCGCGGCGAGGACCGCCCGGTGACCGGGGCGGCGCGTCCGGCGCAGGCCGAGTCGCCGCGGAGCGTCTACGAGTCCGCCGCGCTGGACCTGCAGGCGATGTTCGCGCGCTTGGCCGAGTCGTCCCCCACCACGCCCCCCCCCGCCGCGGCGACCGAGACCCCGCAGCCTCAGCCCTCTCCCGCGCCCGCGTCGGGGCCCGCGCCCGTCCAGACGCCTGTGGCGACCGAACCGGCCGTCGAGCCGGCGCGGCCGACCGAGCGCGAGCGGCGCATCGAGTACGCCAAGCGGCTGGCGGAGATCCTGAACGCCGAGGGCGCATCGGCCGACAGCCCGCTCAAGGCCGTGCTGCCGCTGATCGCGCTGGAGGCGATCCAGCCCGGCGTCGCCGCGGCGGAGTTGCAGGCGCTGCTGCCGCGGCTGACGGCGCGCGAGCGGCAGACGGTCGAATCGGTGCGCGCGTTGATGTCGCAACTCGAGGAGCAGGCCGACAGCGGCGCGGACCCGCGCGCGCTGGCCGACGCGGTGCGGACGACGGTGGACCGCGCGACGCCCCCTCAGCCCGCGGCCGCGCCGCCGGAAACGCTGACGCTCGGCAACGTCGCGCTCTGCCGGCGCGTGGACTCGTTCGGGCGCTACACGCCGTACGCGTCGAGCACGTTCGTCGCGCGCCAGCGGATCCCGATGATCGTGTACACCGAGGTCGAGAACTACGCCCAGGCGCGCGAGGCCGAGTTGCCGCCACTGGACGGACGGCCGACGTCGCTGTCGCGCCCCGGCTCGCCGGAGAAGTGGGCCCTTGAACTCAGCCAGGAGATCCACCTCTACGCCGCGGACGGGTCGCTGCAGTGGTTCGTCAAGGAGCAGACCCACCGCGACGTGTCGCAGAGCAAGCGCCGCGACTTCTTTCTCGTGCAGCGCATCGACCTGCCCGCCGAACTCTCGGTCGGCCGGTACACGCTCAAGGTCATCGTCCGCGACAAGGGCGCGGCGAGGCTCGGCGGCCTGCCGCCGGGGGCCGAACCGGCGACCGAGGTGAACATCCCGATCCAGATCGTGGCCGACGCCGCGGTGGCCGCACGGGACACCTCCCGCCCGGTGGTCTCGGGCCGCCCGCAACCCGCGGCGACGGCGAACGCTCCGACCGACGTCCGGCCGCGCTAGAACCCAGACATCTGCGATGGTGGCCAATCTTGGCCAGCGGCCAAGGCAACTGCCACACTGTCAGTCCCGGTGCCGTAGCCGACCCAGTAGATCCCCCACAACCGGCGGTTCTAGAGACCGATTTGCTCCTATGAGCGAGAAATTCCGGTCGGCGGCGGGTGGGGTTATCCGGCACAGCGGCACGCCGTGTGCAGTCGATACAGCGACGCGCGGGTCGGCTCCGACGGGCAGATTCGCGCAAGTTTGGTGACGCCGGCCGGTCTTCGAGGCCCGTCCAGGCTTGGAAACGAATCGAATGGTGCAACGATTCGGAACAGGATGAAGGGGGTACGGGGCAGGGGTGCGGGGGCGTGGGTGCGAGTTTCCCTGCGGGCTTGAGGCCGGCAGGGGGTTTGTCGATGGAACCGGCCCCCGGCCGCGGAGTCGTTTCGCGGCGGGGAGGTTCCGAACGCCCGCGGCCGCTGCCGTGTAGAAACGGTGCGGTCGCGTGCCCCGTGTCGGGCGCCGCGGCCGCGCAATGGGCCGGGACGCCCGAAGGAAGGTGTGCGATGTTTGAACGCTTCACCGATCGAGCCCGCAAGGTCATGGCCCTGGCCAACCAGGAGGCCCAGCGGTTCAACCACGAGTACATCGGGACCGAGCACATCCTCCTCGGCCTGGTGAAGGAGGGCTCGGGCGTCGGCGCGAACGTTCTGAAGAACCTCGACGTCGATCTGCGCAAGGTGCGGCTGGAGGTCGAGAAACTCGTCAAGAGCGGCCCGGACATGGTGACGATGGGCAAACTGCCCCAGACGCCGCGGGCCAAGAAGGTGATCGAGTACGCGATCGAAGAGGCGCGGAACCTGAACCACAACTACGTGGGGACCGAGCACCTTCTGCTGGGCCTGCTGCGCGAGCACGACGGCGTCGCGGCGCAAGTGCTGATGAACCTGAACCTGAAACTCGAGGAGGTCCGCGAGGAGGTGCTGAACCTGCTGGGCGCGGGCGCCGAGAGCGAGGAGGCGACGGGCATGGGCGGGGGCGGGGAGCCCTCGGGCGGCGGCGGTCCGGCGATGGGCTCGGGCCCCTCCGGCCCGGCCGAGGCCCGCGCCAAGGGCAAGAGCAAGACGCCCGCGCTGGACAGTTTCGGCCGCGACCTGACCGAACTGGCCCGCGAGGGGCAGTTGGACCCGGTGATCGGGCGCGCGACCGAGATCGAGCGTCTGGTGCAGGTGCTGTGCCGGCGCACCAAGAACAACCCGGTGCTGCTGGGCGAGGCGGGCGTGGGCAAGACGGCGATCGTCGAGGGCATGGCCCAGCGCATCGTCGCCGGCGACGTGCCCGACATCCTGCACGACCGGCGGCTGGTGGTGCTGGACCTGGCGATGATGGTCGCGGGGACCAAGTACCGCGGGCAGTTCGAGGAGCGCATCAAGGCGGTGATGAACGAGGTCCGCAAGGCGGGCAACGTCATCCTGTTCATCGACGAGTTGCACACGCTGGTCGGCGCCGGCGGGGCCGAGGGCGCGATCGACGCGTCGAACGTGCACAAGCCCGCGCTGGCGCGCGGCGAGATCCAGTGCATCGGCGCGACGACGTTCGACGAGTACCGCAAGTACATCGAGAAGGACGCCGCGCTGGCCCGCCGGTTCCAGTCGATCGTGGTCGACCCGCCCACCGACGAGCAGGCCGTCGAGATCCTCAAGGGCCTGCGCGACAAGTACGAGAAGCACCACCGGGTGCAGATCACCGACGCGGCGATCCGCGCGGCGGTGGAACTCTCGGGCCGGTACATCTCGGGGCGTGTGCAGCCCGACAAGTCGATCGACGTGATCGACGAGGCCGGCGCGCGGGTGCGCATCAAGAGCATGACCAAGCCGCCGAACCTGGCGGACCTGGAGGGCGAGATCGAGCGGCTGACCGTCGCCAAGGACGAGGCGGTGAAGGCGGCCGACTACGAGAAGGCCGCGGAACTGCGCGACAAGGCCGAGCAGTTGCGCCGCGAGAAGGAGACGATCCAGCGGCAGTGGCGCGAGAAGGCCAAGGAGGTCTCGGGCATCGTCGACGAGGATGTCGTCGCCGAGGTCGTGAGCAAGATGACCGGCGTGCCGCTGCAGCGGCTGGAGAAGGAGGAGGCGCAGCGCCTGCTCGAACTGGAGAACGAACTGCACAAGAAGGTCGTCTCGCAGGACGAGGCCATCAAGGCCATCGCCAAGGCGATCCGGCGCGCCCGCGCGGGCCTGAAGGACCCCAAGCGGCCGATGGGCTCGTTCATCTTCGTCGGCCCCTCGGGCGTCGGCAAGACGATGGTCGCCAAGACGCTCGCCGAGTTCATGTTCGGCGACGAGGACGCGCTCATCACGCTGGACATGTCCGAGTACATGGAGAAGCACAACGTCAGCCGCCTGGTGGGCGCGCCCCCCGGCTACGTCGGCTACGAAGAGGGCGGGCAACTCACCGAGCGGGTGCGGCGCCGGCCCTACAGCGTGATCCTGCTCGACGAGGTCGAGAAGGCGCACCCGGACGTGTTCAACATGCTGCTGCAGATCATGGAGGAGGGACGGCTGACCGACTCGTTCGGGCGCAACGTCGACTTCCGCAACTGCGTGCTGATCATGACCTCCAACATCGGCGCCGACCTGATCAAGGGCGGCGGCGGGTTCGGGTTCTCCAAGCGCAGCGAGACCGTCGACTTCGACAACATCAAGGGCATCCTGATGAAGGAGATCGAGCGGTTCTTCCGGCCCGAGTTCATCAACCGCCTCGACGACGTCATCGTCTTCCGCCCGCTGACCAAGAACGACCTGGTCACCATCGTCGACTACGAGGTCTCGAAGGTCGCCTCGCGCCTGGCGGCCCAGGGCATCCACCTCGCGCTGGACCAGAAGGCCAAGGACTTCCTGATCGAGAAGGGCTACAACCCCGACTTCGGCGCACGCCCCCTCCGCCGCGCCGTCGGCACCTACATCGAGGACCCGCTGAGCGAGATGCTGCTGCAGCAGGGCATCAAGCGGCCGTGCAACATCGCCGTGACCCGCAAGGACACGCCCGACGGCAAGCCCGCCGAGATGCTCTTCTTCGAGACCACCGAGGCCCCGGTCGAGAAGGTGCCGCAGGCCCCGGCCAAGGCCGAGAGCGGCGCGGGCTCCTGACGCCGCCGCGGCCGGACGCGTGATCGATCGCACCCCAAGGCCCCGGGCTCGAAACCCGGGGCCTTGTTCGTTTGCGCTTAAACAACAACCGCCCGGCGGCGGGGCCGGGCGGTTGCGGATGAATCAGGATGTCCGAGGCGGTTCGCCGTCAGTTGCGACGGCGACGAGCGGCGACAAGGCCGCCCAGACCCAGCAGCGCGGCGGCGCCGGGGGCGGGGACAACCGTGAACTGCGCCCAGACGATGTCGAAGGCGGCGACCTTGGTCGCGGCGGTCTGGACGGAGTTGCCGAACGCGTCCGAGATGGTGAATGTGACGTTCAGGTTCGCCGTGGTCGAGCTGTTCAGCACCATGTCCGGGAAGTCGAGAATCGAGCCGGTGCGGAAGGCGTCGTCCGACGGCGACGGCTGGTTGTTGGCGAGGTTGAAGTTGGAGATCGCCAGGTAGTAGGTGCCGGGGGCGAAGTCGCGGATCATGAACGCCTGCGTGCCGGTGGTCACGCTCCCGCCGCTGTTCGCGCTCGCGTCGTCGTTGCCGTAGCCGACGATCGCGTTGAAGTTGCTGTCATAGACCCAGAAGTCGGTGTCGGTCGAGTGCCCCTGGCCGTTGGAGTTGATGGTGATCGCCCCGGGCTGGAACGTGCCCGCGTTCAGCGGCGTCACCACCGACGACGAGAAGGTCGCGGTGTACTGCTCGGTCGTCGACGTGGTGCCGGTCACGCGGTAGAACATCGAGTGCGGACGGCCGAAGGAGTACCACGCGTTCACGCGCGTCGTTCCCACCGTCTGGCTCGACTGCGGGGCGGTGTCGGTGCCGGCCTGCGGCGTGCCGACCTGCATGCCCGGCATCCACGGGGCCGCGGCGGCGCCGGTCTGGCTCAGCCCGCGGATGGTCGCCGTGTGGCCGGCGGTCTGCGAGGTCAGTTCCGCCGTCCAGCGGTAGATGCCCAGCGGGCCGCCACCGAAGTCGAGTCGGAAGTAGTCGGCCGTGGCGATCCCCGTGGCCGTTGTGCTCGTGCCGGTCGAAGTCCCCGTCAGCGTGCTGCCGGGGACAACGGGCCCGATGATGTTGGCCGTCGCCTTGGTGTTGTTGTCTTCGGTTTCCGAGAACTGCGCCATCGCGGCGGAAGACACCGCCGCGCCGGCGACAAACGCAACCCACACATGGACTCTCATACCTCTCTCCTCTCTCCTGCTGCCGCGCCACGACACGTGGTGCGCGATGCACACGAAGTTTGAACCGGGATTCGGTTGCTCGCGGCAGGCGCAGTGCGCACAACCTCTCCCTCACACCACAAACGACCCTCAAGTTGGTGCGCCGAGTCTCCAGTTCGGAGCATTGCTTGGAATACTGTGAATCTACCAGATTTGCCGTGGATGGCAAGGGATTTCCATGCTCGCGGGCGCGCTTTCTGTGACCGGCCTAAGCAGGCCCGCAGCGTGCCGGACGGCGTGACGGGAGCCGTCGGCGTCGGTTGTGCAGGACAAAAACAACCGCCCGGCGGCAAGGACCGGGCGGTTGCGGATGAATCAGGATGTCCGAGGCGGTTCGCCGTCAGTTGCGACGGCGGCGAGCGGCGACGAGGCCGCCCAAGCCCAGCAGCGCGGCAGCGCCGGGGGCCGGGACCTTGCCGATGGTCAAGGAGAAGAACTCGATCGCGCCCGTGTCGCCACCGGCGTTGTCAACGACGGACAGCGTCCACACGCCGACCTTGTTCTCGCCGATGAAGGTGGCCAGGTCGCCCTCGGCCAGCCACGAACCGGTCACGTTGGCGATGCCGGGGCTGGCGACCTGCGGCAGGTCGTAGGTCTGCGTCGCGAACGGGGCGACATCGAAGATCATCGGGATGCCCGCGGCGGGGTCGCCGAAGTTGTCGGCCGAGAAGCCGAAGGTGCTCTGCGGCACGCCGGGGCGGTCGGTCAGGACGACCGTGGTGCCGCCCGGGCTGGTCAGCGTGATGCGGAGGTCGCCCTGCCACGTGTGGCGGACGATGATACCGACGTAGATGTCGCCGACGATGTCAAAGCCGTTGGAGGCCACATCGACCGACACCGAGGCGCCCGCCTGGTTGTTGTCGGGGATGGGCACCGCGGGATCCACCGCGCCGCCGTAGGTCTGGAACCCCTGCGCCATCGCCGCGCTGGCAATCGCCAGTCCGGCAACCGAAGCCAAAACAGAAGCGATCTTCATTTTCAAATCTCCCAAGTGCTCCACCGCTTTTCACACCTCGGGCCCGGTTGCACACGCACCGACGACCGCGGGCTGTGGGCTTCGCGGCGGAGCGCACGAAACCACAGCCGAAAACGAACACGATTGACGAGGTGCCCCGAGTTTCCTGGGAGTACCTCTCTCCATCCAACCCCGAAGATACCCCACTGTTGAGCGACATGCAAGAGAAAAGTGATCGAATCCCGTCGCGAACGGACCGCTTTCACCCGCGCCGGGCTCGAAACCGGACCGAGAACCGAATCTTCTGCCGAATCAACACTTACAGCACACCACGGGCGAAACCGAATACCTTACAAAAAACAAATCCTTGGCTTCCCTGCGTGCAATCCCTGACCACGGGTCTTGCCTCGGTCGCCGCGGCCCGATATACACGCACCGGGATGCCTGTTGCGACGGGGTTGGCGCGCGGCGCGGTGGTGAGGAGAGCGGGCTGATGTCCGCGACACAGACTGAGAATCGGTACGACGTGGCCATCGTCGGTGGCGGTCCGGGCGGTTCGACCGTGGGCACGCTGCTGAAGAAGTACAACCCGGACCTGCGCGTGCTCGTGCTGGAGCGCGAGCGCTTCCCGCGCGACCACATCGGCGAGAGCCAGTTGCCGCCGATCGGACGCATCCTGCACGAGATGGGCGTGTGGGACAAGGTCGAGGCCGCGGACTTCCCCATCAAGTTCGGCGCGACGTACACCTGGGGCAAGACGACCGAACCGTGGACGTTCGGCTTCATCCCGGTCAGCGAGATCCCCAAGGACTACACGCGGCCCGGGAAGTACGAGGGGTGGCGCACGCGCGTCGCGCTGCAGGTGGACCGCGCCGAGTACGACCGCATCCTGCTCGACCACGCCGAGTCGATGGGCTGCGAGGTCAGGCAGGGAACCAAGGTCGCCGCGGTCGAGCACGCCGACGACGTTGTCCGATCGCTGGTCCTGGAGAACGGCGAGCGCGTCACGGCGCGCCACTACGTCGACGCGTCGGGCAACGCGGCGGTGCTGCGGCGGGCGCTGGGCGTGCAGGTTGACGCGCCCACGCTGCTGCGCAACATCGCCTTCTGGGACTACTGGGCCGCGCCGGGCATGAACGCCGGCATCTGGGAGGGCGGCGCGACGCGCATCCACATCCGCTCGACGGCGTACGGCTGGATCTGGTTCATCGCCCTCGCGCTCGACCGGACGAGCATCGGCCTGGTGTGCAACGCCGAGTACTACAAGAAATCCGGCAGGAAGCCCGAGGACCTGTACCACGAGGCCATCCGGTCGGACCCGCTGGTGATGAAACTGATCGGCGACGGAAAGCCGCGCGGCCGGATCGACTCCACCACCGACTGGTCGTACGTCGCCGAGCGGGCGTACGGGAAGAACTGGTTCCTGTGCGGCGAGTGCCTGGGATTTGCCGACCCGATCCTCTCGGCGGGCCTCACGCTCACGCACACCTGCGCGCAGCACCTGGCGTACACCATCCTCGAACTGGACCGCGGCGAGCACGACCCGCGCTGGCTGCTGGGGCAGTACGAGTCGATCCAGCTCAAGCGCGTCCGGCAGCACATCCGCTTTGCCGACTACTGGTACACGGGCAACGGCCTGTTCAGCGCGATCCAGGAGAACTGCAGCAGGATCGCCAAAGAGAGCGGCCTGACGCTCAACCCCGCCGACGCGTTCCGATGGCTCAGCAACGGGGGTATCGACGACATCCTCGGGCAGTTCGTCATCGGCGGCCTCGACCTGGCGGGGATCAAGCAGGTGCAGTGGCGGCTCAACCACGTCGGCGACGCGGGCGTCGACTTCCTCATCAGCGGGAAGAACCACTTCAGGCTCAACCTGCTGGGCGCGACGCGCACCACCGTGGCCGGCCTGCAGAACGGGCGCATCGTGCCGGTGCAGGCGTACGTCCGCGGCGAGCGCACGCTCACGCTCGCGGGCGGATACAGGCCGGTGCACGACATCCTCAGGACCACGCCCGACGCGGAGCGCTTCACGCACCAACTGCTCGCGCTGCTGCGCGCCTCGACACCGGCCGACGCGATCGAGAACACCTACCAGCAGTGCATCATGTGCCTGGAGGCCATGGCCGTGAACGGGTGGGTCTCCTGCTCTCACAGGCCCGGACGCCCCGCCATCCAACTGGAGAGCCCGCGCGAGGGCAAGCAGATCTACACGGCGGAGTGGGGCCCGTACAAGCGGCCCGCGTGACGCCCGCGTCAACGCCGCGGCGCGGTCAGAAGACGGCCCGCGCCCCGTGCCCGCCGTACCATCTCGGGCCATGCCCGTCGCCCTCCGCTGGCTGCTGCGACTCGGCCCGATCAACCCGATCGCGGTGCGCCTGGTGCAGGGCGGCTCGCGCCGCACGCGTCACCTGTACATCCGCACCATCTACCTCGGTGCGTTGATCGTCACGCTGCTGTACCTGCTGCTGGTCATGCCCGCGGGAGGCGACCTGACGCAACTCAAACTCGCCGCGGCGGCGTCGAGCGCGTTCGCCGTCGTCGCCTACCTGCAGATCGCGCTGATCTGCGTGCTTGCGCCGGTCTTCATGGCCGGGGCCATCGCGCAGGAGGCCAACCCGCGCACGTGGGACATCCTGCTCACCACGCCCATGTCCGCCGCGGAGATCGTGCTGGGCAACCTCTTCGGCCGGCTGTTCTTCATCCTCGCGCTGCTGGTGTCGAGCCTGCCGCTGTTCGCGCTGACGCAGTACTTCGGCGGCGTGCCGGGGCGCTCCATCTTCGCCAGTTACGCGGTCGCGGCGTGCGCCGCGCTGCTGGTGGGTTCGATGGCGATCGCGCTGTCGGTGAGCCGTCTGGTCGGCAAGCGGGCGGTGTTCGCCTTCTACGTCTCGGTCGTGAGTTACCTGGCCGTCACGTACGGCGTGGACACGCTCATCGGCGGGGGCGGGCTGGTCACGTGGATGACGTCGATCAACCCCTTCCTCGCGCTGGCCGCGCTGCTGAACCCCACGGGCTACGCCGCGTACCCCGAGGGCTCGCAGGCCGGCCTGGCGGCGTGGTTCCTCGAGAAGCCCGTCCTCACCTGGTGCCTGCTCTCGGGCGGTCTGAGCGTGGCGCTGATGGTCGCCTCGACGATCACCGTGCGCATCGGCGGGCTGGCGGGACTGGGGGGCCTGGGCGGTCGCGGCGGCGTGCCGTGGTACCGGCGGATGTTCGGCCTCGGGGCCAGGGGCGCCGAGTCGCGCCCCGCGCGGCACGTGTGGCACAACCCGATCGCCTGGCGCGAGGCCGCGGCCCGCAACGCGACCTTCGGTCGGATGCTGGCGCGGTGGTCGTTCATCCTGTGCGGGGCGCTGTGGGCGCTGGGCGTGGTGCTGTACTTTCACGGCGGCGGGATCGTCGCGCCCGAGACCTTCCGAGACGTGGTGTACTTCACGGTGATCGGCGAACTGGCGGTGATCACGCTGGTGGCGGTGAACATGGCCGCGACCAGCGTCGCGCGCGAGCGCGAGGACGGCACGCTCGACCTGCTGCTGACGACGCCGATCACCCCGGCCGCGTACCTGGGCGGGAAGATGCGCGGGATGGTGGCGTACCTGCTGCCGCTGATCGCGGTGCCGGTGGGGACTCTGGCGATGGCGGGCCTGTACGTGCTGGCGCACCAGGTGGGGATGGTGTCGCGCACGGGCGGGGTGATGGTGACGTACGCGCTGTTCAACGCGCCGCCGGGGGTGACGGAGTCGGCCCCGGCGATCCTGCCCGAGGGGGCGGTGGCGGTGGCGCTGGTGACGGTGCCGTTCATGGCGTTTGTGGTGATGGTCGGGATGCAGTGGTCGCTCAAGAGCAAGGGCTCGCTGTCGGCGGTGGTCGCGACGGTGGGGCTGGTCGGGCTGGTCGCGGGCATCGTCGGCCTGTGCGGGCACAAGGCGGGCGTGGACATCCCGTTCGTGGGCGCGGCGCTGGCGGCGATGTCGCCGGCGACGGCGGTGAACGCGGCGATCGCGCCCGAGTCGGCGCTGCAGCAGACGGTGCAGTCGCACGCGATGTCGTCGGCGCGGGTCTCGCTGCTGATGGGCTCGGCCGTCGCCGCGCTGGCCTACGTCGCCGTCGTGTACGGCCTGCGGGCCAACATGGTGCACAACTTCGACATGACGGTGCGGCGGCTGGCGGGCGTGGCCTGAGGCGCGGTATGCTCGTCGCCACGGGCAGATGCCTGTGACAACGACCATTCGCCCCGGAGCCCCGATGCCCGCGGACCTTCGCACGCAGATCGGCAGGAAGCGGCCCTTCGACAGCCCCGAGGAGGAGGCGTACCTCAACGTCCTGCGCACCGGCGCCGAACTGGACGCGGCGTTCGCGCGGCTCTTCCGCGCCCACGGCCTGACCAACCCGACGTACAACGCGCTGCGGATCCTGCGCGGGCACGGGCCCGGCGGCGTCGCGTGCCGCGTCATCGGCGAGCAACTGGTCTCGCGCGTCCCCGACGTGACGCGACTGGTCGACCGGCTGGTCGAGGCCGGTCTGGCCGAACGCGACCGGCGCGGCGAGGACCGGCGCGTGGTGCGGGTGCGGATCACCCGCGCGGGCCTGTCGCTGCTGGCGCGGCTGGACCGGCCGGTGCGCGACCTGCACGCGAGCCAACTCGGGCACCTGACCCGCGCCGAACTGGCGACGCTCAGCGCGCTGCTCGTCAAGGCGCGTGAACGCTGCGGGCCCGGGCGCACGCGATCGGAGCGCGGCGCGCCGCGCCGGCGGATTTCCACTACCCTCTGACATGCGACCGGACGGCCCGATCCTGCTGCCCGCGCCGCGCCGGCTGACGATCACCGCCGGCCTGGCGCAGGTGCCGCCGGGCACGGCGCGGGGCGTGCGGGAGTGGTCATTGCGGACCGACCGCCTGCGCGACGCCGACACGGCGCGCGGCTGGCTGGCGCTCGACGCCGCGGACCAGCGCGTCCGACACCCCGAGGGCTACCGCCTCACCGTCCGCCCGTGGACGGCCGGCGCGTCGAGATGGCCCGCCGTGACCGTGCGAGCCTCGACCGCCCGGGGCGCGACCTACGCGCTGCGCACGCTGGCGCAACTGCTCGCCCTGTACCCCGTCGCGCTGCCGGCGATGGAGATCGACGACGAGCCGTCGTTCGCCGTGCGCGGCGTGATGCTCGACGTCTCGCGCACGCGCGTGCCGACGATGGAATCGCTGCGCGAAGCGGTCGATCTGTTCGCCTCGCTCAAGATCAACCACCTGCAGTTCTACACCGAGCACGCCTTCGCCTACGCCGGCCACGAGGAGGTCTGGCGCGACGCGTCGCCGGTCACGCCCGACGAGGCGCGCGACCTGGACGCCTACTGCCGGGCCCGGGGCGTCGAACTGGCCGCGAACCAGAACTGCTTCGGCCACCTGGCGCGCTGGCTGCGGCTGCCGCGCTACAACGCGCTGGCCGAGATCGAGGGCGAAAACGAGTGGCGGTTCCTCGAGTACCCGCGCCGCGGGCCGTTCTCGCTCTGCCCCGCGCTGCCGGGGAGCATCGGGTTGGTGCGCGACCTGCTCGGGCAACTCTGCCCGTGCTTCGCCTCGCCGCTGGTGAACATCGGATGCGACGAGACGTTCGACGTGGGGTTCGGCCGCAGCGCGCCGGAGGTGGCGCGGCGCGGCGGGGGCGAAGCGGGGCGCGTGTCGCTCTACGTCGAGTTCGTCAACCGGGTGTGCGAGGTCGCGCACGCGCTGGGCAGGCGCCCGATGTTCTGGGCCGACATCGCGCTGTCGCGTCCCGAGTGCCTGCGCGACCTGCCGAACGACCTGATCGGCCTGGCGTGGGGCTACGAGCCCGACGCGGCCTTTGACCGCTGGTGCGAAGAGATCCGCGGGGCGGGCATGCAGGCGTGGGTCTGCCCCGGCACGTCGAGTTGGCGCTCGATCACCGGTCGCACCGCCGAGCGGCGCGAGAACATCGCCCGCGCCGCCGAGCAGGGCGCGGCCGCGGGCGAGGCGGGGTTCCTGATCACCGACTGGGGCGACGCCGGGCACCACCAGCAGTGGCCGGTCGCGCTGGCGGGGATCGCGCACGGCGCGGCCGCGGCGTGGAACGCGGGCGCGGCGCGATCGTTCGACGCCCGCGCGGCGTCGCTGCACGCATTCGGCGACGCGAGCGGCCGCATCGGCCCGTGGCTGGACGAACTGGGGGACGCCGACGTGGACCTGCGGCGCACGTGCCGCGTGCCGCGGCGGGCCGAGCCGGGCGTGCGCAACGCGACGGCGATCTTCACCGACCTGCACCCGCCGGTGGAGGCTCCCGAGGGCTGGAACGCCGGGCAGAGAGGGCGCTACGTGCAGGCGGAGGCGGAGGCCTTTGCGCGCGTCGCGGCGCGTGTGGGCGAACTGGCCGCGCAGACGCCGCGTGTCGGCGACGCGCTGGTGCGCGACGAGATCGCGCACACGCTGGCGTACGCGCGGTTCGCGGCCGAGCACGGCGCGGCGTGGCGTCGGGATGGGGGTCTGGGTCGCGCCGATCGCGCCGATCTGGCGGAGCGCGCCCGCGCGCTGCTGGCCGAGCACCGTCGCCTGTGGCTGCTGCGCAGCCGCCCCGGCGGGCTGGAGGAGTCGTGCGCCCCGCTGCAACGGGTGATCGACGGCCTGAAGTAGCCCCCACTCCCTGCCACGCCCCCCACGCCCCCCCCGCCCCCCCCCCACGCCCCGAGGCCGCGGGGGTTGATCCGCGGCGTGCGGGCGGATATTGTTGTTGCAACAAGTATCGTGATCACAACGATTGTGCCACGGAGGTTCCCCATGATCCGCATCCGGAAGTCCGAAGACCGCGGGCGCGGCGAGCACGGCTGGCTGAGCGCGCGGCACACCTTCTCGTTCGCCGACTACCGCGACCCCGCGCACGTGCGCTTCCGCTCGATGCGCGTGATGAACGAGGACCGCGTCGCGCCCGGCTTCGGGTTCGACCCCCACCCGCACAGCGACATGGAGATCATCACCTACATGGTCTCGGGCGCGCTGCGGCACGGCGACCGCATCGGCGCCGGCCACACCGCCATCCTGCGGCCCGGCGAGGTGCAGCGCATCTCCGCCGGCACCGGCATCGTGCACAGCGAGCACAACGCCTCCGACGCCGCGCCCGCGCACCTGCTGCAGGTCTGGATCTTCCCCGACCGCAAGGGGCACACGCCGCGCTACGACCAGAGGCCCTTTGCCGAGAGCGAGCGGCGCGACGCGCTGCGGCTGGTCGCCTCGCCCGACGGCGCGGAAGGTT
Source organism: uncultured Phycisphaerales bacterium (assembly GCA_937995595.1). GTDB lineage: Bacteria > Planctomycetota > Phycisphaerae > Phycisphaerales > UBA1924 > JAHBXL01. Next base: position 32,067 of record CALKJW010000031.1, on the reverse strand, counting down.
CGCTGGCGATCCATCAGGACGCCCGCGTCTACGCCTCGCTGCCGTCGGCGGGCTCGACGCTCTCGCACGCGCTGGCCCCCGGGCGCGGCGCGTGGGTGCAGGTCGTGCGCGGCGCGGTCAGCGTGAACGGCCACGCGCTTGCGCCGGGCGACGGCGCGGCGGTCGAGGACGAGGCCGAGGTGCGCATCGACGCCGCGCAGGACAGCGAGTTGCTGCTGTTCGACCTGGCGTAGGCGTGGTCCGGCGTCGTGAAGTCCTGAGTCCTGAGTCCTGGGTCCTGACTGCTCAGTCCTGAGTCTCAGATCACTCACAGGACTCAAGACTTCAGGACTCAGGACCTCCGCGCTCGCGTACCCCCCGTTCCGATCATTTCACGCAGCGGTACACGAACGCCGGCGGCATGTTGGCCCACACCACGCGCCCGACGTGCACCTGGCTGAAGGTCTCGCGCAGCATGCGCCGGAAGACCCACGCGCTGCGCACGAGCATCGAGGCCTGATAGGTGAACGTGCGGAACTCGCCGCCCGGCCGCAGGACGCGGTGCGTCGCTTCGAGGATGCGCCGGCGCGGCTGCTCGGGGATGCTCGTCCACGCCAGTCCGCTGATGATCGCGTCGACCGTGCCGGGCTCGACACCCTCGCGCCGGCAGATGCCCTCGACGTTCGCGGCGTCGTCGTTGACGACCAGCGCCTCGGGGAACTGCCGGCGCACCGCCGCGGCCATCTTGGTGTTGAACTCGATCGCGATGAACCGGCCGCGCCCGTTGCCGGGCCGCCCGGTCTGGCGCGGGTCGAGCCAGTCGTGGGGCATCGCGTCGAGGATCGCCTTGGTGAACACGCCCGTGCCCGGCCCGAACTCCAGCACCGCGCGGGTGTGCGCAAAGTCGATGCCGCGGACCATCGCCGCGGCGAGCGCGCGCCCGCTGGGGGCGATGGCGCCGATGCGGCCGGGGTGGCGGATGAACTCGCGGATGAACGCGATCGAATCGCGTGCCCGGGGGCCGCGGCGGTGGGTCGATGGCCGTGGTGCTGCGCCTGTACTCATGGCGACCGAAGGCTCCTTGGGACCGCAGAGATTAGCGTTTCGGGACCGGCCGCGTCGATGCGGCGGCTCCGTACACCGTCCTTACAGGTCGTGGTCGTCGGCGTTGCCCGATCTGGACGCGGCGGTGGCGGACGGGTCGGCGCGCGGGCCGTCGGCCGGGACGATGATGCTGAACGTGGCGCCGCGCCCCTGCGTCGACTCGACGCGCACGCGCCCGCCGTGCTCCTCGATGATGCGCTTGGTGACGGCCAAACCCAGACCGGTGCCGCGCAGGCCCTTGGTGGTCTGGAAGGGCTGGAAGATGGAGGCGTGGCGTTCGGGGGCGATGCCGGGCCCGTTGTCGATGACGTCAATGCGGACCATGGCGCGGGCCTGCCCCTGCGCGGGCAGGTAGGCGGCGCGCACGGTGACCGCGCCGGTCTGGGGCTCGACGGCCTCGACGGCGTTGCTCATGAGGTTGATGAGCGCCTGGTGCATCAGGCTCTGGTCGAGTTGCACGGGCGGCATTTCGGGGTCGGCGTCGATGATGAGCGCGACGCCGCGCGCGGCGCACAGGTCGTGCAGCAGTTGCGCGCAGTCCTCGATGAGCGGGCCGACCTTGACCAGTTCGTACTCCAGCGTGCGGCGGGCCGAGTAGGCCAGCATGTTCATCGTCAGGCCCATGATGCGGTCGATGTTGCGCTTGAGGATGGCCCACCCGCCGCGCGCGATCTTGAGGTCCTCCTTCTTCAGGCCCATCTCCACCACGTCCGCCCCGCCGCGAAGGCCCTGCAGGATGTTCTTGATGGAGTGCGAGAGGCTGGCGACGGTCTCGCCGATGGCGGCCAGTCGCTCGGTCTGCAGGCGCTTGGCGAAGCCCTCGGCGTTGGCGAGGGCCAGGCCGGTGTGGCGGGCGATGGCGTTGAGCAGCGCGAGCTGCTCGGGGGTGAAGGTGTAGTTGGCGATGGAGGAATCGACGTAGATGGCGCCGAACTTGCGGTCGCCGAACTCGATCGGCGAGCAGAGCGCCGAGCGGATGTGGAACTGCTGCACGCTGTCGCCCTTGGCGAATCGCGGGTCGGCCATGGCGTTGCTGCTCAGCACGCCCTCGCTGCCGTTCATGGCGTGCTGCAGGATGGTGCGCGAGACGTGGATGCGCGCGTCCTTCTTGTCCTTGGGCGGCGTACGGTACTTGACGACCACCGGGCGCGGCGTGGCGGGCGGGCCCTTGGGGCGGGCCGGCGCGTCGGCCTGCCCGGGCGCGGGCTCGTCGTGCAGCAGGATGAAGCCGCGCTCGGGCTTGAACTCGTTGAAGACCAGTTCCATCACGCCCGCGAGCAGTTCGTCGCGGTTGGTCGTCTGCGCCGTCAGCGCGGTGAGGCGGTAGATGACTTGCAGGTGGTGCACCGCCGCCGAGCGCGGCTCGGGCTCGGCGAGGATCACCGAGTCGTCGTTGGACGGCAGCGTCCGCTCGACCTGCGTGTCCATCTGGTCGGCCCGGACGACGCGGATCACGTCGCGCGACTCGTCCTCCTCGCGACGGCCGAACATCCAGAGCGTCGAGCCGGTGCGCACCTGGTCGCCCAGTCGCAGGCGGGTGCGCTCGGCGATGCGCACGCCGTTGACGTAGGTGCCGTTCTGGCTGTCCAGGTCGCGGATGTACCACTCGCCGTCGTCGGGCGTGAGTTCGGCGTGCCGGCGCGAGACGGTGGTGTCGGTCGTGGGCAGGGCCTCGGACGATCGGCCGATGAGTTGCGGCTCGTTGAGCGGGAGGGCGAAGGTCTTGCCCTTGTCAGGCCCCTGGATGACGGTGAGCGTCAGCACGGAAGACGGTACGCAGGGGAGCGCGGACGGAGCCCGCAGACGGACGCCACTGCCTGACGGTCGCGGTTCGTCAGCCCACTTCGCTGGGCTTGCGGTACAGCCGCGCAAGGCGGGCCGAGTTGGCCACCTCGCTGCCCCAGTCGTGGCGGAACTCCACGATCGGGTCGAGGTTGGCGTTGGCCTCGTCGCGCATGAACAGCGAGAAACTGTCGAGCCAGAGGCCCGCGCCCGTCCACGGCACGATCTCCTGGCTCAGGCAGCGGAGGCCGAACTCCTTGCAGTCGTTGCGGAACTTCTCGGCGGTCATGCTCGGTCGGCGTCCGCCGAGGATGTGCGGCCCCTCGTCGCCCTTGAGGTCCGCCGCGTGCACGCCGAGGTTGGAGTGGTGGATGAACCCCACGCCGCCGGGGCGCAGTTTGGTCCGCAGTTGCCGCAGGTATTCGCGCACCGTCTCGTGCTCGACGTGCACCAGCGAGTCCCACGAGACGCACAGGTCGACCGAGTTGTCCGCCACCGCCTCCAGCGAGCGGCCGTCGTTGACGACGTAGGCGATGTGCGTGTCGTCCTTGAAGCGCTCGCGGCAGGCGTCGATGCACTTGGGCACCAGGTCCACGATCGTCAACTTGCGGCAGTAGCGGCGCAGGTGGTTGGTCACGCGCCCGAAGCCCGGGGCGATCTCCAGCACGTGCCCGGCGGGGAGGAACGGGTGCAGCCGCGGCAGGATGCCCGAGAACCACAGCGCGTCGGACCCGCCCCAGGGCTTGCTCCACTCGTCGCCGGCCTCGGGCCAGTCGTAGCGGGTCCAGTAGTTGCGGTTGCCGTGGATGTTCGGGTCTTTGATGTTGGCCAGACTCGGGCCGCCGGAGGTGGACATGGACGGGCCTCGCTGCGATGGGATTGGATCAAGCGAGTATAGGTTGACGCGGCGGATCGGTGCCGCCCGGCGGCGCCGCGTGCGCGGCAGGGCCCGCGCTGCGAACGCGCGGTCCCCGGCTCGCTACACCCTGAAGATCGACCCGAGTTTCCTGCCCATCAGCGCCGCCGCGCCCACGAGCGTGACGGTCAGCAGCGCCATGCCCCACACGCCCATCGCGCTGGCGATGTACGGCCCGTCGCCCAGGCGGTTGAGGAACATGAAGATCGCCTTGGTGATCGGGAAGTCCTTCTGCTGCTGGGCGAGGATGAGCGAGTCCGACACCTCGAGCATGCAGAAACTGAACGCCAGCAGCGCGCCGGCCGTCAGGTTCGCGGCGATGAGCGGCAGGATGACCTTGCGCACCGCGTAGGACCTCGAAGCGCCGAGGTTCATCGCCGCTTCCTCGAGTTCGCCGCTGGTCTGCTGAAGGCCCGCGACCGTCGCGCGGACGATGTACGGCAGCCGCCGCACCGCGTAGGCGATGATGAGCAGCGGGACGGGGTTGGGCGACACGCCGGTCACCGACACCAGCCCCTCCAGCGGCTGGCCCTTGCCGAACGGCCAGCCCAGCGACACGGCGACGAAGCCGAAGGCCATCACCAGACCGGGCACGGCGAGCGGGAGCATGCACAGCGCGTCGAGCACGCCGCGCCCGCGGATGCTGGTGCGCACCAGCACCCAGCCGATGAGGACGCCCAGCAGCAGGTCGATCGCCACCGCCGCGGAGGCGAGTTTGAGTGAGTTGACGATCGAGCGGAAACTCTCGGGGTGGCCCAGCGCGACGCCGAAGTGTTCGAGCGTGAAACTGGTGGGCAGGACGGTCTGGTACCACTGGCCCGGCGCGGTGAGCGCGAGCAGGACCACGCCGACGTGCGGCAGCAGCGCGCAGGTCGTGACGAGCGTGAACAGGCCGGTCACGGCCCACGCGCCGGGGCCGGCCAGGGCGCGCTCGCCGCCGGCGCGCGAGGCCTTGGCGTACATCGCGTAGGCCCTGCCGCCGAACATCACGCGCCCGAAGGTGTAGATGGTGATCGCCGAGAAGAGCATGACGACGGTGAGCGCGTAGGGCTCGGCGCTGGTCTCGACCTCCTTGAGGCCGGTGAAGATCTGCACCGGCGTGACCTCGGCGTAGTCGAAGACCAGCGGGGTGCCGAGTTCGGTGAACGACCAGATGAAGACGATCGTCGCGCCCGCGAACAGGCCGGGGCGGATGAGCGGGAGCGTGATGGTGAAGAACCGCCGCACCGGCCCGCAGCCCAGGTTCTCGGCCGCTTCCTCGAGCGCGGGGTCGAGGTTGGCCAGCGCGGCGGTCGCGTTGAGGTAGATGATCGGGTAGAGCGCCAGGGCCTGCAGCGCGACCACGCCCCAGAACTTCGCGTTGCCGAGGAAGTCGAACTGCGAGCCCAGCAGCGCGTTGATCGCGCCCTCGCGCCCCAGCAGCGCCTGCATGCCCAGCGCGCCCACGAACGGCGGCAGGATCAGCGGCACGAGGATGAGCGAGCCGAACACCCCCTTGAGCGGGAAGCGGTACTTGGCCGCGCACACCGCCAGCGGCAGCGCGATGACGATCGTCAGGGCGGTGGTGGTCGCGGCGATGCGGAAGGAGTTGAACAGGCCGCGGAGCAGCCGCGGGTCCTGGAACACCAGCGACAGGTGGTCGAGGGTGAACCGGCGCGCGCCGGAGGCGTCGGTCCGCACGAACGCGCCGCCGACGGTGAGGAAGATGGGGTACAGCAGCGTCACGCACAGCAGCGCAATCAGGAACACGAGCAGCACGTAGTGCGGCGCGGACCTTTGCAAACGGAAGCCGGACGGCTGCGCGAGCATGGGCCGGGAGTGTAGTGGAAGCGGACCGTGCGAACGGGCCCGGACCGGGTCCGCCGCACGGGCGGGCCGATAAACCGTCAAAAACGACCCATTCAGGACAAGAACCGCCGGGATCAGGCTGCGTATAGGACCGGCTCCGCTTTGACAACGGGTCCCCGGATCGGGTTCTTTTCGATCCGAAGCGTTGCTCAGATCGGGGCCGGCGTTAGACTGACCTAGTCGGGTTGGGGCGTTCGCCCCGAGTTCGGTCCGTAACTCGGCGCGGGTTGATTGGAGGCGTGGATGTCAAATCTGCGAGCGTCGTCGTCGGCCGCACGGGCCGGCCGGTGTGTGCAAATCGGAGCCGTTCTCGCGCTGACGAGTGTGTGCGGGCTGGCCGCGGCGAGGGTGGACGTGCCGGCGCAGACCCCCGGCAAGGGCCTGTTGCAACTGCGGACCGGCGACTTTGAGACCTCGCCCGACACCGACTTCCTGCTGACCAACGAGGGCTTTTCGCCCGGCTGGCACGTGGTGAAACTCGACGGCCCGATGACGCCCGCGCGGCACGAGGCGCTGACCGCCGCGGGCCTGCGCCTGACCAGTTACCTGCCCGAGCACGCGTGGATGGAACCGCTGGACGCGGACCGGCTGGCCGTGTTGCGGGCCCTGCCGTTTGTCGAGTGGGTCGGCGCGTTCCGTGCGGAGTGGAAGATCGACCCCGAGCTCGACGCGCGACCGTACAAGACCGTGTACCGTCAGGACCTGCAGGCCCGGGGCCTGTGCAAGATCGTGGTCGTGCTGTTCGAGGGCGAGAACACCGACGAGGCCGCCGCCGCGCTGGCCGCGGCGAAGGCGAACGTCATCGACTCGAACTTCGTCGGCGGGCAGTGGCTCATCGACGCGGAGACGACGCCCGCGGCGGCGCGCGGGCTGGCCTCGCTGGCGACGGTGCAGTTTGTCGAGGACGCGCCCGAGGGCACGTTCCGCAACGACTCGACGCGCTGGATCATCCAGAGCAACACGAGCGGGCAGTTGCCGCTGTGGAACGCGGGGCTGACCGGCCAAGGGCAGATCGCGGGCGTGATCGACGGCACGCCGCGGCTGACGCACTGCATGTTCAGCGACACGGTCGCGCCCGGTCCGACGCACCGCAAGTTCGTCGGGTGGCGGAACGCCGGGAGCAACGACACGCACGGCACGCACGTTGCGGGGACGATCGCCGGCGACGCGACGCCCTATGACGCGTACACGACACACGACGGGATCGCGTACCGCGCGCGGATGTCGTTCTCCAACGCCAGCAACATCTGGTCGAGCACGGGCACGCTCGAGCCGCGGCTCAACGACGCGTTCAACGACGGCGCACGGGTGCACAGCAACTCGTGGGGCGACGACGGCACGACGGCGTACACGACCTGGTGCCGGCAGATCGACGTGCACACCTGGAACAACCAGGACAGCGTGGTGGCCTTCGCCGTCAGCAACCAGTCGACGCTCAAGACCCCCGAGAACTCCATCAACGTGCTGGGCGTCGGCGCGACCAGCGACACGCCGAACCAGGCCAACCGCTGCTACGGCGGCGCGGGCCCGACCTTCGACGGCCGGCGCAAGCCCGAGATCTACGCCCCCGGCTGCGACACCGTGTCGGCCAGCAACAGCACCTGCGGCACGACGAGCCTCTCGGGCACATCGATGGCCTGCCCGGCGGTCTCGGCCGGCGGCCTGCTGGTGCGGCAGTACTACACCGAGGGCTTCCATCCCAGCGGCACGGCCAACGCGGCCGACGCGTTCGTCCCCACCGGGGCGCTCATCCGCGCCACGCTGCTCAACGGCACGGTCGACATGACCGGCGTGACCGGCTATCCCTCCAACGCCGAGGGCTGGGGCCGCCTGCTGCTCGACAACGTCCTGTACTTCCCGGCCGACACGACGCGCAGACTCTGGCTGCGCGACGTGCGGCACGCCGCGGGCGGCCTGACCACCGGCCAGGTGGTCGAGCACCAGTTCCAGTGCAACGGCTCGCAGACGCCGCTGAAGGTGACGATGGTCTTCACCGGCCCGCCCGCGGCGGTGAACGCCTCGAACCCGGTCATCAACAACCTCGACCTCGAGGTCGTCTCCCCCTCGGGCACGACGTACCTCGGCAACGTCTTCACCTCCGGCCAGTCGTCGGCCGGCGGCACGGCCGACAACAAGAACAACGTCGAGCAGGTGCTCATCAACACGCCGACCTCGGGCCTGTGGACGGTGCGCATCCGCGGCACGGCGGTCAACCAGGGGCCGCAGGGCTTCGCGGTCGTCGCTTCGGGCAACATCTCCGAGCCGTGCGCGGGCGCGACGATCACCGGCCAGCCGCAGAGCCAGACGGTGGACGAGGGCTCGATGGCGGTGTTCAGCGTCGCCGCGACCGGCACCGGGCTGCAGTACCAGTGGCGGCGCAACGGCGTCGCGCTGAGCAACAACTCGCGCACCAGCGGCGTGCAGTCGTCGGTGCTGACCATCAACCCCGTGCAGAGCGCCGACGCGGGCAACTACGACGTGCTGGTCATCAACGCCTGCGCGAGCGTGCCGAGCGACGCGGCGGTGTTGACGGTGAACATCCCCAACCCCTGCCCGCCGGACATCGACGGCACGCCGGGGCTGGGCGTCAGCGACATCTTCACCTTCCTGGGCCTGTGGTTCGCGGGCAACCCGCAGGCCGACTGGGACGGCGCCGACGGCGTTCAGGTCGCCGACATCTTCGCGTACCTGTCCGACTGGTTCGCCGGCTGCTGACCGGCGAGGTCCGCAACCTCCGTGGGTGTTCTGTTGGGCCGACGCGACACCATCGCCGCGGCGGTCGTCGGGAGCGTATCTGACACGGCCCGGGAGCGGGCCAAGAAGACGAGGGATCCGCACATGACGCATGGCACACACCGGATGTTGGTCGCGGCGACGGCCGTTCTTCTTGCCGCGGGCGCGGCGCTGGGCGCCGACTCGGCGGCCCCGGGCGGCGGGGTGCAGCGGGCGCACGCCGCGCTGCTTGAGCAGCAACCCGGCGCGCAACTGCTGACCGTCGCGGACCGAGTGACGTGCGTGTACGGCCCGGCGTTCTCGCACGGGCCGACGCCACAGGCCAGCGCGCTGGCGTTCCTGCGCCGGTGCGCGGGGCTGTTCGGCGCGGAGTTCGCGGACCTGACGCCCGGCGGCCTGAACGCCGACGGCGCGCACCTGCTGCCGGTGATGTGGGACCAGCAGAAGAACGGCTTCCGCTTCACGCTGGTCTCGTACCTCCAGCAGCGCGACGGCCTGCCCGTGTGGCGCTCCGACGTCCGGCTGCTGGTCCGCAACGACGAGCACTCGCCGCTGGTGCTGGTGACCAGCGGCCTGAAGCACCTGGGCAACTTCCGCGTGGGCGCGGGCGTGCGGGCCGCGGCGATCGAACAGGCCGCCGCGAACGAGTCGGCCCGCGGCATCTTCCCCAAGCTCGACCGCTTCGAGCCGGGGCGGCTGGTGATCTTCGCCGGCACGCCGGACCTGCCGGCCCCGCCCGCGCTGGCGTGGGAGTTTGTCGCCCACGGTCCGGCGGGCGCCGACGGCGTGCCGCAGCAGTGGCTGTTCATCGTCGACGCGCTCAACGGCGCCGTGCTGCACCGCGAGAGCCAGATCCACCACGTCGACATCACCGGCACGGTGCGCGGCATGGCGACCAACAGTTACGCGGCCGACGCGTGCTCGCCCGAGGTGCTCACGCCCATGCCGTACGCGCGCGTGCAGGTGACGGGCGGCAACGTCGCCTTCGCCGACGCCAACGGCAACTTCACGATCCCGCACCCCGGCTCGTCGGCGGTGACGGTGACCAGTTCGCCGCGCGGCCAGTGGTTCCGCGTGTACAACCAGGCCCAGACGACGACGACGCTCTCGCAGACGGTGACGCCGCCGGGCCCGGTGGACTTTGTCCACAACCCGGCCAACGACTCGGAACTGCTGCGCGCGGAGGTGAACGCGTACGTGCAGTCGAACGTGGTGCGCGACTACGTGCTGGCGTACCACCCGACGTACCCCGGCGTGGCGAGCGTGACGGAGTTCGCGGTCAACGTGAACATCGCCAACACGTGCAACGCGTTCTACAACGGCACGTCGATCAACTTCTACACCGCCGGCGGCGGTTGCAACAACACCGCGTTCGGCACGGTCGTGCACCACGAGTACGGGCACCACCTGGTGCAGTCGGCCGGCTCGGGGCAGGGCGCGTACGGCGAGGGGTTCAGCGACGTGACCGCGCTGCTGATCACCGACGACCCGCGCCTGGGCATCGGGTTCCAGACGTGCGCCAACGGCATCCGCAACGCGAACAACACGTGCCAGTACAGCGCCTCGGGCTGCTCGACCTGCGGCAGCGCGGCGCACTCGTGCGGCATGCTGCTCTCGGGCTGCGTGTGGAGCGTGCGGAACAACCTGCTGGCCACCAACCCGGCCGACTACCGGCAGATCCTCAGCGCGCTGGCGATCAACTCGCCGCTGATGCACGTCGGCTCGACCATCGCGCACGACATCACCATCACGTTCCTGACGCTGGACGACAACGACGCCAACATCATGAACGGCACGCCGCACTACACGCAGATCAACAACGGCTTTGCCGATCACGGCCTGCCCGGCCCGACGCTGCCGAGCATCGGCTTTGTGTTCCCCGACGGCCTGCCGCAGGCCATCTCGCCGACGGCCGGCGCGACCATCCGCGTGCAGGTCATCCCGATCTCGGGCGCCCCGCAGCCGGGCGTCGCGTCGTTTGCCTACAACATCGGCGGCGGCTGGGTCGCCGGGCCGATGACCCCCGTGGGCACGAACCTGTACGACGCGCACATCCCCGCGTCGCCGTGCGGCACGCAGGTGCGGTACTACTTCGCGGCCCGCGACACCGAGAACCTGCTGGTCTATCACCCGACCGGCGCGCCCTCGGCGTGGGTCACGTCCATCAGCGCGGGCGGGCAGGAGACGGTCTTCGACGACGACTTCGAGGTCAGCCGCGGCTGGACGGTCGGCGCACCGACCGACACGGCCAACCTCGGCATCTGGGTGCGTGTTGATCCCAACGGCACCGCCGCGCAGCCCGAGGACGACCACACGCCCGCCCCCGGCACGCAGTGCTTCGTGACCGGCAACGCCCCGCCCGGCGCGTCGCTGGGCGCCGAGGACGTCGACAACGGCGCGACCACGCTCAACAGCCCCACGTTCGACCTCTCGAACGTCGTGGCGCCGAAGATCTCCTACTGGAGGTGGTACTCGAACAACACCGGCGCGGCCCCCGGCGCGGACGTGTTCGTCGTCGACATCTCCAACGACGGCGGCGAGATGTGGACCAACGTCGAGACCGTCGGGCCCACCGGCCCCGAGACCGTCGGCGGCTGGCTGTACTACGAGTTCAACGTCGCCGACCGGATCACCCCGACCGCGAACATGAAACTCCGGTTCGTCGCGTCGGACTTCGGCGCCGGCTCGCTCGTCGAGGCCGCGCTGGACGACTTCCTCATCACCGGCTTTACCTGCCCGACGGCCTGCCCGGCCGACTTTGACGGCAACGGCGCCGTCGAGGTGCCCGACATCTTCGCCTTCCTGTCGGCGTGGTTCGGCAACAACCCCGCGGCGGACGTCGACGGCACCGCGGGCCTGCAGGTTTCGGACATCTTCGTCTTCCTCTCCTGGTACTTCGAGCCCTGCCCGTAAGGGATCGATAACCCCGCCGCACCCCTGAAAACCGCCCGATCACAGCGGTTTTCTCTGGGCGCGGCCGGACCGGGCAGGTATGTTGTTGACGGCCGCGCACAGCGAGGATGTGCGCGGCCGTCATCGCATGTCCGTCGTCGAGTTATGTGGAAGACCATGACTGTGAACCGTGTTGCCATCGGGGCATTGGCTGCGGCGGCTCTGGGGGCTGCGGGTCCGTCCGCGCCTGCCGCCGGGCCGGGCCTCCGCGTGGAGTACTCGACGCTCGGCGGGCCGGCCTCGCCGCTGGAGGCGGCGGTCGAACGTGCCGCGGCGAGGAGCGCGGACCCCGCGCGCACCCGCGGCACGCTGCTGCTGCGGATGGGCGCGTGGCCGACCTGCTACCGCGACGACCTGACCGAGAAGGAATGGCTGCGAGTCTTCGATCGCACCGGCCTGCTCGCGCCGGCCGACGGTCCCGGCGGGCTCAACCCGCGCTACTACCTCGAGCCCAACGCGTGGGTCGGGCAGGCGAGCATCCAGACGTCGGGCAACGCCGCCCGCGCGTCGCTGACGTACTCGTTCCCGGACGACGGCACCACGTGGGGGCTGACCGGATCGGGCTTCCCCACCGGGCCCAACTCGCTCAACTCGTCGCTGATGTCGGTGTTCGGCGACCTCGACCGCGGGCGCGAGATCATCCGTCAGGCGCTGGCGTCGTGGCGCGCGTGGGTGGGCGTCGACTACACCGAGGTGGCCGACAACAACTCGGCGATGGACCAGTTGACGGCGCGCCAGGCGGTCCGGGGCGACATCCGCATCGGCGGTGTCGCGCTGGGCACCGCGGCGGGCATCCTGGCCTACAACGCCTACCCGCTGGGGTCGGGCGGCGGCTCGCTTTCCGGCGGGGACATGGTCATCAACACGTCGTACTTCCTGCCGGCGTACCTGGCCAGCATGGGCAACGACTACCGCTACCTGCGCAACACCGTCGCGCACGAGCACGGGCACGGCCTCGGGCTGCGCCACGTCGTGCCGTGCGACCTGACCAAACTCATGGAGCCACAGGTCGGCGGCGCGATCGGCGGGCTGCAGCACGACGACCTCCGCGGCGGTCAGCGCAACTACGGGGACATCTTCTCCGGCAACCACAGCACGGCGACGCCGGCAAACCTGGGCGAACTGGCCCTGCCGGCGTCGCGCTCGCTCCTGCTCCGCAACCTCTCGACCAACGGCTCGTCGGGCCCGAACAACACCGCCGAGGACTGGTTCGTGTTCACGCTGGGCGCGCCCCGGTCGGTGACGATCACCGTGACCCCGATCGGGCTGACGTACTCGACGGCGACGCAGACCACGGGCTGCTCCGGCGGCTCGACGGTGGACGTCAACTCGCTGGAGGCGGGGAACCTGCTGCTGCAACTGCGCAACTCGTCGCAGGCGCTCGTCGCCGAGTCCACCGGCGCGCCCGCGGGCCAGCCCGAGACGGTGAGCCTCGGCTCGCTCGCGGCGGGGACGTACTACATCCGCGTGCGCGACCACGGCACCAACCAGCAGGCCAACCAGATCGTGCAGATGTACGACCTGCTTGTGCGCATCGGCGGCGCGCCGACGGCTCCGAAGGCCGTCGCGGGCCTGAACAAGCGCGTGCAGGCCGACACGCAGGCGTGGTTCATGGGGCACATCAACTCGCGCGCCACCGAGCCGGGCGCGACGCTGAGCGCGTCGAGTTACGCGTGGGACTTTGACAACGACGGCAACTTCGACAAGTCGGGCTCGCCGACGACGTTCACGTACCCGTCCAACGGCGCGTTCCTCGCCGCGCTGCGCGTGACGGACTCCAACGGCGTCTCGAGCACCGACTCGATCAGCGTGACGGTGTGGGGCGCGACGACCACGGTGCAGAGCGTCTCGCCGTCGATCGCCGCGCCGGGAACGACCGTGCCCGTGGTCATCACCGGGTCGAACTTCAAGGGCGTCACAAGCGCCGGCCAGGTGTCGGTCTCGGGGACGGGCGTCACCGTCACGGGGACGCCGACCGTGAACTACCTCGGGACGCAGATCACCGGCCTGTCGTTCGTCGTCGCGCCCGGCGCGCTGCTGACGTCGCGCAACGTCTCGGTCACCAACTCGGACGGACTGGGCTCGGTCGGGTCGGGCATCGGCGTGTTCACCATCGGCACGCCGACCGGGGCGTGCTGCGTCGGCACCTCGTGTGCCGTGACGACGCAGGCCCAGTGCGGCGGGACGTGGACGGCGGGTCTGGCGTGCGGCCAGCCCGGCAACCCCACCACCTGCTGCCCGGCCAACTTCGACGGGGCCAACGGTGTGGACGTGCCGGACATCTTCGCCTTCCTGTCGGCGTGGTTCGCCGGTCAGCCGTCGGCCAACTTTGACGGCGTGGGCGGCGTGACCGTGAACGACATTTTCGCATTCCTTTCGGCATGGTTTGCCGGTTGCCCGTGAGGCGTGCGTACGGAGCCGCGGCGGGGCGTGGGCCGAGAACGACCGGGTCCGAACGTAAACTTGCAAAGTCCTTGACATGCACGTCAATCGCGTGGCATACTGATGTTCGGCCGTTGGAGGATTGAGAGAGACCTTCCTTCCACAGGCCAGAGGTTCGGCAGACCGGCTCGTGTCGGGCTGTCGCGTGGTGCGCCGGGCGGTGCCGTCCGGGCGCCGGAGAGAGGCGTGTGCGCGTCCGCGTTCGTCGGGCCGCCGAGGAGGAAGAGAGATGAAGGCGTCGCTGTTGTTTGCGATGGTTGTCGCCGCCGCGGCGGGCACCGCCCACGCGCGCGTGGCGAACGTGGTGAGTTGGGAGCCGATCCCCGATGGCGATGGCGGAGGCTTTGTCCCCCGCAGCAACATCACCACGGTGTTCTCGGCCATGACGGGTCCGTTCGCGGCGTTCCCACCGGCCTCGGGCAGCGCCGGGTTCGACGACTACGTCTCGACGTACACCGACTCGCCGTACATGCTGCTCAACTCGTTCCGCTTCGTGGGCGGTGTTGACACGGTCGGCGGCGGCGTGACGTTCAACTTCTACAACGCCGATGGATCGTTCCACGACGCGTTCGCGGTGAACCTGCCCGGCGCGGGCAACTTCATCTGGACGATCACGTTCGAGTCCGCGCCGGGCCTGAAGGACTCGGACTTCGGCATCCCTGCCGCGGGCTACGTCGAGATGGTCATCGACGCCGGTGTGAACGGGGCGTGGTTCCTCTCCACCTCGCTGCCGACGATCGGCACCGAGAGCCGCGATCCGGGACAGGGATCGCTCACGACGCACTCGCACCGCTTCGAACTGAACATCCCCGCGCCGGGCGCCTCCGCCCTGCTCGGCCTGGGCGGCCTGGTCGCGTTCCGCCGCCGCCGCTGAAACGGTTCAACTCCCGCAGCAACGACAACGCCCGGCCGCGCTCGTCGCCCGCCATCTCCGGCAGGCTTCGAGCGCGGCCGCGGCCGTTTTGTCGGCTGCCATTCGCAAAGTGAGAACGGCCGGCCCGCCCCCGGGGGCGCACCGGCCGCACAACTGCACGACCGTCCGGCGACGTGGCCGTCGGGCCAGTGCCCTACTTCGCGCCGGTCTCGGCGGGCATGAGCACCGCGTCGATCACGTGGATCACGCCGTTGCTCGCGTCGATGTCGGTCTTGACGATCGTCGCCTTGTCCGCCATCGCCTTGCCGTCCTTCACCGCGATCGTGATCTCCTGACCCTGCACCGTCTTGAGGGTCCTGCTCGCGACGGCCTTGTCGGAGAAGACGCGCCCGGGCACGACGTGGTAGGTCAGCACCGAGACGAGTTTGCTCTTGTTCTCAGGCTTGAGCAGGCTCTCGACCGTGCCCGCGGGCAGTTTGGCGAACGCGTCGTCGGTCGGCGCAAAGACCGTGAACGGCCCCTCGCCCTGCAGAATCGAGGCCAGTCCCGCCGCCTCGACCGCCGCGCACAGCGTCTTGAACTTGCCGGCCTGCATCGCCGTGGCGACCACGTCGATCGTGCTGGGCATGATGACCGTGTCGATCACGTGGATGACGCCGTTGCTGCACTTGATGTCCGTCGCGGTGACGGTCGCGTCGTCGATCGTCACCTTGCCGTCCGAGGCCTTCACATCGATGCGCTGGCCGTTGAGCGTGGCCCACGCGTTCTGCTTCACAACGTCCGCCGCGAGCGCGCGGCCCGAGACGACGTGGTACTTCAGCACGCCCTGCAGGAGCGGCTTGTTCCTGAGCAGTTCGTCGAGGGTCTTGGGGTCGATCTTGGCGAACGCCGCGTTGGTCGGCGCAAAGACCGTGAAAGGGCCCGCGCCCTGCAGCGCCTCGACCAGGTCCGCGGCCTTGATCGCCGTCACCAGCGTCGAGAAGTCCTTGTTGCCCATCGCCGTGGCGATGATGTCCTGCTCGGCCCGCAAAGACGCGGACGCGGGCGAGACCGTCTGGCCCGTGGTCGGCGCAGCGGCGGCGAAGCCGCAGAGCGTGAGCAGGCCGGCGCAGAGCGCCAGAACGTGGCGGGTCGTGGTCATGGGGTGTCCTTTCGTGAGTGATCGAGAGGACGGATCCCGGCAGGTCGGTGGGCGAGCGCACGCTCGCCCGGCTGTCGCGGTGGGCCCAACGCTCCAGCGGTTCCGCTGCCGTGCGGCCGTCCGGAGGTCTGGATGAGGATTCGGGCAGCGGCACGGGCCGGATTCAGCGGCGCTTCGCGCAGCGTGAACGATCCGCGTGCAATCGCCGCCCGGCGCGTCTCCGCGCGCGGGCGGCTCGGTCAATCCGTGACCGTTGAACGGCGCGCCGCACACACCCTGCGCGCCGGTTGTTCCGCGCTCACACGCGCAGCGCCCGCGGCGGGCGGCCGATGGTCAGCAGCGCGGTGCTCGCCGTCCCGCGCGGCGGCCACACGGGGCGTTGCGGGGGCTCATCGTCACCGCGCGCCGCGTCCCCTCCCGAGGGCTCGCCGCCGGTCGCGCACGTGTCGGCCGAACGCCGCCGCGTCGAGCACATCCCCGCGCGGGCCGACAGGTCGGGGCTGTCGGCGCCGATGAGAGCGGGTCGGGGCAGGCCCGGCGCGGCGGCGCGTATCGGTTCGGCGGGTGCGATGGTCGCGTTCATGGCTGGTGGTCCTCCGGCGTGTAGTTTGGTGGATCGCGGTCGGGTCAGATGCGGCGTGCGGATCGGCAGGGTCGGAAACAAAAACCGCCGCCCGTGCGGGCGGCGGCGTTGGATGCGTCCTTGATCGGGGAGGCCTTACACGGCCCGGACCAGGGAACAACGCGCGCCGCCCTTGGCGGTGTGGCACGTGTGCATCCACTGGCCGAAGCAGAAGGTCATCGCAGCAAGAGTACCACACAATCGGGCGCGGTCAAGCGGCTCGCGCACGAATCGGCGCACGGCGGTGCCTAGCCTGTTGCCCGTGAGCGACAGCGCTTCGCCAGGTTCTCCAGATTCGCGCGCGGAGACTGCCGCTTCGATGCCGGTGCGCATCGCGCGGTTTCTCTACGCGCTGGGCCCGACCGGCCTGCTGGGACTGGCGTGGGTGGCGATGCCGCCGCTGGCGGGGATCGCGCTGCTGTGGAAGATCAAGACCGTGTCGGAGTGGCTGCAGTCGCACGGCGCGCTGGGCGTGGCGGTGTACGTGTGCGCGTTCATCGTCCTCGCCGGGCTGGGCATGCTGCCGACGTACGCGCAGGCCATCCTCGGCGGCTGGTGCTTCAAGATGGCGCTGGGCCTCCCCGCCGCGCTGACGGGGTTCGTCGGCGCGTCGCTGCTGGGCTACACGGTGGCGCGGACGGTCTCGCGGCACCGCGTGGAGGACATGATCGAGGCCAACGTGAAGGCCCGCGCGATCCGCGACGCGCTGATCGGGCACGGGTTTCTCAAGACCCTCGGCATCGTCATCCTGCTGCGCCTGCCGCCGAACTCACCGTTCGCGCTGACCAACCTGGTCATGGCCAGCGCGGGCGTGAAGGTCGCGCCCTTCGCGCTCGGGACGCTCATCGGCATGGCGCCGCGCACCGCGCTGGCGGTGTATCTCGGTTCGGGCGTGCAGGACCTGACCAGCGAGACGCTCAGCCCCGGCCGCGCCCCGCGCGAGGTCGTCATCGGCGGCATCGTGCTGACCATCATCGTGGTGGCGGTGATCGGCCACATCGCCAACCGTGCGCTGGCCAAGGTCACCGGCGCGGGACCGACCGCACCCCAAACAACAGCGTGACGACGCTCGCGGCGGAAGCACCGCTGAAACCTACACTTGGCGGTTCCCTACACCTTCCCGGTGCGGGCGGGCGGGGCGGGGTTGGAGATGCTGCATGAAGACCTTGGCGTTGAGTGTTCCGTTGGTGATCGGCGCGGCGGCATGGGTTCCGGCGATGGGCCAGCAGGCCGCGCCGGACGCCTCGCGCGTGTCCGCGCCGCTCGTGCCGCGGAGCGTGTTCTTCGGCAACCCGGTGCGCTCGCAGGCGCGGGTCTCGCCGGACGGGACGCGGATCGCGTTCCTGGCGCCGGTCGACGGCGTGATGAACATCCACGTCGCGCCGATCGACGACATCGAGAAGGCCGTGCCGGTGACGGCCGACCGCGGGCGCGGCATCCCGAGTTACTCGTGGGCCTACAGCGGCAGCCACATCCTGTACGTGCAGGACAGGGGCGGCGACGAGAACTGGAAGGTGTACAGCCAGGACGTGAAGGCCGGCGGCCCGGCGCGCGACCTCACGCCGTTCGAGGAGATCCTCGGGCCCGACGGCGAGCCGATCCGGCTCCCCGGCGGCGACAAACTCCGGCCCGCGGCGCGCATCGAGAACGTCAGCCACCGCGTGCCCAACGAGGTGCTCATCGGCCTGAACAAGCGCAACCCCGCGCTGCACGACCTGTACCGCGTGAACATCACCACCGGCGAGATGACGCTGGTGGCCGAGAACCAGGGCTTCTTGGGCTTTGTCACCGATGACAACTTCGCGGTGCGTTTCGCCGTGCGCCCCAACCCCGACGGCAGCATGGCGATGCTGCGGGCGCAGAAGTCGGCCGACGGGGCGCTTTCGTGGGAGCCGTTCCAGGAGATCCCGGCCGAGGACGTGGACAACTTCGAGCCGCTGATGTTCGACGCCTCGGGCAAGGTGCTCTACGCGCGCGACAGCCGCGGGCGCGACACCGCGGCGATCGTCGCGATCGACACGGCGACGGGCGCCAGGAGCCAGGTGATCGGGCGCGACAACTGCGACGCGGGCGCGATCATCGCGCACCCGACGGAGAACCGCATCCAGGCGGTCGAGTTCACCTACGACACGCCGTGGTGGACGATCCTGAGCCAGGACATCGTCAGGGACTTCGAGTTCCTCAAGAAGATCGACCACGAGGCGAAGATGCTGGTCACCAGTCGCTCGCTGGACGACCGCTACTGGACGGTCGCGTTCGTCCCCGACCGCGCCTCGCCCTCGGTGTACCTCTACGACCGCGTCGGCAGGGAGGGCAAGCCGACCCGCACGCTGCTGTTCAAGACCCAGCCCGAACTGGACAAGTACCCGCTCTCGCGCATGCACGCGGTGATCATCCCGGCGCGCGACGGGCTCAAACTCGTCTCCTACCTCACGCTCCCGCCCGGCACCGACCCCGACAACGACGGCGTGCCCAACCGTCCTGTGCCGCTGGTGCTGAACGTGCACGGCGGCCCCACCGCGCGCGACGACTGGGGCTACGACCCCGAGCACCAGTGGCTGGCCAACCGCGGCTACGCCGTGCTGAGCGTCAACTACCGCGGCTCGACGGGCTTCGGCAAGCGCTTCCTGAATGCCGGCAACCTCGAGTGGGCCGGCAAGATGCACGACGACCTGATCGACGCCGTGAACTGGGCGGTCGACAGGAAGATCGCCGACAAGGCCAGGGTCGCGATCTACGGCGGCTCGTACGGCGGCTACGCGACGCTCGTCGGCCTGACCTTCACGCCCGACGTGTTCGCCTGCGGCGTCGACATCGTCGGCCCGTCGAACCTTGAAACGCTGCTCAACTCCATCCCGCCGCACTGGGGCCCGTACATCGACGTGCTGACCCGCAAGACCGGCGACCACCGCACCGAGGAGGGCCGCGCCTTCCTGAAGTCGCGCTCCCCGATCCACTTCGTCGATCGGATCACCAAGCCGCTGCTCATCGCGCAGGGCGCCAACGACCCGCGCGTCAAGCAGGCCGAGAGCGACCAGATCGTCAAGGCCATGATGGACCGCAACATCCCGGTCACGTACGTGCTCTACCCCGAGGAGGGCCACGGCTTCCGCAAGCCGGAGAACCGGCTGTCGTTCTACGCCATCGCCGAACAGTTCCTCGCGGCCAATCTCGGCGGGCGCGCCGAGCCGATCGGCGACGCGCTCAAGGGCGCGAACCTGACCGTGCCGGCGGGCGTCGAACTCATCAACGGCCTGAGCGAGGCGGCGGGCTCAAACTGACCCACGCCCACAGCGCAGTGTTGACGTCAAGGCCCCCGTCACGCGACGGGGGCCTTGTCATTCTTCGCCAATCTTGCATGCCGCGGGGTCGGATTGGTAGCATGCCCCAGAATGTCCCGTGCCCCCCACCCTCCCCCCCTCACCGCCGAGCAGGTCCGCAAGGTGGCGCACCTGGCGCGGCTGGGGCTGACCGATGAGCAGGTCGAGCGCTACCGCGGCCAACTCGGCGCGGTGCTCGCCTACGTCGAGCGCCTCCGCGACCTCGACCTGTCCGGCGTCGAGCCGCTGGCCAACCCCGTCGAAGAAACCAACCGCCTGCGGCCCGATGAGCCCGGCCCCTCGCTGCCGCGGCAGGCACTGCTGGACATCGCCCCCGCCGCCGAAGGTGGCCTGATCGCCGTCCCCAAGATCATCGGCGGGGGCGACGGGGCCTGAGTGAACGTCCACGAACGAAGGGCCCCCACGACGGCCAAAGCCTGTTGTTCCTATCAAAATACGAACAATTCTCGCCCAACGGGTTGCTCAAACCTTGGCAGTCGGTATCATTTGGAACATTCACGGGTCGGGGAGGGAAGAACGTCCATGAGCGCACACGGGAACTCTCGGCGGATTGGCGGGCCCGGCGCGCCGGCGGCGGCCGGCCGCGGCGGGCGTGGCGGGGCACGGGAGCCGAAGTCCGACGAGCACAGTTGCATGGAAGTTCTTGATCCGCATGATCTTATGACTCGTGCGGGTCTCCGCTGGCTGGCCGACAGGGCGGCCGCCGCGGCGGGTGTCTTGGCGTATGCCGGCGAGGTCCGGGTGCGGATCGTCGGCGACGACGAGATGGCGGTGGCCCACGAGAAGTACTCGGGTGTACCCGGCACGACGGACGTGCTGACCTTTGACCTTCGCGACGACCCTTCGGCGGGCGGGCCGCTGGACACCGACATCCTGGTGTGCGCGGACGAGGCCCGTCGGCAGGCGGCGGCGCGCGGCCTGAACGTGGAGCGCGAGTTGCTGCTGTACATCGTGCACGGCGTGCTGCACTGTCTGGGGTTTGACGACCACGACGAGGCCGGGCACCGCGCGATGCACGAGGAGGAGGACCGCGTGCTGGAGGCGATCGGCGTGGGCCGGACGTTCGCCGCGCCCGAGGCGGGGGAGGGCGCGCGATGAACCCCGGCCTGCTGGCCCTGGCGCTGCTGGCGGTGGGCGCGGTGCTGAGTTCGCTGCACGCGTCGCTGGTGGACCTTGTGCGGACGACGCTCGAGGAGATCGCGTCGGCCTCGTCGAACGCGGCGCGGAAGCGCCGGGTCGCGGCGATTCTGGACGACGTGGCTGGGCACGCGCGCGCGGTCGCGCTGGTGCGGACGCCGTTCAACCTGGGCGCGACGATCGCGCTGGTGTTCTGGGTGGCGTGGCTGCGGGGCGTGGGCTCGCCGCAGTGGCCCGACGCGCTGCTGGGGGGCGCGCTGGCCGCGCTGGCGCTGTGGGTGTTGGGCGTGTTCATCCCGGAGGCGGTGTCGCTTCACGCGGGCGAGCGGCTGGTGTTCGCGCTCTCGGGGGTGGTGCGCGCGGCGCACGCGGTCGGCGCGCCGCTGCGCCCGATCGCCGCGGCGTTCGACCGCGCGGTGCGCGGGCTGTCGGGCAACCGGCCCGACGACGCCGCGGCGGACGTGGAGGCCGAGGTGCTCAGCGCGCTGGACGAGGGCGAGCGCGAGGGCGGCGTGGACGAGCGCGAGCGCGACATGATCGAGGCGGTCATGCGTTTCAAGGACCGCACGGTCGAGCAGATCATGACGCCGCGGAACGAGATCGAGGCGATCGACCTGTCGAGCAACCTCGGTCAGATCGCGGCGTTCGTGCGGCGTGCGCGGCACTCGCGCATCCCGGTCTATCGGGGCAGCCTCGACGACATCGCCGGGTTCTTCTACGTCAAGGACCTGCTGCGCTGGCTGGCGGGCGAGGGCACGCAGTCGGGCAGGGGGTTCGACCTGCGGACGATCGTGCGCCCGGCGATGGTGGTGCCCGAGTCCAAGACGGTTCGGCAACTGCTCGACGAGTTCGTCGCGCGGCGCGTGCACATCGCGGTGGTTGCCGACGAGTACGGCGGCACCGCGGGCGTCGTGACGCTCGAGGACATCATCGAGGAGGTCTTCGGCGAGATCCACGACGAGTACGAGAAGGCCGAGGACGAACCGCCGCGGATCGAGGTGCGCGCCGAGGAGGGCATCCTCGAGTGCGACGCGCGCGCGGAGATCCACGACGTCAACGACGCGCTGGAGCCGCTGGGCGCGGCGATCCCCGAGGCCGAGGAGTACGACACCATCGCGGGGTACGTGCTCGCGGCGTTCGGTCGCATCCCCGAGACCAACGAGAGCATCCAGGTGGGCCGCACGACCATCACCGTGCTGGAGGCGACGCCGATGCGCGTGGTCCGCGTGCGCGTGCAGGTGCGGCCCGAGGAGCCCGCGCCGGAGCCCGCCGCGGCGGCGCGCGAGGCCGACCGGGCCAAGTGACCCGCCGGCGCGGAGGCTACATTCGGTCCAGCGGGCGGATGCCGAGCATCGACAGGCCGTCGGCCATCACGCGCTGCGTGATGTCGCACAGGCGCAGACGGCTGTCGCGCAGGGCGTCGGTCTCGGCGTTGAGGACGTGGCAGTTGGTGACGAACACGCTGAAGGTCTGCGCCAGCTCGAACAGGTACTGGCAGAGCCGGTGCGGTTCGAGCGACTCGGCGACCGAGCGGACCGCGCCGGGGTACCGCAGCAGCGCGAGCGCCAGGTCCTTCTCCTCCCTGCCGCCGACGACGACCGGCGCGCGCCGCCACGCGTCGCCCGCGCCGCCGCGCTCCGCGGCCCTGCGGAAGATGCTGCGGATGCGCACCAGCGCGTAGAGCAGGTAGGGGCCGGTGTTGCCCTCGAAGGCGAGCATGCGGTCGAACGAGAACACGTAGTCCTTGGCGCGGTCGTTGGAGAGATCGACGTACTTGATCGCGGCCATCGCGACGGCGGTCGAGACGGCGCGGGCCTCGTCGGGCGGCAGATCGGGGTTCTTCTCGCGGACCGCCGCGGCGGCGCGCTCCTCGGCCTCGTCGAGCAGGTCGCTGAGCTTGACGTTCTCGCCGGTGCGCGTCTTGAAGGGGCGGTTGTCGGGCCCGAGGACCATGCCGAACGCGGCGTGCTCGAGGCGCGAGGGCGCGCCCGCGCCGGGCCTGGTCGCGAAGCCGGCGCGCGTCGCGCTGGCGAACACCTGCCTGAAGTGCAGCGCCTGGCGCGCGTCGACGCAGTAGATCACGCGGTCGGCGCCGAGTTTCTGCACGCGCCGGCGGATCGCGGCGATGTCGGTCGTGGCGTAGAGGAACCCGCCGCCCCCCTTGGCCGACTTGCGGATGATCGTCGGCTCCTCGATGCCCTCGTTGCGGATGACCAGCGCGCCGTCGGACTCCTCGGCGATGCCGCGGCGGACCAGTTCATCGACCATCGGCGCCAGTTCCTCGGCGTAGGACGACTCGCCGGCCGAGTGCTCGGCGGTGACGTTGGCGCCCAGGCGCGCGCACACGGCGAGGCACTCGCGCATCGTCACGTCGGCGATCCGCTGCCAGACGGCGAACGTCTCCGGGTCATGGTTCTGCAGCGCGACCAGCGTCGCCTTGGCCCTGGCGAGCGACTCGCCGGCCCCGGCCACCTGCTCCTCGAGTTCGGCCAGCGCCTTGGGGCCCAGGCCGTACTTTCTCGCCGCGGCCAGGCCCCGCTCGTCGGCGTCGGCCTCCTTCTGCGCGGCCCTGTAGAGTTTCTCGATGGCGTCCAGGTCGAGCGCGGCGATGTCGCGCCCGGCGCGCTGCATCTCCAGCAGGCGCGCGGTGACCATCGCGATGGGGAGGCCCCAGTCGCCGACGTGGTTCTGGCGGATGACCCTGTGCCCGATGCGCTCGAAGGTGCGCGCCAGCGCGTCGCCGATGACGACCGCGCGCAGGTGGCCGACGTGCATCTGCTTGGCGAGGTTCACTCCGCAGAGGTCGACGACGATGGTCTGCGGCGTCGCGGGCGGCTCGATGCCCAGCGCGGGCGTGTCGAACTTCGCCAGCAGCCCCGCGAGCGCGTCGGACCGCAGCGCGATGTTGATGAACCCCGGGCCGGCGATGCTCGCCGCCGAGAGCGGCTCGACGATCGCGCCCAGGTCGGCGTCGGCCGCGGCGGCGTCGATGATCGCCTGCGCGACCTCGCGCGGCGGCCTGCCGACGGCCTTGGCCAGCGGCATCGCGGCGTTGCACTGGAAGTCGCCGAACTTCGGGTTCTGCGTGGGCTTGAGGAGCGCGTCGGGCGCGCCGCCCGCCGCGGCGTCGGGGAAGGCCCGCGCGATCGCCGCGCCGAAGCGCTCGGAGAGGATCTGCACCGGGTCGAAGGCCATGGGGCGGATGGTAGGAACGCGAAGCCGGAATGCGGCGTGCGCAGCGCCGAGTGCGACGGGGGCGGGATGACGACCATCGGCGGGACCCGCCGGCACACGGTCCGCGGCGCCTTCCGCGCATCAAAAAGCGAACCGCCCAAGCCTTGCGGCCCCGGGCGGTCCGTGCACAGCGATCATCCGGTCGGGCGGGCGCGAGAGTCGGCAGGGTTCGAGGCGGCGCCGCGTCGCGGGTCCGGGGAGATGGCGCGGCGGGTTTCAGTCGGCCAGCGCGGTGGTGGCGGGCAGCCGCGCGTTCTGCAGTTCGAGCGTGGTCTCGATGCGGAAGTTCGACTGGGTCGTGTGGCGCTCGCAGAAGAAGAACTTCAGGCTGTAGCGCTGACCGTCCTGCAGCCACTCGCATCGGTCCAGGTCGATGGTCTGGCTGATCGCCGCGTGCACGCCGCCGAGGTCGATCACGCACTTGCCGTCGACGAACACCCACACGTCGTCGTCACCCGTGAAGGTGAAGACCTGCCCCGCGCCGCGCCGGTAGATGAACGTGGTGTCGAGCTCGAACGTGAAGTGGAAGTTCTTGTCGGGCGTGGTCAGGCCCGAGTTGCCCCACAACTCGCCGTTGATAGGGAAGAACCCGCCCAGCGACGAGAACGCGGGGTCCTCGCGGTCGTCGAACACGTACACGTTCGTGCCGGCCCGGCGGCGGAGCGTCAGCGAGAGCGGTCGCGACAGGTTCAGGCCGTCGACGTTGCGGAACCACTGGCGGAAGTTGTCCGCGGTGGTCAGCGCGCCGCCGGTCGTCGTCGAGCGTGCGCCGGCGACGTCGCCGGAGCGGCTGGCCACGTGCGGGCGGGGCGGCATGCGGTTGCGGCCCTGCGCGTCGCGCCACTGCGTCGTCACCTTGTAGCCGGTGGACGAGAACTGCGGCTTGCCGTCGGAGTCCAGCGTGTCGGCGACCTGGTAGGCGTAGTGACCAAACCCAGCGGTCGGCTGACGCTGGAAGTCGGGGTGCCCGCCCGCGACGTTGCGCGCCTTGAAGTCGCGCACCACGCCCGTGAGTTGGATGGTCTCGGGCAGCGACGTCCCGCCGCCCGCGCTCTGCTGCGCCTCGGCGGTCCGAGCCGCGCCGCCGGTCGTGCCCATGCTCGCCAGGAGCAACGCGGCCGTCAGGCCGGCGGCGCCGAACGAGCCCTTGAAGATCGTGCTGGCGTTCATCGAAGTCCTTCGCTTTCCCGCCGGGCCCTGGCCCGGACGACTGCTGCTTCCCTGCCGGTCCCCGGTGCTGTGTGCCGCGGCATCATGCCCCGGCCCGGCCGCTCCCAACACAGGAGCACGCCGACTCGACATCCAAAGTCGAATTCAGGCCCGGCCTGTCACGCGATCCGCGCGCACAAGTGTTAATCGCACAACGCTTTATGACGGCGTTGCCGGACACGCCGACGGGCCGGCCGGTCGTTGGTGCGGCCGGGCCCAACGGACCGATGCACAGGGCGCGGCGGTTCGCTATCCTCACCCCCACCTTGCCCGGCGCGGCGTTATCAGACGTGCGCCGGCCCTGCGACGGAGCGTACAGAAGATGGATCAGTTCGTCATCAGCGGCGGGGCACGCCTGAACGGTCGCCTCACGATCAAGGGCTCGAAGAACGCCGCGCTGCCGCTCATGGCCGCGGCCCTGCTCACCGACCGGCCGCTGCTGCTCAACGACGTGCCCGACCTGGCGGACATCCGCAACATGGTCCGCCTGCTGACGGAACTGGGCTGCCATGTCGACTTCGCCCCCCCGCCCGATGCGAGTTTCGCCGGCGGCAAGATGGTCATCCACTCGCAGGACGAGTCGGCCAGCCACGCCAAGTACGAGATCGTCAAGACCATGCGCGCGAGCATCTGCACGCTGGGGCCGATGCTGGCGCGGCGCGGCTTTGCGCGGGTTTCGATGCCCGGCGGGTGCGCCATCGGCGACCGGCCGGTCGATCTGCACCTGCACGGGCTGCGCGGGCTGGGCGCGGAGATCCAACTGCACCAGGGCGACATCGTCGCGCGCGTGCCGGGCGGGAAGGGCGGCAGGCTCAGGGGCGGGCGCATCTTCCTCGGCGGTCCGTTCGGCTCCACCGTGCTGGGCACGGCCAACGTCATGTCGGCCGCGACGCTGGCCGAGGGCCAGACGATGATCGAGTGCGCCGCGTGCGAGCCGGAGATCGTGGACCTTGCGAAACTGCTCAACTCGATGGGCGCGAGGATCCGCGGGGCGGGCTCGCCGCGCATCATCATCGACGGCGTCGAGGCGCTCGGCGGCGCCGAGCACGCGGTCATCCCCGACCGCATCGAGGCCGGCACCTACATGATCGCCGCGGCGGCGACCAACGGCGACGTGACGCTCGACAACTGCCCGATGGACGCGATGATCGCGGCGTGCGACGCGCTGAGCCGCGTGGGCGTGATCCTCTCCGAGGAGAAGGGCCCCCCCACCGCCGGGCGCGACCCGATGCGCACGACGGTGCGCGTCACGTGCTCGCGCCTGCTTCGACCGATCGAGGTGACCACGCAGCCGCACCCGGGCTTCCCGACGGACCTGCAGGCCCAACTGGTCGCGCTGCTCACGATGGCCGAGGGCAACTCGGTCGTGACCGAGCGCATCTATCCCGAGCGCTTCCTGCACGTGGCCGAACTCGGGCGCATGGGCGCGAAGGTGCTGCGGCAGGGGCCGACGGCGATCATCAGCGGCGTGAGGAAACTGGTCGGCGCGCCGGTGATGGCCAGCGACCTGCGCGCCTCGGCGTGCCTGGTCATCGCGGGCCTCGCGGCCGAGGGAACGACGATGGTCAGCCGCGTGTACCACCTCGACCGCGGGTACGAGCGCATGGAAGAGCGCCTGCGGATGCTCGGCGCCGACATCCAGCGCGTGAGCGAGAAGCAGGCCGCGCCGAGCGAAGCGGTCGCCGTGTGAAAGCGTGGAGAGTTTGCACCGCGGAGGCGCGGAGGCGCGGAGAGCGCGGAAGGCACGGAGAGCGGACGTGCGGGAGCGGGAGACCCCGTGCACGCGACTTCTTCCGTTCACTGGCCCGATCGCTCCCGCTTCTTCTCAGTGGCTTCGGTGTTCTCCGTGGTCAGAGTCTGTTGTCTTTGCAGGGATGAACATTCCAGAAGGCGCCGAGGCATGGGGCAACAGGCATCGAGGCTTGCATCGTGCCCGCTGTGCGCGCGGGCGGGTGATCCCGCCGCGGCGTTGCGGATCTGCGAACTGCGCGAGTCGGTCGTGTTCCTGCACGAGCACCAGCGCTACGAAGGCTGGTGCGTGGTGGTGCTGAAGGACCACGCCGAGCATCTGCACGCGCTGCCGCTGGCGCGGCAACTCCGCCTGTGGGAGGACGTCGCGCACGTCGCTGGCGCGGTCGGCCGCGCGTTCGCGCCCGCGCGCCTCAACTACGAGTGTCTGGGCAACGTCGTCGGCCACGTGCACTGGCACGTCATCCCGCGGTACGCCGCGCCGACGGACCACGACCCGCGCGCGACCGTCTGGGTGCGCCCCGCGGCGGAGCGCGACTGCGGCGTTTCGCCCGAGCGCGCGGCGGAACTGATCGGCCGGCTGCGCGCCGCCGGGCTCGGCTGAGCCCCCCAACACCACCTCCCCGCCGCGTGCATCCGTCCTGTTCGTGTGGTAGATTGTCCGCATGCGTTGCGCTGCTCTTGCCGCCGCGGTTCTCGGGCTTTCGGTGCTGACGCACGCCGCGACGGCGCAGCCCGGCTCGCACCATGCCCTGCGGTTCTTCGGCACGGGCGTGGGCCCACCGGGCCAGCAGGACCGCGTGCGGATCGGCATCGACGACAACGCACCGGGGCCCGACGCCTCGCAGCCCTGCGACGTCGGCGCGGGGTCGTTCACCATCGACTTCTGGGTCCGCGGCGTGCTCGCCGATAACCCGACCGCGCACAGCGGCGGGGGCGAGTTCTTCGACTTCCGCTGGATCGAGGGCAACATCGTCGCCGACCGCGACATCTGGGGCGACTCGTCGCGCGACTGGGGCATCTCGCTGGCCGGCGGGCGGGTGCGCTTCGGCACCGGGCGCGCCGACTCGGGCGCGCTCGACAGCGAGCACACGCTCGAAGGAACCGTCAACGTGCTGACCGGGACGTGGCGGCACGTCTGCTGCGTGCGCGACCACGCGACCGGCGTCAAGCGCATCTACGTCGACGGCGCGCTCGACAACGCCAGCCCGCCCAACCGCTCGCGCGACGACATCAGTTATCCCAACAACGGCGTGAGCGGCAAGGTCACGCCGTGGTGCCCGTTCATCGTCCTCGCGGCGGAGAAGCACGACGCGGGCAGCGCGTACCCGTCGTACAGGGGCTTTCTCGACGAGTTCCGCGTCTGGTCGGTCGCGCTGGGCGCGGCGGACGTGCAGCGCGTGATGGCGCGCGTGCAGCGACCCGGCACGCCGGGACTGGTCGGCAACTTCCGTTTCGAGGAGGGCGCTGGCACCGTGGTTGCCGACTCCAGCGGCAGCGGGCAGAGCGCGGGGCAACTCATCGCCGGCGCGCCCGGCAATGGGCAGTGGGTCGCGCGGGCCGACGACCCGCTCAACACCGCGCCGGTGATCGACTGCCGCGCCGACTTCGACGACAACGGACCTGTCGAAGTCGCGGACATCTTCGCCTTTCTCGCCGCGTGGTTCGCGACCGACCCGCGCGCCGACTTCGACGGCACCGACGGCGTGCAGGTGGCCGACATCTTCGCCTTTCTCGCCGCGTGGTTCGCCGGGTGCGCGGGGTGACCGGGTCGGTACAGGACCACCCCTCCCACTTCAACTCGCTCGGCGACGCTGAACCCCCGCCGCTTGCGGCCGCGGCCGTTTCGGGACCGGCCAGGGCTCGTTGGCCGGGTTGCCCGTGCCGTCTACACTTGCCCCGTCGCCGGAGAGGTGGCCGAGAGGCTGAAGGCGACGGTTTGCTAAACCGTTATACGGAGTATCACTCTGTATCGGGGGTTCGAATCCCCCCCTCTCCGCTTCCCGGTCGCCGCGCCGCCGGTCGATGGGGTTCATGCCCCGCGGCGAGCCATTTCGCGGCGGTGTGCTTTGCACTTTGGGGGGCGCTGGGGCGGTAGCTCAATTGGTA
Organism: uncultured Phycisphaerales bacterium; assembly: GCA_937995595.1. GTDB lineage: Bacteria > Planctomycetota > Phycisphaerae > Phycisphaerales > UBA1924 > JAHBXL01. The sequence goes on along the minus strand of CALKJW010000031.1, from coordinate 2,895 downwards.
GAGCACTAGCTTTGCAAGCTAGGGGTCGAGGGTTCGAGTCCCTTCCGCTCCACTTCCCTGATCTGGAGCGGCAGGCGTCCGGCCTGCCGCGGCACTCGCGAAGACCGGTCGCCTGATCGCCCGGCGCTCGACCCGGACGCCGCGCCACTGCGCGCGTTCGACGTACACTGGCGTCGTTCGCGTTCGTGGTCCCGAACTCCGGAGCGTCACGTGCACCGACTTCTCTTCGCGCTTGCCGCGCTGGTTGTATTGGCTGTCTTTGTCGGCGCGCCGCCCTTGGCCGGCGCGGCGCAGGATGCGCCCGTGGCCTTCACCAATGCGCGGCTCATCACCATCGCCGGCGACGAGATCGAGCGCGGGACGCTGGTGGTGACCGGCGGCAGGATCGCCGCGGTCGGCGACGCTCGGACCGTGCGCGTGCCAGCGGGCGCGACGGTCATCGACTGCACGGGCAAGGTGATCATGCCCGGCCTGGTCGACACGCACAACCACATCGGCGGCGTGGGCGGGGCCGATGGCAGTTCGACGCTGCAGCCCGACGTGCGCGTGTACGACTCGATCAACGCGATGGACTCGGGCTTTCGCCGCGCCGTCGCCGGCGGGCTGACGACGCTCAACCTCATGCCCGGCTCGGGGCACCTGCTCAGCGGCCAGACGGTGTACGTGAAACTGCGCCCGGTGCGGAGCATCGAGCAGATGATGATCCGCGACGAAGCGGGCCGGCCGATGGGCGGCATCAAGATGGCCAACGGCACCAACCCGATGCGCGACCCGCCCTTCGCCGGCACGCGCGGCAAGGCCGCGGCGATGGTGCGGGAACTCTTCACCCGCGCGCAGGAGTACAGGAACCGCGGCAGGAAGGACTCGCCGCCCGCGCCGGAGAACGGCGACGACGCGCCCGCCGACGGCGCGGGCGCGGAGGGCGGCGCCGCGCCCAGGCCCGCGCGCGGGCGAGACCTGGGCCTCGAAGCGCTGGGCGAGGTGCTCGACGGCTCGCGCATCGTGCACCACCACACGCACCGGGCCGACGACATCATGACCGTGCTGCGGCTGCGCGAGGAGTTCGGCTTCCGCGTGGTGCTGCACCACGTGAGCGAGGCGTGGAAGGTGGCCGACGAGATCGCCGCGGCGGGCGTGCCGTGCTCGATCATCCTCGTCGACTCTCCGGGCGGCAAGATGGAAGCCGCGGAACTGAGTTTCGAGACCGGCGCGGTGCTGGAGCGCGCGGGCGTGAAGGTCGCCTTCCACACCGACGACTGGATCACCGATTCGCGGCTGTTTCTGCGGATGGCCGCGCTGGGCGTCCGAGCCGGCATGAGCCGCGCCGGCGCGCTGGCCGCGCTGACCATCCGCGGGGCCGAGATGATGGACCTGCAGGACCGCGTGGGCACGCTGGAGGTCGGCAAGGACGCCGACTTTGTGGTGCTGTCGGGCGACCCGTTCAGCGTGTACACGCGCGTCGAGCAGACGTGGGTCGAGGGCGTGCGCGTGTTCGACCTGTCGGACGAGAAGGACCGCCTGCACGCCGACGGCGGGTTCGGCGCGGGACGCGACCAGACGCCCTACTTCTGCTGCTTTGACTCGGACAGTTTCGTGTTCGGACGCAGCGGCACGCTCTGGCAGGCGGGGGGCAAGTGAACATGATTCGCAATCCTTATGACATGACTTACATGATATCAGTGGCACGCATGCTTGCTCTGTGCGCGGCCGCGCTGCTCGCGTGCGCGCCGGACCCGGCGGCGGCGCAGGTCGCGGTCCGCGCCCGCACGCTGCACACCATGGGCCCGGCCGGCACCATCGCCGACGGCGTCGTCGTCATCACCGACGGCAGGGTCGCGGCGGTCGGCCCCGCGGCGCAGGTCGCCATCCCCGCCGGGCACCGCGTGCTCGAGGCGGTGGTCGCGACGCCCGGGCTGATCGACGCCCACTCGACGGTCGGCCTCTCGGGCCTGTTCAACACGCGCCACGACAGCGACCAACTCGAGCGCAGCGCGCCCATCCAGCCCGAACTGCGCGCCGTCGACGCCTACAACCCCGCCGACCGGCTCGTCGAGTGGGTGCGCTCGTTCGGCGTCACCACCGTGCACACCGGCCACGCGCCCGGCGAGACCGTCAGCGGGCAGACGATCATCGTCAAGACCGTCGGCCGCACGGTCGAGGAAGCGCTCGTCAGCCCGCTGGGCGCGATCGCCTGCACGCTGGGCCCGTCGGCCCAGAAGGACGGGAGCCGCGGCCCCGGCACGCGCGCCAAGGTGGTCGCGATCCTCCGCGCCGAACTGATCCGGGCGCGCGAGTACGCCGAGAAACTCGACGCCGCGAAGAACGACCAGAAGAAGCCCGACCGGAACCTGCGGCTCGAAGCGCTCGCGGCCGCGCTCCGCGGCGAGGTGCCGCTGATGATCACCGCGCAGCGGGCACAGGACATCGAGGCCGCGCTGCGGCTCAGGGAGGAGTTCGGGTTCCGCATGATCCTCGACGGCGGGGCCGAGGCGACGCTGCTGGCCGATCGGCTCAAGGCCGCGGGCGTGAGCGTGATCGTGCACCCGACGATGATGCGCGCCTACGGCGAGACGGAGAACGCGTCGTTCACCACCGCCGCGAAACTGCGCGAGGCGGGCCTGCTCGTCGCGCTCCAGAGCGGCTACGAGGGGTACGTGCCCAAGACGCGCGTGGTGCTGTTCGAGGCGGCGGTCGCCGCGGCGCGCGGGCTGGGCTTCGAGGGCGCGCTGGCGACGGTCACCATCGACGCGGCGCGGCTGCTGGGCATCGACACCCGCGTCGGTTCGCTGGAGGTCGGCAAGGACGGGGACGTGGCGCTCTACGACGGCGACCCGTTCGAGTACACGACCCGCTGCGTGGGCACGGTCATCGCGGGCGAGGTCGTCAGCGATATAA
>CALKJW010000030.1 GCA_937995595.1 uncultured Phycisphaerales bacterium | reverse complement strand
AGTTGCTGGCACGCTGGCCGAAGTGGATCCCCGCTTCGATGAGGTCCTGGACGAGCGACGTCGACATGAGGCACGGTCCTTTCAGCGTCACCGGCGGGGCGAGGGTTCGACCGGCGCGGCCGAAACCACGCCCGACGCGCCGCCCAAGGGCGCTTCCGTTTGTCGTGACGGTTCCGCCCAGGGCGGGCCCGGCACGCGGTCTGTACGCAGTTGGCGCCCCGTCCGTGACCTCCACGGACCCCGACGCCCGGCCGTCGAACTCGGCCTGCTGACGGCAAGTCTAGGGAACGGCCCCCCGAGGGGCAAGGACAACCTGACCCGGTTTGGCCCACCAACCTCCCGGGCCAATCACCAATCAAAAACCGAATACGCGATCGCGCGTGATACGTTTCCTGCCGCGCACTGCGCTTGGCCGCGGCCGCGACGCCGATTCAGAGCGGTGGACGCCCAGACCGATCCGTCGATCACGCCGGAACCGGGCGGTCGATCGTCGCGGCCCGGCCCGCGCACCGTTCAGAAAACGCAAGGTCTGAACAAAGCAAAGACGTAATATTATAACAATCGGTGCACGGTACTTTGCATTTACTTACATAAGTCTGAACCGAATCGGTCTCGACAAGTGCGCGGCCGTCATTAGTATTGTGCGCGATCGAGCGGCGCGAGGACCGTGCCGCAGAGTCGCACAGGAGGCCGCGGCATGAAGTCCCCACGTGGGTTCACGCTCATCGAACTGCTCGTCGTCATCGCCATCATCGCGCTTTTGGTGGGCCTGCTGCTGCCCGCGCTGGGCAAGGCCCGCGAGGCGTCGCGCCAGACGGTCTGCGCGTCCAACGCGCGGCAGGTCGGGCTCGGCGTCGCGGCGTACAACGCGTCGTTCAAGGACTTCAACCCGCCGTCGTACGTGTACTCCGAGAACCCCGACAGCCTCGAGTGGGCCGCGAACCAGGGGTTCGACGCCGCCGGCAAGCGCTACCTGCACTGGTCGTGGTCAATCATGTCGACCGACGACAAGATCCCCGAGAAGGGCTTCACGTGCCCCTCGGCGCCGCGCGGCGGCGCGCCGGCGACGAACCCCGGACCCAACCCGGAGGACTGGGAGGACAACCAGACCGACAACTTCGGGCAGACCGGCACCGGCACCGTGAAGGACATGCAGGTGCGCCGCCTGGCGTACACGGGCAACGCCGCGATCTTCCCCCGCAACAAGTTCAATGTCGGCTCGGGCCGGCGGAACCAACTCGTGCCCGCGGGCAACATCAACTTCCCCGGCAAGACGATCCTGGCGACGGAGTTCCTGCAACTGGGCGACTGGTCGCCGGTCTTCGACGACCGTCGCAGCCTCAGCCACCGCCCGGTCATGCCGTTCTACGGCGGCACGGCGGGCCGAGACGTGTACAACGAGCCGAACCTCGGCACGGAGCCGCGGTTCTTCTACCCCAACATCGGCGAGATCCTGCCCAGGACCCAGTTGGGGCCGGGCATGATCGTGAGCCAGGTGTCCGAACTCAACAGCGTCGGCCGCACGCACGCGTCGAAGGACCGTCGCATCGGCGGGTCGGCCAACTTCACCTTCGTGGACGGTCACGTCGAGATCCTGACCGTCCTTGAGTCCGTCCAGAAGCAACTCTGGGGCAACCGCGTCTACAGCCTCTCGGGCAACAACAAGGTGAGCACGACCGCGTTCTGACCGCGGCGCTCGCTCCCCCCATCGGTGATTCGCACCCATGCCCCGCGCCGCGTGGCGCGCGGCTGTCGCTCGGCCCATTCGGATCGGCATCCCAGGAGGAACCCATGTTTGTCAAGCGCAGTCTGGCCATGATTCTCGCGGGCGGCGGCGTCGCCGGCGTGTGCGGCGTCGCCGCCGCGCAGCCGGAGCAGCCCAAGGTCATCAACATCTCCGGCGCGACGCTGCTGGAGAACTTCTTCAACAAGCGCGGCGGCACGATCGACTACATCGACGTCGACGGCGACCGTCTGGCCCGCTCGATCCCGTACCCACCCGGCGACCCGCGCCGCAACGACCAGTTGGCCCCCTTCCTGCTCCCCGACACCGATCTGGAGGGCGTCTGGCCCGCCGAGCCCGGCACCGGGCGCAACGTGCACTGGGCCGTGATGTACAGCAACGTCGGCTCGACCAACGGCTTCCAGGAACTGATCAACTTCGGCCGCACGTACACCGCCGTGCCGGGCAGCAACCCCGATTCGCTGATCAGCCTGCGCACCAGCGCCCGCAGCCGCGCCTACTTCAACCGCTACCGCTTCCTGCAGAACGGCGCGGCCAACGACGACAACAGCCCCGAGTTCCCGGGCTCCTACGGCCTGATCGCCAACTCCGGCAACCCCATGAACGCTCCGGTCATGAACACGCGCGACGGGAGTTTCCTCGCGCTGTTCACCCTGCCCAACACGCCCTCGACCAACCTCGCCAACGGCGGATCGTCGGCCATCACCAGCCAGGGCGGCCTGACGGTCGATATCGCGCCGATCGACGTGCCGGCGACCTACGCCACCACGCAGGCCGGCACCCCCGCGCTGACGCGCAACCCGCTGGAGCCGGGCTACGGCAACAACCCGCGACTGGCGATCAACCGCGACGGCACGACGACGACCACCGGCCCGCAGGGCAACACGCTCGGCGGCCAGAAACTCGCCCAGTTGACCGCGGGCGCGAACCTCTCGGCCGCGCTGCCGGGCGTCTACAACCCCGCCGCGGACAGCAACACCATCTTCGACACCTCGATCGCCTTCGCCCCGGTGGCGCCGGTCGTGAACTACGGGACGAACATCCAGAAGATCGACATGTCGGACCTGCAGCACCTGTTCGGCGCGGGCCGTCGCAGGAGCGGCGAGAACCTCGTCGCGGTGACGCGCGACTCGGGCTCGGGCACGCGCAACGCGTGGGACAACTCGATGGGCCGCGACCCGTCGTGGGGCGTGGGCGACAACCTCGGCCCGCGCAACAACGCCACGGCCAATGAGCAGGCCGGCGCGCTCTACCTGCCCTCGAACAAGAACTCCAACGCCAACGTCGAGCCCTGCACATGGAACTGCCGCGTCGCGATCGGCTACGTCGGTCCGGAGCGCGGCCTCGATTCCTCCGCCAGCACGTGGCTGTCGTCGGGTCTCATGGAGATCGCCGCGGTCCGCAACGACGTCGCGCCGTTCAACGGCACGGTCTACGCCCGGCCGACGATCGACAACATCCTGCAGTACGACGCCAACAGTTGGGTGATCGGCGGCCCGGCCGTGCTCGCCTCGTTCGGCGACCCCTTCAGCGCTCCGCCGGAGAAGGGCGGGCTGGGCTGGATGGAGCCCTACTTCGACGCCAACAACAACGGCGTGTACGACCTCGGCGAGGACTTCAACGACATCAACCAGAACGGGATCCGCGACGCGGCCGAGACGCGCCCCGCGCTGCTCAACCCGCCGATGCGGAACGTCCACGCCGCGGCGTACCTGAACAACATCGCCCGCTCGCTCCGCGCGTTCGAGGGCTCGCCCGGCTCGGACCAGACGCTGTTCACCCCCGGCGAACTGCTCGCCACCGCGTTCGTACTCATCGACGCGATGCCGCGCATCCAGCGCGTCGCCGACCCGCTGATCCTCGACCCGAACCCGAACTACAACCCCAATCTCGCCGCGTTCACCGCGACGCCGGGCATCAACGTCTACAGCAACCCGGCGTACGCCGCGTTCGGCAACTCGGTCGCGCCGGTGAACCCCTCCAACAGCCGCGCGGGCAAGGTGCCCGACCGCGTCGCCGCGTCGACCTACAGCGACCAGTCGGTCAACCCGCAGGCGTCGGTGGACGGCAGCTACCGCACCGAGGGCGGCGCCACGCTCACCCGCCGCACCAACCTGCCGATCCGCAACCTGACCGCGGGCGACTTCAACGGCGACGGACACCGCAACGCCGCGGACATCCCCGAGATGGTCAAGGCCTACCGCAAGCGCGCCGAGGGTCAGGCGTGGACCGCGCCGGGCGCGATCCCCGGCAGTTACCTCGCGCAGGAGGCCGCGCGCGCCGGGCAGACCGTCAACGCGGCGGACTTCTGCATCGAGATCCAGGGCGACTTTGACGCCAACGGCTCGTTCGACCGCGAGGACCTGCGCAACTTCGCCGACGGCTTTGCGCTCTACGGCTACACGTTCACCTACAACAACGCGACGGGCGATTTCTCCTACAACGGCACGCTCAACCGCAGGCAGGGTTGCATCGACCTCGACAACGCCTACACCGCCGCGGGCGGCACGCTCCCCCTGCTGCCGACGACGCTGGCCACCGGCAAGCCGTACGCGGCGGGCGACGCCCGCGGCGACGTGGTGGGCTCGGGCCGCAACCCGACCGCGCCCACGCCGCTGGAGAAGTTCCGCGTCGCGCGCGGCGCGCATCCGATCGGCTTCGACGGCATCGTCGACGCCAACGACATCGACTACGTCTACCTGAACTTCAAGCAGCCCGGCATCTCCGGCGGCGAAGCCAACTGGTCGGACCTTGAAGAGGCCGTGCTGTTCGACCTCTCGGCCGACATGAACGGCGACCTGAAGGTCAACCAGGCGGACGTTGACGAACTGGTCATCGTCATCCTCGGCACGACCTACGGCGACGTGAACCTCGACGGCGTCGCCGACTGCACCGACCGCGCCATCGCCGCGGGCAACCTCGGCATGCCCGGCGGCTGGGCCATGGGCGACGTGGACGGCGACGGCGTCGTGACCAACGCCGACGTGCTCATCATCGCCCGCACCATCTGCCCGGCGGACTGGAACGGCGACTGCGTCCGCGACGTGAGCGACATCTTCGCCTTCCTCACCGCGTGGTTCGCCAACGAGCCCGACGCGGTGAACTTCGGCGGCACGCCCGGCGTGCCGGCCATCTTCGCCTTCCTCAACACCTGGTTCGGCGGCTGCTGAGACTGTCCACCCGGGGCCCGCGCCCGGTTCGTCCTCGCGTCTCTATCTGTGCTTCGGGGCGCCTGTCGTTCGCGGCAGGGGCCCCTTTCCATTTGGTGCCGCGCCGACCGCCGACGGTCCGCGCTCGGCCTCGGGCATAGGATTGGCCGCGTGACTTCCTCTCCCGCCGCGAACAACCCGTCGCCGACCGATCACGACGCGCTCCTCGAACGCATCGCCAAGGTGATCAACCTGATCCGTCCGGCTGTGCAGGCCGACGGCGGCGACGTGGAGTTGGTGGGGCTGACCCCCGGGCAGGTCGTGCAGATCCGCCTGCACGGCGCGTGCGTCGGCTGCCCCTCGGCGACCGTCACGCTGCAGATGGGGATCGAACGGAACCTCCGAGAACACGTGCCGCAGGTCCGGGGCGTGGAAGCCGTGGACTGAGAATACACCTGTTCTGGGGAATATGCTGAACCTGCTATCGGACCGTCAACCTGCGCCCGGCCAAACCGGCTGCGCAGCCTTGGCAACCTGTTGTAAACCAGTGGAACACCCGGCGTTCCGCGATTTTTTGCTTTGACGGTGCTCGCGGCATGGTATAGTGGGGCCGCTCGACCCGGCCGACTCGTCGAGGCATCGGGGACTGGAGGTCCGGAATGCTGGTCATCACGCGTCGGGAGGGGGAAGAGGTCGTCATCGGGAACCCGAGCAGTCCCATTGGGATTGTGCGAATCGCCTCGATCAAGGGCGACCGCGTTCGGATCGCCTTCGACTTTCCGCGGCACGTGGACGTGCACCGCCGAGAGGTCGCGAACCAGATCATCGAAGACCAACCGCAGGTGATCGGCGCCATCAAGAACGGCGTCGCGTCTCCCCGCTGAAGGCCGCGGCGCAATGCCGCCGGGCATCGGTGGGCCACGCCGGCCGACGCCGATCACCTGCAACGAACCACCAACGCAAAAGCCCAAGGCGCTCGGCCTTGGGCTTGGTTGCTTTTGGTTCCGGGAAGGTCCGTTGCGGCCCACGAGTCGGCCGTGGCCAGCGTCACTCCGCCTTGCCGCCGCTCATGTCGTAGATCCATCCGTCGCCGTCGCGCTTCCAGTTCAGCACTTCGCCCGGGCCGAAGAACAGCCGAAGTTCACGCTCGGCGGCCTCGGGGCTATCGGACCCGTGGATGAGGTTGAAACTGTTGGACACGCCGAAGTCGCCGCGGATGGTCCCGGGGTTGGCCTTGGAGCCGAACGTCGCCCCCATCATGTTGCGTGCGATGGTGATCGCGCCGTTGCCGCGAACGGCCATCACCAGCACCGGCGAACTGGTCATGAACTTGACCAGGCCGGGGTAGAAGGGCTTGGATTGGTGGGCCTCGTAGTGGGTCGCGGCCAGCTGCTGGCTGATCTGCATCAACTTGCAGCCGACGATCTGCAGGCCCTTGTCCTCGAAGCGCGAGATGATCCGGCCCATCAGGCCGCGCTGCACGGCGTCGGGCTTGAGGATGATGAGCGTCGTTTCCATCGTGAACTCCTGTGTGCTCTGGGTGCGGGGCCAAGGTTAGGCACGCCGCGGGTCGTCATCGCGCGTCGAGGTCCTCGACCCGCTCGACGCCGTACGCCGACAGGAGCGCGTCGGGGTCGAACGCCCGGTCGCTCACCCCGTCGTTCCGCGCGTCGCTGAGTTTGACGCGCACCGTCGCGTCGGTGTCCTGAACGTACACCGTCACGTACTCGGGGATCCACGGCGAGCCGCCGCGGAACGAACCGGGCGGGACGCTCACCCGCTCGTCGCCGGTCAGTTCGGCGACGACGGCGGGCGTTCCCGAGGCGTCGAACAACTCGACCTTGCGCGGGCGGTAGGTGCCGGGTTCGACCCACACGCGCTGCACCTCGCCGGTCGCGCCGATCCGGCTGCTGATCCCGAGCCGGCGCCCGTCGCGCGACCACTGCGTCGCGCCCGGCGCGTCGGGGTCGATCGGCGTCAGGCACAGCACGCGGATGAGGCTCCGCGGCGGCAGGCTCAGGCCCAGCCGCCGCGCCGCCGCGCTGTCGAACCGCTCGTGCCGGCCGATGTACGCGACCGGCTCGTCCATCATGTCCAGCCACCAGTAGCGCGAGCCGTCGCACCCGAGCCAGAACTTGACCTGCCCGATCTTGCCCAGACTCAGCGCGAGGTGGTCGGGCCGCACGATCTGCACCGTGCCCTCGGGCTGCTCGATGCGCGAACGCCCCTCGCGGTCGGTGTATCGGAACTGCACCGTGACCTGCGCGCGGAAGCGCCCGAGCGGCGCGACGCGCTCGTTGTACGCCGCGGCGGCCTCGCGGTACGACGGCGCGGACCCGCGCACGACCGCACCGCCCCGCTCGTCGCGCGTGGAGTTGTTCGCACAGCCCGGCGCGGCCGCCGCCGCGAACACCGCCGCGGCGATCGTCAGGGTGCGCGCGATCACGACACACCCCCCGCGCCCTGCGGCGTGGCGGGCGCGCCGGTGTCGATCAGCACCGACCGGAGTTGCTCGGTCACGAGCGCGACGTCCTCGTCGCGCATGCCGGGATCGGCGACCTCGACCAGCGGCGGGCCCTCGGGCGGGCGCGGCACGCCGCGCGGGCGCACGAGCATCGTCCCCCCGCGGCTCTGTTCGCACACCAGCAGGCGCTTGCGCACCAGGATCAGCGCCAGCACGAAGCGCAGCACGGCGCGGCGGCGCGACGCGGCCTCGTCGGCGCTCGGCGCGTCCTCGCCGGTCTGCTCGAACAGGTCGAGCAGCGACCCCTCGTCGAGCAGCAGCCTGCGCTTCTCGTTCGGGTCGGGAACGACGCCGCGCCACGACCCGATGAGTTCCAACGGGGGCGCCGGGCGCGCCCCGGCCTCCCACGACTCGGGCGCGTAGTCCTGACGGCAGAACTCCTCGGTCCGCACGTCCTGGCACAGCGCGCCGACGAACGGCTCGCCGCTGCGCAGTTCGCGCCCGCTGGCGGCGCAGACGCGCGTCGGCGAACCCAGCGAGTAGGTGTTGGCGACTCGGCTCATGGGGCCAGTGTATCGCCCGACTCTCAGCGGCAGGAGACCTCGAAGAACCGGCTGCTGGTCCCGCCGGGGCCGATGGTGAACCGGACCGTCTTCCCACAGGTCGGGCAGCGCGCAAGATAGCCGCGGCCGTCGGCGTTCATCGGCGCGCGGGCGTACCGCCTCGAGCACGCGAACCACACGCGGAGGAACGGCCTGGCGGTGGCAGGCGACGGCGCGCCGGACCCGGATGGGGAACGCGGGTTCATGCCACTCGGATCGGCAGGTCGGGCCGCACGGGATCAACCAACGCCGGTCACACCCAGCCGACGGCGTAGAAGATGGCGGTGAACGCCAGATCGGCGATCACGATCGCGACGACCGACTGCACCACGGTGCCCGTGGTGGCGTGGCCGACGCCCGCCGCGCCGCCCGTGACGCGCAGGCCGTTGGTGCAGGCGATCAGGCCGATCAACAGGCCGAACACCGTCGCCTTGCCAATACCGGTCAGGAAGTCCGCCAGTTTCACCTGGTCGAGCGTGTTCTGGATGTACCGCTCGCTCGGCACGCCCAGCGCGAACACGCCGACGAACCACCCCGCGGCGATCGCCACCGCGTCCGACAGCACCGCCAGCAGCGTCATGCTGATGACCGCGGCGATGACGCGCGGCACGACGAGGAAGCGGATCGGGTTCAGCGCGTGCGCCTCCAGCGCCTCGATCTCCTCGCCGACGACCATCGTGCCGATCTCGGCGGCGATCGCCGCGCCGGCAAAGCCGGTCAGCACGATCGCCGCGATCAGCGGGCCCAGTTCGCGCAGCACGGCCACGCCGGTGATGTTCGCCACCAGGTCCTTCTGGCCGAAGTTGTCCAGCGGCGGGGCCATCTGCAGCACGAGGATGAACCCGACGCAGCCGGAGACCAGCGAGATGATGAAGACCGACCGCACGCCGATGCGCACCACCTGCGACACGATCGCGGGCCGGCCGATGCGGACCTTCTTGCGAACGAACGACAGCACCACCCAGCGCACCGCCTCGGTGAACAGGTACCACACCGCGCCCACCTGGTCGAGCACGGACAGCGCCCGCCGGATCAGAAAGTCCGCCGTGGCGAGGATCGGTCGCGTCTGGGTCTGTTCGGACATGATCGGCTCAGACGGTCATCGCGGCTTGGCTGTCGGGCGCGATGGTGAAGACCGTGTCAAGACGCGCGATCTCGAAGATCGAGCGGACCTTGTCCTGCATGCCGCAGAGCACCAGGCGCGTCGAGTTCTTCCGCGCGATCTGCATCGCCTCGACCAGCGTCGCGACCCCGGACGAGTCCATGTAGGGCACGCCGGAGAGATCGACGATCAGCCGCTCGGGGCGGGCCGTCTGCACGCGCTTGAGTTCCTGACGCAGGACCGGCGAGGCGTTGAGGTCGATCTCGCCGCTGGGCAGCACCACCACCGCCGAACCCGTGTTGTTCACCGTGACGCGGAAGGCCGAGTCGCTCCCACCGGTCGCAAAGCCTGGTCGTGTCGAGTTGTCAGCCACCTTCGCTCTCCTTGCGGTCACCCTCGGCCTGATCGTTGTCCGCTTCTTCGCGTCGGCGCTTGATCATGGTCAGCCGCATGCCGACGTTGTCGCGTTTCTCGTACTTCACTTCGTCCATCACCGCCCGGATGATGTGCACCCCCAGCCCGCCGGGCCGGATCTCCTCCAGATCGCGGCTGCGGATCACCGACGGGTCCACCTGTCGCGCCTCGTCCTCGATGACGATCTTCAGCGCGCCGGGGTGGACGTCCGGCCCGCCGCACCCGCACTCGTGCACGGGCCAGATGCTGACCCAGATGGGCCGGTTCGGGTCGCGCCCGTAGCCGTGCCGGATGACGTTGCACAGCGCCTCGTCGACCGCCAGCGCGATCTTGCCGCACGCCTCGTCGGCGAACCCCAGCCGCTTGGCGACCGCCGAGACCAGTTCCCGCGCCCCGCTCAGGTACAGCGGGTTGCTCATCAACTGCAGGCGGATCTGCGGTGGATCGACGGCCGACGCGCACGAGCCGGGGTTTCGAACATTGTCGCCCATGGTTGTGCCCGACTCGTGTTCCCTTTCTCCCCGCGGCCCCACGAGACCCCGACACAACCACCCTGCACGCCATCGGAGCATCGGACGCCCGGCGCTCAGCATACCGCGCCCCGCACAAACCCGTCAGCCCGGCGGGCCCTCGACCCCGGCCCGATACCACTCCACCCAGCGGCGCACCGCTGCGTCGCGTTCGTGCCGCGGCGCGGCGTGGTCGTAGCCCATCGTCTCCCCGGTCATCCGCTCCAGCGTGCGGATCGCCAGCAGCCGCTCGGCGGGGTCGTCGCTGTCGAGCCGGGTGATCAGCGGCCGGATGGCCGACCGGTCCTCGGTCTGCGCGGCCTGGCGCACGGCGCGAAGCCTGGCCGCGGGGTCTTTGTCCTCAAAGCCCACCGCCTTGTCGGGGTCGGCGCACGACGCGCCCGCCGCACACGCCGCCACCAGCAGTACCACCGGCCATCGCATGCGGGGATCATACCTGAAACCGGCGCGCCGTACCGGCCGCGGCGTCGCCCGCCGCGCACGCGCGCCGACCGCGTCCCCTACACTCGTTCATGGCGGCTTCCATCTCGTCTCCCGGCTCCACCGCATCAACACCGACCGGCGCACCGCGCGCGGCCAAGTCCGGGCGCGGCGGCTCACGACTGCCCGATCCGGCGTCGCTGCCGCACGGCGAGGTCGTGCCGATTCTCGACTTCGGCTCGCAGACGGCGCAGTTGATCGCGCGTCGCGTGCGCGAGGCGGGCGTGTACTCGCTCCTGGTTTCGCCCGACGTGACCGCCGCGGAGTTGGCCGCGCTGCGGCCCAGGGGCGTCATCCTGTCGGGCGGGCCTTCGAGCGTGTACGAGGCGGGCGCGCCGCGCTGCGACCCGGCGATCCTGGACATGGGCGTGCCGGTGCTGGGCATCTGCTACGGCATGCAACTGGCGTGTCAGATCATGGGCGCGACGATCGCGCGCGCGGACCACCGCGAGTTCGGACGCGCCCACGTGAGCCTGAAGAGCAGGGCCGTACTCTTCAACGCGCTGCCCGAGCGCACGCAGGTGTGGATGTCGCACGGCGACCAGGTGCAGCCCGGCGCGCCGGCGGGCGGCGGCCCGGAGTTCGAGGTGCTCGCCTCGACCGACACGTGCCCGCTCGCGGCGGTAAAACTCGTCGATCCGAAACGGACCTTCTACGGCGTGCAGTTCCACCCGGAGGTGACGCACACGCCGCACGGCTTCGACATGCTGCGGAACTTCCTCTACGAGGTCTGCCGCTGCGCGGGGACGTGGCGCATGGCGGACTTCCTCGAGACCGCGACCCGGCGAATCCGCGAGAGGGTCGGCCAGCGCCGCGTGATCTGCGGCCTCTCGGGCGGGGTCGATTCGGCCGTGTGCGCGGCGCTGATCCACCGGGCCATCGGCGACCAGCTGCACTGCGTGTTTGTCGACACCGGCCTGCTCCGCAGGAACGAGCGGGGGCTGGTCGAGACCACCTTCCGCGATTCGTTCCACATCCCGCTCAAGGTCGTCGACGCGGAGCGCGCGTTCCTCGCCGACCTGGCCGGCGTCAGCGACCCGCAGGAGAAGCGCAAACGCATCGGCGCGCGGTTCATCCGCGTGTTCGAGGACGCCGCGGCCGAACTCGCGCTCGTCGGCGAGGCGGGCGGGAAGGCTGCGGGCGCGCTGAACACGGCCGCGCTGCCGCTGCTGGCGCAGGGCACGCTGTACCCCGACGTGATCGAATCGGGCCACGGGCACGCGGGGCAGTCGGCCAACATCAAACTGCACCACAACGTCGGCGGGCTGCCCGAGGATCTGGCCTTCGACCTGCTCGAACCGCTGCGCGACCTGTTCAAGGACGAGGTCCGCAAACTCGGCGAGGTCCTCGGCCTGCCCGAGCAGCTCGTGTGGCGGCACCCGTTCCCCGGCCCCGGCCTCGCGGTGCGTGTGCTCGGCGAGGTGACGCGCGACAAACTCGACGTGCTGCGCGAGTGCGACGAGATCCTGCTCGAGGAGCTCGTCGCGGCCAACCTCTACCGCCAGACCAGCCAGGTCTTCGCCGTACTCCTGCCGGTCAGGAGCGTCGGCGTGATGGGCGACGGCCGCACCTACGAGTCGTGCGTCGCCATCCGCGCCGTCGAGACGCAGGACTTCATGACCGCCGACTGGTCCCGCCTGCCGTACGACCTGCTGGCGCGGATCAGCAACCGCATCATCAACGAAGTCCGCGGCGTGAACCGCGTGGTGTACGACATCTCGAGCAAGCCGCCGGCGACGATCGAGTGGGAGTGAGGGCTCCGGATCAGGCGCAGGTCTCCATGGTCGGTCGTCTCACCATCACCACCCGCGGTCAGGGACTGCACGAGATCACGCAGGACGTCGCGAACATCGTGCGCAACGCGCGCCGCACCGACGGCGACGGCGGCAGCGGGCCGGTCGTCGAGGGCCTGTGCACGGTCTTCATCCGCCACACCTCCGCGAGCCTGATCATCCAGGAAAACGCCGACCCTTCCGCGCGGCGGGACCTCGAAGCGTGGATGTCGCGCCACGTGCCCGAGGGCGACCCGCGCTTCACGCACAACGACGAGGGGCCCGACGACATGCCGAGCCACATCCGGGCCGCGCTCACGGCGACGAGTCTGTCGATCCCGATCATCGAGGGCCGGCTCGGCCTGGGCACGTGGCAGGGCATCTACGTGTGGGAGCACCGGCGCGTACCGCACACGCGCGAGGTGCTGGTGCACGTTACAACATAATATACATATAACCACCTGCGCGCTTCACTCGCCGCGCGCCGGGGCGACCATCTCCACGGCCCAGGCCGGCGCCCAGCCCAACCCCACCGCTCCCGTCGCCGCTCCGCCCGTCCCGCTCTGGCGCGGCGGCGCGAGCCGCACCCACAGGCCGTCGGCTGTCCGCGCGACGACCCGCGCCTCGCTGCCCGCCGGGAGCGCGACCGCCGCCGCCGGCGCGTACGTCAGGTCGTCCGGCCCCTGTCGCGGCAGAACCGCCCGCACAAGCACCGCCTCGGCGCGGTGCGCATCGACAACGCCATCGACCGCCGCGAAACCCGCGAGCGCCGCGGCAAGACACGCCGCGAACCACGGCGACCACGGCGGAGGAGCAGCGCTTCGACTGCCCGCCGCGCCACGCGCCAGCAACCGGGAAGCGCCGAGCGCGCACGCCAGCCCCGCCGTCGCCGCGGTCAGCGCGATACGCACAGATAGTGGAACGGAGCGGACGTACGTGAGGGCGACGTCGCCCAGCGGTCTGCCTTGCCCGCGGCCTTCGACCGTCGCGGGGTCCGCGCCTGGGACAACGCCCTCTCCAGCGCCGACCGCGGCCGCGGCGACGCGCCGGCGCGCCTCGCGAAGGTTGCCCTCGATCCGGTCCCCCAGCGCATCGGCGTCGCGCCACCACGGCGCGTGCAGCGCCTGCGCACGGCGCAACTCCAGCACCGCGCGCCCGAGGTCGCCGCTCATCGCGGCGCGCGTGCCCGCGTCGTAGTGGCCCGCGGCACGCGCCCCCGCATCGAAGACAAACGACCCGCGAGACCACACAACCGCGACCACCACGCACACCGCCCACAGGACCAGCGGCGTCCACGCCCACACGCGCGCTCGAGTCGCATTGCTCACGCTCATGCGGGCGCCCCCTGCTCGCGGCGAGCGGGTGCATCGGCGCGACCCGCGCGGGCTCCGGGCCGCGTCGCCGAAGCCCGACAGATCTCGGTCACCATTTCGTCGGCCTCGCGCAGCCGGTCGGCCATCGCGCCCGGACCATCGGGCCCGAACAGGCGTCGGTCGCACGCGCCCAGGAGCGCGCCCAGACGCGACGCGAGCACGGCGTCCAGACCCCGCACCGCGCCGACCGCCTCGCCCGTGGTCAGCGACGACGCGTCG
Organism: uncultured Phycisphaerales bacterium; assembly: GCA_937995595.1. Classification (GTDB taxonomy): domain Bacteria; phylum Planctomycetota; class Phycisphaerae; order Phycisphaerales; family UBA1924; genus JAHBXL01. The sequence continues at coordinate 30,998 of CALKJW010000030.1, read as the reverse complement.
AGGTTGAACAGATCGGCCACCAGCCCGCGCATCGCCGCGGCGATGCGCTCCGGCTCGCCGGCCTGGGCCGCCCGCAGTGCTCGCCGCGCTCGACGACCTGCGCCGCGCCGACGATACCGGGCAGGATCGCGTTCGCGCCGCGCTCTGCGCCACGAGTACACCGCCGCGCCGACCAGCGACGCCGCGCACACCCCGGCAACGATCAGCCACGCTGCGCCGTCGCCGCGCTGCTCGACTGCCGCCGCCGACCCGCCCGCGCCGGGCGAAAGCGGCGGGAACCAGCCGTTGACACGCTCGGGAAGGTCCGGCCGCTGGCCCGCGGGCGCGGAGTTGCCGCTCGCCGCATCGTCCGCATCGTCTTCGAGTCCTTCGAGCGAGCCGAGCCCGACCGCCGCGGCGGGCCGGATGTTCAGCGAGACCGGCGGCGATCTGGCGGCCTTGTACTGCGCGTCCTCGGGGTCGAAGTAACTGATCTCGATCGGCGGCACGGCCTGCGCCCGCGTGCTGCGCGCACGGATCGGGGCCGAGTACAGCACCATTTCCCCCACCGCCTGCGGCAGGACCGGGTCGCGCGGCACACGGAAGAGCGACGCGATGCCCTGCTCGCCCGGCGCGCCGCCGGCCGATGACCGTGCGAGGTCCACGGGCGGCGGGTTGATGATCGGCAGCGGGCTGCGCAGCATCAGGTTCAGCGTCAGCGGCTCGCCGACGCTCGCCTCGCGCGGCGAGCACGACGCGTCGAGCACGAACGAACCGACCAGGCCGCTGAAGTTCGCCGGCCGGCCGCGCGTGGGCAGTTCGAGCACCTCCAGCGCGTCCAGCGGCGCCAGCGCGTACTGCCGCTGCGTGACCGTGTTGCGCTCAAAGGGCGAATCGAGCAGCGACCGGGGCCTCCGCCCGACGACCGCCTTGAAGTCGCAGCGCACGGGGCCGATGGCCGCCCGACCCGCGCGCCGCGGAACAACCAGAAACTCCGCTTCAAACTCCGTCCGCACCTCGCCGTCGATGTTCACCGCGCGGACCTTGCCGCGGATCGGGCGCTTCGGCGCGCCCCGGTGGGGCGCAAAGTCCATCTCGGCCACGCGCGGCGATGGCTCCGCGGCGGTCGCGCCCGCGGGCAGGGGGTGGACGTCCATCGCGTCGGCCGGCAGGCCCAGCGTCAGCACCGGGTCCTCGGGCTCGGAGAGCAGGACCCACTTGACGGTCAGTCGCAACGGCTGGCCGACGTACGCGCGCGCGTGCGACAGGCTCGCCGTGAGCCCCTCGACCCGCGACGGCTCGAGCACGCGGATGCGCACCGGCTGGGTGAGGAACTCCCGTCCGTCGGCGCGGACGGCGATCGCGGGAATCACGACCTCGCCCGTGCGCCGCGGCGCGAGCGAGTAGGCGTGCACGACGCGCCGCTCGGTGCTCTGCTGCACGCGACCGTTGATCACGATGGTCCGGCTGGACGTGCTGGTCTGCGGGCCGTGGTACACGACCTCGAAGTCGCGCTCCAGCGCGGAGACATCGGGCGGCAAAGCGTCCGTCGCGTTCTCCACCGTGATCTGGAACGGGATCGCGTCGCCGAGGAACGCCTGCTCGGGCGCGCTCGCGGCGGCGTGCACCGGCGACTGCGCCCGCGCGACCGACGCGAAACCCGCGAGCGCGACCGCCGCCGCGAGCGCGACCGCCGCGAACCTTCCGGCCAGGGATGTGCGGCCAAGCGTCTCCACGGTCACCAGTCCTTCTCCACGGCGGGCGGGCGGGCGCGCTGCTGAGAGCGGAGGAACCGCCGGATCGCCTCGCGCTCGCGCGCTTCGCGGTCGAGGATGCTCGCCGCCGTCGCGTCGAACGCGCGCTGCGGCTGGCCCTCGGCACCCTGCGACTGAGCCTGCTCGGCCAGCTCGGGCGGCTGCTCTTCGATCCCCGCGGCGGCGCGGGCCGCGTCGCGCAGACGTTCGGCCGCCTGTCGTTGCGACCGCTCCGCGCCGGCGGTGTCGCCTTGGCGCAGTTGCTCCTCGGCGCGCCGCTGGGCCTCGCGGGCCTGTTCGAGTTGTTCGCGGGCGCGCTGCGCCCTGCTCTCGCCCTGCTGCCGCTCCGCCGCGTTCTTGAGTTGTTCGTCGGCGGCCTCGGCGCGCTTCGAGATCTCCTCCTGCTTGCGGCCCAGTTCCTCCGCCTTCTGTTTGCGGCTCTCCGGGTCGGCCTGCGTGTCCCGCGCCGCCGCACCGGACTCGTTCGCCGCGGCCTCCTGCTGGCGGGCAAGGTCGGCAAGGTCCTGCGCCGCCTGCTGCTCGGGCGTGGGCGGCTGTGGCTGTTGCTGCCGCTGGTCGCCGCCCTGCCGCGGCTGGCCCTGCTGGCCGCCCTGGCCCGACTGAGATTGCGACTGCGATTGCTGCTGTTGCTGCTCCTGCCTTTTCTGCTCTTCGACGGCGCGGCGGATCGCCTCGCGCACGCCCTGCACCTGCTCGATGTTCCGTGCCGCGGCGTCGCGTGCCTCGCCCGTGAGTCCCGGGCGCGCGTTGCGGAACCAACGCTCGGCCCTGGCGAGCGACTCCATCGCGGCCTGCGGGTCGGTCTGCGCCTGCTGCGCGGCGCGCTGGGCTTCGATCAGTCCGAGGTTGTACCGAGCGCTGGCCGCGGTCCGGCTCGCGCCCGGTCGCAGCGACGCGAGTTCGTCCGCCGCGCGGAACGACGCCTCGGCCTCAGCGCGCTGGTCGAGCGCGAGTTGCGCGCACCCGCGGTTGTACGCGACCTCGGGCGAGTCCGGGAACCGCTGCGCCGCCGCCTCCAGCAGCGCCAGCGCCTCGCCCGGTCTGCCCGCCGCCATCGCCGCGTTGCTCTCGGCCAGACGGTCGGTCAGCGTCTGCGCGCGGACGACGGGCGGGCAAACGCACAGCGCGGCCAGCGCCACCATCGCCGCGGCGGCCTGAGCGCGGCCCGGCGCTCTCCAACCCCGCAGGGAGAACCGCGCGCGCTCGGCGGCCAGCGCCAGCAGCGCGAGCACGGCCGCCGCGCCAAGCGGGTACTGGAACGCCTCGGCGTAGCGCACGCTCTCGGCCGAATCGAACTGCCGCTTCTGGGCGTCGCGGCGCAGCAGGCGGTACACACGGTCGAGGTCGAGATGCCCGACGCCGACTTCGAGATACACCCCGCCGGGGGTGGCCTCGGCCATCTGCCGCAGAACGCCCGAGTTCATGCGCGACTGCACGCGCTGGCCCCCGTGCTCGATGAAGCGCGGGGCCTGCACGCCGCGCTGGTTCGCCGCCGCGGTGTCGGCGGGCACCGGCGCGCCGTACTCCGAGCCGATGCCGACGGCGACGATCCGCACGCCGGCCCGCGCCGCCTCGCGCGCGGCCTCCACGGGCATTGATTCGTGGTCCTCGCCGTCGGTGAGCAGGTAGATGTCCGCCGACGCCCGGCTCGCGTCGTCGCCGAGCAGTTCCAGCGCGGCCCGGACGGCGTCGCCCAGCGCCGTGCCGCCGCGACCGACCGAATCGGGCCCGAGCGCGTCGACCGCCATGCTCGCAAAGGCGTAGTCCGTCGTCATCGGGCACTTCACCACCGCCGTTCCCGCGAAGGCGACCAGCCCGACGCGGTCGCCCTCGCACGCCTCCAGCACGTCGCGCACCATGAACTTGGCGCGCTCCAGCCGGTTCGGCCGAGCGTCCTCGGCGAGCATCGAGCGCGACACGTCGACGGCGAACACGACGTCTCGGCCGACGCGCTGCACCTGTCGCGGCTCGGGGCTGTGCGCGGGCCGGGCCAGCGCCGTCGCGAGCGATGCCGCGCACGCCGCCCACAGCGTTGCCGCGACGGCCGCACGCCCGCGCGACGGGAGCGGCGCCCACGCCCGGCCCGCGGCCGATCCGTAGAAGCGCCGCACCGCGCGCCGACGCGCCGCCAGCGCCCAGACCACCAGCAGCGCGACCAGCGGCGCGAGCCAGAGTGCGTGCAGGAACTGGGGGGCGAGGAAGGTCATGGGTTCGCTCGGCTCATGGGTTTCTGCGCAGCACGGTCGACGACAGCAGCACGCCCAGCGCCAGCGCGACCGCTCCGGGCAGCGCCAGAAGGTGGAACCGTTCCTGCCAGTCGGTGTACTCGACGGTGCGGATCGTGCTCTTCTCAAGCCGGTCGATCTCCCGGTAGACCCGGCGCAGGGCCTCGCCGTCCTGGGCGCGGTGGTACAGGCCTCCGGTGATCTCGGCGATCTGCTTGAGCACGCGCTCGTCCATGTTGTTCTGCACGGGGACGCGCTGCTCGCCCAGCGGCGTGCGGACGACCTGGTAACTCATCCCGCCCGCGCCGACGCCGATGGTGTACACCTTGATGCCCCACTCGGCCGCGAGTTGCGCCGCCGCGAGCGGGTCGGCTTCGCCCGCGTTGTTGTCGCCGTCGGTCAGCAGGATGACGACCTTGCTCTTGATGCGCAGGTCGCCCGCGCCCTGCGCCGAGGACGCCCGCCGGTTGGCCAGTTCGTCCTCGGCCCGCTTGAGCCGGGCCGCGGCCAGGGCAAGCCCGTCGCCGATGGCGGTGCCGTCCTCGAAGCGCATCTGCGCGATGTTCACCGCATCCACGAACTTGGACACGGTCCGCGCGTCCCGCACCAGCGGGCAGGCCGTCTCGGCGAAGCGTGCGAACACGACCAGCCCGACCAGGTCGCTGACACGGCCGCGCAGGTCGCGCCCGTCGCCGAGGAGAAAGTCGCGCAGCACGCGCTTCACGGCGTCGATGCGCGTGACCAGCGCGCCGTCGAGTTCCATGTACTGGTTCATCGACCCCGAACGGTCGACCACAAGTTGGATGGCGACCGCGTCCGACGAGGTCTCGACGCGGCCGATGCCGATCTGCGGGCGCGCCAGCGCGACGCACAGCAGCGCGACGCCCGACCACGAGAGCGCCGCGGGCAGCCACAGCACGCGCTGCCGCAGCGACCGCGGGAGCGAGGCACACCCCTCGGTCGTCGAGAGCACCGGCGCCGGCGCGCCGCGCGACAGCCGGCGCACGACCAGCGGGACCAGCGCGACCAGCGCGAGCCCGGGCAGCAGCGCAAAGGCCCACGGCGACTCCCAGTGCGCGCGCGTGAGCGTGCTGAACCACTCGGCGATCATGCCACGCCCCCGCTTTCTCGCGCCGCGCCGGCGGAAGTGCGCGACCGATCATCCGCCGTCGCGACCCGACACGCCAGGTCGATGATGCTCGCGGCCAACTCCGCGGACGGCGCGCCGCCGGGGCCGAAGCGCGCGGCCTCGATCGTGCCCAGCAGGTCGGCGAGATGTGCGGCGTCGCCGCCGAGCAGCCCCGCGCGCCCAAGGCTCCGCAGCGCGCCGGCGAGTTCCGGGCCTGTCGCGCCCGGCGCAAGGAGCCTCCGCGCGACAAGGTACGTGCGCAGCGCGCTCAGCGTTTGCTCGACGGCCAGCGCGGGGTCCGCGTCGGGTGCGCCCGCGCGCTCGCGGATCTGCTGCATGGTGCGGCGGAAGACCGCGTCCGGCGTCGGGCTTCGGTGCATCACGCGGCGAACGGCCCACGCGCCGCCGAGCCCGAGCGCCAGCAGCGCGGCCGCGCCGACGCCGACGACGACCGCCAGCGGCCGACGCCACAGCGGCGTGTCGATCGCGGTCGGCGGGAGCATCGGGCCGAGGTTCTCGATCGCCGCGAGCGGGTCGCGCGCCGCGCCGACCGCGCCCCCGTCGGTCTCGCCTTCGGCGACGGACGCGACGTGCACCGCGATGGGCTCGGTCTGCACCGAGCCGCGACCATCGCCGAAGCGCAGCGCCGGGATGGACTTGTCGCCGGCGAGGTACGGCTCGAGCGTCAGCGCCAGCAGTTCGTGCCCCGGCGCGACTGTCTGCCGCCGCACCGCGACGACCGTCCACGGCGCGGGAGCCGGAAGCTCGCCCGATGCGGCGTTCGGCTCGGCGACGCCGAACGGCGCGCCCTCGGCAAGGTCGCGCAGTTCGCCCGGCCACTGCGGCGCAACGCCGTCGGCCCGGCGCGCCTCGAACAGCACCGTGAGCCGGTCGGCGACCGTGATGCCCGTCGATGACACGTGCACCGACACGGACAGCACGTCGGACGCCACCGAACGGGACTGTTCAAACACCCGTTCGTTCATCGGCGCGGCTTCGTCGTTGCGCGAGCACGCCCAGCACGCGGCGCACAGCGCGGCCGCGGCGGCCGCACGCGCCAACCCCGCGACGGCGTGCCGACGCGTCCGCGTCATCGCTCCCTCCTGTGGAACAGTTCCACCAGGTCGTGGACCGGCTCGTCGTGCGTCCACAGGTCCACGCGGGCGCGCGAGGCGCGAAGGCCCGCGCCGGTTATGGCCCGGTCCAGCGCGGCGTCCGCCCGCGCAAACGCCGCGGCGTACGCCTCGCGGACGCGCCCGCTCGACGTGTCGATCACGGCCTCGCGCCCGGTCTCGGGGTCGCGCACGCGGACCAGCCCCGCGCGGACGAGTTCGGCGTCGCGCCGGTCGCGGACGACGGCCGCGACCACGTCGTGCCCGCGCGCGGCGGTCCCGCCGCCGGCGATGCGGCGCAGGGCGCGCTCGAACGACGCCGCGCCCGATTCGCCGGGCGCGAGGAAGTCCGACACGAAGAACACCAGCGAGCGGCGGTGCAGCGTCCGGCGGAGCAGGTCCGCCGCGGCGGCGGGGTTCGTGCCGCGACCGACCGGCTCGAGCGCGAGCAGTTCGCGCACGACGCGGAGCGCGTGGCGCGAGCCCTTGCGCGCCGGGAGCGAGAGTTCGACCCGATCGGTGAACGCGCACAGGCCGACGCGGTCGCCGGCGCGGACCGCGGCGAACGCGAGCAGCGCGCACACCTTGGCCGCCAGCGCGCGCTTCGAGCCCTCGGCCAGCACCGACCACGCGGGCTCGTCGGGCCGGTGCGGGCTGGTGTGCGCGGCGTGGTCGGCCGGGCCGGACGTGCCGAAGGCCAGCGAGCCCGACACGTCGACCGCGAGCATCACCGTCAGCTCGCGCTCCTCCACGAAGCGCTTGATGAACGGCCTGCCCGTGCGCGCCGTCACGTTCCAGTCGATGAACCGCACGTCGTCGCCGGGCTGGTACTCGCGCACGTCGGCGAACTCCATCCCGCGGCCCTTGAAGGCCGAGGAGTACTCGCCGGCGAAGACCTCCGTCACGCGACGTCGCGTGCTGAGTTCGAGCAGGCGGACCTGTCTGGCCAGTTCGGCGGGGGTCATGGTCGGTGCGTTCTACGCATCATGGCGCGGCGACGCGCTGCAGGATCTGCGAGACCAGATCGTCGCTGGTCAGTTCGCGCGCCTCGGCTTCGTAACTGGGGATGACGCGGTGCCGCAGCACGTCGGGCGCGACCGACTTGACGTCGTGCGGCGTGACGTAGGCCCGGCCCTCGAGCATCGCGACGGCGCGCGAGGCCAGCGCCAGCGCGATCGTCGCGCGCGGCGAGGCGCCGAAGTCCACCAGCGTCTGGCCCCCCGCGCGGCGCGGCGCTTCGGGGCGCGTGGCGCGGACCAGGTCCACGATGTACTCGCGCACCTTCTCGTCGATGTGCACACGGTCGACCAGCGCGCGGGCCGCGAGCAGTTCGCGCGGGTGCAGCACCGGCTCCTTGTGCCGCGCGTCGAGCGCGGGCGGACGCGTGAAGGCCATGCGGTCCAGCACGGCGCGCTCCTCGGCGCGCGTGGGGTACGTGACCCTCAGTTTCAGCAGGAAGCGGTCCACCTGCGCCTCGGGGAGCGGGTACGTGCCCTCCTGCTCGATGGGGTTCTGCGTCGCCAGCACCAGAAACGGGTCCGGCAGCGGGTAGGTCTCGTCGCCGATGGTCACCTGCCGCTCCTGCATCGCCTCCAGCAGCGCGCTCTGTACCTTGGCCGGGGCGCGGTTCACCTCGTCGGCCAGCACGATGTTGGCGAACACCGGCCCCTTGCGCGCCGAGAACGTGCCGTCGCGCGGCGAGTAGACCTGCGTGCCGATCAGGTCCGCAGGCAGCAGGTCGGGCGTGAACTGGATGCGACGGAACGTGCAGTCCAGACCGGCCGCGAGCGTCGAGACGGTGAGCGTCTTGGCCAGCCCCGGCACGCCCTCGAGCAGCACGTGCCCGTTGCACAGCATGCCGACCATCAGCCCGCGGACCATCGCCGCCTGACCGACCACGACCTCGCCCACGCGCCGCTCGAGCGCGCGCAGCGGCTCGGCCAGCCGCGAGAGTTCGTCCTGAGTCGGTGGCGGGAGAGTGGGTTGAGTCATGGACGATCCTTGTCGGTGTGCGCGGTGCGCGGCGGCGAACTTCGGCGCGGACGAACCCCGCCGCGCAGCGACGATGGATACAGGCGTCGGCCCGCCCCGCCGCACGTCACAACCGTGTGGACGCGCGGCGGCGGGCCTTCCGTCATCCATCGGCGCGCGGCGATCCGGGACCGGAAACACCCCAAAAACACACGCCCCCTCCGGGCGGAGGGGGCTGGGTGCCTGCCGGAACAGGAGTCCTCGAATGCGGTCGAGAGGAGTCGAACCTCCACGGGTGTTACCCCACCAGAACCTGAATCTGGCGCGTCTGCCAATTCCGCCACGACCGCGTGCCGGGCCCAACGTTAGCCGCGACGGGGCCGGTCGGCAACGCCGGCCGAATCAGCAGCCGGCAAACCACGCAGCGAGAAAGGCGAAGATGTCCGGCACGCCGTTGCCGCCGTCGCCGAGCGCGTCGCCCGCCGGCGCGCCGGCGAACCAGTCGGCGAGGAACGCAAAGATGTCGGCGACCTCCGCCACGCCGCTCCCATCGTGATCGGCAAGGCATGAGAGCCGCGCGGGAACCGGCAACGCCGCGGCGACAGCGTCCGGCGCGCCCGGGCGGAACAGGTCGATCACCACCTCGCCGTCTTCCGGCGACACCGCGCCGCGCAGGCGGAAGTTGTACATCGTGCCCCATCGCAGGGCGTTGGCCGCGGCGTTGACGTCGATGGTGCCGGTCGCCCACGTCGCGGCGTTGCCGTCCCGCGAAAAGGCCCAGTCGGTGCCGACGATGGTCGCGCCGCCGGGCCCGTCGCCGCTGTGATAGTGGACGTCGTGGAAGCCCGCCGTCACCCCGCCGGCGTCCGCGGGAAGGGGCAGCGCGAACGCCCGCGCCGAGCGGTGCGAGTTCTGGTTGAACACCGCGTACTCGTAGTCCCACTGGTTGCCGCCCAGACGCACCACGCGAGCGGCGACGATGAACCGCCCGTCGCCGGGCACGTCGACGATCGCTTCGACCACGCCGCTGTCGAGCGTCTTCCAGAGTTGAACGGCCGCGACGCCGGGCTGCGTCGAGCCGCTCAGCAGGATGTTGGCGTTGCCCGCGGACACGCTCGCCGTGACTCGCCGCACGCCCGCGTTGTTCGCGGCGTTTCCCGCGGCGGCGTCGTCCGGGTGCGCCACGACCATCTCCGCAAACAGGAGCGCGCCCGGATGCACCGCGGGGTCGACGTCGGCGACGGCCAACTGCACGCGCCCTGCGTTCGTGCCCGTGGGCGTGGACCACGGGAAGACGGAGACACCCGCAGACGCGTTGACCTGCCAGCGCGGGCCGAGCGAGCCCGCCGTGCCGGCGCGCGAGGCGGTGTGCGTGTCGGTGCAGCCGACGCCGATGACGTCCTCGACGCCGCCGGCGCTCTGGCAGACGCAGAACCCGCCGGTGTTGAGCGGGATTCCCGAGTGGAAGCACCAGCCCATGCCGACCTGCTCGATGCGCGACACGCCGCCCGAGTCGGTGAACCGGTAGAGGTTCGGCGCCAGGACCGGGTGCATCGCCGACGTCAGCACCGCCGGCAGCGGCGCGCTGCCGATGTTCGTGTGCCTGATGCCGAACGCCGCGGCGTCGACGCCGGCCGACGCGGTGGAGTTGGCGATGCTCGCAAACTCGGTGAAGACGAGGTCGCCACCGGCCGAGCCACACTCGACCTGCGCCCAAGCCGCGCACGCGGCGAGCAGCGCGGCGCCCCCACCGAACGCGGGCGGGACGCGATTCGGACGTGCCATGAGTCTCTCCCGGCCGGGTGACGGATGAGTCGAGGCGAGAAGCGGCCTGTTCACTGTTGTTCAGACTATCACGGGTACGTGGCCCGGGAGGCCAAAGTGGCTGAATCGGGACGAACTCCGCACGCGACCTACCATCCCGCCCCTCGCACCTCGGGTGGGGAGCGGCCCGCCGACGTCGGCACGCCGCTCTGGACCCCGGAGAACGCATCATGGCCGAGACCGCTCCCGCGACCGAACGCCCGAACAAAGTCGAGATTTCGGACATCGGTCCAAGCCGCAAGAAACTGTCGATCGAGATCCCCGCCGAGACTGTCACCGAGCACCTCGGCACGTCGCTGGACACGCTGCTGGTCGAGACGGAACTGCCCGGCTTCCGCAAGGGCCGCGCCCCGCGCCGGCTGGTCGAGAAGCGCTTCGGCTCGACGCTGCGGCGCGAGGCCAAGAACCAACTGGTCGCGCAGGCGTACTCCAAGGCCGTCGAGGAGAACAAACTCCGCGTCATCGGCGAGCCGTTCAGCGAGAGCCTGCTCAAGGTCGAGATCGAGGACGGCAAGCCGCTGGCGTTCGAGGTCGAGATCGAGGTGCTGCCCGAGTTCGATCTGCCCAAGTTCGAGGGCATCACGGTCAAGCGCCCGACGTTCGAGATCACCGACGATCTGGTGAAGCGCGAACTGGACCGCCTGCTGCTCAACGAGGGCCGGCTGGAGCCCAAGACCAAGCCGGACAAGGGCGACTACCTCACCGGGCACGCGGTCATGACCGACGAGTCCGGCGAGAAGCACTACGACATCGGCGACGCCGTGATCCAGATCCCGACCGAGGACAAGAACGGTCGCGGCATGATCCTGGGCGTGCTGGTCGACGACCTGGGCCCCCAGATCGGCAGCGTCAAGGTCGGCGACACCTTCACCGTCAGGACCACCGGCCCGGAGAACCACGAGAACGAGAAACTCCGCGGCAAGGCGCTCACGATCACGTTCACCGTCAACCGCGCCGACGAGATCATCCCCGCGACCGAGCAGGAGGTCGCCGAGCGCTACTCGCTGGAGAGCCCGGCGAAGGTGCGAGAGATCATCCGCGAGCGGATCGCCCAGCGCGTCGCCATCGACCAGCAGGCCGCGATGCGCGGGCAGGTCGCCAAGTGGCTCGTCGACAACGTCGAGATGGAGACGCCCGAGCGCGTCACGGCCGCGCAGGCCGCGCGGTCGCTGGAGCGCCGCCGCCTCGAACTGGCCTACCGCGGCATGGACCCGCAGAAGATCGAGGAGCAGATCGCCGAACTGCGCGCCGCGTCGCGCGAGAACGCGGTGCGCGAACTCAAACTCTTCTTCGCGCTCGACAAGGCCGCGGAGCACTTCGACGTCAAGATCACCGAGGCCGAACTCAACGGCCGGATCGCGCAGATGGCCTCGATGCGCGGCGAGCGCCCCGAGAAACTGCGGCAGGACCTCTTCGCCCGCAACCAGATCGGCATGGTCTGGAACCAGATCCGGGAGCACAAGACCCTCGACGCGATCATCGCCAAGGCCAGAATCGAGGACGTCAGCGTCGAGGAGTTCAACAGACTCTTCGGCGGGCAGAACGCCGACGGCGGCGAGTCCGCCGCGCCGGCCAAGAAGTCCAAGCCCAAGGCCAAGAAGGACGACGACGACGGCGAGGACGCGGCCGAGGCCAAGCCCAAGCCGCGCGGCAAGAAGAAGGCCGAGTAACCACCGGCGAGCTTTGAGCGACCATCGGTCACGCACGCCCGGGCGCCCCGCGCAGCCCGGGCGTTTTCACGTGCGCCGCGGGAGTTGCACGCCCGCCTGGAACGACCGCACCGCGTAGTGCACCGCGCCGGAGAGCGCGGCGATCAACATGCCGCCGAACACCACCGCGCACGCGAAGCGGATCGCGCCCGACGACGTCGCCAGCGCCCCGCGGACCTTGAACATCACCACCGCCACGACGGCCAGCGCCACCAGCCACGCCGCGGCGATCAGCAGCGAGCGCAGCGACGTCCGCGGCTGACGGACCCACACCAGCAGGCACGCGGCCAGCCCCAGCGTCGCCGCGTCGAGCCCGCGGGCGATCAGGTAGATCCGGGCCGTGTCGCCGAGAAAAGCCTTGCCCGGTCCGACGTAGGCCAGAAGCGACCCGACGCCGATGACGCCCACGACGCACGCCAGCGCCAAAGCCGGCCCGTCGCGGAACCGGCCCATCGCCACCAGCACGCCGAACACCGACGCCACGATCACCAGCAACTCAAACCCGGCGAGGAACCACACCCGCGGCGTCGCAACCAGCGACGCGCCGAGGAGCACGATGGCGCTCAGACCGGTCAGCGCGCACAACGCGCCGACGACCAACTGAAACACGCGATGGTTCTGGAGGTCCATACGGTCGAGCGGCCACAGGCCGGTTGAACACACGGTCGATCCTGCGCACCGGCGCTGAATCGTCCGCTTCTATCGGTGCAATTGCGCCAAAGTTCGGATGGACCATCCCGAAAACCGCAAGCCCCCACCACCCCCGAAACCAGTGGTTTATTTCCGAATGCCGTCCGGCCCCTCCCCTACCACGCCGACTGTACGGGCCACTGGACGGTCACTTGGCGCCGATTGGGACCCGCATTTCACCCCTCCCCGCTCAAGGTCCGATGAATCTCCCGAGCATGGCCCGCGGTTTGCGGGCCGTCCGACTCGGAGGGACTGTGCAGACCTTTGGTGACGCCCAGTTTGGGTCGGTCGATCACACGCCGCAGCCGGCGCACAGGCTGCTTGCGTGCTGGGCGATGGACCTGCTCTCGCTGCGGCGAAGGGGCCTTCTGGTGCCCGACTGGGAGCGGCTGGCCAGCGCCAGCGCCCGCGGCGGCCAGTGTCGGCCCCCTGCGCCCGAGGTCGCGACTGAACAGGCGTCGGAGGCGGCATGAGCGGCATCACATCCGGGATCGGACTCGTCAGCGGGCTGGACACCGGCTCGCTGATCAACCAACTGCTGGCCATCGAGGCGCGCCCGCGCCAGACGGCCCAGCAGCGCATCCTGCAACTCCAGAGCCAGCAGGCCGCCCTGCTGGACCTCAACAGCCGGCTCTCGACGCTCAAGACCGCCGCGGCCAAGTTCCGCACCGCGCGGGTGTTTCAGGCCGCGACGGCGGTGAGTTCCGACACCGGCGTGCTGACGGCCCGAGCCCAGCCGGGCGCGCCGCTGGGCTCGTTCTCGTTCCTGGTCGACCGCGTGGTGCAGAGCCAGCAGGCGCTGTCGCGCGGCTTTGTGGACCGCGCGTCGACGGGCCTGGGCCTGACCTCGGTGACGATCGAGAGCGCGCTGGCCCGGCTGGACCGCGACACCGACCTGTCGATGCTCAACGGCGGGGAGGGCGTCTCGCGCGGGCGCGTGATCGTGACCGACGCGACCGGCGCCTCGGCGACGATCGACCTCTCGCGCGCGGCGACGGTGAACGAGGTGCTCGACGCGTTCAACTCGGCGCAGGGCGTGCGGGTGCGCATGTCGGTGCAGGGCGACCGCTTCGTGCTCACCGACACTTCCGGCGGCATGGGCACGATGTCGGTGCAGAGCGCCCCGGGGTACACCACCGCCGCGTCGCTGGGTATCGAGGGCTCGGCGACGGGCGGGACGCTCAACGGCCAGCGCGTGCTGACGCTGGGCGACGCGATGACGCTCGCGTCGCTGCGCGACGGGCTGGGCGTGGGGTTCAACAACGCGGTCGGCAACGCGACGGCGGACTTCACGGTCCGCACGCGCGACGGATCGACGTACAACGTGGACATCGGCAACATCTACAACGCGGAGGGCCAACTGACCGCCTCCGCGGTCTCCACGATCGGCCAACTCCGCCAGCGCATCTCGGAGCAGACCGAGGGCAAGGTGACCCTCGAGGTCGCCGGCGACGGGCGCGGGTTCCGGCTGGTGGACTCCTCCGTGCCGACCGGCGCCGACAACTTCTCCATCACCGCCAACTCCAACAGCACCGCCGCGAGCGACCTGGGGATCGTCGGCTCGACCAGCGGCGACAGCATCAGCGGCACGCCGGTGCTGGCGGCGATCAACTCGACGCTGGCGTCGAACCTGCGTGGCGGGCAGGGGCTGACGTCGGGCGCGTTCAGCATTACGGCGCGTGACGCGAGCGTGTTCTCCTTCAGCATCACGCCCACCGCGTCGGTGGCCGAGATCCTGCGGCAGATCTCCGACGCCACCGGCGGCAAGGTGACCGCGTCGCTGTCGTCCAACGGCACGGCGATCGTGCTGACCGACACGACCGGCGGCACCGGACCGCTGATCGTCGAGGGCGACGGGGCGACGCAACTGGGAGTGGCGACCGCGCCCGCCGGCGTGCAGAGCGCCACGATCACCAGCGCGCGCCAGCAGCACCGCTACGTGGACCGGTCGGTGCTGCTTGGTTCGCTCAACGCAGGGCGCGGCGTGGGCACGGGGCGTTTCGAGATCTTCGACACGCGCGGCGTGCGGGCCGAGGTGGACATCGACGCCGACTCGCGGACCATCGGCGACGTGATCCAGGAGATCAACAGCCGGGGTCTGGACGTCCGCGCGCGGGTGAACGACAACGGCGACGGCATCATCATCGAGCCGCGCGACCCATCGACGGCCGGCTCGTCCAGGATCCGGATCGCGGACCTGACGGGGACGGTCGCGCGGTCGCTGAACATCGCGGGCGAGGCCGCTGGCTCGGGCGCGCAGAACTTCGTCAACGGGACCTACGAGCGGACGATCGAACTCTCGGCGACCGACACGCTGGACACGCTGGTCACGCGGATCAACGCGGGCCGGATGGGCGTGCTCGCGTCGGTCATCAACGACGGCTCGTCGGCCGCGCCGTTCCGGCTCCGCCTGACGGCGCGCGACACGGGCGCGGCGGGGGCGTTCACGTTCGACTCGGCCGGCGCCGACATGGGGCTGGTGACGACCGCCGAGGCACGCAACGCGCGCGTGTTCTTCGGCTCCGACGACCCCGCGCGCGCGGTGATGCTCAGCAGCACCACCAACACGTTCGACGGCGTGATCGACCGCGTGAGCGTGGACGTCACCGGGCGCAGCGACAACCCCGTGACGCTGACCATCGGGCGCGACACCGCGGCGATCGAGTCGGCGGTGAACGACTTTGTGAGTGCGTTCAACGCCATCGCCTCGCGCATCGCGCAACTGACGGCCTACAACAGCGAGACGCAGGTCAAGGGCGTGCTGCTGGGCGACAGCGCCGCGCTCGAGCTCCGGCGCGCCCTGTTCACCACCGTGCAGGGACGGGCCCGGGGGGTCGAGGGCGGGTTCGTCGCGCTCAGCCAGATCGGCGTCACGACGACGCAGGGCGGACAACTGCAGTTCGACGCGGCCAAACTCCGCACCGCGCTGGAGCAGGACCCCGACGGCGTCGCGGCGGTGTTCGCGGCATTCGAGCAGGCCCCGCGCGACGAGCGCATCGAGGTCTCGCCCGGCGTCTTCGTGAACAACACCTCTGCGACCGAGTACTCGCGCCTGGGCGTGGCCGAACTGGTCGTGCAACTGGCCGACCGGTACCTCTCGCCGTCGGACGGGCTGCTGGCGCGCCGGCGGCAGGCGATCGACGGGCAGATCCGGTTCCAGAACACCCGCATCGCGCAGATCGACCAGCGGCTGGCCAGCCGGCGCGACGCGCTGACGCGGCAGTTCGCCAACCTTGAGTCCACTCTGGCGAACCTGCAGCGCCAGTCCGCCTCGCTCGGCGGGCTGTCGTCGGCGATCTCCTCGATCCGGCGATGAACGCCGTTACCGGACGTGAAGTCGGGCCCGCCGGGGTCCGATACCTCTCCCCGCCATGACCGCCACCGCCAACACCGCCAACGCCTACCTCCGGACCAAGGTCCTGACCGCCTCGCCCGAGGAGTTGCGGCTGATGCTGCTCGACGGGGCGATCAAGTTCCTGCGTCAGGGCCGCGACGGGCTGGAGCGCAAGGACCACGAGGCGTCCTACGACGGCTTTTCCAAGTGCCGGAACATCCTGCTGGAACTGATGAACTCGGTCCGGCCCGACATCGCGCCCGAGTTGTGCAGCCGCGTGACCGGCCTGTACACGTTCATGTACACGCGCCTGGTCGAGGCGGGCTTCGAACGCGACCTGGCCAAGGCCGACAAGGTGCTCGAGATGCTCGAGTTCGAGCGCGAGACGTGGGTGCTGGCGATGCGCAAGGCCGCCGAGGAGCGGCAATCGCCCGGCGCGGCCGCCCCCGCCGAACCCTCGCGGCCCAACGCGCCGCTGTGCGTGCAGGGCTGACCGCCTCAGGGCACGGCCGCCCGGCGCGTGCGCCACGACCATTCCAGCGACGCGTCGAGCACGCTCAGCCGTCCGGCGGCGTTGTCGATCAGGTCGCGCGCCAGCCGGTCCATCGCGGCCCGCTCACGCACCATGCGCACCTCGCGCTCGACGCGCGGCGCGACCGCGGCCCGGTCCTCGCCGTCGCCGGGGATCCGTTCCTCCACGCGCACCACGACGTAGCCGGGCGCGTTGTCCCACGGGACCATCACGGCGCGGCTGTGGCGGCCGACGGGCGTCTGCTCCAGCGCACGGCGGAACGCGACCGGGTACGCCGGGTCCGCCGTGCTGACGGGGTCGAGCAGCCCGCCGCGCAGGCGCGAGGGATCGGCCGAGAGATCCATCGCCACCTCGGCGAACGGTTCGCCCGCGTCGAGGCGCTCCAGCGCCCGCGCGGCCTGCGCCTCGGCGCGCACGAGGATCATCCGCGCGCGGACGCGCGGGCCGTGCTTGAGGTCGATGGCCTGCTCGACGTCCTCGGGCGTGACGGAAACGCCCCCGGGCCCGCTCCGCATCCGCACCAGCGCCCGGAGCTGCGCGTTGCGCTTGAGCAGGTCGGCGAATCTCCGATCGCCCAGGCCGCGAGACACACGCACCTGAGCCAGCAGCCGTTCGGCGTTGTCGGGCGCCGCCTGCGCCGCATCGGCGAGCGTCTCGAGCAGGATCGCACGCTCGGCCGCGATGTCCGCGTCGGACACCCGCACCCCTTGGGCCCTCGCCTCGTCGTCGAGCACGCGGGAGAGCAGGACTTCCTCCAGCACCACGGCCCCCGCGGCCTCGGCCAGCAGGGGCGCGACCTCGGGCCAACCGATGGCGCGGCTGTCGAGCACCGCGGCGGGCCGGTCCTGCCCCGCGCGGTCGGGCTGACTGGCCAGCAAGTCACCCGGGACCGACGCGGGGATGAACACCGAGACAAGCACCGCGGCGAGGAAACACGCGGCCGCGGGGCCTGCGTATCGACCGCTGCGACGCACGGGGGCTTCGTAGACTCTCATGGTCAATGACAGTCGGCGCGGGTCACGCGGTCAACCGGCAAAGGAACACGTCTTTGGATCACGCCTCGGCACACTCACGCCCGGATCGGCCGCAGCGCGGCGGGTCGCCGGGCGTGCCCGCACCCAGGCCGCAGACGACGCTCTGCCCGTATTGCGGGCACGTGTCGGCGGGGGTCAAGTCGTGCGAACGCTGCCGCGGGCTGTTCGAGCCGCTGTCGCGACAGGCCTCGCAGAACGCGATGGGGCCGTGGTTCATCCGCGATGAGAACAACCCGTTCCTGCCGGGCTTTTCGCTCGCAACGCTCGTGCAACTGGTGCGTCGCGGCCGGATCGCGCCCGACACGGTGATCAAGGGCCCGACGACGCGGCAGTTCTGGTCGTACGCGCGGAACGTGCCGGGCGTGGCGCACCTGCTGGGCGCGTGCCACGTCTGCCGCGCGCCGGCCAGGGCCGGCGACACGCAGTGCGGCGCGTGCGGGGCGTCGTTCGAAGCGCCCGACGACCGCGAGCACCTCGGGCTGGCGCCGATCCGACTGCTTCCGGGTCAAGCCGACGCCGCGGAAGTCGCGGGCTCGCACAAAGCCAGCGGCGGCGCGCCCATCGCAGACGCTGCGGGCAGCGCCGGCGCGGAACTGGACGCGGAGAGCCTGATCGCGCTCCGACAGCGGAGGCAGCGTGCCCGGCGGCGCACCACCACGGGCATCGTCGTCGGGATCGGCGCGGTGGTGCTGGCCGTCACGGCCATGCTCGTGCTGCCTTCGTTGCACAGCCAGGATCACGCCGGCGCATCGGCGAGCCCGGCCGCGACCAGCGCGCCGGCCGTGGGGCCGCATGGCCGATCGGGCGGCACGCCGGCAAAGGCCGAACCGCCGAGCGATCACACGAACGACAAAGATGCCGAGCCCGCGCCGTCCGGATCGGGGGCGGGAGCACCCCGCGAACTCGGCACGCTGATCGACCGGTTGCTCACGGCCAAAGTGGACGATCTCGGCGCGTTGCTGTCCGAGGCCGACCGAGAGATTGAGCGTTCAGATGCGCCTGATCCGCGGCTTCGGGCGGCCGCGGCAGCGGCCCGGACGCGGTTGGCCGTGGTTCGGGCCGGTGGAAGACTCTGACGGGCGTACAACGGCACGCATCCCGACCATTGAAGCCTGCGTATGGAAAATGTGGGCAAGAGTGGCCGCGTTTGTGAGCAGTAGGTAAACTGGTTGATCGATCGTCACCGTTCTGGGACGTATCAGGCTTCGGGAGTTCTTCACCGGAGCAGAGCGCACAGTGGCATGGAGCAAACGATGATCTCGAAAGTGCTTTCACGCAAAGGATTTACGCTCATTGAGTTGCTGATCGTCATCGCGATCATCGCGCTCTTGGTGGGCATCCTCCTGCCCGCGCTGGCGGAAGCCCGCAAGGTGGCGCGCAAGACGCAGTGCGAGTCGAACATGCGTCAGTTCGGCGTGGCGATCAACACCTACTCGTCGGACTTCCAGGACCGCATCCCGTCGTTCACGTGGAAGGCCAACGTCCAGTACGCCGATTGGGTGGGCCCGGCCGCCGATGCGACGGGCGCAGCCGCGAACCAGGCGGTGGACATCCTCCGCCGCCGCGCGTTCCGCGAGGACATCCAGCAGATCCAAGGCTGGATCCCGCACGTGCTGTATTCGCACCTGGTGCTGAACGACTACCTCGCGCAGCGTCTGCCCGAGAAGATGGTCGCCTGCTCCGAGGACCGGCTGCGTCTGAAGTGGCAGGACTCGGTCGCAGTGAACCCCGACGACTTCTTCGCGCTCCAGCCCGACGTCGAGCGTCCGGCCGGCAGCAGCAACGCCGAGAAGCGCTGGCCGTACAGTTCGTCGTACAGTTTCGTGCCCGCGGCGTGGTCGCCCGACCGCACCGTCGGCAACCAGCCGACCGTGTCGCAGGGCGGCGTGCACTATCTGTTCCAGGTTCCGGCGCAGGGCACGACGACGATTCTCGGTCTGCGGAAGCTCTCCGACGTGTCGTTCCCCGCGCAGAAGGTCGCTCTGTACGACTCGGACATGCGGCACTTCAACAAGCGGCGCGACCTGTTCTACGCCTACGCCGACAGCCGCCAGCCGCTGCTGACCTTCGACGCCGCGGTCACCACGCGCAAGACCGGCGAGACCAACCTGGGCTTCAACCCCGCCGTGCCGAACAACCCGAACCCGACGACGTTCAACTATGCCCCGGCGGGTTGGGAGTCGCCAACCCGCAGCGGCGCAGCGCAGGAAGCCGTCCGCGGGTACTACCGCTGGACGCGTGCCGGCCTTCGCGGCGTGGACTTCGGCGGCGGCGAGGTCCGCTGATCCGAACGTTCCGTTCGCAATCCGTAAGGAATCGCACCCCGGCTTCGCGGCCGGGGTGCTTTGTTTTTGGGCTCGCCCGATCGCGCTGCACGAAAATATCCACAGAGGCCGCGTTGCCTCTTGCCAGCACCAATTTCTTGGTGTAGTTTCAGTTTGGCGGGGTTTCTTGGGGGACTATTCGGCGGCCGCGTTCTGCGGCAATCGCCGGGGAGAAAACCGATGGTCGGGAAAGCACGTTACGGGCGTGGCGGCTTCACCTTGATCGAGTTGCTGATCGTGATCGCGATCGTGGCGCTCTTGGTGGCCATTCTGTTGCCGGCGTTGTCCGAGGCGCGTCGCGCGGCCAGGCGCGTGATCTGCGGCGCCAACCAGCAGCAACTCGGCATCGCGCAGAACAACTACGCGACGGACTTCACCGATCGGTGCGCCTCGTTCACGTGGAAGAAGAACATCGCCTACACCGACTGGGTCGGCCCGGCCACCAACGCGACACAGGCCGCGGCGAACCAGGCGATCGACATCCTGCGCCGTCGCGCGGACCGCCCCGATCTGCAGCAGATCACGGGCTGGATCCCGCACGTGCTGTACTCGCACCTGGTGCTCAACGACTACCTGCAGCAGCGCCTGCCCGAGCCGACGATGGCCTGCCCGGAGGACCGCATCCGTCAGAAGTGGCAGAAGGCCATCCGCGCCGCGTTGAACGAGGGGAACACCAACTGGTGGAACTTCGTCGACGGCGAGTACCCCGGCGACAACAGCAACGCCGGCCAGCGCTGGCCGTACAGCGCGACGTACAGTTTCGTGCCTTCGTTCTGGTCGCCGGACCGGTTCGTGACCGTGGGCGGCGTGACGATCCCGACGGTCTATCAGGCGCAGTACCACTACCTCTGGTACGTGCCGGGCGACACCGCGACCACGGTGCTGGGCAACCGCAAGTTCTCCGACGTGAACTTCCCCAGCCAGAAGGTCATGGCGTACGAGATGAACGACTACCACTCGCGGAAGAACCGCGCGCTCTATCACGCCTACTCCAACGCCAAGGCCGAACTGCTCTTCTTTGACGGCTCGGTGCGCATCCTCGAAACCAAGGACTCCAACCGCGGCTTCAACCCGGCGACGCCGGCCAGCCCGAACCCCACGACCTACCTCTACGCGCCGAACCTGGCCTGGGAGCCGCCCTGCCGCAACACGGCCGTCCTGCAGGAGACCGTCACCGGCCACTACCGGTGGACGCGCGCCGGCCTCAAGGGCATCGACTTCGGCGGCGGCGAGATCCGCTGATCGGCTCACCGTCGGTTCGCTCATCCATCCTCAGGGCCCCGGCTCCGTGCCGGGGCCTTGTTCTTGCGCGGGGTCGCGCGGCGATTGGGCTCGGTGGCGCACGGTCTTTGCGCGAACGACGTGCACCGTCGCGTCGGGCCGGTCCCGCGGCAGGATCCACGCCGCGCCGCACTCCGGGCACACGCGGCACAGGTCCGCCTCGGCGACGCTGGCGGATAGGTCGTAGCCGCACGAGGGGCAGCGGGCCGCGTCGAGCATCGCGTCGCGCACCGTCGGCCCCAGCCCGCGGCCCAGGCCGAGCACGCCGCGCCCGGCAAAGAGCCCGAGCGTGAGCAGCGGCACCACGACCGGGCCGAACACGATCAGGCCCAGGAACATCGCGGTGTCCTCGGCGAGCATCCGCGCCAGCACGCCGAGCAGGCACGCCGCGGCGAGGCCGAGCACCACCGCGGGCGTGCGAAGGATCGCCCACGCGATCTTCGGGGCGCGCCGCCACGACCACGGGCCGTAACGCCTGCGCCACCACGCGGGCAGTTCCCGCACGTGCGCGACGGGGATCGGCGCGGGGCGGTCGCGGTCGTCCATGACGCGAAGGGAAGGCATGCGCAATGGTTCGCAGGTCGCCGCACGGGTGCCCGGGCTCTGCGAGCACGCGTCGCGCACCGCGCCCCGTGGTCCCTACCATCGCCCGATGTCACGCGCCCCTGTCGTTTCCGGAGTCGATGCCGACCTCGCCTTTGCCGCGGCCCAGCGCGTGGTGCAGACGCACCAGCGGCTGGTCGAGTTTCTCAAGGCCGGGCAGACGCTCGGGCAGATCGACGCGTTCGTCGCGCGGATGCTGGCCGATCTCGGCTGCCGGTCGTGCTTTCTGGGCTATCGCGTCGGGCGGCTGCCCCCCTTCCCCTCGCACGCCTGCCTGAGCGTGAACGACTGCGTCGTGCACGGCACCGCCGGATCGTGCACCCGGCCCATGCGCCCCGGCGACGTGCTGAAGATCGACGTCGGCGTCGTGCACCGCGGCTGGGTCGGCGACGCGGCGTGGACCTACGTCTTCGAGGACTACCCCAGCGCCGAGGTGAAGCGGCTGATGCAGTGCGGCAAGGAGTCGCTCCGCCGCGGCGTGGAAGAACTGCACCCGGCCAACACCTACCTCGCCTGGGCGCGGACGGTGCAGGGCTACGTCGAGGGCGAGTGCGGGTTCCATCTCATCCGCGGCCTGGGCGGGCACGGCTACGGGCGCTGGGACGACAAACGCAAGAAGGGGCTGCACGAGCCGCCGTATCTGGCCAACGTGGTGCCGACCTACAGCGGGGAATGGCCCGACGCGCTGGTTCGCTGCGCGCCGGGCACGGTGCTCGCGGCAGAGCCGATGATCGCGCTGGGCACGGGGCAGGTGAGGCAGCACGCCAAGGAGTGGCCCGTGTACACGGCCGACGGCTCGACCGCCGTGCACTACGAGCACGACGTGATGATCACCGAGTCGGGCCCGCGCGTGCTGAGCGAGGGGATGGAGAACCTTCCGGATGTCGTGGGTTGACCGGCTCACGTTCCGGCCCGCGGTCCGCGACGAACGCGGCCGGCGGCATGTCGTGACCTTCACCGACGAATCGCCGCGGCACGACGCGCTGGTCCGCCGCGAGTATCAACGTCTGCTGCTGCACGAGCACCGTCGGCTGCTGCTCGCGTGGGCCGCGACGACCGGCGCGCTGCTGGCGTCGATGGTCTGGCTCAGGCCGTGGCTCGGGTCGCTCTTCGGGTTCATCATGATCGCCGCGATGCTGGCGATCGCGCTCCCGCTGGGCGTGCACTTCCAGCGTGTCAACACGCGGGCGTGGCGCGCATCGCGGCTCGCGAGGGGCCTGTGCGCCGCGTGCGCGTACAACCTCCGCGGCGTTCCCGCGCAGCAGGACGGGCTGACCATCTGCCCCGAGTGCGCCGCGGCGTGGCGCCCCGACCCGGTCCCCTCACGGCCTTCACAACACGGCTCTTGACCCGCCCAGGTGAGCGACGTCGCGCACGCGTGAACCGCGCGCAAACCCTGAACTCTCTCCGTGCGACCCCGTGCGCCGCCGTGTTTCACCGCTTCACGGCATCAGCACGCGCTGCGCGGGTTCGACGCGCGTGCCCGCGGCGTCGGTGATGGTGTGGCTGTATCCGGGGCGGATCGCCGCGGAGGCCCAGCCCCCCCACTGCTCGCCGGGCTTCGCGGGGCGCGCCAGCGCGATCATCGCCACCTGATGGTCCGGTCCCAACTTGAAGCGCTTCGTGATCCGCGTGAGCGCCTCGCTCACCGCTTCGATCGGCGTCGCGCCGAGGCGCATCAGTTCCACCGCGAGGAACGAGCCGCACGTGCCCATGACCAGTTCGCCGTTGCCCGTCGCCGCGGCGGCGCCCGCCTCCTGATCGACGTACAGCCCGTGCCCGATGATCGGCGAATCGCCGACGCGGCCCGGCACCTTGAAGGCCATGCCCGACGTCGAGCACGCGCCCGCGAGCCTGCCCGCGCCGTCGATCCCGAGCACGCACACCGTGTCGTGCGACTGGTTCGGGCCGCTGCGGGCCTTCTCCTCGACGTTCAGCGGCGGGATCCAGCCGCGGTACTTCTCCCGATCAACGTGGCGCGGGTCGTTGATCCACTTCTCCCATTCCGCGCGGGCGTAGTCGGTGAGCAGCCCCTTCTCGCCGATGGGCGCGAAGCCCTCGCGCTCGGCGAAGCGGTCGGCGTCCTCGCCCACGAGCATGACGTGGATCGTTCTCTCCATCACCCGCCGCGCGATGGCGCACGGGTTGGCGAAGCGCCGCAGACACGCGACCGAGCCCGCGCGGTCCGGGTTCTCCATCACACACCCGTCGAGCGAGACGCGCCCCGACGCATCGGGCAGACCGCCGATGCCGACGGAGTTGATCGTCGGGTCGTTCTCGACCGCGGTCGCGCCGATGATGACGGCGTCGAGGGCGCTCCCGCCGCGCGACATCGCCTCCCACGCGGGGTTGTTGGCGACCGGACCAAACGACCAGGTGGAGAGGATGAGGGGGGGCATGGGAAGTCGGAATGCGGAAGGCGGAAGTCGGAGGTCGGAGGTCGGAGGTCGGAGGTCGGAGGTCGGAGGTCGGAGGTCGGAGGTCGGAGGTCGGAAGGCGAGAGCCGATTGTACGATCATCTGCACTCCGCACTCCGCACTCCGCACTCCGCACTCTGCACTCTGCACTCTGCACTCCGCACTCTGCACTCTGCACTCCGCACTCTGCACTCTGCACTCCGCACTCCGCACTCCGCGCCCCTTGCGATTCCGCGAAAGCGTTGTCGCCGGGGCGTCGCGTGAGCCAAGGACTCGTCCCGCCTCCGGCTCCCCTATCCTCCCGCCGCATGTCCCGCATTGACAGCATCTTCCGCGATCTTCGCGCCGCCGGCCGCAAGGCTCTGATGCCGTTTGTCTGCGGCGGATATCCGAGCGTCGGGACCATCGCCGCCGCGCTGCCCGAACTCCAGCGCGCCGGTGCAAGCGTCGTCGAGATCGGCATCCCCTTCTCCGACCCCATCGCCGATGGCCCCGTCATCGCCGCGGCGATGCACGAGGCGATCGCCTCCGGCTGCACGCCCGCATCGGTCGCGGCGGAAGTCCGGCAGGCACGCGCGGCGGGCTGCACACTCGGCATCGTCGCGATGGTGAGCGTCTCGATCGTCTGGCGCCTCGGACCCGATGCCTGCTTCCGCCAACTCGCGGATGCGGGTTTCGACGGCGTGATCCTGCCCGACCTGACCGCCGAAGAGAGCGGCCCGTGGCGTGCCGCGGCGGCAAACGCCGGGCTTACGACGACCCTGCTGGTCGCGCCGACAACCTCGCCGCAACGCGCGGCGGAGATCGCCCGCGCCTGCACAGGGTTTGTCTACGTCCTCACCCGGGCCGGCATCACGGGCGAGAGCGGCGACGTGGTCACAGGCCGAATCGCCGAGCGTGTCCGGATGCTGCGGCAAGTCACCGACCTGCCACTCGCCTGCGGCTTCGGCATCGGCACCCCGGAACAGGTGCGCCAAGTCGTCCGCGATGGCGGAGCCGACGCCGCGATTGTCGGCAGCGCCTTGGTCAAACGGATGGGTGCCGCGGCCAAGGCCGGCGAGAGCCCCGCGGCCGCCGCGGGGGCCTTCTGCCGCGAGTTGGGGGCCGGTTTGGCATAAAGAGGCGTTTGTGGACAAATGCCTGCCGCCCCGCCGCGGCGGTCTTTCTGGGACGGCCGGCAGGTTCGTGTGCCCGGCCCAAGCATGGGCGCGGGTTCGCCGATGTAGTTGCCGTGCGTGAGGAATGCACGCCAAAGCGTGCCGACGCTTGCTCGCAGGCGGCAGCCCGCAACAATCACGCTTCAAAGATCGCGGGGCAATCCCTGTTGGCCCGCTCCAGAACAGCCAATGGCCGCGAGTGCGACGGAGCGCTGGCGCGACCGGCGGCGGCGGCCAGCCAGGGCGAACTCCCGCGGAGGAAGGCCCCATGGCGCTCGACAACGGAAACCATCCCGGCACCTCGCTCCTGACCGCTTCGCGGCACGAGGCCCTCGCGGCCGCGTCCAAGTCGCGGTACCAGCAGAACGGGTCTTCGGGCGCCCAACGGGTCGACGGGTTCTACGCCGCGGACGTGTTCAACGAACGCGTCATGCGGCAGCGCCTGCCCAAGGACGTCTTCAGGCGTCTGATGGAGACGATCCACCTCGGCAAGCCGCTGCGTGCCGAGATCGCCGACGTCGTCGCCGCGGCGATGAAGGAGTGGGCGATCGAGAACGGCGCGACGCACTACACGCACTGGTTCATGCCGCTGACGGGCCTGACCGCCGAGAAGCACGACTCGCTGACGATCCCCGACGGCAAGGGCGGGACGCTGAGCGAGTTCGGCGGCTCGGCGCTGGTGTCGGGCGAGCCGGACGCGTCGAGTTTCCCCTCCGGCGGGCTGCGCGCGACGTTCGAGGCCCGCGGCTACACCGCGTGGGACCCGACCAGCCCGGCGTTCCTCACGCGCAGCGACGGCACGGTGACGCTGTGCATCCCGACGGCGTTCGTGTCGTGGACCGGCGAGGCGCTGGACAAGAAGACGCCGCTGCTGCGCTCGATGGACGCCATCAGCCACCAGGCGATGCGGGTGCTGAAACTCTTCGGCACCGACGCGGGCGTGTCGCGCGTGATCACCACGCTCGGGCCCGAGCAGGAGTACTTCCTGGTCGACCGGAGCCTGTACTTCGCCCGGCCCGACCTGCTGCTGTGCGAGCGGACGCTCTTCGGCGCGCGCCCGCCCAAGGGCCAGCAGTTGGAGGACCACTACTTCGGCTCGATCTCGGCGACGGTGCTCGCGTTCATGGCCGACGTCGAGCGTGAGCTGTACCGCATGGGCGTGCCCGTCAAGACGCGCCACAACGAGGTCGCGCCGGGGCAGTACGAGATCGCGCCGGTCTTCGAGACGACCAACATCGCCTGCGACCACCAGATGCTGGTGATGGAGACGCTCAAGCGCGTCGCGCCGCGCCACGGCCTGCAGGCGCTGCTGCACGAGAAGCCGTTCGCCGGCGTGAACGGCTCGGGCAAGCACAACAACTGGTCGCTCTCGACCGACACGGGCGTGAACCTGCTCGACCCGCGCGAAGAGGCCCACACGAACATGCAGTTCCTCGTGTTCCTGTGCGCCGTCATCCGCGCGGTGGACCTGCACGCGGACCTGCTCCGCGCGTCGATCGCCAGCGCGAGCAACGACCACCGGCTGGGCGCCAACGAGGCCCCGCCCGCGATCATCTCCATCTTCCTGGGCGACATGCTCACCGACATCATCGACCAGCTGGAGACCGGCCGCACGCGCCGGACGATCAAGGGCGGCGCGCTCGACCTCGGGGCACGCACGCTCCCGCAGATCCCGCGCGACTCGGGCGACCGCAACCGCACCTCGCCGTTCGCCTTCACCGGCAACAAGTTCGAGTTCCGCGCCGTCGGCTCCACGCAGTCCTCGGCGTGGCCCAACACGGTCCTCAACACCATCATCGCCGAGTCGCTGGACTTCATCGCCACGCGGCTGGAGAAGGCCGTCGGCGCCAGGCCCACCGAGGCGAAACTGCAGAACGCCGTGCGCTCGCTGCTCAAGGAGATCGTCCGCAGGCACAAGCGCGTGATCTTCAACGGCGACGGGTACTCCGAGAAGTGGCACGCCGAGGCCGCCAAGCGCGGCCTGCCGAACCTCAAGGACACCGTCGAGGCCCTGCCCGTGCTGCGCACGAAGAAGGCCGTGGACCTGTTCAAGCGCTACAAGGTGCTCTCCAAGGCCGAACTCGAGAGCCGCGCCGACGTCTTTGTCGAGAAGTTCGTCAAGCAGGTCACCATCGAGGCCGAGACGATGATCTCGATGGTCCGCACGATGATCCTGCCCGCCGCGCTCAAGCACCAGACGCGGCTGGCGCAGGCCGTGTCCGCCGCGGCCGACGCGGGCGTCAGCAGCCCGAGCCAGCGCGAGATGCTCGAGCAGTTCGTCGACCTCGTCGACGACCTGCGCGAGAAGACCGCCGCGCTGGAAGAGGTGACGGCGCACCACGACGCGGACCCGCTCAGGCACGCGCGGCACATCAAGACGGCCGTCCGGCCGGCGATGGCCGCGGTGCGCGCGGTGGCCGACGAACTGGAGACGCAGGTCGCCTCGGACCTGTGGCCGATGCCGACGTACCGCGACCTCTTGTTCATCAAGGGTTGAGCGCCGCCGACCCACGGATCGGCACGCCCGCCTCGACAACCACCATCAACGCCCAGGGGGCGCACCGGCCGGTGCGCCCCGTTTTTGTTTGGGCTAGACTCCCCGCGGCTCGGCCCCGTAGCTCAGCGGTTAGAGCTGGGGACTCATAATCCCTTGGTCGCAGGTTCGAGTCCTGCCGGGGCCATTGGAGAAACGCCTGTTCCGTGCGTGCGTTCTCGCGGGTTCCAGCGCTGGGCCGCCATCCGCCCTTCCGCACATCGCCGATCAGGTCGGGGCCGCTCTGCCGTGCTGGTCGCCGCGCCGGCGCAAGCCGGTCGCACGCACGCCGGCGCGAAAGCGCACCGCCGAGTGCAACGACGGGCCGACGATGCGCGTTCCGTGGACCTCGGCACGGAACGCGGCGGCCGGTTCAAGGCCGGCTTGCCCAAAGCAACTTGCGTCGACCTGAGCCGATAATCGTGCAAGCGGGGCAGAGTTTGCCGGCATTGTGCCGCCGAGAACCCGCCAGTACCGCTGAGCCGCTTGCCGAACGCGGATACTGCTGCGCACTGGCATACGCCGAGAAGACGCCGCGCGTGGATCGCCCGGCGCCGGGAATCTTGGACGGACCACCGTCCGGTACGGCATGGTTCTGTGTGCGACGACGGATGAACTTCCGGGAGTTTGGAACATGGGCATTCGTTTGACGGCAGGCGTTGCGGGCGTGGTTGCGATGGCCGTTTCGGCCTAGGGGCAGGTGATCGGGGGCCCGATCGTGAAACCGCAGAACGGGCGCAGTTACTACCTGCTGGCATCTGCGCCGTGGACGGCGTCGCAGGCGGCCGCCGTGACGCTGGGCGGCAACCTGGTGACGATCAACGATCAGACCGAACAGGACTGGGTGTTTGAAACGTTCGGGCTGTTCGACGGGGTGAACCGGAACCTGTGGATCGGGTTCAACGACTTGGCGACGGAGGGCGTGTTCCAGTGGGTGAGCGGCGAAGCGGTCACCTTTACCAACTGGAATGCGGGTGAGCCGAGCAACAACCTGCAAGGAATGCCCGAGACGTTCACGCACATGTGGGCTCCCAACGAAACCCTCTTCGGGCGTGTTCCCGGTCGCTGGAACGACATCATCGACGACCCGTCGCCGTTTGCACAGACCGTTCAACTGCGCGCGGAGTTCTTTGGTGTTGTGGAAGTCGTGCCCGCCCCCAGCACGCTGTGCGCGACGGCGCTGTACGCGGCGGTGCACGTTCGGCGGCGGCGGCGCGCGTGACCGACACGATGATCTTGCGGCGCCCGCGCGATGTTTCCTTCAACCTTGGTCGTGCGTGCGCGCGTCGAGTCATCAGTCCGGCGGTTATCTTACTCGGCTTGAGGTGTCGTCATCGTTCCGGGCACGGCCCTTCGTCGGTTCGCTTGCGCGTCGATCCGTGAGTTGATCCTCTTGCCCGCCGCGTTGCTCCGACCGCAGCGAGATCGGAACCGAGCCTGCACCGATTGCATTTGGCGGCGGCGACCGGTATCCAGCAACTTCGGTCGATGGAGCGGTGGGTCCGTGGGCACAAGCCGCGGCGGCCCGAACGCCAAAGCCACCGGCCGTCTTCGGCAAACGCCGTTACCCCATCGAGTGGGCATTCCTGCCGTGCCCCGCACCAGACTTCCGGCGCAACGGGGCGACTCGCACCTTCGGCTGCGCTGCCCGACGCGGCTCGAACACCGCATCACGCCAGCGCCGGCACGGGCACGCGCGTCTGGCCCCACCCCTTTGCCCGATGCACTGCCGAAGGCTCTGCCGCACCGCCGCGGCTTGCCGCCGGATATACTCCCTGCGTGCCGCGGGCGTAGTTCAGCGGTAGAACGTCAGCTTCCCAAGCTGAATGTCGGGAGTTCGATCCTCCTCGCCCGCTTTGTCTGCCGCCGATGTCACACGATGACACCGGCGGCTTTTCGTTGACAAACCCCGCAGATTCCGCGAGTTCCGGCGAGGCGGGCGGTGACGGCGGGATCGGGGACAACGGCCGGACGATGACAGGGAATGACCTGGGCGGACGCTCGCTTGTGCAAGCGCGTGTGCAAGCGCAGGTGCAAGCGGGTGTGCAAGGTGTGGCGGGGATGAGGCTGCCGATCGGCGGTCGGACCGAGTCGTCCCGACGCCGCCGTCCGGCTTCGTGGACAATCATGGTCATTATGGACCACCCGCACGCCGAAGCGTTTCCCCCCGAAGTCATCGAGCGGCTCAAGACGTACGTCTACCGCCTGATCGATCCGCGCAACGGCGAGACGTTCTACGTCGGCAAGGGCAAGGGCAACCGCGTCTTCGCTCACATCCGCGGCGAGCAGGGCATCGACGGGGACGACCTCGACAACAAATTGAAGCGCATCCGGCAGATCCGTCTGGCGGGATTCGAGGTGGCACATGTCATCCACCGGCACGGGATGGATGAGGCGACGGCCTTCGAGGTCGAGTCCGCACTCATGGACGCGTATCCCGGCCTCACGAACGAAGCGGGCGGCGTTGGCGGCAACGAGTTCGGCGCGATGCATGCGATGGAGATCATCCGCGAGTACGTCGCGGAGCCTGCGAAGTTCCGCCACAACGCCGTGCTGATCAGCGTCAACCGCAGCGCCTTGGCCGAATCGTCTCTCTACGAGGCGACGCGGTACGCGTGGAAGATCAGCCCATCGAAGGCGAAGAAGGCGGAGGTGATCCTCGCCACGGTCCAGGGCGTGATCAAGGGGGCGTTCATCGCCGACGATTGGTTGGAAGCGACTGCGGCCAACTTTCCTGGACGACAGGATGTACCTGGCCGCTACGGGTTCGTCGGCCGCGAGGCACCTGAGCAGATCCAGAAGATGTACGTGGGCAAGCGCGTGCCGGACGAGTTTCGGAAGCGGGGCGCGGCGAACCCGATCAAGTACGCCAGCGTGACCAAATAGGGCATCCTGTGTGGGCTCATCAGCGAGCGGCCACCGCTGCCGTTCGCTCGCCAACCCCGCCCAGCGGCAGGTCCGGCAGGCTCGCCACCGCCCCGGCCACATCGAGGAGTTTCGGATCGGTGTAAACGTTGGCCGTGAGGCTCGGGTCGCTGTGCCGCATCGCGGCCTGGGCCGTCCGCAGGGGCACGCCCGCCTTCGACAGATGCGTCCCGAAGGTGTGCCGCAAGGCGTGAACGTCGATGGTGCGGCCGCGGTCGTCGGTCTTGATGACAATTTCCTTGCCGTCGCGTTTCTCGACGCGGGCCAGCCCGGCGAAGACCAGGTCGCGGTCGAAGATGCGGATCAGCCCGTCGGGCACGTCGAACAGCGGCTCGTCGCTCGCGAGCGCCGCCGGGATGGGGTCCTCCGAATCTCGTGCCGCCTGCTGCGCTCCCGTCAGCCGGTCGGCCAACCACGCGCGGATGTCGGCCGCGAGGTCGGCCC
>CALKJW010000029.1 GCA_937995595.1 uncultured Phycisphaerales bacterium | reverse complement strand
GCCGGAACCTGCCGCGCACGACATTATGACGCGATCGGGCCACGAGCGTCAAGATCGAACCTCGGTACGTTCAGGCGGACTGTCTGCGGGCCCGGCGAACACGGGGGTTTCGCGCAGCGGGATCAGGAGTGTGCAGCGCAGGCCGTCGGGCTCGAAGCGCATGTCGACGCTGCCGCCGAGTTCGTACGCGATCGCCCCCTCGATCAGTTCGGTGCCGAAGCCGCGGCGCGTTGGCGCAACGACGGGCGGGCCCCCGGACTCCGTCCACGCCAGTTCGACGGCGCTGATCGGCCCTTCCGGCCCGTGGTGTTCGACCAGTCGCCAGCGGACCTGCACGCGTCCGCCCTCGCGCGAGAGCGCGCCGTACTTCACGGCGTTGGTGCACAGTTCGTTGACGGCCATGCCGACCGACTGGGCGACGCGTGGCGGAAGAACGACCCCGGGCCCGTCGATCGCCGCCTGCGAACTGGCGTCCTGCCCGAATGCCTCGAGCGTCTGGCGCACGAGCGCGCCGAGGTTAGCGCCGTCCCAGCGTGTCGCGGCCAGCGCGTTGTGCAGGCGCGACAGGGCCCGCACGCGACCGAGGAACGACTCGCGGAACTCGGCGTAACTGGTCGTCGCCCGGCCGGACTGCTCGGCCAGCGAGATGACCGCCGCGAGGTTGTTCTTCACGCGGTGGTCGAGTTCGGCCATCATCAGTTGCTGGCGCTGCTGGGCGATGCGCTGCTCGGTGACGTCGTCGACGATGGAGGCGACGGCGAAGACGCGGCCGTCGGCGTCGATCAGCGGGCTGTTGTACCACTCGCAGTGGATCTCGCGCCCGTCGGCGGTGATGTTGGCGTTGGTGCTGCGCGTGCCGCCCCGGTTCTCCTTGAGCGCCTGCCAGACCTTGTCGACGTGCGGCACGGCGGACGGCGGGAGGATGAACCTCGCGTGGCGGCCGATGGCCTGCTCGGCGGTCCAGCCGAAGATGTGCTCGGCCGCGGTGTTCCACTCGGCGACGGTGAAGTCGAGGTTCCAGACGATGACGCCCAAGGGGCTCTGCTGGACGAGCAGCGAGAGCTGCTGCTGGCTCTCGCGCAGTTGGCGCTCGGCGGTCCGGCGGACGGTGATGTCGCGGACGAGGAGGAGCGCCTGCTCTTCGGCGCAGCGGGTGATGCGGACCTCCCAGTGGCGGGTGCCGCGCCGGCCCTGCACGGTGTACTCGTACGTCTGCGGCTCGCCCGTGGCCACGGCGCGTGCGAGGTGCTCCATGCAGCGATCGGCGAGGTCGGCGGGCATGACCTCGCGCACCGTGCGGCCGAGGAACCGGTCCGGGGGCGCGTAGAGGTCGTCGGGGTTCGGCGCGTGAAACTCGATGTAGCGGCCGTCGCGGTCAACGCGGAACATCAGGTCGGGCACGGCGTTGAGCAGGTCGCGGAGGTCGGTCTCGCGCTTGCGGAGTTGCTCCTCTGCGCGGCGGCGTTCGATGGCGATGCCGACGAGGCGCGCGGCCCAGGAAATCGTGCGCAGTTCGCGCTCGCCGGGGCCGCGGACCTCGCGGTAGTACATCGCCAGCGAGCCGAGCACGCGCCCGCCCGCGCCGATCACCGGCTCGGACCAGCACGCGCGCAGGCCGTGCGGCAGGGCCAGATGCTTGAAGTCGGCCCAGAGCGGGTCGGTCGCGATGTCGGTGACGACGACGCGTTCGCGCCGGTGCATCGCGGTTCCGCACGAGCCGGCGACGGGGCCGATCCGCGCGCCGTCGATACTCCGGGTGAACTCCCGCGGCAGGCTGGGGGCCGGGCCGCTGTGCACGGTCTGTCCGTCCTCGTCGAGCAGAAGCACCGACGCGGCGCATCCGGGCTCGACCTCTTCCAGCGTGCGCACGATGATCTCCAGCACGTCGTCCAGCGGCTCGCCCGCGGCCAGTTGCTCCAGGGCGCGCGCCTGGCCCGCGGCCATGCGCTCCGCGTGCCGTCGCTCGGTGATGTCGGACATCGCCCCGATCACGCGGACGATGCGCCCCGCGTCGTCCTTGAGCACGTAGCCGCGGTCGAGCACGACGGCGTAGGTCCCGTCGCCCTTTCGGAAGCGGTACTCCGCGGTCCATCGTTCGTCGCCCCGGGCGACCGCCTCGACGAAACTGTTGTGCGCGCTCGCGTAGTCGTCGGGGTGCAGCCGGCTCGACCAGCCCTCGAGCCGATCGCCCATTTCCCGGAGCGTGACGCCGAACATGGACTCGACGTTGTCGCCCCAGATCAGGCGGTCGGTGGCGGGGTCGTACTCCCACACCGCGTCGGACGTGGCGCGGAGGGCGAGGCGGTACTTCTCCTCGCTGGCGCGGAGCGCGTCGTCGGCGGCGCGGCGCTCGGTGATGTCGATGATGTGCCCGTGCCACAGGACGCCGCCGTCGGGCAGGCGTTCGGGCATCGAGTGCCCCTCGAGCCACCGCAGGCCGCGCTCGGGGAGGACCACGCGGTACTCGGCCCGCCACATCTCCATGGCTTGAATGGAGTGAGCGACCGCCTCGGCGACGCGCGGCCGGTCGTCGGGGTGGATGCGGTCCCACGCGGGCGCCGCGCTCTGCCGCAGTTGCTCGGGCGAGACCTCGTAGACGGCTCGGGCGCCCTCGCTCGCGTAGGGGAACGACGCGGTCCCGTCGGGACGCTGGAGATACTGGAACAGCATGCCGGGCACCTGCACGGTGAGTTTCTGGAGCAGCGCGTCGCGCTCGCGCAGGAGGGCCTCGGCGGCCTTGCGCTCGGTGATGTCGGTGATGCTGCCGCGCACGGTGTACCCCTCGCGCCCGGGGAGACGCGCGAGCCGGACCTCGCAGGGAATCTCGCGCCCGTCGGCGGCACGGTGGGTCCATTCGAACCGCGGCTCCTCGCCCGCGAGCGTGCGCCGGATGTACTCGGCCCCGGCGTCGGCCGAGAGGCGCCCGTCGGGCTGGCGCTCGGGGCTGAGGTCGATGGGTCCGAACGTGCGGAGCGCGCGGTCATCAAGTCCGAACAACGCCAGCGCCTGGGCGTTGAAATCGACGAAGCGGCCGGCCTCGACATCGAGAACGACGATCGCGTCCGGCGCGGACTCGATCAGCCTGCGGTAGCGCGCCTCGCTCAGGCGCAGGTCGTCCTCGACGCGCCGGCGCTCGGTCATGTCGGTGATGCCGCCGATCAACCGCAGGGCGCGGCCGTCGGCGCCGCGCTCGACCACGCGCCCGCGCGACAGCACCCACCTGTAACTCCCGTCGCGGCAACGGATCCGGTACTCGGCCTCGTACACGTCCGCGGGGCCGCGCACCGCGGCGTCGAGCGCGGCCAGGACCCGCTCCCGGTCGTCCGGGTGCAGGCGGTCCTCCCAGGCGCCCTCTTTATCCGCCTCCTCGGCATCGCCGTACCCCAGCAGCGCGGGCCAGGTTGCGCTGAAGGTCGAATGGTCGGTACGCACGTCCCACTCCCAAGCCGGATCGGGCAGCGCGTCGAACAGGGCGCGCAGGCGCGACTCGCTGGCACGCAGCGCGCTCTCCACGCGCAGGCGCTCGCTGACGTCGATGAACGCCCCCACCGCGCCGGTCACGCGGCCGTCGCGGCCGCGCAGCGGCACCGCGTTGCCGAGCAGCGCGACGCGCCGGCCGTCGGCGTGCACGACCTCCTCCTCGAAGCCCCGCACGTCCTCCCCGGTCCGCGCGGCGCGCTGGAGCGGCAACTCGTCGGGGGCCAGTTCGCGGCCGCCCGACCAGACCGAGAAACCGGCGGGCCGTCCGTCGCTTGGCACGGAGAGCGAGAGGTTCACCGGTTCGCGCTGGCCGAGCAGTTCGCGACCGATGCGGTTGCCCTCGGTCACGCGGCACTCCGGGTCGCGCGCGATCCACACCGCGACGGGCACCGCGTCGAGCACGGTCTGGAGTTCCGCCGCCCGGGCCTGCGCTTCTTCTTTCGCGCGGGTCAGGCGCACCAGCGGCCGGGAGACCAGGACGTAGAGCAGGACCGTCGTCGCGATCTGCCAGAAGATGCCCTTGGCCACTTCCAGTCGGTGGAGCGTCGCGGTCTGGAAGGGCAGCGAGTACAACACCTTGTCGGAAAGGAGGATCCACGCGACCGCCACCAGGCAGAACAGGCCGGCGATGGCCGCGGCGGTGCGTCGCGGGTGCTCGGCTTTCCCGATGCCCTTCCAAGCCCCCAGCAGGCCCGACGCGGTGCGCGTCTGTACGTCCCTGTTCATGGCGACCTCCCCGGGACCCCGACGCGTGTGCGGCGCCGGTCCCGCTGTGCGCGCAGCGTACTATGTTTTCCCTCACCGGACACCGCCGCGGCGCGCGGCCAACGCGAATCGGAACCCACCCATGCCCACCGACATCGCCTCGATCCTCGGCCCGGACGCCAAGAGCCTGCTCGGCTACGAGTCCAAGACCGTCAGCAAGTCCAAGCTCCACCTGCCCGGGCCGGACTTTGTCGACCGGGTGTTCAGCCAGACCGACCGCTCGCCGGTGGTGATGCGGAACTTCCAGACGATGCTCAACACCGGGCGGCTGGCGGGCACGGGGTACGTGAGCATCCTGCCGGTCGATCAGGGCATCGAGCACTCGGCGGGGGCCAGTTTCGCGCCCAACCCCGAGTACTTCGACCCGGAGAACATCGTGCGGCTGGCGATCGAGGGCGGGTGCAACGCGGTGGCGAGCACGATCGGCGTGCTGGGCGCGGTGGCGCGGAAGTACGCGCACAGGATCCCGTTCCTGGTGAAGTTCAACCACAACGAGATGCTGACGTACCCCAACGTGTTCAAGCAGTCGTACTTCGGCAGCGTGAGGCAGTGCTACGAGATGGGCGCCGTCGCGGTGGGCGCGACAATCTACTTCGGCAACGACACCTCGCGCGAGGAGATCGCGTACGTGTCGGACATGTTCGAGGAGGCGCACTCGTACGGTATGGTGACGGTGCTGTGGTGCTACACGCGCAACAGCGCGTTCAAGGTCAAGGGGGCCGACGGCAAGAGCACCGACTACCACGCCAGCGCCGACCTGACCGGGCAGGCCAACCATCTGGGCGCGACGATCAAGGCGGACATCATCAAGCAGAAACTCCCGACCAACAACGGCGGGTACGCCGCGCTCAACGCGGGCGGGTCGTCCTACGGCAAGTGGGACAAGCGCGTGTACACGCAACTGACCGGGAGCGACGAGACCGGCGCGGGCGGGCACCCGATCGACCTGTGCCGATACCAGATCCTGAACAACTACATGGGGCGCGTGCCGCTGATCAACTCCGGCGGCGAGAGCAAGGGCGCGGGCGACCTGGCCGAGGCGGTGACGACGGCCGTCATCAACAAGCGCGCCGGCGGCATGGGCCTGATCTCCGGGCGCAAGGCCTTCCAGCGGCCGATGAAGGACGGCGCGGCCCTGCTGCACGCGATCCAGGACGTGTACCTCGACAAGAGCGTGACCGTCGCCTGACGCGGCGGGCTCGTCCGGTCAGCGGTGCACGAACGCGCAGCGCACGCGGCGGACCGGGGGCGTTTCGTCGTCGAGGAAATCGTCCGCCTCGCGCACCGGGTGCATCCCCGCTCGCTCGAAGAGCGAGACCAGTTCGCGCGCGCTCAGCGGCCACGGCGGGCCCTTGAAGGTCTCGAGCGCCTGATCGTCGTCGCGGCCGCGCGCGACGCACACCACCGTGCCGCGCGGGCAGCAGAGCGAGGCGATCGCCGCGGCGGCGTCGGCGCGGAGGGCGGTCGGGAGCGACTGGATCGTGTTCGCCTCGACCACCAGATCAAACCGGCGACGCATGCGCGCGGGCAGCGCGAGCAGGTCGGCGACGACGAAGTTCTCGGCGTGCTGCGGGAACCTGCGCCGGGCCCACTCGACCGCGGCCGGTGAGACGTCGAAACCGGTGGCGTCGTAGCCGCGGCCGAGCAGTTCCACGACGTCGTCGCCGAGCCCCGCGCCGACGACAACGGCCCGCGCACCTGGACGGATGCGCCCCGGCGCTTCGGCGTTGAGCCACGAGACCATCGCGGGGTTGGCGCGCTCATCGGCCCACGGGACGCGCGCCGAGTCGCCCTCGGCGGCGCGGTACACCTCGTCGTACAGCGCGGCGTAGTCCGCGATCGCGGACGACGGGCGCGGCTCAAGCACCGCCGCGGCGGCGCCGGAACGATCACGCTGGACAGGTTCTGCGGTTACGGAGTTCGAGTTCATCATCGCCGACTCCTTCCCCCCGACCCGCAACGGGTACGGCCCCGGGACGCCCGCGACCGAGCGCGGGCAGGAGCGTGACGAACACAACGCACCGACTTGTCATCGATCGTCGCGCGGCGGGCTCGGGGTGAGCCCCAACCGCCGACCGGGCGAACGACCTCCGACGGTCACCAAGTGTAACCGAGAAAGGACGTTACGGAAAGCAAGTCCCGTGCATTGCTGAAGATTTGGTGGGCGGCGTGCCGCGCCGGCGTGCCGGGCGGGCCGGTGCGAGTGGCGTACCATGCGGTCCGATCCGCGGCGGCAAGGCCCGGCTGCGATCAACGCTGGCATGGACTCCAACCCTCCCACAGCCATCCCGAAGGTGTTGCCCGGCGAAGCGACCAAGGAAGGCGCGTCCCGGCCTGATACCTCACAGAATGCGAATGGCGTGCCCCCGGCGGCCGCCGCGAGGGTGGCGATGCGCGACTTCGTGACCGACGGGTCGGTCTCGGCGCTGTGCGACGAACTGGCGCGGCTGGTGCGTGCGCCGATCTGGCTGCGCGACCAGAGCGGCGAGGTGATCGTCCCGGAGTGGAGCGAGTCGGAGGACGGGGAGGGCGCGGGTCATCCGTGGTCGATCATCAACGAGGCCGCGGGGCGGGCGCGGGCCTTTGCGCTGGTGGGGCGGTCGGAGGCCGAGTGCGAGGAGCCGACGCCGATCCCGCTGCGGATCCGCGCGGGGCTGCTGGGGTCGATCGTGATCTGCATGCCGCGCGACATGGACGCCGGGCGCGCCGAGACGATCCGCCGCGCGCTGGGGCTGCTGGCGTCCTCCGTGTGCGACGTGTGCGAGGCGCAGTGGTCGCTGCGGCAGCGCGTCAGGGAACTCGACGCGCTGTACCGGCTGAGCGGGATGCTGTCGCCGCGTCAGGGCGCAGGCGCGGCCGCGCCCGGTGCCGAGGCCGACCGGATGCTGGAGGCCGCTCTGGATCTGGCGATCGAGGTGATCGGCGTGGACGCCGGCTCGATCGCGGTGATCGAGGAGGGCCGCGAGACGCCGGTGATCCGCGCCTCGCGCGGCCTGAGCCGCCAGTGGGCGACCGACACCGAGACACTCAGCCGCGGCGGGGTGCTGCGGCAGGCCGCGCTGCGCGGCGAGATCGTCCGCGTCGAGGACCTGCTGCGCGACCCGCGCATCGAGGCGCAGGAGCGCATCCGCGCCGAGGGGCTGGCCAGCCTGCTCTCGACCGGGTTGCTCGACCAGGGCGTGCCGATCGGTCTGATCCGCCTGTACACGCGTCGGCCGCGGCTGTTCACGCAGGCCGAGGGCGAACTGCTCCGCGCGATCGCGGAGCACGCCGCGGCGGCGGTGACGACGGCGCGCCTCCGGCGCCTGCGCGAGCAGGACGAGGCGGTGAAGCGGCAGGTGCGTCTGGCCGCGAGCGTGCAGCGGCGGATGCTGCCGCGGACGACGCCGCAGGTCCCGCCGTTTGACGTCGCGGCGCACTATGCGCCGTCGTTCGACCTGGGCGGCGACTTCTACGACTTTCTGGAACTGGGCGGTCACCTGGGGATCCTGGTGGGCGACGTGGCGGGCAAGGGCGTGCCGGCCGCGCTGCTCATGTCGAGCGTTCGCGCGAGCCTGCGTGCGCACGCGCAGGACGTGTACCACATCGGCGACGTGCTCAAGCGCGTGAACCGCGCGCTGGTGCGCGACACGCTGGACAACGAGTTCGTGACGCTGTGGTACGGCGTGGCGGACCCGGTGACGCTCCGGCTGACGTACTGCGCCGCGGGGCACGACTGGCCGCTGCTGGCGCGCGTGCCGCGGGACCGGGCGATCACCGAGCGCGACTGCGAGCGGCTGACGGCCGACGGGATGGCGCTGGGGATCGACCCGACGCAGGAGTACCCGCTGGGCGTGAAGCAGTTGGCGCCGCGCGACGTGCTGGTGGCGTGGACCGACGGCCTGCACGACGCGACGGACTTCGAGGGCCGGAAGTTCGGCGGGACGCGGCTGCGCCGCGCGCTGGTGGACCTGCTGGCGCGCGAGCCGGAGGCGAGCGCGGCGCGGGTGGTCGATCACGTGCTGGCCGAGGTGCGGCAGTTCAGCGGGCTGTCGGGGCGGACCGACGACATCACGATCGTGGCGCTGCGCGTGGGGGAACGGTGACGGAGTCAGTACGGGCGACGCGCCTTCAGGCCCCTGAAGACCTTGAATTGCCTGTCGTTGAGCGTGATGATCGGCGCACCGGGACGGATCGCGCTCGCGGCGATGAGGCAGTCGGGCCAGCCGACCCCGTGCGAGAGCGTGAGCCTTCGCACGTACGCGAGGCAGTGGTCAAAGTCGGATGAACGGCGCTGCACGCGCTCGAACTGATCGATCAGCTCGACCAGCGCGGCCCGCTCGGTCCTGTTCCGCGAGCCGGCGATCAGTTCCGCCGGACTGACCGGGTGCACGACAAAGCGGCTTGGGGGCCCGCTTCGATGAAGGCCACCGCCGCTCCGTGGCCGCGCGAGAAATCAATCAGCGCGGAGGTATCGAGATCGACCTGTCTCTTGACGCCGCGATGCCCAAGGGCCTTCTCCCGCAGTTCGCGCGCAATCTGAGCGCTGGTCTTGCCCTTCCACTCGCGGCGGTCCTTCCAGATCCCGAAGGCGGCCGGGTCGCGCAGCGACTTCCCTGCCGACCGCCGGGAGGCTTTCGCTGCCGCGCGTCCCCTGCGGGACGGCTATCTCCTGGTCGTCTTTCGCCCCGGCCTGTCGTCGCGCAGGATCACGACGCGGGTTCCATCAGGAATCTCGCCGCGAGTGTTGACGACAATGAGGCCGTCGCGGACAACTGCGCGGAGTGTCGTGGTTGCACCGCCAGATGATACGACGGCTGGGACGGTTCGGCGTTTCGCGCCCGGTCAGGCCTTGCTCTTGGCGTCGCCCCGGGCGAAGATCGAGGCGACGTAGTTGAGCACGTCGGTCGCGCTGGTCTCGTTGTAGCCGAACTGCTTGATGAGCCGCTGCTTGACGATGTCGATCTTCTGCTGGGTCTCGTCGTCGACGACGCTCGACACCAGGTTCTTGAGTTTGATGGTGTCGCGCTGGTCCTCGAAGAGTTTGAGTTCCAGCGCCTTGTAGAGCCGCGCGTTGGTGTTGTACTCGAACTTCTTGCCGTCGAGCGCCAGCGCGCCGATGTAGTTCATGATCTCCTGGCGGAAGTCGTCCTTGCGCGAGTCGGGGATGTCGATCTTCTCCTCGATCGACCGCATCAGCCGCTCGTCGGGCTCGTCGTACTTGCCGGTGTACTTGTTGAGCACCTTCTCGCGCTGGGTGTAGGCCCGGACGTTCTCGATGTAGTTCTGGCACAGGCGCTTGATCGCCTCCTCGTCGGCGGAGATGGCGCGCTGGACCTCGGCCTTGATGATGTCCTCGTACTCCTCCTTGACCATCGAGAGGATCTCGCGGTAGCGCTTGCGGACGTCCTCGTCGGCGATGAGCGAGTGGTGCGCCAGGCCGGCCTCGAGTTCGTTCATCACCATGAAGGGGTTGATGCACTTCTCGTCCACCGCCTGACGCGAGACCAGCGCGTTGGAGATCTTGTCCTGCACGTAGCGGGGCGAGATGCCGCTCATCCCCTCGCGCGGCGACTCCTCCTTGAGTTCCTTGATCGAGTCCTCGGTGAACCCGGGGATCGCCTTGCCGTTGTAGAGTTTCATCTTCTGCATCAGCGCCAGACCGGCCTTCTTGGGCTGCTCGAGGCGCGTGAGCACGGCCCACATCGCGGCGACCTCCAGCGTGTGCGGCGCGATGTGGATGTTGCGGATGCGCTCGGGGCCGAAGTCCTTCTGGTAGATCTTGATCTCGTCGTCGAGCCGGATGTTGTACGGCACGTCGATCTTGATCGTGCGGTCGCGGAAGGCCTCCATCATCTCGTTGTTCTGGAGGCGCTTGTACTCGGGCTCGTTGGTGTGGCCGAGGATGACCTCGTCGATGTGCGTCTGCGCGAACTTCTTGGGCTTGATCAGGTGCTCCTGGCTCGCGCCGAGCAGGTCGTAGAGGAACGCGACGTCGAGTTTCAGGACCTCGATGAACTCGCAGATGCCGCGGTTGGCGATGTTCAGTTCGCCGTCGAAGTTGAACGCGCGCGGGTCGGAGTCGGACCCGAACTGCGCGATCTTGCGGTAGTTGATGTCGCCGGTGAGTTCGGTCGAGTCCTGGTTCTTCTCGTCCTTGGGCTGGAAGGTGCCGATACCGACGCGGTCCTTCTCGCTCAGGATGATGCGGCGGACCTTCACGTGCGTCATGGCCTGCCGCCAGTCGCCGCCGTAGTGGCGCATCAGTTCGTCGTAGACGCGCCGGCAGAACGGGCAGAGTTCGCCGTGGATGCGCAGCTGGCCGGAGCGGAACTGCGGCGTGTAGGCGGCGTTGAGGCGCGCCAGGATGTCGCCCCGCGCCTCGCGCGGCACCAGCAGCAGCGGCTCCTCGTGCATGGGGCAGGGGAACTCGTGCTCCCTGCCGCCCGCGCCGCAGTGCTCGTCGAGCAGCCACGAGAACGAGTACAACGCGCCGGCGTCGGTGCGCGAGTAGGCCTCGATGCCCTTCTTCAGCAGTCGCGCGATCGTGCTCTTGCTCGAGCCGACCGGGCCGTGCAGCAGCAGGATGCGCCTGTCCGTCCCGTAGCCCTCGGCCGCGGAGCGGAGGAAGTCGACCAGTTGCGTGAGCGAGAAGTCCAGGCCGTAGATCGCGTCGGCGCCGTTGTCGATCGGGTCGCTGAAGAAGTGGTAGCGGACGCAGTCGCGCTTGAAGACGCGGTACTTCTCGAAGCCGTAGGACAGGATGGCGTCGTACAGCCGCTGGTACGCGTTGCGCGCCACCGCGGGCCGCTGCTGCGCCAGGCTCAGGTAGTCGAAGAACGTCCCCTCCCAGTGGTGCTGCTGGAAGGTGCGCCGGTCGATCCGCGACTCGATGATCGAGGCGAGATCGCCGCTTGCCCCCCCGCCGCCACCGTGAGAGTCGGGAGAGCGGAGCAAACGGCCATGAAGCGTGACGCGGTCCATGCGCGGCCTCCTCGCGCCGCGTCGCCGCGGCACGCAAAACTCGGATCCAAGCGGCTCGCGCCCCCCGCGTGGGGAGCATGGCCGCGATGGCCGGAGTCGGCTGCGCAGGTTCCCCTGCCCGGGCCGGCGCCCGCTTCCCGGCGCACCACCGTCAACGCGGAACTATCGGCGTTATCCGGCGCTCCCCGAAGCGCGTTTCGCGCGGCACTGACTGGTTATACGCTCACAGGGTGGGTTTGGATCGCGCCGGGGTGTGGTGCTCCGAGCACTTGGAACCGGCGCGGGTCAGTGGGGACCAGAGCCGCTGTCGGAGAGAGTCGTGTTGAGCGGATTGCAGGTGACTTGGAGTCCCCGGAGTGGGGGCCGCTCGTCCTCTGCGCCGCAGGGCAGACTCATCGGCCACCGGCGACGTGCCCGCGACCGGCATTGACCCGTGCCGACCAGAACTTCTTCTCCGCGCCGGCCTGCAGGAGCAGGTAGAGCACGCTGAACGCGAGAAGGAACATGGCCCGCGCGTCGAGGCCGGTCATCAGCGCCTGCCCGATGGCCACGAGGACCAGCGCGGTGTTGATCGGATGATCCATGAACCTGTACGGGCCGGAGCGGACGTACTCGGTGGTGGTGTCGCGCTCGTCCTGGCCGATCCGCCAGTGCGGGCCGAGCGTCCACACGGCCCAGATGCGCAGCAGGCATCCCACCAACCACACGGCAAGCCCCGCCGCGAGCGAGATCGGCGCCGCGGCGTGCGCGCCGACGACAATCCAGACCGAATAGGCAACCAGGCACGCGCCCAGCGCGAAATCGACCCATCCGTACAGGTTGCGCGGCGGGAACCGCTCCGCCACGGCCGACTTCCCGTATCGGACCCGGAAGACCACGGGGTACAGGATGTAGGCCGGCAACGCGTACACCAGCCACGTGATGGCGGGGATGGTCATGTCGGGATTGTTCGCACGCGGTCCTGCCGGCGGCGTGCAATGCGGATCGGACGTGTGCGTTTGGCCGCGTGAGCACGCACAAGGAGCACACGATGACACGTTCGACATGGTTGGTGGCGGCGGCGGTGGTGGGGCTTGCGAGCGGCGCATCGATGGCGCAGCCCGAGCGCGGGCCGGGGCGCGATCGGCAGGAGATGGAGCGCGGGCCGGAGAGGCAGCGCGAGCGGGCGCGCCCCGACGGGCTGTTCGGCTCGCTGCCGCCCGAGGCGCGCGAGCGGATCATGAATCACCTGCGCGATCTGCCGCCCGCGGAGCGGGCCGAGGCCGGGGAGCGCATCTTCCGAAGGTTGCAGGAGCGTGAGCGCGACATGCGCGACGATGCGCGGCCGCGGCGCGACCGTCAGGAAGACGGGCCGCGCGGCGACGGTCGGCCGGCGCGCCCACCGCTCCCTCAGCGCGAGGACATGCGGCCGCGCGACGACGACCGCCGCGACGACTGGCGCGAAGGGCCGCGCGGCGACCGTCGGCCGCGGCAGGACGACCGCCGCGGCGGGCCGATCCCGCCCCAGATTCGAGATCGGATCCGCGAACGGCTGCGCGAGGTGCCGCCCGAGCGGCGCGAGATGGCGCGCGAACGCATCCGCGAGCGCGTGCGCGAGCACGTGAGGGATCGGATGCACGACCGTCGCGACTTCGGCCCACCGTCGCGGGGCGGACGCGACTTCGGGCCGCAGGGTCGGCGTCCCATGCCCCCCGCAGCGCGTGGGCCGCAGGGCCCGCGCGGCGTTGGAGAGTTCTTCCGAGGTGGGCCGGAGGGGCCGCGCGGGAGGGATCCGTTCCGCGGCGGACCGCTCGGGCCGCCGCCCCTTGATGGCCCGCGGCGCGACCGCTGACCCCCTCACCGCATAACCCCGATTGTCTGTTGCACAGCGGCCGGGCGCGATGCCCGGCCGTTTGCTTGGTACTCGTCGCGGCTCACTCCCTCGTCACCACGATCTGACCGAGCGGCTTTCGCGTGATGTCGGGCACCACGCAGCCCGGCGCGGGGTAGCCGACGGGGATGAGCAGGAACGGCCGCTCGTGCGCTGGGCGCACGAGCATCTCGGCGAGGAACTTCATCGGGCTGGGCGTGTGCGTGAGCGCGACGAGCCCGGCGTGGTGGACGGCGCACAGCAGCATGCCGACGGCGATGCCGACGCTCTCGTTGACGTAGTACGTCTGCCCGCCGTCGTCGTCGTGCGCGAGTTTGAAGACGACGACGAGCCAGGGCGCCACCTCCAGGAAACCCTTGTCCGGCGTGGTGTCGAAGGGTTCGAGGTCCCTGAGCCACTGCGCGTTGGCCCTGCGGGAGTAGAACTCGCGCT
Source organism: uncultured Phycisphaerales bacterium (assembly GCA_937995595.1). Lineage (GTDB taxonomy): Bacteria > Planctomycetota > Phycisphaerae > Phycisphaerales > UBA1924 > JAHBXL01. The sequence goes on along the minus strand of CALKJW010000029.1, from coordinate 9,633 downwards.
CCTCGGCCTCGGCTCCCTCACGAATCTTCTTCTTGAGCGCGGGGTCGCTGACGCAGACGAACCGCCAAGGCTGCTTGTTGGCCCCGCTGGGGGCCGTGCCCGCGGCCCGGCAGACCCACTCGATCGTCTCGCGCGAGACCGGACGGTCGGAGAAGAACCGCACGCTGCGGCGCAGGCGCATCACCTCGTAGAACCGCCGGGCCGCTTCCGCGGCGGGCAGGCCGGGGTCGTACGGTCGGTGCGGCACGTGCGGGTGACGCGACGAGGGGCTCGGGGCTGGGTCCGGCGTGGTCATGGTGTTTGGATGCCGGTTGGGCGTGGAATCGTGGTGGCGGTCACACGGCACGAGGTCGGCGGTGTCGATCATGATGTACAGAGGGGGAAGTTCGCCCTCTTTCGCCGCCGCGGGCGTGCGCCGGCAGCGTATCAGGAGACACAGCGATGGACACGACGAACAGGTGTGTACGGCTTGCGTGGGGCGCGGCGGTCGGCGCGGCGGTTCTGATGGCCGTGGCCGCGGCGGCCGCCGGCCAGCCGGGCGGGGCTGCGTCTGCGGCGCCCAAGGCCGCGCCGCGCGACCGCAACGCCGCGCTGGAGTACATGACGCTGCAGGAGCAGATGGACAAGAACCTCAGCGCGCTGGTCTCGGAGGAGTGGAGGCCCAACGAAGCGGACTGGGTTCCCAGCGAGAAGCTCGCGCTCATGCTGGAGGACAACCAGCGGCTGATCAAGCGGCTGATCGAGACGTCGCGCCTGCCAAACTACGACATGCAACTGCGGTACGAGGAGGGGTTCTCGCTCGTCGTGCCGCACCTGGGGCACATCCGGCAGTTCACGCGTGTGCTGGCGACCGATGCGCGCCGCCTCGCGCTGGCCGGCCGCGGCGACGAAGCGGTCGAGCGGCTCGCGAGCGTGCTGCGGATGGCGCGCCACGTGAGCGACGACCGCGTCCTGATCTCGTCGCTGGTCGCGGTGGCGGTCGTCTCGGCGGCGCACAAGCAGGCCGAGCAACTCGCGGGCGAGGGACTGTTGGGAGAGCGTGCCCGGCGCGAGTACGTCCGCGCCGCCAGGGCGCTGCTGAGCGATGACCCGTTCGGCGTGGCGCGTTGCCTGGCGATGGAGCGCACGATGGCGATGCAGACCATGCGGCCCATCGTGGAGAACAGCGGCGCCGCCGCGGGCAAGGACATCGCCGCGCAACTGCGACGGCTCCAGATCTCCAGCGACGGCGTGAAGGCGCTCGCGACGATGACGCAGGAGGAGGTCCAGACGCAGGTGGACCTGATGGACCGTTTCTACGCCGCGCTGGTGGCGGCGTGGGGCAAGAGCGACACGCCCGCGCGCCTCGACGACCTGGAGAAGCGCCTGGAGGCCGGAGACTTCGGCGTGCTGACGAGGGAGATCGGGCCGGCCCTGTCGCGCGCCCACGGGAGCGTGGACAAGGCGATCAAGGAAACGCGGGCGATCATCGCGCTGCTGGAGGCCGCGGGCCAGCCCGCGCCGCAGGACGAGGACGAGCACCCGGAGCAGGAGCACGTTGAAGACCAGTGATCGGCCATGACTCCCGTTGCCCGATGAACCACGCCACGGGGGTCGCGGCCGATGGTCGGCCGAGGCCCTCCGTCTGTTGGCACAACCGGCGTGGCGGCGACGGCGAACAGTCCTGAACGCGAGCGGGCGCGGCGCCCGGGTCCACGACATGCACGACGACGACCGCCAACTGCTGATCCGGACCCGTCGCGGCGACCAGACCGCAGCAAGGACGCTCTGGCACCGGCACGCGCCGCGCCTGATCGCCTACGCCGCGAGCGTGATCCGCGGAACGGGGACGCGTCACGACGCGGAGGACACGGTGCAGGCGGTCTTCTGCCGCGTGATGGCCCTTGACGCGCGCGAGGTGGACGCGGTGCTCGATCCGGGCGCGTGGCTGGCCCGTCTCACGCGCCGGGCCGCGCTCAACTGGGTGCGCGCCGCGCGGCGCGAGCGGGCGCGCGTGGCCCGCGCGGCGGGTGGGCCGCGCGCAGCACGAGGCGCGGCGAAGAGGCCCGGCGCATCGGGCGAGCACGACGCGACGGGCGCGGCGGTGGACGCGCTCCCCGCGCGCCTGCGCGAGGTCGTGGTGCTGCGGCACGTCGCGGGATTGACCTTCGACCAGATCGAGGCGGCCACCGGCGTCAACCGCAACACCGCCGCGGCGAGGTACCGCGTCGCGCTCGAGCGGCTCCGCTCGGCGCTGGCGGCGGGCGGGGCACGGGGCACGGGTGCCGCCGCGGGCGTGGCGGGCGGCACACATTCGCATCGGCAGAGAATGGTACAGCATGTCTGAGCGAAGCACAGAACGGACACGATGCGGCGACGAACTGGTCTCGCGCCTGGACGCGTGGGGCGAAGCGGAGCGCGCACGCCCGGCCGCGCTGCCCGAGGCGTTCGGACGGCGCGTCCGCGCTGCGCGCGGGCCGCGCGTGCTGCGGCGCGTGCTCGAAGGTCTGGCGCTGGCCGCGGCGGTCGGGCTCGTGGCGTACGTTGCGCACCGGCCCGCGTCCACGCCTCGCCGGGAACAGTCGGCGGACCGCGGCCCCGCGCCGCTCGATCACGGCGCGGCGGAGATCGTCGCTCACGGGAGCGCGCATCCAACGGCCGCGGGCATGGCCCGGCGCGCCATCCAGAGCGGCACGACCGACTGGTTGGAGCCCGTGCGCTCCCGCGGCGAGCAGGCCACGCCCGCCCGGGCGGGCGACGCCTACTGCGCCGGGTGCGTCGATGACCTGACAAGGATCTGAGCGGCGAGGCTCTGGAATCAGTCGTCGTCAGACGACCGACACCCGCCGCTGGCCGAAGTCCAGTTGCATCGCCTTCTTGGCCATGTGCAGGGTTTCCTCGGCGACCGTGTTCGCCCTGGCGATGCCGCGTCGGATCACGTCGTGCACGACCGCGTCGCCGCCGGGCCCGTCGAGTCTGGCGCGGCGCTGGCGCATCGGCTCGATGAGCGCGTTGATCGCCTCGCCGAGTTCGGCCTTGACGTGGCCGTCGCCGATGTTGTCGCCCGCGGCGTAGCGCCGCTTGATCTCCGCCGCGCGTTCGCCGCCGATGAAGATGTCGACGTACTGCATCAGGATGTTGTTCACGTCGCCCGGCTCGGTCGGGCTCTGGCGGCCGGTGGTGATGCGGTTGAGTTTCTTCTGCACGGTCTTGGCGTCGTCGTAGAGGAAGATCGCGTTGCCGAGCGACTTGGACATCTTGTTGGTGCCGTCGAGGCCGACCAGCCGCGCCACGCGCCCGATCTTGGCGCGCGGGATCGGGAACACGCCGCCGGCCCTGACGTGGTCCTGCGGCTCGACCCTGTTCCCAACCCCGCAGTACATCTGGTTGAACTTGAGCGCGACGTCGCGGCACATCTCGATGTGCGCTTCCTGATCCTCGCCGACGGGCACGAGTTCGGGCCGGAACGCGAGGATGTCGGCGCACTGGCCGACGGCGTACATGGGGAAGCCGAAGGGGTAGGAGTCGCCCAGCCCCTTGGTCTCGATCTCGGTCTTGAGCGTCGGGTTGCGCATCACCTTGTTGAACGGGATGAGCATCGCGAACAGGAACGTGAGTTCGGCGATCGCGGGGATCTCGGACTGCAGGACGAACGTCGAGCGGTCGGGGTCGAGCCCGACGGCCAGCCAGTCCTTGACGATGCCGATGGTGTTGGCGCGGATGTCGGCGGGCTTGTCGGCCAGCGTGGTGAAGGCGTGGACGTTGGCGATGAGGAAGTAACAGTCGTACTCGTCCTGAAGTTTCAGACGGTTCTCGAGCGAGCCCACGTAGTGGCCAAGGTGCAGGCCGGTGTGCGTGGGCGTGTCGCCGGTGAGGATGCGGGGCTTTTCGGGCGGCATGGCGGGGAGTCTATGCGACCGCGGCCCCGCCAATAATCCGCCCGATGCCACCAGACGCTGCACCACGCGCCGCCGGCGAGCGCCGGGTCATCCTGCTCGGCTGCACCGGCTCCATCGGAACGCAGGCCGTCGCGGTGATCGAGCACCTCAACGCGCTGCACGCCCGCGGCGAGTCGGAGGCGTGCTTCCGGGTCGTGGGCCTCGCCGCGGGGCGTAACGCCGAGCAGGCGTTCGCGCAGGCCGCGCGGCTGGGCGTGCGGCGCGTCGCGCTGGCCAACGGCGACGGGGCGGCCGCCGCGCCGCGCGGCGTCGAAGTCCTGCGCGGGGCCAGCGCCGCGGAACAACTCGTGCGCGAGACCGAGTGCGACGTCGTGCTCGCGGCGATGGTCGGTTCGGCGGGCCTTCCGGCCACGCTCGCGGCGGTGGAACTCGGGCGCGCCGTCGCGCTGGCCAACAAGGAGACGCTGGTCGCCGCGGGCGAGTTGGTCGTCGCGGCGTGCGTGCGCTCCGGCGCGAGACTGCTGCCGGTGGACAGCGAGCACAGCGCGCTCTGGCAGTGCCTGGAGAGTTGCCGCCAAGAGCCGTGCACGCTCCCGCCGCTGAACGCGCTGCCGCGTGGCGTGTCACGCCTGATCCTGACCGCTTCGGGCGGGCCCTTCCGCACGTGGGACGCGCGCGCGACGCACGACGCCACGCCCGAGCAGGCGCTGCGGCACCCGACGTGGCAGATGGGACCGAAGGTGACGATCGACTCGGCCTCGCTGACGAACAAGGCGCTGGAGGTGCTCGAAGCGCACTGGCTGTTCGGCGCGGGCGTCGAGCGGATCGGCGTGGTCGTGCACCCGCAGTCGATCGTCCACTCGCTGGTCGAGTTCGCCGACGGCTCGGTGCTGGCGCAACTGGGCGCCAACGACATGCGCACGCCGATCCAGTACGCGCTGGCGCACCCGGCGCGGCCGGCGGGCGTGAGCCGCAAACTCGACCTCGCGGCGGTCGGCACGCTGGAGTTCGTGCCGCTGGACCGCGAGAAGTTCCCGGCGATCGACCTGGCGTACGACGTGATCCGCCGCGGCGGGACGGCGGGGGCGGTCTTCAACGCGGCCAACGAGGCGGCGGTCGAGGCGTTTCTCGCGCGGCGCATCCCCTTCGGCCGCATCAGCGGCCTGGCGCGCGACGCGCTGCGCGAAGTGGGCGTCTGGCCGCTGCGGACGCTCGCCGACGCGCTCGCGGCCGAAGGCGAGGCACGCCGGTTTGTCGAGCGCAGCGTGGCCCGATGACTCGCCGGGCCGAGCGGGCGCCCGAAGGTGCGCCAAAAAGCGAACCAGGACGCGTCGAGCGTCCCGGTCCGGGGAGACTGAAGGAAATCGACGACTGTGCGCGGGTCAGTTGCGACGGCGACGGGCGGCGGCCAGACCGCCCAGGCCCAGCAGCGCCGCGGCGCCGGGGGCCGGCACGTCGACGCCGACGAAGAGCGACCCGGAGAGCCAGACGCCGTCGAGCACGTTCGCGGCATCGTCGAACGACTCGTGGAAGTCCAGGCGGAGCACGCCGTCGGCCAGGAAGAGATTGGGAACGCCGACGTCCGTCAGGTCAACCTGACCGCCCGAACTGAACGAGCCGGTGCCGGGGTTGTTGGTGCCCGCGCCGGGACGCAGGAAGACACCGAAGTTGTTGGCCGAGTCGGCGAAGCCGACGCGCAACTCGCTGAGCCAACTGGTGTCCAGCGCTTCGAGCGTCACGTCCCAGCCGACCGAGGTCATGGACATCGGGGTGCCGGAGGGCAGGCCCAGGGCCGCGGCCAGGTCGAGAACGAGGACCGTGTTGTTGGCGCTGCCGAGCGCGTCCCAACTCTCGATGCCGGTCACGTCCACGGACACAATCCCGCCGGTCGTGCCGCGCGTCTGAAACGGCGGCAGCGGGTTGAACGACGGGTCCTTGTGCTGGGAGGTCGGCCCGACGGGCGAGATGGTGGCCAGCGCACTGCCGGCGAACATCGCAACCGCGGACATGGCGATCATGCTTGACTTCACGTTTCTCTCCTCCGGGGCGACAGCCCCGACACCGACAACCGGTCCCGTGTCAGGCGGCCGTGCCGTGACGCGGGAACAAGGGTCCGCGCCAAAGCGCGGCCAAACCCGCGATCTCCGCCGCGGGGATACACAACACACTCTCGTGGAGGGCTCTCTCTCCACACAACGCAGCAGGCCAGAAGAACCCGACCGGCGTCCTGCGATGCACCGAGTGGTACGCACGTGAAGTCGCTGAAGATGCGGCGGCCGCACGTTCCGAAGGAACACGCGCGCGGACCACGGGACAACCCGTGTCAAGCCTGGCGCGTTGGAGAACGCGGGCAAGAGCATCGTCTGCGCCGCGTCGCGCACGAGGACAGGCCGGCGGCCGACCAATAACCTCGGGCAGCGGGGCCGGCGATGTGACAGTTCGCGGCGGCGAAGGCCGATGACAGGCGGACCATGGGTGCGACGAAAGTCCCTCCTCAGAGCAAGTTCGCGCAGGCGTACAGACTCGCGACCCAGGGGCGCGACGAGGCCGCGTGCGCGCTGCTGCTCAAACTCGCGGCGGAGTTCCCGACCCACGGCGACACGCTGGCGATGCTCGTCGCGGTGCTGTGCCGGCTCGGACGGCTGCGGCAGGCGCTCTACTACGCGGACCGCGCCGTCGCGGCGGACCCGTCGTCGCGCGTCGCGCTGTCGAACCGCGCCAACGTCTACATGATGCTCGACCGGCCGGCCGACGGCCGGAGCGACATGCGCGCCGCGCTGGCGATGGAGCCCGACAACCTCGAGATCCGCTGCGTGCTGGCCAGCGCCTGCCTGATGGCCGACCGGCACGACGAGGCGCTCGAGGTGCTCGAGGCCGTGAAGGACCGCCTGCAGGGGCACGACCGCGCCGCCGCGGCGTACGCGGGCGTGCTGCACACGCTCGGCCGCGCCGACGAGGCCTTCGCGCTGCACAGCAGCGTGCTGGCGCGTCGGCTCGACGATCCGGGCGCGGCGGAGCGCGTGCTGACCAGCGCGATCTACGCGACCGGCCCGACCAAGGCGCAGATCAAGGAGGCCGCGGCCCGGTACGGGCGGCTGGTAAGCCAGCGGATGGCCGTGTCGCGCCCGGCGCACGCCAACGACCCCGACCCCGAGCGCCGGCTGCGCGTCGGCTTCATCGGGCCCGATTTCCGCGAGCACGCGAGCATGCGCTTCTTCGAGCCGCTGGCCGCGTCGTACGACCGCGCGCGGCTCGACGTGCGGTGCTACATGACCTACGAGAAGACCGGCGCCGCGACCGAGCGCGTCCGCGAGGCGGTCGACGGGTTCACGATGGTCGCTGGCGAGCCCGCGGCCGATCTGGCCGCGCGGATCCGCCGCGACGGCGTCGACGTGCTGGTGGACCTCGCCGGGCACACCACCGGGCACCGCATCGAGGTCTTCCACCACAAGCCCGCGCCGGTCCAGTGCACGTGGTACGGCCAGCCGGTCACCAGCGGGCTGACGGGGATCGACTACCGCATCGTGGACTCGGTCACCGACCCGGCCGGCACCGAGGGCGACAACATCGAGCGGCTGCTGCGCGTCGATCCGTGCTGCTTTGCCTTCTGGCCCGCGCCGGGCACGCCCGACGTGCAGGCGCCGCCCTCGCAGCGGGCCGACTCGCCGACGCGCGGGACGATCACCTTCGGGTCGTTCAGCAACCTGATGAAGTTCAACGACGCGACGTTCCGACTCTGGGCGCGCGTGCTCGGGGCCGTGCCCGGCTCGCGGCTGGTGCTCCGGCACACCGCGCTGGCTTCGCCGGGCGTGAAGAGGATGATCATCGGTCGGATGGCCGAGGCGGGGCTGGGGGCCGAGGCCGATCGGCGCGTGATCGCGGCGGACCCGGCGGCCGACGCCGCGGCGATGATGCCGATGTACCACGAGATCGACGTCGCGCTCGACACCTTCCCCTACTGCGGCATGACGACCACCTGCGAGGCGCTGACGATGGGCGTGCCGGTGGTCACGCTCCCGGTGGACCGCTCGACGGCCCGGTACAGCGAGTCGATCCTGCGGTACATGGGCCTGCCCGAACTGGTCGCGCGCGACGCGGACGACTACGTGCGCATCGCGACCGGGCTGGCGGCCGACCCGGCGCGGCTCGCGGCCCTGCGCGCGGAGCTGCGGCCGCGCCTCTGGCGGACCGTCGGCGACGCGCCCGCGTTCGCCGCGCGGTTCGAGCGGGCGCTCCGCGCCGTGTGGCGCGAATGGTGCGCGGCGCAGAAATAAGTTATATGTTAGTTATGTTGGCAGGACGACCACGTCCGCCGGCGCGGCCGAGACGGTCACCGCCTCGCCCGTGCGGGCCGCGGCGCCGGGGTTCAGGTGCGCGACCTTCACCTTCGCGCCCCCGGGCAGTTCCACCACCAGTTGCTCGGTCTCGCCCAGGTAGGTCGACTCGACCACGCGACCGGGCAGGGTGTTGCGCCCGGCTGAACCGTCCAGCCGCCAGGCCTCGGGGCGGATGCTCACCGTCACGCCCGTGGTCTGCGGGGCGAGGTCCGGGCTGAGCACGGCCGAGACGAACTCGCCCGCGGCGGTGCGCACCAGCGCCAGGCCCGGGCCCGCCGCCCCGCCGCGCTCCAGCAGCGTGCCGGGCAGGATGTTCGTCTCGCCGAGGAACTCGGCGACAAAGCGTGTGCGCGGGCGGCGGTAGAGTTCGCCGGGCGGGCCGAGTTGCTCGATCCGCCCGCGGTTCACGATCGCCACACGATCGGCCATCGACAGCGCTTCCTTCTGGTCGTGCGTCACGTAGATCGCCGTGATGCCCCGGCCGCCGCCCGCCCCGTCCGGCCCGCCGCCCGCCTGCTTGCAGATGCGGCGGATCTCCGACCGCAGTTCGTTCCGCAGTTTCGCGTCGAGGTTCGAGAGCGGCTCGTCGAGCAGGAGCACGTCGGGCCGTACGACCAGCGCGCGGGCCAGCGCGACGCGCTGCAGCTGCCCGCCGGAGAGTTGGTTGGGCCGGCGGTCGGCGTACTGCTCCATCTGCACCGCCGCGAGCGCCTCGCGGACGCGCCGCTGCTTCTCCTCGGCCGGCACCCTCCGGATGGTCAGTCCGAAGGCGACGTTGGCCGCGACGGTCATGTGCGGCCAGAGCGCGTAGGACTGGAACACCATGCCCGTGTTGCGCTTGTTGGGGGGCAGGTGCGTGACGTCGCGCACGCCCGCGCCCGTGTCGAACAGGATCCGGCCCGAGGTCGGGTCGATGAACCCGGCGACCATGCGGAGCAGCGTCGTCTTGCCGCAGCCGGAAGGGCCGAGCAGGAAGAACAGTTCGCCCGCGTCGATCGTGAGCGAGACGTTGTCCACCGCGACCGTGCCGCCGCCCTTGGCGCCGCCGCCGGGCGCGCCGTCGAACCGCTTGGTCAGGGATTCCAGTGTGATCGTCGTGGCCATGGCGCTGTGCACGGGGTGCGAGGATCCGAACAGGGCCAGATGGTAGCGATCGCCCCGCGGGGGTTCGCATCGCGGCGGGGTGTCCGCTTCTGGCTCGCGCCGGGCCTTGTCGTCCGTGCGGCCGCGGGGCCCTTGAGGGCGCAACCGTGGGCGAGCATCCGACTCCGCGCTCGGGATCCAGCGGCCCCGGCAGGCCGAGGCCCGACGCGACGGCCGAGCACGGGCGCGAACGGGTCCGGCACGTCGAGGCGCCGGGGCCGCCATGACGGCAAGAACTTGCTTTGAAGGACAAGTTGCGTTCGGCCTCAGCACCC
>CALKJW010000028.1 GCA_937995595.1 uncultured Phycisphaerales bacterium | reverse complement strand
CTCGGCGGCGCGTGTGCCGCCGCAGGTGGCGCACGGGTAGCCGGTGATGCGCCGGAACGGGCAGGTGTAGACCTCCCGCCCGTTGAGGCGAGAAATCGCCAGCGCGGCGACGACCATCGTGCCCCACAGCAGCGCGGCGAGGATGACCAGCGACGTCACGCCGCGCGCGGCCAGACGGGCGGCGACGCCAGGCACAAACGCCTTCACGGCCCGCCCGTGCCGCCGCCCGCGGCACCCGCGGCCAGCACGCCGAAGATCAGGATCACGAAGATCAGGTACAGCAACCCGAGCACAAAGCCCACGATCATCAGAATCGTGGCGATCATGCCGCAGATCTTCCCGGCCTGTGTGAGACCGCGGCCGAAGGGGTCCATCTGCCCGGCGGCCATCATGCGCAGGTCGTGGTTGCCCATCACCCACGCGATGATGCCGAGGATCGCGCACAGCAGCAGGCCGAGGATCCCGAGCGTGAGGACGACCGCCCCGCGGTGCGGCTGCATGTGCGTGAGCGATCCGGGCTGGACAGGCGGGAAGGTGGACATGTGCGCTCCGGAAGGTCAGGCGGCGAAGCCCGCCATGCCGGCCGTGCGACGGCTCAGGGCGTTCCGCCGCCCGCGCCGCTTGCCGCACCCGCCGCGCCGGCGATGATCGCCAGCAGCATCATGGCGATGTAGAACAGGATCCACAGTCCCCAGAGGATGGTGCCGATCATCCCGCAGATCTTGCCGGCCTTGGTCAGGCCCTCGCCCGAGCGGTCCATCTGTCCGGCCTGCATGAGGCGGAGGTCGTTGTTGCCCATCACCCAGGCGACGATGCCGCAGATGAAGCACAGCACGATCCCGAGAATCCCGAGGACGAGGATCAGCACGCCGCGGTGGGGTTGAACGCCCGAAGGCACGGCAGGGGGCATCTGAGACATGATCGCTCCGGTGTTGTGGTCTGGTGAAGGGTCGAAACGGAGTGGAGGGTCGTGCACGTCTCGGTGCGCCCGGCCGACAGATTACCATGTTCCGGGCTGTCAAGTCGAGCCTGAGGCAGGGGATGCGCCGTGACGCGGCCGGATGTGGATAGTCTCGTTCGGGCGGTGTTCGCGGCGGCCGAGCCGGGGGCGTGCGTGCGACGGCACGCCGCGGCCCTTCCGAGTTCGGGACCGGTCGTGCTGCTCGCGGCGGGCAAGGCGGCATCGGCGATGGCCGCGGCCGCGTCGGGACTGCTGGGGGATCGCGTGCGGGCGGGGCTTGTGGTGACGCTGGAAGGTGATCCGCCGTGGCGCCGCTCGCCGGAACGCTGCGCCGGTCGTGTCCGACATCTCCCAGCCGATCACCCGCTCCCGACCGCGCGCAATGTCGATGCGGCGCGGGAGGTCGTGCGGTTGGTCAAAGGCCTGACGCGCACGGACACGCTGGTGTTCCTGCTCTCGGGCGGGGCATCGGCGATGCTCACGCTGCCGGCGGCGGGTCTTGAGCTCGACGATCTGCGCGCGGCGAGCGACGCGTTGATGAAGGCCGGCGCGACGATCGGCGAACTCAACTGCGTCCGCAAGCACTGCGAGGTTCTGAAGGGCGGCGGGCTGGCGCGGCTCGCGGCGGCGCGCGGCGCGCCCGTTGTGTCGCTGATTCTCTCCGACGTCGTCGGCGACGAAGTGGGCGTGATCGGTTCGGGCCCGACCGCGCCCGATGACACGACCTATGCCGACGCGCTGCGCGTGCTTGAGTCGCGCGGCGTCGTGCATGCGTCATCGCGCGTCACGGACCACCTGCGCCGCGGCGCGGCGGGCGAGACCTACGAAACCGTCAAAGCCGGCGACGCCTGCCTGTCGCGCGTGCGGAACGTCATTGTTGCAAACAACCAGATCGCGGTCGATGCCGCCGCGGCCGAACTTTCGCGGCAGGGGTTCGAGGTCGTCGAGCGTCGCACCCGCGTCGAGGGCGAAGCGGCGGATGTCGGCCGCGCGCTGGCCGCGCGACTGCGCGAACTCGCCGCACGCGCATCGGCCCGGCCGCGCGCCGTGGTGTGGGGCGGGGAGACAACCGTCACCGTTCGCGGCGAGCCGGGCGTCGGCGGGCGCAATCAGGAACTCGCGCTCGCCGCGGCGGTTGCGCTCGAAGGTTCGCCGCGCTCGGGCGTGCTCGCGCTCGCGACCGATGGCGTCGACGGCCCGACCGACGCCGCGGGCGCGGCGGTAAGCGGCGAGACCGTGCCCGCCGCGCGGCGCGCGGGCATGGATCCGGCCGTGTTTCTCGCGCGTCACGACTCGCACGCGTTCTTCGCGCAACTCGACGGCGGGTCGGGCCTCGTGCGCACCGGACCGACTGGCACGAACGTCAACGACGTGATGGTGGGATGGGTCGGTTGACGCGAACCCTCTGAGCACGGGCAGGATGCCCGCGCTGCGGCTGCTGTACCATGTTCGCATGCGAGCGATCACCGTTCTCAAGCCCGTTGCCAACGCCGCGGCGTCCGCGCAGGTCAAACTCGTGTCCGACTGGCCCGAACCCGCCGCGCCGGGGCCGGGGCAGGCGCAGGTTCGCACACTGGCCAGCGCGCTGAACCACCTCGACCTGTGGGTCGTTCGCGGCGTGCCGGGGCTGGAACTGGAGTACCCGCGCATCAGCGGGTCCGACGGCTGCGGCGTGGTGGAGCGCGTCGGCGCGGGCGTCGATCAGTCGTGGCTCGGACGGCGCGTCGTGCTCAACGCGGCGGTGGCGCGGCCCAACTCGGCGCGACCGGACGACGGCCCCGGCTCGACGCTCGCGCCCGAGTACGAACTGCTCGGCGAGCACCACCACGGGACCATGGCCGAGCGCTTCAACGCGCCCGTGTGCAACCTGCAGCCGGTCGCCGACGGGCTCGACCCGTGCGAGGCCGCGGCGTTCGGGCTGACGTTCCTCACCGCGTACTCGATGGTCGTGACCAAGGCGCGCGTGCGCGCGGGGCAGTGGGTGCTGGTGACGGGCATCGGCGGGGGCGTGGCGGTGGCGGCGTTGATGCTGGCGCGCCACGCCGGCTGCCGCGTGATCGTGACCAGCCGCCACCAGTGGAAACTCGACCGCGCCAAGGAACTCGGCGCGGTCGTCGCGATTCTGGACCAGGGGCAGGACTGGTCAAAGCAGGTGCGCGAGGCGACGGCCAAGCGCGGCGTGGACGTCGCGGTCGATTCATCGGGCAAGGCGACGCACATCAAGTGCATCAAGTCGCTGGCGCGCGGCGGGGCGTACGTCACGCCCGGCTGCACCAGCGGGCCCGACGCCGTCACCGATCTGGCACGGATCTTCTGGAACCAGTTGCGCATCCTCGGCTCGACGATGGGCACGCCCGATGAGTTCGCCGAGGTGGTCGCGCTGTACCGCGCGGGGCACGTGCGGCCGATCGTCGACCAGGTGTACACGCCCGAGCGTTGCGGCGAGGCCTACGCGCGGCTGGAAGCGGGCGAGCAGTTCGGAAAACTCGTGGTCAACTGGTCGTAGGTCGCCGGGCGGATCGGCGCGGAGTGGCGACGCACCCGGGGTCACACCGGCCGCACCCTGATGGTCGTGCCCTCGACCGAGACGATCTTCACCGTCTGCCCCGCCTTGACGTACGACACCTCGGCGAGCGCGTCGAGGCGCTGGTCCTTGACGCGGATCACGCCGACGGGGCGCAGGTCGGTCAGCACCACGCCCTCCATGCCGATCAGCGCCTCGAACTCGGTGTGCGTGTCGGGCGGGAGGACGGGCCTGTCCTCCTCGCTCTCGCCGAACATGATGCGCCGGCCCACCTTGGTGCTGGGCATGAGTTGGAGCGCGAAGAAGAACAGCGCCGGACCCAGGACCAGCAGCGTGCCCGAGCCGGCCAGGCCCCACTTCCAGTCGACCCTGAACAGGCAGATCAGGCCGGCGATCGCCACCGCCGCGGCGACCAGCGAGATCATCCCGCCCGAGGGAATGAACACCTCCGCCACGATCAGCAGCAGCGCGAGCAATACCAGCGCGATCCCCCAGATGAGCAGCGATTCGATCATGCCGGGCTCGCTCCCTGCGCCGCGCCGTGCGGCGGAACATCATCGACCATTTCCACACCGATCCGGAACGGGTCGGACGAGGTCACCCGGACCTGCGCCCCGGCGGGGATGAAGCCCAGGTCCGAGACCGCGTCGATGATCCGTTCCCCCATCTGCACTCGCCCCGCCGGCCGAAGCGGCGTGATCGCGCGCCCCACGTCGCCCACCCGCGCCAGCGCGGCCGTCGCCGCCATGGCCTCCAGCATGGTCGGCTCGGGGCCGCCGAGGCTCTCCTTGAGCACCAGCCTCCCGAGCAGCGGCGTCGAGGGCAGGTGCTTGGCGATCATGTAGATGATCCCGCCGCTGGTCAGCGCCGAGACCAGCACCGTCACCACGCCCCAGGTCAGTTCGCTCGAACGATCCGGGTTCGCGCCCGGGAACAGCCGGCCGTCGCTGCCGACAAACGTCGCCACCAGACCCCCGAACAGCAGCACCACGCCCAGCACGCCGCACACGCCGAAGCCGGGAATCACGAACAACTCCATCGCGATCAGCGCCACGCCCGCGACGATCGCCGCGACCTCCCACCACGCGGCCATGTCGACCAGCAGCGGCGGCACGACCAGACCGATCAGCGCGGCCGCGGCGATGGCCCCCGGCACGCTCACGCCGGGGCTGCTCATCTCCAGGAACAGGCAGATCAGGAAGACGACGATCAGCAGGCCGCGAACCCACGGCAGCGTCATTGCGCGGGCCAGCCCCTCCGACCACGTCGGGCCCAGGCGCACGATGTTCTGCGCGCCGAAGTAGGCGCGGAGTTGGTCCTCGTCGCGCACCTTCTGGGTCGCCAGGCCGAAGCGGATCAGTTGCTCGGACTTGAGCACGAAGATGCCATGCCCGTCGGAGACGTACTCGACGACGCGGTACCTGCCGGCGTGCTCGGGCGTGCGGAAGTCCGGTCGCGACGAGCGCGACGCCCGCAGTTCGAGCCCCTCGTTGATCTCGTGCACCGCGCGCGGGTCCATCGCGCCCGCGGCGGGGCGGAAGGCCAGCGGGTCGGCCCCGCCGAGCTGCGGCGGTGAGTCGGACCCCGGCGCCGCGGCCCGGCCCGGCGTCGCGTCGGCGCCGCCGCTCGGGCCCGTGACCGACGGGAGCGTGGGGTTCACGCGCGCGGGCTCACCGCCGACCGCGGCCCGGTACTCGGCCTCGGTCACGAAGTACCGCGCGCCGGTCGCGGGGTTCTCGATCAGCCAGAGTTCCACGCCGCGACGGACCACGCCCTGCACCAGCATCTCGTCGTAGTTGTTGCGTCGCGCCGAATCGACGACCTCCAGCAGCAGGGGGCCCATGATCTTCTCGCGCTCGGCCTCGGGGATGGGCACCATGCCCACCAGCGGGGCCGCGGCGACGGGCAGCGCGTCGCCGAACGTCGCGTAGTCGTGGACGACGATCTCGCGGCAGGCCAGCGCGATGATCGCGCCGCCGGAGTACGCGTCGTGGTTGATCCACGCGACGGTGTTCGAGATCGACGAGCCCTTGATCAGGTTGCAGATCGCCAGCACGGCCAGCACGTTGCCGCCGGGCGTATCGATCTCGAAGACGGCTGCGTCGGCCCCCTCGCGCTCGGCCCGGGCCAGACGCCGCTGTACGCCGAAGGCGGTCCAGCGGTCGATCCGACCCGTGATCGAGATGATGACGACGTTCTTCGCCGCGCGGGCCGAAGGGACGGGCTGCACGGCCGAAGGCTGGGACTGATCGGCGGGGGGCGCGGCGGCCAGCGCGCACGCCGCGAGGACCGCCAGCGCCGCGGCGCGCAGCGCGAGGAACGGGCCGCGCACCGCCCTCGCGGCGGCTGCAACCGTGCCGGGGATGGACGTGCGCTCCCTGCCCATGGCCGTTGGCAGACTATAGGTTCGGGCGTGGCGCGGGCCGGTTTCGCTTGGTCGCGGGCGCTACGCGGCGAGGCGGTAGCGTCCGCTGCCGAAGTGCCTCAGCAGACGGTCGCGGTCGCCGGCGCGGGCAAAGTGCGTGAACACCGCCGCCATGCGGTAGGGGGCGGGATCGTCGGCGTCGGCCAGCCACACCACGTTCCCCTCGACCAGCACGCTGCGGCCCTCGTCGCGCTCGCACGTGCCGGGCAGGAAGATGCGCATCGCGATGCGCGTGCCCGGCTCGACGGCGCGGTCGAGCTCGAACCGGATGCCGCCCTCGGAGATGTCGTAGGCGTTGCCTTCAAGGTCGAACCCGGCGTCGCCGTCGTCGGTCTGGACGCGCACGGCGACCGGGGTGTACATCGGCTCGACCACGAACCGCGCGAACTGCCGGCGGTCGAGGTGGCGTCGGGACGGACCGGCGAGCGTGGATTCGACTGGCACGTGCGCCTCCTTGACGTTTCTCCGCCGCGCCGGGTGGTGCAAGGGGCGCGGCGCCGGGCCGTGGCAGCATGGCCCGATATCTGCGCCATCGGGCGTTCGAGCGGGCAACTTCAGTCGCGTAACGGACCCGCAGTCACGATCGGCGGCACGAACATGCACCGACCTTGAGGCATGAACTCGCCTTGCTCGTCGCGGAAGTGCTCTTGCGCGCTTCGCTCTGCGCTGTATGCTGGAGGTCACACCGGCGGGGCGTCCGGTCTCGGCGCCGTCGGCGGTTGGCGTTGCTTCAGACGCGGGGCCACCCCACGGAGGCAGCCATGGTGCACAAGGTCGCGGAGTCGCGCGCAGCGCGTTGCACAGTCGACCGTGGCGGCCCGCCGCGTGCGCCGGCGCGCCGCGCGTTCACGCTCATCGAACTGCTCGTCGTCATCGCGATCATCGCGATTCTGGTGTCGATGCTGCTGCCCGCGCTTCGCGGCGCACGCGCCCAGGGCCGGACCATGACCTGTCTGGCCAACCAGCGGAGCATGGGGCAGGGGTTCGTGCTCTACGCGGGCGACTTCCGCGAAGCGTGCATCAGTTCGTGGACCAACAGCGCCGAGGTCCCGGCGAGTTGGGTGGACTGGCCGCAGACCGAGGCCGGCCAGCGGCTGACCGAGGCGCAACTGGCCGCGCAGACCGACGTCGAGCCTCACATCCTCGGTGTTCGGCGCGGCGCGATGTACCAGTACGTGAACGACCACCGAGCGTACAAGTGCCCGTCGGACGTGCGCGACCGCTACCGGCCCAACACGGTGTCGCGACTGGCGTGGGTGACGTACTCGATGCCCAACTTCCTCGGCGGGCCGGACCAGTGGGAAATGACCATCGGCGCCGGCCCGCGCGCGGTGCGCCGGCTCGACCAGCTCTGGCGGAGTTCCGAGCACTTCGCGTTTCTCGAGGAGTCGGACCCGCGCGGCCTGAACATGGGCTCGTGGGTCCTGTACATCAACCCGCAGCAGTGGATCGACCCGCTGACCGTGTGGCACGAGGACAAGGGAACCATCGCCTTCACCGACGGCAGCGCGCGGATCCACACGTGGAAGGACCGGCGCACCATCAACATGAGCCGCCTGCAGCAGTTCAACCTGCCCGCGGCCGGCAACCCGGACTACCTCTGGCTCCGCGAGCGGTGGTGGCGGCGGTCCTGACGCGCCGGGTCGCGGGCCGCCCGCCTCACCCCCCGAACGCCTTCTTGTAGTCCTCGACGAACTTCTTCAGCCCGTTGTCCGTCAGCGGGTGGCTCAGCACCTGCTTGATGACCGACATCGGCACCGTGCTCACGTCCGCGCCGGCGAGCGCGCAATCGACCATGTGCTTGGGGTGCCGGATCGACGCCGCGAGGATTTTGGTCGGGAACCCGTAGTTGTCGTAGATCTGCCGGATCTTGTGGATCAGGTCCATGCCGTCTTCGGCGACGTCGTCGAGCCGTCCGATGAACGGGCTGACGAGGAACGCGCCCGCCTTGGCGACCATCAGCGCCTGCAGCGGCTGGAAGCACAGCGTCATGTTCGTGCGCACCCCCCGGTCCGAGAGCGTCTTGCACGCGCGCAGGCCGTCGACCGTCGTCGGCAGTTTGATGACGATGTTCTCGGCGATCTTCCGCAGCGGCTCGGCTTCCTGGATCATGCCCTCGTAGTCCGTCGCGACGACCTCGGCCGAGACCGGGCCCTTCACCACCTCGCAGATCTCCGCCAGCCGCCTGGCGTACGGCACCTTCTCCTTGGCGATCAGCGACGGGTTGGTCGTCACGCCGTCCAGCACGCCCAGGGCCGCGGCCTGCTTGATCTCGTCGAGGTTCGCCGTGTCGATGTACAGGTCCATGGTCTGGTCTCCGGTGCGGGCGGGGGTGGCGGGCGCGGCGTTCGTCGGAGTGTGTGCCCGGCGGGAAGGGCCGAGAACCCGTCCGCCGCGGCCGTTGCCGACGCAACAACCCACCATCCTAGCGTGGAAACTGGCATTGCCGGACACGCGGTGAACACTTGCCGCGGGTGGAACCGGCGGGTCGGCGCGCCCACCATTGCGATCGCGGTGGGGTTGTCGGGGTGCGGCGGCGCAGCGCCGGTGGGGCCTGCTCGACGAGGTGACGTATGCGCGGGTTGGACGTGCGGACAGAGCGGTACGGGAGCGCGGACGGTCCGTTGATCGCGCGGGTGATCGGCGACGCCGGCGTGGCCAACGCCGACCGGCTGGCCGCGCTGCTCCGCGACGTGCTGGCCATCAAGCCGCGGCTGATCGTGCTCGATCTGTCCGAAACGACCGGCGTGGGCAGCATGGCGCTGGGCGTGCTGGTGCAGTTCAACAAGATCTGCAAGCGCGACGGCCTGCGGGTGCGCATCGCCGCGCCGTCGCAGTCGGCCCTGCAGGGCATCCTGCTTGCCCGGCTCGACTCGGTGCTGGACGTGTACGCGACGCTCGACGACGCGATGGAGGGCGAGGGCGCGTGCAACGGCCCGGTGCGCATGGCCGGCGCCAAGCCCGCCAGCGGTACGGGGTCGGTGAGCGGGGCGATCCCCACCTCCGGCGAGTGGCAGCCGCCCCCTAGCGCCCGACCGGCCCGCTGAGTTCGCGCTCGGCCTGTGCCCAATCGCTCACGGCGTCGCCGGGCTTGCCGGCGCGGCAGCGCGCCTGGTAGATCTCGAACGCGCGAACGCGGATCTGCTCGCTCGTGGGGCGCGCCGCGGCGTTGGCCTGCACGGGCGCGGGCTTGATCTCGGCGTTCAGTCCGACCGCGGGCGTGGCCTTCGCCGTCTTGCGCGGGGTGCTGGTACGGGCCATTGGTCCGCTCCTCCCTCTTGCGTTCTCGCCCCGTGCCCGTCGCTTCGTCGCGGCGGCACGCGGCGACAGTCGCGAATCAACCGCGGATTCTTGGAGCGCCTCGGGCGCGGGCCAACGTCGCACGCTCGATTTTCCGAATGCCGGGGGCCCCCGATCCGGGCACCGAGCACGCATTGACACGAACTTCACGGTAATCTTCTCGACGCCAAAGGCCCGGAGAACGCCCGTGAGCGAGGACATCCGTCAGATCGAGTCGGAAATCAACGCGCTGCGAGCGCGGCTGGTGGAGGCGCGCAGGCGTGCCGCGGCGATGCCGGTGCAGGATTACGCCCTGCGTGATCTTCACGGTGACGAGGTGCGGCTCTCGGCGCTGTTCGGCGGCAAGCCCGACCTGATCGTCGTGCACAACATGGGCCGCAAGTGCCCGTACTGCACGCTCTGGGCGGACGGCTTTGCCGGCTTTGCCCGGCACATCGAGAACCGCGCGGGGTTTGTGCTGTGCTTGGCCGACGAGCCCGCGGTGGCCCGAGAGTTCGCCGCGTCGCGCGGCTGGCCGCTCCGAGTCGTGAGCGGGCACGGCAGCCCGTTCGCCCGCGACATGGGCTTCGAGCCCCGGCCCGGCGAGCCGTGGCCGGGCGTGTCGACGTTCCGGCGCGGCGGCGACGGGACGATCTCGCGCGTCGGCATGGCCTCCTTCGGCCCCGGCGACGAGTTCTGCTCGATCTGGCACATCTTCGACCTGCTGCGTGACGGCGCGGCGGGCTGGGAGCCGAAGTACTCGTACTGAACTCTTCGCGCCCCGGCCCGCCCAGCCGGGCGCGCGGACGGTCTCGGACAGCGCACTGGAGCGCACGGATGACGCTCGCGGCCGGATTCACCAACGTCGACTGGGCCGTGGTCGCGCTGTACTTCGTGCTGCTGGCCGGCACGGGCTGGGTCTTCTCGCTCCGCAAGGTCAGGAGCGACCGCGAGTACTTCCTCGGCGAGCGGAACGCGCCGGTGTGGGCCGTGGCCGTGTCGATCCTCGCCACCGCGCTCTCGGCCGCGACCTTCATCGGCGCGCCGATGGAGTCGTACACCGGCGACCTCACGTACATCTCGACCAGCATCGGGCCGATCGTCGCGGCGTTCGTCATCGCGGCGTTCTTCGTGCCGGTGTACTACCGCTACAACGTCACGACGGTGTACCAGTTGCTGGAGCGGCGTTTCGGCCCCGCGGCGCGCGGCGCGGCGAGTTGGACGTTCATGATCGGGCGCGTCTTCGCCAGCGGGGCGCGCATCTACATCGCCGCGATCCCGCTCACGATGATCCTCTACGGCGACCTGCACGCCGACCGCGGCGCGATGCTCGTCGCCATCGCCCTGCTCATGGCCGCGGGCACCGGTTACACGCTCGTCGGCGGGATGCGCAGCATCATCTGGACCGACGTGATCCAGACCGTGGTGTTCGTGGGGGCCGCGGCGGTCTCGGTGTGGGTGCTGTGGGGGATCATCGACCGGCCGGCGGCCGAGGTGATCGCCGCGCTGCGCGAGCCCGCGCCGGGCGCGCCGTCGAAACTCACGGTGCTGCGCGCCGGTGTCGATCCCGGCGCACCCGGACTGGGCTTCGACCTCTCGCAGTCGTACACGCTGCTCACCGCGCTCACGGGCTTCATGCTGCTGAACCTCGCCGCGCTGGGCACCGACCAGGACCTGGCCCAGCGGATGCTCTCGTGCAGGTCGGCCGCGAAGGGCGCGCAGTCGGTGATTCTCTCCCAACTCATCACCGTGCCGGTGGTGCTGCTGTTCCTGTTGATCGGCCTGCTGCTGTTTGTCGTGAACAGGCGGCCGGACCTGGTCGCGCCGCCGGCGTACGAGGTCGCCGCGGGGACGAAGGTCTTCCCGCAGTTCATCCTGCAGCGCATGCCGACGGGGCTCAAGGGCCTGATGATGGCGGGCCTGTTCGCCGCGGCGCTGACGACCATCCTGTCGGCGCTCAACGCGATGTCCGCGGCGTTCGTGACCGACTTCTACCGCAAGGTGCGGCCTGCGCGCGAAGACGGCCACTATCTGCGCGTCAGCCGCCTGGCGGTCGTCGGGTGGGGCGTGGTCGTGGGCGGGTTCGCGATGCTGTGCGTCGCGTGGCACGAGGGATCGGGCGAGACGCTCATCCAGTTCGCGCTCAAGGTGATGATCTTCGCGTACGCGGGCCTTGTCGGCGTGTTCTTCTGCGCGATCTTCACCCGGCGCGGCGCGGCGTGGAGCGTGATCGCCGCGCTGGTCGTCGGCGCCGCGGCGGTCCTGCTGCTCGAACCTCTGTTCTGGTCGCGCTGGGCGGCGCACGTGCCGATCGGGGGCGAGACCGCCTCGGGCGCGGCACGCACGCTGGCCGACGTCACCATCGCCTTCCCCTGGCGCCTGACCATCGCCGCGGCGTGCGCGTTCGCCGTGTGCGTGTCGGGGACCGACGCGGCGTGCCATGAGAAGTGAGAGACGGCCGACGGTGCCTGCGGCGTTGCGCCCATCAGCGTGGGGTTTGTCCGCACCCCTCTCCCCGCCAACCATCCGCCCATGGACTGGGACATCGTTCTCGGGTGCCTCTTCATCTTCGTCGCGCGCCTCGGCGACGTGTCGCTCGACACCGTGCGCGTCGTCATGGTCATCCGCGGCAGCCGGTTCTGGGCGTGGGCGCTCGGGTTCGTGCAGGTGCTCATCTGGGTCTTCGCGCTCAGCACCGTCTTCAAGAACCTCGACAAGCCGCTGTACGCCGTGTCGTACGCCTTCGGCTTTGCGTGCGGCAACTTCCTGGGCATCACCATCGAGAACTGGCTCGCGCACGGCGAGCAGGTGATCCGCGTGTTCACGCGGCAGGGTGACTCGCTCGCCGCGCGCCTGCGCGGGCACGGCTACCGCGTCACCGTGTTCGACGGTCGCGGCCGCGACGGACCGGTCTGGCTGCTGTACATCGAGGCGACGCGCCGGCAGATCAAGGACGTGGCGCGACTGGCGCGCTCGATGGACCCGACGTGTTTCTACGTCATCGAAGACGTCCGCGCCGTGTCGTCGCCCGCCGCCGCGCCGAGCACGACCCCGATCGCGCCCTGACGCGGCGCTTCAGCGCCCGCGCAGCACGCCCGGGTCGACGGCGAACAGCCAGACGTGGCTGGGCGCGGCGTCCTTCAGGTCGTTGTCGCTGGTGACGACGAGCAGTTTGCGGCCGTCGGGCAGGTCGGGCCCGAAGCACAGGCCCTCGATCTTCTCGGGCATCTCGGGGCCGATCAGCCCGTGGCGCGGGTCCATGAAGTCGATGACGCGGCGCTTGCGCAGCGGAGCGACGCCCTCGGGCAGGCCCGTCGACGGCAGCGCGTCGACCGTGCTGACGTCGGTCGCGCCCTCGAAGTCCGCCGCGAACACGCCGCGGAAGCGGGCCTTCTCGCCGCCGCGCCCGTCGCGCTCCAGCACCAGCAGCGTGCGGTCCTCGAACGAGAGTATCTCGGAGATGCCGGCCGCGGCGGAGTTCATGACGTAGACGAACTCGCGCGTCGCGCCGCTCTCGGGGCGGACCTCCAGCACGCGGACGTTGCGGCCGACGCGCTCGCGCTCGTCGTCGAACGCGCCGTCCTGCATCAGCGGTCCCTGCAGGATCGCCCAGAGCGTCGAGCCGTCGTCCGAGATCGCCAGCCCTTCAAAGCCGCGGTTGGGCTGGCGGCCGCGGGTGTTGTACGGCGGCATCTCGCGCTCCGGCTCGCCGTCGGGCGTGGCGATGAGGAACTTCTCGGGCGGGGCGATGCGCCGCAGGTGGCGGCCGCTCATGTCGAACTCGTCGATCCACGGCCCGTACTCCTCGCTGACCCACAGCGTGCCCGCGCGCGAGAAGCGCACGCCCTCGGGGTCGAGCCGCAGGCCGGCCTTCTGGTCGGCGCGGTTGTAGTTGCCCGTGTTGCCCCAGAACGGCCGGCCGTCGGCGGTCGTGAGCATGATCGTTTCGACGAGGCGGAACTGCGCCTCGGGCGTGCGCGGGCGGCGCTCCGTCGTCGGTCGATCCGCGGGCAGGTCGATCTCGACGACGTGCACGCGGCAGCGGAACGCGCTGGCCCCGTCGCCCGGGCCGCGGTCGCTGGCGACGATGTAGCGGTTGCCCTTGCCGGTCCACGCGATGGCCGAGCCCCAGCCGCCGAAGCGGTTGTGCGGGATGTTGTTGCCGATCAGGTTCTCAAGGCCCGAAAGGTCGCTGGCGTTCGCCGAGACCTCGCAGCGGGCGATGAGTTCCACGCCCGGCTGCACGGCTGTTGCCGAGACGAGCGCCGCGTGAACCGCCGCCAGACCGATGCCGATCGAGTGCATCATGCCGCTCTCCGGTGTTTGGATCGCGTGAAGGATTGGCCCAACGAGCCGTCCGGGCCGACTCTGTTCGATCAAGACTGCGTGAAGGCGACCGTGCGCCGACCTACGCTCGGATCCAGCCGCGACGCGCGGCAACGGGCGCGGCGTCGCGGTCATCGGGTTCTTCGGGCGTGTTCGTCACCTTCCGACGCAACCGAACATCGCCCTGCCGGGTAGACGACGCGGGGCTGCCAATCGCTTCCAAGTTTCCAGACGCAAGGGAATCAGCATGAACCAGTTCGCACGCGGTCGGGTTCTCGTCAGCGTTGTTGCGCTCGTCGGCGCGTTCGCCGGCGCGGCGGCCGCCGTGCAGCCCGTTGATGAATCGCTGCAGCGCGACATCGCGCAGTACCGCGAGCACGTCTTCACGCTGGCCAACCCGTACTACGAAGGCCGAGGCTCGGGCTCGCGCGGCAACCGCCTCGCGGCCGACTATCTCGAGTTCTACTACCGGCGCGCCGGCCTCAAGCCCGCCTTCGCGCTCGAGGAGACCGCCGCGGACGGGACCGTCGTCTCGACGCCGTTCGCCAGTTACCGGCAGACGTTCTCGATCGGCCGCGGCACCGTCGTGTCTGACGAGTCGCTGAGCCTTTCGCGCGGCGGCGACGCGGGCGTCCGCACGTTCACGCCCGGACAGGACTTCAACACGCTGGCGATCTCGGCCTCGGGCAGCGTCGAGGCCGAGGCGGTGTTCGTGGGATACTCGATCGTGGACGGCCCCGACGGGTACGACTCCTACGCCGACGCCGCGCCGCTCGACGGGCGGATCGCCATCGTCATGCGCTTCGAGCCGATGGACGAGACGGGCCGGTCGCGGTTTGCCGAAAAGGGCGGGCCTCGGTGGAGCGCGGCGGCCGCGCTGCGCCCGAAACTTCAGGCCGCGATCGACCGCGGCGCGGGCGCGGTCATCCTCGTGAACCCGCCGGGCGCCGACGACCCGCGCACCCGCAGCCTTGAGAACGTGCAGACCTCGCAGGGGTTCGGCCGGCCGATGGGCGTGCCCGTCGTGATGATGAGCCTCGGCGCGGCGGACGAACTCGTCCGCGCGGCCGACGCGCAGGGGCGCGGCCTGATGGACCTGCGCCTTCTGGCCGACGGGGACGGCGGCGTGCACCCGCTGCCGCGGGCGCGCGTGAGAATCGACGTGAAGACCGAGCAGGCGCCCAAACTCACGCAGAACCTCGGCGGCATCCTGCCCGGGCGCGGCGAACTGGCGAGCCAGTACGTCGTGATCGGCGCGCACATGGACCACGTCGGGTTCGGTCACGACGGGGGCGCGAACCCCGCGAACGTCGGGCAGTTGCACCCGGGCGCGGACGACAACGCATCCGGCAGTTCCGGGCTGCTGGTGGCGATGAACCGCGTGCGCGACTTCTTCGACGCCGCGCCGCCCGACCAGCCGCTGCGCTCGGTGCTGTTCATGCACTTCTCGGGCGAGGAGATCGGGCTGCTGGGCTCGCGCCACTTCGTGCGCAACAACACCTTCAACGCCAGCGACATCTACGCCATGATCAACATGGACATGATCGGTCGCGTCCGCAACAACCTCGTCGACATGAACGGCACCGGCACGGCCAAGGGGTTCCAGGAGTGGCTCGACCCGATCGTGGCGCGCAGCCCGCTCACCGTGCGCAAACTCCCCGGCGGGCAGGGCCCCAGCGACCACCAGAGTTTCTACAACGCGCAGATCCCCGTGCTCTTTTTCTTCAGCGGCTTTCACCCCGACTACCACGCGCCCGGCGACACGCCGGACAAGATCAACATCGAGGGCGCGGTGCACGTCGCCGCGCTCGCGTCCGACATCGTGTTCAACCTCGCCGCACGCCGCGAACCGCTGGAGTTCCAGCCCACGACCGCGTCGTTCGGCCGGCTCAACGAGGACGAGCGGCCCGGCGGACCGCCGGCGCGGGCCGGACGCGGCGGGCGCGCACGCGGCGAGCAGCCCGCCCAGCCGCCCCAGCCCGCCGCCGACGCCCAGCCCGAGCGCGGCCCGAGCATGGCGACCATGCGCGTCCGGTTCGGCATCCGCCCCGGCTACGGCGAGGAGGAGCCCGGCGTGCTGGTCGAGGGCGTGACCGAGGGCGGCAGCGCCGCCGCGGCAGGCCTGAAGGTGGGCGACCGCATGATCAAGTGGAACGGCAAACCGCTGGCCGACATCCGATCCTGGATGGAGTTGCTCGCCGCGCACAACCCCGGCGACGAGGTCGAAGTGACCATCGTGCGCGACGGCGCCGAACAGGTCATCAAGGCCAAACTGCAGGGCGTCGACAACACGCCACGATAAACCGCGGCGGTGTCGATCCATCCGATCCAGTGTGGGCATTGTCCGTGGTGCGGAGTCCCCGCGCCCGTGGTCTGGGTGCACGGGCACGGGCAGTGCGCCGTGTGCCGCACCAACCGCGAGCCGTGCTGCCAGCCTGACGAAACGTCGCCCGACGGAGCGGCATCGGATCAAGCGGGCTCTCGCTCCCTCTCGGGCGTGATGAACCCAGGACAGCACTCACCGCACAGCCGCTGAGGACGCAGAGGAAGCGGGGTGAACCAAGGATCGACCGCGATTCCCGACGCCTTCGAGATCAGTTGTGGCTCTGCGCTCACTGCGCCTCTGCGGTGAAGTTCGTTCCAACCCCTTGGGAGGCACACACTTCATCGGATCGGCGTATCGCCCGTGCGACCCGCCCGAACTGGTCAGCCCGAACGGGCCATTCTCCATCGCATGAACCGGGCGTAGGCCCGATTTCGGCAACAAAAGCGGTTGTTGGACGAACTCCCGATCGATTTGGACGTATTTGTCGCGTAAGGATAGACACTCGATTGGTTCCACCTTTCTGGCCGGATTGACCGGCTCGCAATGTTCAGGTGGACGGCGGATGTGTGTGCATTCGAACCCTCTGGAGGCCGGCGAAAGCCGGGAGAGCGATGGTCACACTCCGAGACGACGGGACCGCGTTGTTCGAGATCTACCTCCCGCACGCAGAGCAGGTGTGCATCGTGGGCGACTTCACGGGTGGGATGGACCGGCCGCACCAGATGACCCATTGCGCCGCGCCCGAGCGCGGCTGGTGGCGGACGCGCCTGCGGCTTGCGCCCGGCGATCACACGTTCTGCTACCTCGTCGACGGCGTGGGCTGGCTGCCCGACTACGCGGCGGGCGGCCTGCACCGCGACCGCGACGGGCGGTGGGTGAGCCTGCTGACGGTGCCGCCGTGCGCCAAGGCCGCGACCGTGCGGCCGCGGCCCGACCGCGCAGAGCCGGCGCGGCCGGCGCTGCAGACGTGGGCGGTGTCGCGCCGGTTCAGTACCGCAGGACCGAGTGCACCTCTCCGTACTCCTTGAGCACGCCGCGGCCCTGCAGCTGCACCAGTTCGATCAGCACCGTGATGCCGATGATGTTGGCCCGCATCTGGCTGACGAGTTGGCAGCAGGCCTTCATGGTGCCGCCGGTGGCGAGCAGGTCGTCGACCAGCAGCACGCGCTGGCCGGGGTCGATCGCGTCGATGTGGATCTCCAGCGAATCGTGCCCGTACTCGAGTTCGTAACTGATCGACCTGTGCTTCCAGGGGAGTTTGCCGGGCTTGCGGATGGGCACGAACCCGCACGAGAGCGACTGCGCCAGCGCGATGCCGAAGATGAACCCGCGCGACTCGGCGCCGATCACCAGGTCGACGCCCTTGCCGCGGTAGGGGTTGGCCATGAGTTCGACGCCCAGCGCCAGGGCCGCGGGGTCGCGGATGAGCGGGGTGAAGTCCTTGAAGACGATCCCGGCCTTGGGGAAGTCGGGCACGTCGCGGATCAGACCTCGGAGTCGCTCGATCTGCTGCATGGGTGAACTCTCGCGTGCGTGGGTGGGTACAGGCGTGGCGGCTCGGGCGGCGCGCGGACGCGGCGCGCCGCGGGGCACAAGCCTACACCCTCCGCGCGTCCTGTGCGCCGGGCCCGCTAGACTGCGGCCATGAGCAAGGACACGCCCCGGCCCGCCGCGGCCAAACTCGAAGTCGTCGAGCCTGTCGGCAAGCGGGTCCTCATCCGCAAGGACGAGGACCGCAAGACCACCAAGACCGGCATCCACCTGCCCGACAAGATCGAGATCCCCACGCTCACCGGGCGGGTGGTGGCGATCTCGCGGCAGATCGAGAAGGACGACGACTACCCCATCCGCCGGTACGACCGCGTGCTGTTCAACCCCAAGCACGCGATCCCGGTGGAGTTCGAGGGCGACAACCGGCTGTTTGTCATCCCCATCGAGGACGTGGTCGCGGTCTTCCGCAGGGCGAACGAGGCCGAGTAGGCGGCGATGCAGATGAGCAGATGAGCAGATGAGCAGATGAGCAAAAACTAACTTATACTCCGCACTCCGACTTCCGACTTGTGCCCGAACTTCTTCCCATCTTTCCCGTCTCGCGTCCGTTCGACGCGGTGATCCGCCCGCCCGGCTCCAAGAGCCTCACGAACCGCGCGCTCCTGCTCGCCGCGCTCGCGCACGGCGCATCGACCATCCGCCGACCGCTGGTCGATGCCGACGACGCCCGCCGCATGCTCGACGCGGTCGCGCGCCTCGGCGCGCACGTCGAGACCCGCGGCGACGCGCTGGTCGTGACCGGCGTGGGCGGCAGGTGGCGCGTCGGGCCGGAGCCGGTCGCGCTCGACCTCGGCAACGCCGGCACGGCGACGCGGTTTCTCGCCGCGGCCGCGATCCTCGCGCCGCCCGGCTCGGGCGGCGTCATCATCGACGGCAACGCGCGGATGCGTCAGCGTCCGATCGGCGAACTGGCCGACGCGCTCGACGCTCTCGGCGTTCGTGCCCGGTTCCTCGGCGCGCCGGGCTTCCCGCCGCTGCGCGTGATGCCCGCCGACCCGGCGGCGCTCGGGTCCGAGGTGTCCTTCGCCCGCACCGCGTCGAGCCAGTTCGTCTCGGCCCTCCTCCTCGTCGCGCCGTGGCTGCCGCACGGCCTGACCGCGCGCTTCACCGAGCCGCCGACCAGCGCAAGTTACATTGGCATGACGGTCGCGCTTCTTCGTCGGTGCGGCGCGCAGGCCAAGTGCGGCGACCTCTCGCGCCCCGGCGCGGTGACGGTCTTTCCTTCGGCGGATCCCGCCGGCGGCGCGCCGGGCCTCCGCGGCTTCACCTACGACGTCGAGCCCGACGCCAGCGGCGCGGCGCCCTTCTGGGCCGCGGCCGCGCTCGTGCCCGGCGCGCGCGTGCATGTCCCCGGCCTCTGGCTCGAGGGCGGCGCGGGACCGTGCTCGCTGCAGGGCGATGCCCGGTTTGTCCGCGTGCTGCACCGCATGGGGGCGCAGTTCGAACTCGCGCCCGGCGGCATCACCGTTCGAGGCGACCGGCTGCTGGGAATCGAAGTCGATCTCTCGCAGATGCCCGACACCGCCATGACGCTCGCCGCGGTCGCGTGCTTTGCCGACGGTCCCTCGCGCATCACGGGCCTGCGCACGTTGCGCGTGAAGGAAACCGACCGCATCGCCGCGCTGGTGGCCGAGCTCTCCAAGGTCGGCGCCCGCGTCGAGCCCTTCGCCGAAGGCGGCGACGAGGGCCTGGCGATCACGCCCATCCCGCCGGCGCAGCGAGCCGGAGGCGACGAGGTCGAGTTCGAGACCTACGACGACCACCGGATGGCGATGGCTCTCGCTCTGGTCGGTCTGTGCCGCCGCGGCGTGAAGATCCGCGATCCAGGCTGCGTCGCCAAGACGTACCCGGCGTTCTGGCAGGACTTCGCGCGGCTGGGGTGATCGAGTGCAGCCCGGGCGGCGGCGCGGCCGAAGAACATGGGCGGCCGTTCGCGTGGTTCTGAACGGGCCGGGCCAGTGGGGGGTGGGATTCGGGTTGCCGCCATGAGCCCCACCGCCGTCAGCACGCGAACCGTCGCCGCGCCCGTCGTCCACGTCGCCACCACGCGATTCGTCACGACCGCGATGCCCAAGAGCGGGTCGAACTGGTTCGAAGCGATGCTTTTCGGCCTCCGGGGGTGAGCGGCTTCGGCGAACGCGAAGACGGCACGTTCCTGCTCGCGCTGTCGCACGTGCTTGGCGTGCCCGAGTTGCTGCGCGTGCTCGAAGGGAGCGGACTCGCGCTCGGCGACGCGCTCGCGAGGCTGCTCCACCCGTCGCTGACCCATGGCGAGCCCCTGCCCGAGTCGGTCCGCGCCGAGGCCGCGGCCGCGCTGTCGAAGGTGCGGATGCGGATCCCTGCGCGCGCCGGCCTGCTGGCGCGGGATCAGGCTCGCCGACCGGACCTTGCTCGCCTGCTCGACCCGCTGTTTGCGCCCCGCGCGGCACGCCCGCCCGCCGACGCCCCGCGCGCCGTCGGGTGCCCGTCCAAACACGAGCCGCCGGGCAGGCTGCGCGAACTTCTGCCGGGCTACAGAATCCTGCAACTGATCCGCGACCCGCGCGACGTGCTGGTCTCGCGGTTCTACCACGACCTGGCGCACGTGAGCCCGGCGATGCTCCCGCTGTTCGCCGGTCGCCAGCGCGACGGCACGCTCCGGCAGCGCGACGACTGGGCGACCGCCTACTTCGCCGCGCGGCGCGACGAACTGCTGGCGTACTACGCCGACTTCGCCCATGCGCGGCTCGGGCCGGACGTGCGACTGGTCACGCGCTACGAGGACCTGCTCGCCGATGCGCCCGCCGGGATGCTCCGCGCCGCGGCGTTCATAGGCGTCGCGCCCGCGCTCCGCGAGCCGGCAGGCGGCTTCGACCTCGGCGCGCACTGCGAGCGCTTCGCCTTCGAGCGCGTCACCGCGGGCGACGCGGCCCAGATCGACGCGGCGACCGGCGAGCGCCGCAACTCGTTCCTGCGCAGCGGCAACGCGGGCGACTGGCGGACCTACTTCGACCGCCGGCTGGCGCACGATCTCGGGCCGGGCTTTGCCGCGCTGCTGGTCCTGCTGGGGTACGAGCGCGACGGCGCGTGGATCGACGCGTTGCCCGACCGCGCCCCGCGCGCGTGGGACTTCTCGCGCCTGCGCTCAAGGCAATCGCTTGTGCGCTCGTTCCGGCACCTCTGGGAGGCCGACCCAGCGATGCAGGAACGCTTCCCCAACCCGACCGACCTGCTCGCGGCCGACGGCGGGTTCCTCGGGCACCTCGTGCGCGAGGCCCGCCCCGAGGTGATGGCGCACCGCGCCGACCTGATCGCGCTGGCGCGCCTGTGGAACGCCGACACGCGCGAGACCGTCGCGTTCTAGCGGTCGCGCGTCCGCGCCGCCCGCTTGGGCACGCGCGGCTCCATGTAGATGCGCTCGGCCTCCAGCAGCGCGCGCCACGCCGCCGCGGCCGCGCCCGCGCGCTCCGAGAACGTCCCCCCCTCGGCCTTCAGCACCAGCGCGATCAGATCATCGACGCCGTACGCGTGCGTCAGCCCGCCGTGCGACGGGCCCTTCACACGCGCGGCCTTGCGCAGCAGGTCGAAGGTCTTGGCGGAAATCCCGCCGGACTCCATCAGTTCCTGCTTGGTCCAGCCCAGGTCGGGCGCTTCGGTCGGCTCGATGTTCTGGCCTCGTCCCATGGCTGATCCTTGCCGCGCCGGGCCGGGCCGGCCCGCATCGGGTCGGCAAGCCGGTTAGACTCGCCCCATGACGTATGAATCCCGCCTGCCGTACGACCCCGCACGCATCCGTGCCGCGGCGGTGTACTGCTCCGACGGCCGAATCGGCGAGCACTTCGACGACTTCCTGCAAAACGGCCTCGGGCTTCCCCGCTACGACCGCGTCGCCCTGCCCGGCGGGCCGGCCTGCCTTGCCGGGCACCACGAGGCGCACCTCGAAGAAAAGGGCGTCGTCGACGAGTTGCAGTTTCTCGTCGAGGTGCACGGCCTGAAGCGCATCGTGCTGGTGGCCCACCAAGGGTGCGCGTTCTACGCCACGCGCCTCAAACTCGGCGAGCCGCGCCTGGAACTGGTCCAGCGGGCCGACCTTGTGCGTGCCGCGGCGTTCGTGCACAAGGTCACGGGCCTGGACCGGATCGAGGCGTACTTCGCCCGCACAAACGCCGACGCCCGCTCGATCCACTTCGAGGCCGTCCCGGTCTGAATGTGCGCCCGTTGGCCGGGACGCCGGTACGCTCTCTACCCTGTCGGCTCGCACCGTCCCTGAAAGGGCTTCCTGATGTCTGCGCTGCGTCTGGTCGGTTCGATCGTCCTGTTCGCCGTCGCGTGCGCGCCCGCGCCCGGGCAGACCGTGACGCAGCTCTGGGCCAACAACTGCGCCTCCTGCCACGGGCGCGACGCTTCCGGCGGCGACAAGGCCAAGTCGCTCCTGCGCGACGGCCTGTTCGACCAGCAGTACGACCGGCCGTTCTACGACGCGATCCGCGACGGCGTGAAGGGTGTTGACGGCCACGCCTTTAAAGCAACGCTCAGCGACGCGCAGGTCTGGGGGCTGGTCGTACACCTGCGCGAGTTGCAGGCGCGTGACCTGCGCCGGCGCGTCGGCGGGCCCAAGTCCGAAGCCGGCGTCTACACGACCCAGCACCACAAGTACCGCATCGAGGACGTGGTCACGAGCGGTCTGTCGATCCCCTGGGCCGTCGAGTTCCTGCCCGATGGACGGATGCTCATCACCGAGCGGCCCGGCACGCTCCGCGTCAACTCGAAGTGGACCCCGGGCGGCACGCTCTCGGGCCCTGTGCAGGGCGTCCCGCCCTCGGTTCACTTGGGGCAGGGCGGGTTGATGGACGTGGCGCTCCACCCCGAGTTTGAGAAGAACGGGTGGGTGTATCTCGGGTTCAACGAGCCCGCGCCCGGCGTCGATGCCGCGCGCCGCGGCGGGCGAAGCATGACCAGCATCATCCGCGGGCGCCTCAGGGAGGTTGACGGCAAAACCACGTGGACGGACCAGGAAGTGCTCTTCCGCGCCAAGCCCGAGCACACGAGTTCCAGCGGCGTGCACTTCGGCAACCGAATCGTGTTCGAGCCCGCGTACGAGAAGAGCGGCGACGGCCGGTACCACATGTTCTTCTCGATCGGTGAGCGCGGCAACGGCCCGCAGGCGCAGGACCTCACGCGTCCCACCGGGAAGATCCACCGCCTGTGGGACGACGGCAAGGTGCCAGACGACAACCCCTTTGTCTCCCGAGCCGACGCGTACCCGTCGATCTGGTCCTACGGCCACCGCAACCCGCAGGGGCTTGTCTTCGACCTCAACGGCGCGCTGTGGGACACCGAGCACGGCCCGCGCGGCGGCGACGAACTGAACCTCATCCAGAAGGGCGGCAACTACGGCTGGCCCGAGGTGGCGTTCAGCATCAACTACAGCGACATGCCGTACGCGACGCCGTGGACCGCGGATGGCAAGGCCAAGGACGGCGCGAACATCATCATGCCCGTCGACCGCTGGCTCCCATCGATCGCGGCGTGCGGGCTCGACGTGGTGCGCGGCGAAGCGTTCCCGAAGTGGAAGGGCGACCTCGTCGCCGGCGGCCTGGCGGGCGCGAACGTCGACCGCGTGCGCATCAAGGACGGCAGGGTCGTCGAGCGCGAGGAGATCTTCTTCGGCCACGGGCGCGTGCGCGACGTCGTCACCGCGCCCGACGGCACCGTGTACGTCGTCCTCAACGACCCCGACAAGGTCGTGCGGCTTGTCCCCGCGGATTGACGCCGCGGCGGCCCACGGGCCGATGGGGATGGCATGTCCGGCACGCCGCTGCTGCCCCGCTCGGTCGTCACGCGCAGGCGCGAATCGCTCGCGGGGCGGGCCGCGCCGTGGTTCGCCGTCGCGGCGATCCTCGCCGTCACGGTGCTCATGCTGCGATGGCAGGGCCGCGTGTGGTGGTGCGACGAGGGCGACAGCGCGTTCTGGATCAGCGACGTCTGGACCCCGCACTGCTCGCAGCACTGGGCCGACCCGTACACCATCACCCACGTCTCGCACGGCCTGATCTTCTGGACCGTGTTCGTCTTCTGGGCCAAGTGGTTCCCGCGCAGCGCACCCGCCGTGCGATGGCGGCTGCCGATCGCGCTGGCCATCGCCGCGGCGTGGGAGATCGTCGAGAACACCGAGTTCGTCATCAACCGCTACCGCACGGTGACGATGTCGCTGGACTACATGGGCGACAGCGTGGCCAACGCGGTCGGCGACGTGATCGCGTGCGGGCTGGGGGTGCTGATCGCGCGGGCCATCGGCTGGAAGTGGGCGATGGGACTGTTCGCGCTGACGGAGATCGTGCTGCTGTGGTGGATGCGCGACAACCTGACGCTGAACGTGCTCATGCTCTTCTGGCCCGTCGAGGCCATCAAGCAGTGGCAGACGCCGGGGCACATCGGCGGCACGGGCGGCTGAGTGGCGGGCCCTTTGGCCCGTCGCTGCTCCATCGCGCGGGCGTTTCACCGCAGGTTCGCCGAGTGCGCAAAGAAGGCGGGGACCCAACAGTCCATGGAATCTGAACGCTCGTTCCCTTTCGGCGCTCTCCGCGCCTCGGCGGTGAGTCTGCTTCGACTCGTCACACACCGGCGACACGGCAACTGTGGGACGCCGAGACTACCTCAACCTCACCAACTTGCCCCTGCGCTTCACGATGTTCTTGTAATCCCACTGAATTTCCACCGATTTCTTCAGCCAGCGCTTGAGGTCCTTGGCAGAGATGTCCGCCGCGGATGTGTAGCGGACGCCGGCGGACTTGAACTTCGTGCCGGGTGGGTCGGCGGGCAGGCCGGGCTCGTCGAACGACTGCCCGCTCCAGAACATCAGGCGGATGGCGTCCTTGCCGACGGGGGAGTACCCGACGATCGGGTTGCCATCGAGGAACCAGACGGGGTGGCGGTGCCAGACCCTGCACTCGGCGGTATCGCGCACGGCCTTGGGCAGTCTAGCAAGGTGCGATTCGATCGCCGCGGCGAGGACGTCGGCGATCTCCCGGTGTGTTGCGGGGAGCGCGGCGTTGTAGGAGGTGATGGCAGGGGAAAGGGGCATACGTGACAGGTTAGGCCCGGTGCGTACGGCCGCACTCGCGCGGGGAGAGGGGAAGTTGTGTTGCGTTCCTCTTTTCCCCTCTCCCCATCGCAGATGGGGAGAGGTGCCCGAGCGTGAGCGAGGGCGGTGAGGGGCGGATCGGTGTGGTTCCCTTCTCCCCGTCGCTCTGGACAGGGAGAGGATGTCGCGCAGCGACAGGTGAGGGGCGGATTGTCGATCGAGAACTGCCCCTCACCGGCTCGGCCTCCGGCCTCGCCACCTCTCCCCGCTGGCGCGGGGAGAGGGGAAGGCGTGGCGATCGCGTGCGCATCGCTGCTGACGGCGAACGTTGAGCACTCGTCCGGCTCATCAGTTTCTCGGAGCGCCGCTCCGGTCGCTGGTGGCGGGCGCGTGGACGGGCCGCGGTCGCGGCTAACGTTCGCCCGTGCCGCGGTACAAACTGACCATCGCGTACGACGGGACGGAGTTCTGCGGGTGGCAGAAGCAGTTCCCGCACAGCGACGCGGTGCCGTCGCACATGCACGGGTTCAAGGACAGCGATCCCGGGGAATGGGAAGGTGAGGGCGGGGATGCCGCCGCTGCCCCGACATCTCCCCCGCCGGGGGCGGGGCTGATCGAGCCCCCTCTGTCGGCTGCGCCGACATCTCCCCCGCCGGGGGCGGGGGAGCGTGCGCGATTGCGGCGCGAGTTGCGCACGGTGCAGTCGGTGGTCGAGCGCGCGGTGCGGCTGGTGGTGCGCGAGCCGGTGGTGGTGACGGGCGCGAGCCGGACGGACGCGGGCGTGCACGCGCGCGGTCAGGTCGCGGCGTTTTCGACGCTGGAATCCGGGCGCGGGCGCGGGTGGCCGGCCGAGCGCGGCACGCTGCCGCTGATGCGCGCGGTGAACGCGCGGCTGCCCGACGACGTGCTGGTGCGCCGGGTCGAGATCGTGCCCGAGGAGTTCAACCCGATCGGCGACGCCGCGGCCAAGGGGTACAGGTACTCGCTGTGGTGCGCGGACCACCGGCCGCTGTGGGCGCGACGGACGGTGATGCACCTGTGGCACAGGATGGACGTCGGCGCGATGCGCGCGTGCGCGGCGGAGTTCGTGGGCGAGCACGACTTTGCCGCGTTCGCCGCGACGGGGCACGGGCGGCTGACGACGGTGCGGACGGTCCACGGGTGCGAGGTGGTGGAGGTCGGGGCGGACGAGGGAGACGAGGCGGCGGGGCGCGAGGGCGCGGAGTGGGCGCGGAGCGGCGAGGCGGAGGGCGCGGTGCAGCGGCTGGAGATCCGCGTGTGGGGGAACGGCTTTCTGTGGAACATGGTGCGGATCATCGCGGGGACGCTGGTCGAGGCGGGCAAGGGCAAGTGCGGGCCGGAGCGCGTGCGCGAGGCGCTGCGGACGGGCGACCGGCGGCTGGCGGGGCCGACGCTTCCGGCGCAGGGGCTGTGCCTGGAGTGGATCCGGTATCGCTGATGTCGGCGCACGGAAACACAACGCCCCCCGCGTCCTTGCGGGGGGCGTGTGCCTTCTCTCGGAGTCGTGAGCCCGCGGCGCGTCCGTGTTGCGCGGCGGGTGGAGCGACGATTGCCCAGCGCCCGGCACGGAGTGCCGGGCCACCAACAGACCATCAGCCCGCGAGCATGGCCGAGACGGTCTCGATCTGCTCGGGGAGTTTCTGGGCGATCTGGTTCATCGCCTCACCGGTGATCTTGAGGTCGGCGAGGATCTCGGGCGGGACGGCGGTCTCGGCGACGTCGAGGCGGAAGGCGCCGGGGAGTGCGCCGGCGAGACGGTCGGCCGCGGCGACGATGGAGACCAGCGTGCGCGCCTCGCCGGGGAGGTCCTGCGTGCGGTGGTGGAAGCCGGTGACCATGGCGAAGGAGCGCGGGAACTTCCACTTGTCGCACAGACCGTGGCCGAAGTCCTGGTGGTTGGCGCCGAAGACCTGCTCCTCGGCCTCGAGCATGGAGCAGGCGGGGGCGGTTTCCTTGCCGTCGGGCATGACCTTGGCGAGCACGTCGATGAACTTCTGACGGTCATACTGGATCTCGACGATCATCCCG
The DNA here is from genome assembly GCA_937995595.1 of uncultured Phycisphaerales bacterium. Taxonomy (GTDB): domain Bacteria; phylum Planctomycetota; class Phycisphaerae; order Phycisphaerales; family UBA1924; genus JAHBXL01. The sequence goes on along the minus strand of CALKJW010000028.1, from coordinate 155,730 downwards.
ATGTCGTGGATGAGGCCTGCGAGGAAGGCCTCGTCGGCGAGTCCGAGCTTGATGTGGTCGGCGATCATCTTGCTGCCGGAGGCGACCGCGACGGAGTGGGTCCAGAGGTCCTTGGCGGAGAAGTCGGGCGTGAGCGAGCCGCCGCGGAAGAGTTTGGCGAGGCTGGCGGCGATGGCGATGTTCTTGACGGCGTTGAGTCCGAGCAGGACGATGGCGCGGTTGATGGAGCCGATCTGCCCGGGCAGGCCGTAGAAGGCGGAGTTGACGACCTTGAGGATGCGCGAGCAGAGCGCGGGGTCGTTGGCGATGACCTTGTGCAGGTCCTGGGCGGTTGAGTTGGGGCTCTCGACCAGTTCGATGATCTTGAGCGTGATCTCGGGGAGCGTCGCGATGTGGCTGATCTCACGGATCGCCGCGGCGACGGCCTGGTCCTTGGTCAGGGGCTGCGTGGTCATGGAGCCTCCAAAGGGAACGACGGAGCAACCTGCAACAGCGTGGTATCGGTCCATGCTCGGGGGCACTTTGGTGAACCTGTGCGGGCGGCGCGGCGGGCGCGCGGCGGTCGGGGGGCGCCCCCTGCCGGGAGCGTGTGCGGCGGCGCAGAGCCGTGGCCCACTTGCGGAGGCGAGCCGGCGTGCCGGTGCGCCGTGGGATCGGGCGCGTCGGCTCGGTCCGAGAACGCCTTGGCCGCCGCGATGGTGTCGCGGCCGCGTCGGAACGGGGCAGCATGCTCTGTGCGGGCAGGACAAGGTCGCCGCCGCGTCGTGCGCGCCGGGAACGCGCCGGCGCGGCGGCGCGCGCGGCCGCTGCGCTGCTGTGGCTGGTGGCCGCGGCGGCGTGGGCGTGGTGCGCGCGCGTGGCGGTCGCGCAGACGGTGACGTTCGAGCGCGAGATCGTGTACACGCGGAGCGGGGCGCCCGCGGGGCAGGCGACGCTGCGGCGCGCGGTGCTGCGGTTTGCGTCCGCGCCGACGCCGACGCTGAGCGTCGCGGGCGCGGGCGACGTGGGGGCCTCGCCGCTGACGGTGGGCGCGGCGGGGTTGTGCGCCGCGCCCGACGGGGACCTGCTGGTCGCGGGCGGCGCGGGCGCGCCGGACGCGGTGTACAAGGTGCGCGCCGACACGGGCGCGGCGGTCTCGCTCTCGCCGGGCGCGGGTTCGCCGGTGGCGCTGCGCGTGGCGGTGGAGCCGACGGGCGAGCGCGCGCTGGCGGTGTGCACGGTGGCGGGCGCGACGCGGGTCGCGCGCATCCCGCTGAACCCGGCGGCGAACGGGACGGTGAGCGCGGTGAGCGGCGCGGACACGACGGTGACGTCGCTGGCGTTTGCGCACGGGCGCGCGTACTACGTGCACGAGAGCGCGGGGGTGCTGGGGACGATCAACACCGAGACGCTGGTGACGACGCGGCTCTTGACGGGGCTGGACCGCCCGCGGGCGGTGATGCTCGACCCGTTCACGGGGCGGCTGGTGGTGTTCGGCGCGATGCGGGTGTACCAGGTGGACGCGCGGCCGGGGGTTGCGCCGGTGGTGGAGAGCGAGGCGGACCTGAGCGGGCTTGCGCCGTGGTTCAGCGTGGCGGGGGCGAGCGTCGACGGGCGCGGGCGGGCGGTGGTGCTGAGCCTGACCGGGCACGCGGCGGTGATCGACTACGGCGCGACGCGTTCGATCGGCGCGGCGACGAACCCGCGTGCCGCGGCGGTGCTGGAGACTGCGGGCACGCTCGCGGGGCTTGCGCCGCTGTGCGGGCCGGGGTCGGTGCGCGGCTGGTCGTGCGCGTGGGACAACGGACCGTTCGACCTGCGCGACGGGCTGGCTTCGCGCAACTCGCCGATGCACGGCGACGCGCGAACGGCGGACGACTTCTACCTGCCGCCGGGCGTGCACCGAGTCGATTCGATCGGCGCGACGATGTTCACCGACGCGGTCGCGCTGACGGGGCTGATCGAGGTGTACGACGACTGCGACGGCCTGCCGGGCGATCTGGTGGCGTCGTTCGCGGCGACGGGCGTTGACACGGGCCAGACGTACCAGGGCCTGCGGGTCGTGCGGCTGAGCGCGGCGACTCCGGGGCTGTGGCTGCGCGGCGGGCGGTCGTACTGGGTGAGCCCGGTGGGCGTGGGCAACCTGCAGGGGATCGACGCGTGGTACTGGGGCACGAGCAGCGGTCCGGAGGTGGGCGGCGCGCCGCCGAACCCGCCGACGGTGCGCGGGCGCGCGGGCGCGTTCCGGTCGGCCGCGGCGGGGTTCGCGGCGTGGGTGGACGCGCAGACGGCGGGGTGCCACTGCACGGACTTCGCGTTCGTGGTGATGGGCGAGTCGTGCCGGGTGCTGCACGACAACGGGCCGCCGGTCGGTCCGCCGCCGCAGCCGCCGACGGGGGCGGTGGTCGCGCCGGGCGCGCCGTCGATCGTCTCGTCGACGAACACGGACGCGCGGGCGGCGGACAACTTCCGAGTTCCGCCGTGCGCCGAGGGGGACGGCGTGTTTGTATGTTATATTGAGGCGACGGTGTACACCAACTGCGTGCCGGTGCGCGGGACGGCGGAGGTGTTCGACAACGACTGCGTGCTGCCGGTCTCGCCGCCGCTGTTTGCCGGGGCGATCACCCGCGCGGTACCGCTGAACTACAGCGTGTGGATCGGCGGGGCCGCGCTGCCGGCGTACCGCGTGCTGGTGGAGGACCCCGGGTGGCACCTGCCGGCGGGCCGGAACTACTGGGTGTCGGTGGCGGTGCAGGGGAGCGGGAGTTTTCTGCAGCGCGCGTACTTCGCGGGCAACGCGCCGCGCTGCGATGACCCGCCGGGGTGCGCGATCCGGATCTCGCAGGCGGCGGTGCGCGGGCAGGCGGTGAACTCGCCGGGGTGGGCGCCCTTCGAGCAGTTCGCGCAAGTGCCGATGGACCTGTCGTTTCTGATCGGGGTGAAGGACGCCGGCACTCTCGCGGCGGGGGATGGGGGCGGGAGCATCGGCAACCCGCCGCGGTGCGTGGCGGATGCCGACGGCGACGGGACGGTGAACGTTGCCGACATCTTCTTCTTCCTGAGCCGGTGGTTCGCGGGCTGTCCCTGACTGCTTGCCGGGAAGGGAGATGGGCGTCCGTCCTGATTCCCCCGCAATCGACCATCCATGCCAGCGAGCGACACCACCTGAACAGGCTGTACATGTTTATGTCTACACCTGAATAGGCATTCGATCGGTCAAGTGTAACCAGAATGGGCGGTAGAAATCATCGCAATCCGGCCATCGTGTATCCCCTGATATGGTGAACATTCCTCGAGCGCGGGTGATCGTGGGATCGCGCGGGGCCGAACACGGCAACATAAGTTTCCATGCAAAATCCCCTGATCGGGGAATGGCTATCACTCCCCTGTTTCTGCTACGTTGCGCGTCTTCCCGAGGCCGGGGTGCGCGTGTCGAGAGCGCGGCACGACAACGTGGCGGGGAACGCCGGCCGGACGTGGCTGTTGAAGGGAGGAGTCGAGCATGTGTGCGGAACGTCTGATCGTGGTGCTGCTGGCTGGGCTGGCGACCGCCGCGGCGATGGGGCAGGTGGTGGAGCCCGATGCGCCGGTGCAGTGCCGGACGTTCGACCACGCGGGGGCGGTCTATGCGGACGCGGGGCACGCGGGCGGCGGGAGCGCGGGGCCGCGGACGTTTCCGGCTCGCGTCGTGGACGTGACCGGGATCAACAGCGTGGGGGTGCCGGGGAACGCGGGCAACGCGGTGGTGAGCCTGCTGTTCGCACCCGGTACGAAGGTGTGGGGGCACTCGGCCGGCGCGACGTTCAGCTTTTTCGGCGGGCCGGCGAACCCGGGGATGGGATTCCGGATGCGGAACAGCGCGGGGGCGCAGATCACGGTCAACTACGCGCCGGCGTCGTCGCCGTCTGTGATCAACGACCCGCCGACGAAGGTGGCGCCCGGCGGCGAGATCACGCTGCACGACGGTCGGCTGTTCATCGAGTTTTTCGAGGCGGTGGACGACCTGGCCAACGCCGACGGCACGTGGACGAGCGGCACGATCGGCGTGCTGTTCGAGGATTCGGGCGAGTGCTGCGTGTGGGACAACGGCGCGTACGACCAGCGGACGAGCATCCCGTCGCAGGACGCGTGCACGCGCCAGCCGCCGACCAACCGCGTGTGCGTGTTCGCGGCCGACGACTTCTACCTCGAGCCGCCGTACGTGCACCGCATCGACTGGCTGGAGGCGGTGTTTGTCGTGCAGAACCCCGCGCCGGCGTACAACTACGACGCGCCGATCGGCAAGGTCTTCGTGTACAAGGACTGCGAGGGGCAGCCGGGGATGCTCGTGCCGGGGTACGAGAGCGGGTTCGACCTGTTCCTGCCGCGGGACGGGCTGGTGGCGACGCTGCCGGGCGGCTCGAAGGTGTTCCGCGTGGTGGCGCCGACGGCGGACCTGTTCCTCGACGGGGGCAAGGCGTACTGGGTTTCGTTTGTCCCGACGGGCGTGACGTCGCAGGGCGGGAGCGACATCTGGTACTGGGGCAGCGCGGGCTCTGCGGACGGTGTTACGCCGCCGCCGTACGTGAAGGGATCGGTGCCGCACGTGAAGCAGAACGACCCGGCGAACCCGTGGCAGATCGTCTGCTTTGACCCGGCGGCGGGGTGCGGCGGGTGCACGGACCTGAACTTCTGCATCCGCGGGGAGCGGTGCAAGATCATCTACGACGCGGCGGACTTCCGGACCTTCACCGGGACGCCGCCGCCGATCACCGCGCTGGGCGCGCGGTCGATCAACGCGGGCGGCATCACGACGCAGCAGGCCCGCGCGGCGGACGACGTGACGGTCTCACCGTGCGAGACGGACCTGTACCCGTGCCTGGTCGAGGCGTACGTGTGGACCAACTGCGTGCCGCCGCGGGCGCAGTTGGAGATCTACGAGACCCAATGCGACCCGGTCGGGAACTTCGCGCGGCCGCAGGACAACCGGCTGTTCCCGGTGACGGGGACGATCAACGACACGAGCCGGGTGGACCTCGGGTTTTCGCGGCCGGGGCCGGGCGGGACGACGTTCCGGCTGTTCTGTTTCCGGTTCACGGAGTTCAGCGGGTTCCAGTTCGAGGCGGGCAAGACGTACTGGATCTCGGCGCTGGCGACGGGCGGGGGGACGCCAACGAACGACGGGTACTTCGCGTTCCGCGAGCCGCGGTGCCCGGAGGACGAGTGCTACCGCACGGGCAACCCCGGCTTTGCGCGGAGCAACTTCGACGGGACGCCGACGATCTACCGCAACTGGCTGTCGACGGGCCTGCTGCCGATCGCGGGCGCGCAGGAGGAGGACTTCGCGGTGCGTGTGGCGGTGCGGCACGCGCCGCCGACGGTCACGAGCGGCGCGCTGGCGCGGTGCGTGGCGGACTTTGACCGTTCGGGGCAGGTGACGGTGTCCGATATCTTCGCCTTCCTCTCGGAGTGGTTCTCCGGTTGCCCATGACCCAAACTCGCGGCCGGAACCGACCATTCTGAGAACCTTGCGGCTCCCGGGTTGCCACGTTCCCGGGAGCCGTTGTTTTTGGATCGCCGCGTGTCGTTGGTCGAGCGCGCGCCGGGGCGGGGTGCGCGCGATTCGCCGCCGAGGCGCGGGGAGCGCGGGACAGGAGCGGACCGTGTGCCGCCCGCCATGTCGGATTGATCCGTGCTTCTGTTCGCGTTCTCGGCGTGCCCGGCGCGGCGCGGCGGCGACGGAGTGGAGATTCGCGCACAGGCGGCGCGGTCAGCGCGGGAGCATGCCGGCCTGCACCATGTCGATCTGCAGGCCCTCGATGTGGACCGCGTTCCAGCGGCCGTCGCCCGCCTTGCGCCAGGTGACGCGCCACCACGAGCGGTTGCCGACCTCGCTCATGCCGGCGACGTCGGCGCTGACGCGGACGCGCCCGAGGGTCTGGCCGGTTCCGAGGCGGCCGACGTGGGCGGTGACCTCGGTGAGCGCGTGCTCGCGGACGCGGACTTCGCCGCCCATGTAGCGGCGCACCAGCGCGAGGATGCCGGGCTTGTCCTCGGGGAACTGCCGGCCCAGGACGGTGAGCGAGACGTCGGAGGCGAGCATGGGCGCCAGCGCGTCGGTGTCGGCGGTGGCGGTCGCGGCGATGAGTCGGCGCATCTCGGAGACGAGTCGCTCGCGCTCGGTGGTGACGAGGAACGAGAGGGCGATGCACGCCGCGGCGAGGGCGGCGAGCGCGCCGGCCAGCAGTGCGCCCTCGCGGGCGCGGCCGCGGGCGTTGCCGATGAACAGGAGCAGTGCCGCGACGGCGAGGAGGAAGACGGCCGCGGGCCAGGGGTTCTCGAAGAGGTAGTGGGACAGTCTCGGCGGCGCGGGCAGGGGCGGCGGCAGGTAGGGCCCGTCGCCGAGTTGCGCAAGCAGCCACGTGCCGGGGAGGGCGGCGTGTGCGTTCATGGGGTTGTTGTACCGGAAAAGGGAAGCGGGCGAGCCCGGCTGGACGATGCAGAGGGGTTGCGGGCGGGCGCGCCCGCCGCTGTGCCATGCGCACGGGCGCGGGGACGGGTTCCCGGCCGTGCGTGATCGACGCCGCGGAGGCGGCAAGGAGCGGAGCGGATGCCCATCGCAGAGCCGGCGGGGATCGCCACGGGCGCGGGCGTGCTGGAGCGGAACCTGAGCGTGCTGTCGCGCGGGAGCGCGGACGCGGCGGCGCGGGTCCGGCTGGCGACGGCGCGGGGCGACGCGGCGTTTGTCGACACAGCCGACGGCGTGCCGGCGCTGGAGATCCGGTCGGGCGCGGGCGGGGCGGTCGCGTTGTGCAGCCGGCGTCGGCCGCTGGAGGAAGCGCGCCGGCTGATCGAGCCGGTCGACGCGGCGGAGGCGGCGATCTTCGTGGTGCCGGGATTCGGCGCGGGGTACCACGTGGCGGAACTGGCGCGGAAGATCGGCCGGAGCGGTCTGATCGTGGTGTTCGAGCCGGACGTGGCGCTGCTGCGGGCCGCGCTGGAGCGGATCGATCATTCGGGGTGGTTGTCGCAGAGCAACGTGGCGTTCGTGACGGACCCGGACGACGCGGGCGCGATGGCCGCGGCGGTGCAGGGGCTGGAGGCGCTGGTGACGCTGGGGGTGAAGGTCGTGGCGCACCCGGCGAGCGAGGCGCGGCTCGCGCCGATGCGCGAGCGGTTCGAGGGGACGTTCAACCGTCTGATCGAGGCGCTGACGCTGACGGCGCGGACGTCGATCTTCCAGAGCAAGGTGACGCTGCGGAACCTGCTGCAGAACGCGGAGCGGTACGTGCTGGGCGGCGGCGCGTCGCGGTTCAGGGATTCGTGCCGCGGGAAGCCGGCGGTGTTTGTCGCGGCGGGGCCGAGTCTGGAGCGGAACGTGGACCTGCTGGCGGCGCCGGGCGTCCGCGACCGGGTGGTGATCGTGGCGGCGCAGACGGTGCTGCGTTCGCTGCTGGCGCGGGGGGTGAAGCCGCACTTTGTGACCGCGCTGGACTACAGCGAACTGAGCCTGCGGTTCTACGAGGGTCTGCGGGCCGAGGACGTCGAGGGCGTGACGCTGGTCGTGGAGCCGAAGGTGAACCGCGCGGTCACCGACGCGTTCCCGGGGCCGGTGGTGTGCGTGGACGACAGGCATCTGGACCTTCTGCTCGGGCCGGACCTGACGTCGCACCGCGGCGAGCGCGGGGGCGTGGTGCCGTGCGCGACGGTGGCGCACCTGGCGTACCACTGGGCGCGGCTGCTGGGGTGCGACCCGGTGGCGGCGGTGGGGCAGGATCTGGGCTTCACGGACGGGATGTACTACTCGTCGGGCGCGGCGATCCACGACGTGTGGGCGGCGGAACTCAACGAGTTCAACACGCTGGAGATGCTGGAGTGGCAGCGCGTCAAGCGGATGGGCGGGCAACTGATGCCCGCGACCGACGCGCAGGGTCGGCCGCTGTACACCGACCGGCAGATGAACAACTACCGCGTGCAGTTCGAGCGCGACTTCCGCGCCGACGCGGAGCGCGGGCTGCGGACGTTTGACTGCACCGAGGGCGGGGTGGCCAAGGGGCACGCGCCGGCGATGACGCTGCGCGCGTTCCTCGACACGTTTGCGCCGGCGGTCGGGGCTGACGCGGCGCGCGGCGAGCGCGGGCAAGGGGCGTGCGAGACGCGCGACGGCGGGCCGCCGCACCCGTCGCGCATCCGCGACCGGCTGCGCTCGCTGCGCAAGGACGTGTGGCGCATCGGCGAGGCGAGCCGTCGGGCGGCGGTGCTGCTGAGCGAGATGGCCGAGCACCACGCCGATCAGGCGCGGGTGAACCGGCTGATCCGGCAGGTGTACGGGCTGCGCGACGAGGTGGGCGCGCTGGAGCCGGCGTTCACGCTGGTGCAGTTGCTGGACCAGAAGGGCGGGGTGAACCGCGTGCGGGCGGACCGGGCGATCAACCTCGACGCCGCGCTGCCGCCCCTGGAGCGGCAGCGGCGGCAGATCGAGCGCGACGCGGAGAACGTGCGTTCGCTGGCAGGCGCGGCGGACGAACTGGGCCTGCTGCTGGACTGCGAGATCCGCGCGCTGGGCGGGGCGAAGCGCGACACGCGCGACGCGGACCTGGTGCGCGTGGACGGCGCGGCGGTGGGCGTGGCGTGGGTCGAGGCGTCGGCGAAGGTGCGCTGCGCGGCGGTGATCCCCGTCGGCGTCGAGGACCTGCCGCACGCGCGGGCCGAACTGCTGCCGGGCACGAGCGTGCTGGGCGCGACGGTGTCGCGGCTGGCGCGGTGCGGGCGCGTCGAGCGCGTCGTGCTGCTGGCGGCGGACGCCGCGGCGACGCGCGACGCGCTGGGCGCTGCGCCGGTCGGCAAGCCGGTCGAGGTCGTGCCGGTCTCGGGGCGCGTGGGCGCGCCGGGGTTTGTGCGCGCGGCGCGGCTGGCGGCGGGGGCGTGCTGGCGCGGCGGGCTGGGCGGGGCGACGGTCTTCGACGAGGCGCTGGACGCGGCGAACACGTCGCGGGCGCTGGAGGAACGGCGGCTCGACGCCGCGCTGCTGGTGGGCCCGGCGTGGTGCATGGTGGACCCGGCGGTGTGCGACGCGGTGATCGAGCGGCACGCGCAGAACCCGGAGCAGTACCGGTACGTGTTCTCGACCGCCGCGCCGGGGCTGGGCGCGTGCGTGGTGTCGCGGTCGATGATGGAGGAACTGGCGCGGCTGTCGTCGCAGGCGGGCGTTCTGGGCACGCTGGGTGCGGTGCTGGGGTACCTGCCGGTGGCGCCGATGGCGGACCCGATCGGCACGCGCGCGTGCGTGCCGGCGGCGCCGGCGGTGCGCGACGCGGGCGAGCGGTTCGTGGCCGATTCGCGCGCGGGGCTGGCGCGGCTGTCGGCGGTCGCGGCGCGGCTGGGTGCGCGCTGGGCCGAGGCGGACGGCGCGGCGGTGGTGGAGGCGCTGCGCGGCGTGCTCGACGAATCGCGGCTGGTCGCGGGGCCGGGCGCGGTGGAGGTGCTGCTGGGCCCGGCGGCGGACGCGGACCGGTGGCGTGTGCGCGCGGCGGCGGAGGTCGGCGCGCTGCGCGACGACGCGGTGCTGACGATCGCCGGCTCGCATCGCTCGGCGCGGGGCGTTGCGCGCGAGGAGGTGCTGCTCGACCCGGTGCTGCCCGCGCTGGTGCGGGCCGCGCGGATCGGCGGGGCGCGGTGCGTGCACGTGCGCACGGGTCTGCGCGCGGGGCCGGAGGCGATCGACGCGCTGCTCGCGGCGGGGCCGGACGTGCTGAGCGTCGACCTGCTGGCCGAGACGCCGGGGGTGTACGGCGCGGCGGCGGGCGAGGACGCGCTGGCGCTGGCGTGGGCGGGGCTGGAGCACGTGCTGCGCCGGCGCGGGACGTGGCCGCTGGGCGATTCGCCGGCGGGCGCGTGGCGCGGGTGGGTCGTGCCGCGGATGACCAAGTGCGACGCGGCGTACGGGGAGATGGAGCGGTTCTACGACCGGTGGATCATGATGTGCGGGTGGACGGTGATCGACGGCCCGCCGTCGCGCGTCGAGGGCGCGCGGATCGTTCCGCTGGCGACGCCGCGGAGCAAGGCGCGGCGCGACGCGTGGGGCGCGATGACCATCGATCCCACGGGGAGCGTGCGCGGGCCGGGGGGCGCGGTCGTCGGCGACGTGTCGCGCGAGTCGGTGGCGGATGTGTGGGCGCGGCTGCTCGGCGCTCGGCGCGCGGCGGGGCTGCTGTGATGTCGAACGTCGACGCGGTGGCGGTGATCCTCGGGCGCGGCGGGAGCAAGGGCCTGCCGAGGAAGAACGTGCTGCCGGTCGCGGGCAGGCCGTGCGTGGCGTGGACGATCGAGGCGGCGCAGCACGCCGCGAGCGTGGTGGAGGTGGTGGTGTCGTCGGACGACGCGGAGGTGCTCGCGCTGGCGCGAGCGGCGGGCGCGGGCGTGGTGGAGCGGCCGGCGGAACTTGCGAGCGACACGGCGACGGTGGACGACGCGGCGCGGCACGCGGTGCGCGCGATCGAGCGTGCGGCGGGCGGGCCGATGGCGGCGCGACGGCCGGTGGTGATCCTGTACGCCAACGTGCCGGTGCGTCCGCACGACCTGATCGACCGGGCGGCGGAGATGCTCGCGGAGTACGAGGCGGACAGCGTGCAGTCGTACGCGCCCGTGGGGAAGCATCACCCGTGGTGGACGGCGCGGGTGGACGCGGCGACGGGCGCGGTGCGGCCGTGGGAGGGCGGGGTGCTGAACCACGGCGTGTTCCGCCGGCAGGACCTGCCGCGGGCGTACGTGCCCGACGGCGGGGTGATCGTGGTGACGCGCGAGTCGTTGATGCTGGAGGTTCCGGGCGTGCGGCCGGGCCCGCACGCGTTCTTCGGGCGTGACGATCGTCGGCGCGGGGTGATCAACCCGGAGGGCGCGGTGGTGGACGTCGACACGCGCGTGGACCTGCTGGTGGCGGGGGCGCTGCTGGCCGAGCGCGGGGCGGGAGGTTGAAGGGCGCGATGCGCGTACGCGATCGACAGGTCGGGCCGGGGCAGCCGCCGTACATCATCGCCGAACTGGGCGTGAACCACGACGGCTCGGTGGAGCGCGCGGTGGAGATGGCGCGTGCCGCGCGGGACGCGGGGGCGGACGCGGTCAAACTGCAGTTCTTCCGTACGGACCTGCTGATGAGTTCGGCGGCCAAGCTCGCGGCGTATCAGCGGGCCGCGGGCGAGACGGACCCGGTGGCGATGCTGCGGCGGCTGGAGTTGGGCGCGGCGGACCTGTCGCGCGTGCTGGCGGCGGCGCGGGACCTGGGCGTGCACGCGGTGGTGACGGTGTTCTCGGTGGAACTGGTGGCGGAGGCGGAGGCGGCCGCGGCACGGCACGGGGGCTGGGACGCGTACAAGACCGCGTCGCCGGACATCGTGCACCGGCCGCTGCTGGACGCGCTGGCGGCGACGGGTCGGCCGCTGATCGTGAGCACGGGTGCGAGCACGCCGGGCGAGGTTCGGCGTGCTGCGGGATGGCTCGGGGGCGCGCGGGGCGAGGGGCGGCTTGCGCTGCTGCAGTGCGTGAGTTCGTACCCGACGCCGGAGGATCGTGCCGCGCTGGATGGGATCGGCGCGCTGCGCGAGATCGCGCCGGGTGTGCCGGTGGGGTACAGCGACCACACGGCGTCGGAGACGATGGGCGCGCGGGCGGTGGCGGCGGGGGCGTGCATTCTTGAGAAGCACTTCACCTACGACCGTTCGGCGCGCGGTCCGGACCACGCGGCGTCGCTGGACGCGGCGGGGTTTGCGCGGTACGTCGCGCACGCGCGGGAAGCGGCGCGATCGGTCGGGCCGGGTGGGCCGCGCGGCGGCGGAACGGGCAAGTCCGTGCAGGACATCGAGCGGGACGTGCGGAGGGTCTCGCGGCAGTCGGTGGTGACGCGGCGCGCGCTGGACGCGGGGCACGTGCTGGGGCGCGACGACGTGACGTTCAAGCGGCCGGGGACGGGCGTTCCGCCGCACGCGCTGGGCGGGCTGCTGGGCGCACGGCTACTGCGGGCGGTGGGTGCGGACGTGCCGGTCGGGTGGGCGGACGTGGGGCTTTCGCCGCCGCGGGAGGAGGAGCCATGAGCGGGTCGCAACGGGTCCGCACGGTCGCGGTGGTCACGGGCACTCGGGCGGAGTTCGGGCTGCTGCGCCCGGTGATGCGGGCGGTGGATCGGTCGGTTCGGCTGCGGCTGCGGGTGGTGGTCGCGGGTGCGCACCTGCTGGGCCCGGCGCGGACGGAGCGGGAGGTGGAGGCGGAGTTCGCGGTGGCGGCGCGGGTGCCGATGCAGCGTGCGTCGCCGGGCGGGGCGGTGACGCGGGCGGCGGACGCGGCGGCGCTGGGGCGCGGGGTGGAGGGGTTTGCGCGCGTGTTCGCGCGGCTGCGGCCCGACTGGGTGGTGGTGCTGGGCGACCGCGTCGAGGCCTTCGCCGCGGCGAGCGCGGCGAGCGTGGGGGGCGTGGCCGTGGCGCACGTGCACGGCGGCGACCGGGCCGAGGGCATCGCCGACGAGGCGATGCGGCACGCGATCACGAAACTCTCGCACCTGCACTGCGCGGCGACGGAACAGTCGGCCGAGCGCATCCGCAGGATGGGCGAGCGGCCCGAGCACGTGCGCGTGACGGGCTCGCCGGGGGTGGACGGGCTGCGCGACGTTGCGCCGATGGACGACGCCGCGGCTGCGGAGATGGGCGAGCCGCGGGTGGTGGCGCTGCTGCACCCGTCGGGCCTCGGCGCGGCGGGGGAGCGCGCGGCGGCGGCGGCGGTGGCGCGGGTCGCGGCGGCGTATCCGACGCTGTGGCTGGCGCCGAACCACGACCCGGGGCGCGAGGCGATTGAAGCGGTGCGGACGGGGCGCGGCGCGGCGTGGGAGACGACCGATCACCTTTCGCGGGAGCGGTTTGTCGCGCTGCTCAAGCGGCTCAGGGCGCGGCGGGGCGTGCTGGTGGGGAACTCGTCGGCGGGGCTGATCGAGGCGGCCGCGCTGGGCGTGCGCGCGGTGAACATCGGGCCAAGGCAGGACGGGCGCGAGCGCGACGCGAACGTGATCGACGTGCCGCTGGCGCGGCTGGGCGAACTGGGCGCGGCGGTGCGGCGTGCGGTGATGATGGAGATGGCGCGGCCGTCGGCGCGGTTCGGCGACGGGCGGGCCGGGGAGCGCATCGCGCGGCTGCTGGCGGGACGCGAGATCGACCCGCGCTCGGCCGCGCTGCTGCGGAAGCGGAACGCGTACTGATCGGGGGCGTCGGACGCCTTCCCGATGAAACTCGGGTTGCAGGGAGGATCGAAAGGACCTCACCGCGGGGGCGCGGAGAGCGCGGAGTCATCAGGGATTTCGAACGATTGTGGATTTGCGGTCGGTCTTCCGTGCCTCCCGCCTGCTCTGCGTCCACGGCGGCTCGGCGGTGAGTCCTGCCTTCGAACCATCGGCCCGGGGTCGGGCGGGAGTCCGTGTCGCATCAGTGCGCGCTGTCGTCCTCGACGACGGGCGCGCCGGTCATCAGGATGGCCGCGCCGATCAGGCCGGCGATCGCCGAGCCGCCGAGCACGGCGGCCTTGGCGGCGTTGAGGTGCGCGGCGTCGGGGTAGGCCAGACCGGCGATGAACAGGGACATGGTGAAGCCGATGCCGCCGAGGAATCCCGCGCCGAGCAGGTGACGCCATCGCACGCCGTCGGGCAGGACGCCGACGCCGAGGCGCACGGCGAGCCACGTTGCGCCGAAGATGCCGACGGGTTTGCCGACGACCAGGCCGGTGATGATGCCGAAGCTCATGGGCGAGAGGAGCATGTCGAGCAGGCCGGCGGCGTGGGCGGGGTCGGCGGCCTCGTCGGCGCCGTGCCCGCCGCCGATGACGACGCCGGCGTTGGCCAGGGCGAAGAGCGGGACGATGAGAAACGCCGACCAGGGAAGGAGCGCGTACTCGATCTTCTGCAGGGGGGTCTGCACGCCGTCGCAGTAGGTCTCGATGGCCTTGACCGCGCCCTGCTGGCGGGTGTTGGTGACGATGCTCGCGCCCTGCTCGCCGGAGCGGACGAAGGCTTCGAGCATGCCGCGGACGCCGGAGACGAACTCGCGCCCGTCGACGCGTGTGCGTGCGGGGATGGTCGCGGCGAGGAGGACGCCGGCGATGGTGGAGTGGACGCCGGACTTGTAGACCAGGAACCAGAGGACCGCGCCCCAGACGAAGTAGACGTGGGCGCGTCGGACGCCGATGAGGTTGTGCCCGGCGAGGAGGGCGAGGACTCCCGCCGCGCCGGCGAGGTATTCGAGGTGGAGTTGGTCGGTGTAGAAGATGGCGATGACGAGCAGGGCCCCGAGGTCGTCGATGATGGCCAGCGAGGCGAGGAAGACGCGCAGGCCGAAGGGGACGCGTCGGCCCATGACGGCCAGCGCGCCGAGCGCGAAGGCGATGTCGGTGGCCATGGGCACGCCCCAGCCGCGGAGTTCGGGCCTGCCGAGGGTGAACGCGGCGAACAGGCCCGCGGGGACGGCCATGCCGCCGACGGCGGCGATGATGGGGACGGCGGCCTTCTTGGGCGAGGCGAGTTCGCCGAGGATGAGTTCGCGCTTGATTTCGAGGCCGACCACGAGGAAGAAGACGGCCATGAGCAGGTCGTTGATCCAGTGGCCGACAGACCAGGCGATCTCCCACCGGGAGAGTCTGATGGTGAGTTTGGTCTCGTGCCAGAGGTAGTGGTAGAAGTCGCCCCAGGCGGAGTTGGCCCACAGCAGCGCGAGGCCGGACATGACCAGGAGGAGGATGCCGCCGGCGGCCTCGAAGCGGAGGAAGCGGCGGAGGGGTCGGAGCAGCACGTCGACCGGCTGCTGGGCGCCGAGTTCCTCGGGTCGGACGAGTGGGCCGTGTGCCATGGTGCTCCGCGCGTGGGGAGAAGAACAGGATCCGCGGAGGGGTTCCCGCCGCGGGTCCGATCATATTCACCGGTTCGCTGCGCCGGGGCGGCGCGCGGTCACTTCTCGAAGGTGAAACTCTTGCCGCGGTAGTCGACGCGGACGCGGTCGCCGGGCCCGAACTCGCCCTGGAGGATGCGGGTGGCGAGGGGGTTCTCGATGCGCGACTGGATGGCGCGCTTGAGCGGGCGGGCGCCGAAGGCGGGGTCCCACCCCTCGTCGGCGAGTTGGGCCTTGGCGGCGTCGGTGAGTTCGAGGGTCATCTCGCGTTCGGCCAATCGCCTGCGGAGGCGCTCCAGCTGGATGTCGACGATGCGTGCGAGGTCCTCGCGCTTGAGGCGGTGGAAGACGACGACCTCGTCGATGCGGTTGAGCAGTTCGGGCCGCATGAAGCCGCCGGTCATGCCGGAGAGCGCCTCGGTGAGCTGCTGGGGCGCGCCGGCGGCGCGGCCCATCTTCTCGACGGCGATGGCGGCGGGCCCGCGGCGGAGCAGTTCGCGCACGGCGGCCTCGATCTCCCAGTCCTCGGCGCCGGCGTCGGCCATCTCCTGGATCTGCTGGCTGCCGACGTTGCTGGTCATCACGATGATGGTGTTCTTGAAGTCGACCGTGCGGCCCTGGCCGTCGGTCAGCCGTCCGTCGTCGAGGACCTGCAGGAGGATGTTGAACACGTCGGGGTGGGCCTTCTCGATCTCGTCGAGGAGGACGACGGCGTAGGGGCGTCGGCGGATGGCCTCGGTGAGCGCGCCGCCCTCGTCGTAGCCGACGTAGCCCGGGGGCGCGCCGATCATGCGCGACACCGCGTGCTTCTCCATGTACTCGCTCATGTCGATGCGGACCATCGCGTCCTCGGTGTCGAAGAGGAACTCGGCCAGCGCCCTGCACGTCTCGGTCTTGCCGACGCCGGTGGGCCCGAGGAAGAGGAAGCTGCCGATCGGGCGGTTGGGGTCGCCAAGGCCCGAGCGTGCGCGGCGGACGGCGTTGGCGACGGCGCGGAGGGGCTCGTCCTGCCCGACGACACGCCTGGCGAGTTGCTCCTCCATGCGGACGAGTTTGTCGCGCTCGCTCTCGACCAGGCGCGAGACGGGGATGCCGGTCCACCTGGCGACGATGGAGGCGACGGCCTCGGCGTCGACCTCCTCCTTGACCAGCGCGTCGCCGCGCGCCTTGCGCTGGGCCATCGCGGCCTCGGCCTGTGCGAGTTTCTTCTCCAGGTCGCGGATCTCGCCGTACTGGATGCGCGCGGCGGTTTCGAGGTCGCCGCGGCGCTGGGCCTGTTCGAGCGCGACCTTCTTCGCGTCGATCTGCTCCTTGATGTGCTTGACGGCGTCGAGGTCCTTCTTCTCGGCCTCCCAGCGCGCGGTGAGGGCGCGGTTCTTCTCCTGGAGTTCGGAGAGTTCGCGTTCGATGCGGTCGAGTTCGCGCCGCGTGCCGTCGCCCGCGCCCTTGTCCTGGGACTCGATCTTGAGCGCCTCGCGCTCGATCTCGAGTTGCATGATCCGGCGGCGGAGTTCGTCGATCTGGCCGGGCATGGAGTCGTTCTCCATGCGCAGTTTGCTCGCGGCCTCGTCGATGAGGTCGATGGCCTTGTCGGGCAGGAAGCGGTCGGCGATGTAGCGGTGGCTCAACTGCGCCGCGGCGAGGATCGCCTCGTCGAGGATGCGGACGCCGTGGTGGGCCTCGTAGCGCGGCTTGAGGCCGCGGAGGATGGCGACGGTCTCCTCGACGCTGGGCTGATCGACGTAGACGGGCTGGAAGCGCCGCTCGAAGGCGGGGTCCTTCTCGATGTGCTTGCGGTACTCGTCGAGGGTGGTCGCGCCGATGCAGCGGAGTTCGCCGCGGGAGAGCGCGGGCTTGAGGAGGTTGCCCGCCGACACGGCGCCCTCGGCCGCGCCCGCGCCGACGATGGTGTGCAGTTCGTCGATGAACAGGATGATCTGGCCCTTGCTGGCCTGCACCTCGCGCAGGACGGCCTTGAGGCGCTCTTCAAACTCGCCGCGGTACTTGGCGCCGGCGAGCAGCTGGCCGACGTCGAGCGCGACGATGCGGACGTCGCGCATCGACTCGGGGCAGTCGCCGTTGACGATGCGGAGGGCGAGGCCCTCGGCGATGGCGGTCTTGCCGACGCCGGGCTCGCCGATGAGCACGGGGTTGTTCTTGGTGCGCCGGCTCAGCACCTGGATGCACCGCCGGATCTCTTCATCGCGCCCGATCACCGGGTCGAGTTTGCCCTGCTGGGCCTTCTCGGTCAGGTCGATGGAGTACTTCTTGAGCGCTTCGTACTGGCTCTCGGCGTTCTGGTCGGTGACGTTCTGCACGCCCGAGGCCTCGCGGACCTGCTTGATCGCCTGCTCGAGTCGCTTGCGGTCGGCCCCCCCCACCGTCGAGAGCAGGTCCTTCGCGGGCCCGCTCGCGTCGGCGAGCGCCAGCAGCAGGTGCTCGGTCGAGATGAAGGAGTCGCCGAGTTTCTTGGTTTCCTGCTCGGCGCGGCCGAGGATGTCCATGAGCGCGCGGCCGGCCTGCCCCGCGCCGCTGGAGGTCGTGGGCAGACGGCCGAGTTCGGTCTCGACGAGTTGCGCGACGCGCGCCGCGTTGCCCGCGACCTTGTCGATGAGCGACCAAGCGCTCCCGCCCTTTTCCTTGAGCATCGCGGCCAGCAGGTGCAGGCCGGTGACTTCGGGATTCTGGCGCGACATCGCGTCGGCCTGCGCATCGGCGAGGGCCTGCTGGGCGAGCGTGGTGAAGCGGTCTGGGCGCATGGTGTGTGTCCTTGATGCGAGGCAAAGTGGTGCCGGCCGCGCCGGGCGGATGGAGGCAGGCATGGCCTCCGTCCCACTCCCGAACTTCGCCCGGCACCACGACCGTTGGTGGACTGCATGCAACCCGCGCGCCACAGGATCATTCGCTGTGGCCGGGTGACACCCCCCCCGCCGGCCCCTCTCGGAAGGGCAGACCGCGGTGCGAGGCCGGGCTGGTTGTGGAGTGGTCACGGGAAAGGCTGCACGCGCACGCGGGGCAGGGTCAATCTGCCGGTTTGGCAGGGCCGCCTGCACACGGGGGTTTCCGGCTTCGGGCCGCAGCGCGACCCGTTTGCGCTGATCCACCACGCAACCGCCGCGACGAGGACCCAGCCCGCCACACCGGCGAACTCGATGCGCTCCGCTGTGGCGTGCAGATCGCGCACGGACATCCGCGCTGTCACGCCCACGGGTCAAGGTCGATTACTGGTGGGCCGCAGCGCCTGTTTCGGGCGTGCGCGGCGGTGACGCGATCAGGCCGTCACGTCCAGCCCGCCGCGGTCGTCGGAGATCGACGGGCCGCCTTCGCGCCCCGACTCGAGCGCCGCTTCCTGCACCTTGCCCGCCGCGGCGAGCAGCGCGACCGCGGCATCGCCCTGCTGGCGTGCCGAGTCGAGGGCCTTGGCCGCCACGGCGTAGGACACCTGCGACTGGAGCGAGGCTTTGGCGATGGCGGAGAATGCGGCTTCCATGATCGGACTATCGGTCCGATGCGGGCGCGGGATGAGGCCGACCCGTGGCGCGGCGGCAGCGCCGGGGCCGTGGCGGCACGGGCATGGCCCCGGCGCTGGGCGTTCGGGCGGTGCGGGCGCTTACTTGAGGTCGGAGAGGGCGGCGCCGAAGTTGATGTGGAACGGCTTGCCCTCGATGACGAGCGCGGGGACGCTCCTGACGCCGCTGCGTTCGGCCTCGGCGATCCGGCCCTTGTCCTTGCCGAGGTGGACGACCTGCACGTCGAAGCGCGACGTGTCGAGCGCGCCGGCCACCATCTGCTCGGCGGCGGTGCACACCGGGCACCCCGCGTGATAGAACGTCGCCTTGGTCTTCATGGTCTGCTCCTTTCGATGGCGCGGGCGCGGCGTGCGCCCGCGTGCGAGATGGTGGCGCGCCGCGCGGGCGGAGCAAGCCGCGCGGGGCGAGTCCGGCATGCACTTTTTGGTAGAACATGGCGCGGCGGCCGCGCTGGCGCGGGTCACGCGGCACGAACAGGCGACGGCGCGCGGCGGCGCGCTGCGCGGTACGATTCCGGCATGGCCAGAGCGAGAACCAAGGCCGCGGCGTCGTCGCCGGGCGCGAAGGGGAAGGGACCGGCGGCGCGGCCCGGGCCCGACGTGGGCGCGATGGTGGAGTCGATCGTCGGGTGCAAGTGGTCGGTGCACGTGCTGGCGCAGATCCGTCGCGGCGTGAACCGTCCGGGCGCGCTGGCGCGCTCGGCCGCGGGGCTCACGCCCAAGGTGCTCAGCGAGCGGCTGGCGAAGATGCTGCGGTTCGGGATCCTCGACAAGCGCGTGTACCCGGAGGTCCCGCCGCGGGTCGAGTACGCGTTCACGCCGTTCGGGGAGCGGTTTGTGGAGATTCTGGACGCGATCGAGCGTCTGAAGGCGGACGCGGCGGCGGGGCGCGCGGCGGACCGCCTGCCGCCGATGAATCGAGAGTGAGTCCCGCGGTAGGTGCGCGGCTCAGCGACGGGTCGTGCGGCGGCGGCGTGCCGCGAAGAGCGCGCCGGCGGCCAGCGCGGCGCCCGCGCCCGGGGCGGGGACGCTGATGATTGGGACGACGTACGAAGGCTCGGAGAGCGAGGTGCCGTACTGCACCCAGACGTTGTTGATGGAGGCCATGTCGAAATCGACGGGCAGGCCGGAGAGCGTGAACACGACGCCGGACTGGATGAGCGGGAAGTGCCCGGTGACCGGCGTGTTGCCGGTCTGCGGGTTGTCGCCCGCCGAGAGCAGGCCGTAGTCGAGCCCCTGCGGGCCGTTCTGTCCGTGCAGGTTGGCGCCGGGGAAGGCGTCGTGCGGGCCGAACAGGCCCAGCCCGGCGGCGGAGATGCCGTAGGACGCGCCGCCGGGCGCGCCGGACAGCCCCGCGCGGAAGGCCCACTCGCCGCCGACGCCGCCGCCGACCTCGGACGCGCCCCAGCGGACGATCGAGCCTTCGGCGAGCGATGCGCTGTGAGCGACCAGAGGCAGCGTGGGGCCGGCGATGCTGAAGAACACGCCCGTCAGGACGTCGGCCGGCACGAGCACGTCGGCGGCGGAGCTGTTGACGAGCGTCACGACGAGGTTGGAGCCGTCGCGCTGGAAGACGACCGTGGCGTCGAGGGAGGACATGCCGCCGCGGGCCATGACGTCGGCGGCGGCGGTGCCCGCCGAGGCGGCGAGGGCGAACAGCGAAGCGGCGGTCAGCGTCCGTGCGAAGGTGTTCATGCGCGACTCCTGTATGAATGCTGCGAGCGTGCCGTGGCCGCCGCGGAACCCGCGTGGGTGCGGGGCGCGGCGGACACTCAACGGTCGCATTCACGGCGCGCCGCGGCCACGTTCGCGGCGCCCGGCGCGCGGTTCTCGGACGCGCCAAGCCGTGTCGCTGCTCCAGTTTGCCGCGCGGTCTTCACCGTGCGGCCGACGGCTCTGCGGCGGGCGACTGGGGCGCAGAACGGGCGCACAGGCCGAGGGCGAGGCCCACGGTCGCGGCGACGGCGTGCACCCACGGCACGGCGTGGACGGCGACGGGCGCGGCGAAGTGCGCGCCGAACGCGCCGCGCCACGCGGAATGGCCGCGGAGGAGTTCATCGGCCAGCGCGAGGGTGAGAACGGTTGCCACGATGACCCGCGCCCGCGCGCCGGGCTCGCCGTCGGGCGGGCCCGCGCACAGGCCCGCGAAGGCTGCGGTGTAGACCGCGGCGCTCAGGCCCAGCAGGTGCGCGTGCTCCGGGTGCAGCGCGGCGTGCGCGAGGTGCGACGCGGCGACGCCGCACGCGAGCCACGCGGCCCATCGTCGCGAGCCGGCGCGCGGTTCGAGCCACAGGCCGATGGCCAGCAGCGCGAGCAGGTCGCCGAGCAGGTGGGCGGCGTCGGCGTGGACCAGAGCCTGCAGCGGCGCGAACCAGAGGTCGGGTCGGTTGCGAAGGAGGGCGGTCGCGAGGGCCGCGAGCAGCGCGACGGTGATCGTTACCGGCGCGCGGGGCATGGTTCGGCCTTGCGGTCGGCGCGGGTGGGGCGCAGCGCGAAGGGCGCGAGCAGCGCGAGCGCGAGGGCGGGGTGGATCGACGCCGCGCCCGCGCCGCTGCCGCCGCTCCCGCTGCTCCCGCTGCCGCCGCTCCCGCCGCTCGCGGCGCCCCCCCCGCTGCCGCTGCCCGCGGCGCCGCCGGCCGCGGCGAGCGCGATGCGGGCGGGGGCGGTCGCGGACTCGGCGATGAAGTCGTAGCGGTTGCCGCGCTGGTCGATGAACTGCGCGCCGTCGATGGAGATGCCCAAGGGCAGGGCGTCGAACTCCAGCGCGGGCGCGACGTGCGCGGGGAGCGTGACCCACGACGCCGAGGGCGCGTTGTTCATGCGGTTGGCGAGGTACTTCTGGTTGAGCGCTTCGTTGATGCCGGCCAGCGCGCCCGAGTCGGCCGCGCTGCGCGCCCTGTCGGCGTGGTCGTAGTAGCGGACGATCGCCGCGCCCGAGAGGATCGCCAGGACGACGATCACGACGATCAGTTCGATGAGCGTGAAGGCTCGGCGCATCGTCTCTCCAGCGGGGCGCGCGGCACGCGGCGTTCGTTCAGATCGGCCGGAGCGCGGCGTGGTTTGACGGGCGTCGGGCGGGTCGGCCCCGCACGGGGAGCGCCGCGCGGACGCGTCAAGCCTCAGAACCGGCGCAGATTGCCCAGGTTCACGCTCGGCGCGCTCGGGGGGCGTGAAGACGGCGGCGGCGAGCGGGATCGGAACAAAAACCGCGTTGACTCGGGAACCGGGGGCGGTAGGGTTCGAAACTGAGAGAGCCGCCGCGGCGACGCGGCGCCGAGACGAGAGGAGAGAACCCGATGCGCACGAACCTGACCCGCGGCGGTATCGCCGCCGCCGTGGCTGGTGCCACCAGCACCGCCGCCCTCGCGGGCACGGGCCCGCTTGCGGAGTGGAACCTGATCGTCCGTACCAACCTGACGAGTTCGTCGGAGGTGGACGGGAGCGCGATCGTCGGCGGGAATCTCGCCGGGACGTCGAACTACGCCGTGCAGGGCGTGACGGCGTCGGGCAACGTCGGGCTGGCGGTCGGTGGCAGCATCACGTCGGGGAACATTCAGGTGAACAACGGCGGGAACGTCCGCCTGCAGGGGTCGAACGCGGGCACGCTGAACCTGAACGGCGGGGGCGTGCTGGTCTCGGACCCGTCGGTGACGGCGCAGGTCGCGTCGATCTTCGCGCAGTTGGAGGCCGCGAGCGCGTACCTGGCGACGCTGACGCCCAACGGGACGGTGGACGGCGCGGGGAACATGAGCGCGTCGCCGGTGCTGCTGGGCGGTCAGAACGTGGCGGTGTACACGATCACGGCGGCGGCGATGCAGTCGCTGGGGCAGTTGAACCTGAACTTCGGCGCGGCCGACAGCGTGATCATCAACGTGCTGTCGGACGGGGGCGTGGTGGACCTGGTCGCGCCGCCGAACATCATCGGCGGGTTCAACCAGTCCAACTCGTCGCGCATCCTGTGGAACATGCCGGACGCGACGAGCCTGCTGGTGAACAACTCGTTCAACGGCGCGGTGATCGCGCCGTTTGCCAACCTCGTGCTCAGCGGCGGCGGGATGAACGGGGCGGTCGCGGTGAACAGCGTCTCGGCGCAGGACGCGGAGATCCGGCGGTTCACGTACGACGGGTACTTCGAG
The DNA here is from genome assembly GCA_937995595.1 of uncultured Phycisphaerales bacterium. Classification (GTDB taxonomy): domain Bacteria; phylum Planctomycetota; class Phycisphaerae; order Phycisphaerales; family UBA1924; genus JAHBXL01. The sequence continues at coordinate 133,195 of CALKJW010000028.1, read as the reverse complement.
ATCCCCGCGCCGTCGGGCGCGGCGGTGCTGGGGCTGGGCGCTGTGGCGGCGGGCCGTCGGCGGCGGTGATGCGCCTTGCCGAACGAACACGTACGACGAAGGGGCTTCGAAGGAACTTCGCCGCGGGGGCGCGGAGAGCGCCGAGTCACACGGGGCTTTGAACGCTTCGAGAAGCGCGGTCGGTCTTCTCGCTCTCCTGCTTCCCCGGCGTTCTCAGCGTCTCCGCGGCGAGCCCTGCGTTCGGTTCATCACGCCCGAGATCGAGCCAGAGTCCGCAAGAGTGGGCGGGATCGCCGATCGGGAAGGTCCGTGCAAATCGTCCTGTCGCGGAGCGGCGGGGCACGCGCGTCGGATCAGAACGCCCAGTCGAGCGGTCCGGCGTCGCACACGCCCAGCGCGGCGCACTCGTCGATGAACCGCGCGACGGCCTCGCGCTCGGCGTCGCCGACGGCGAAGCGGAGTTTGCGGCCCAGGTAGTCGGCCGCGTCGGCGGCGTGCCAGCCGCGCTCGGCGGCGCGGGCGCCGACGAGCCAGTCGATGCGCGTGGCGTTGTGGCGGCGTGCGCGGTCGAGGACGCTCGCGGCTGTGCGGACGGGGACGGAGTCCTGCTCGCCTGCGCGGCACATCCAGACGGCGTAGACGAACGGCAGGCCGGTGAGTTCCTTCCACGCCTGCCCGAGGTCGAGCGTGTGCGGGTAGGCCGCGGGGTCGGGCGGGTCGGTCTCGACCTTGTCGCCGATGAGCAGGAGCGCGTGGGGTTGCTCGGGCGTGCCGGTGGCGACGTGCTCGCGCGCGTCGTAATCGACGATCCGCGGGGCGGCGCCGAAGCGGCGCGACATGACGACGCGGAGCAGCGCGACCGAGGTGTGGCTGTCGGTGTCGGCGCCGATGAGGCGGGCCTGTTCGAACGGCACGCGCGAGAAGACGCGCACCGTCATGGTCGGCCCGTCGCAGCCGATCATGCCGACCGGCAGGAGCGCGACGCGCCCGCGGTTGCGCGCCGCGTCGATGACCGAGGCCAGCGCGACATCCACCTCACGCAAGAGCAACATGTCGATCAGCCGCGACGGCACGGCGGATGTGACCTGCGCATCGCGCCACGCCGACAGCCCCTCCACCAGCGGGAGGGTGTTGAGATACTTCACGCAGCCAATGCGGACGGGCGTCATGCAGGAACGGTACGCGCGGAGCCCGCACCGCGCCGAGCGAGCCAATGATCCACGAGTCGTACTCAATGCGGCCACGGATGGACACGGAGGAGTACGGGATCAGGAGCAGAGCGAGCCACAGATGAACCCAGATAAACCCAGATGAAGAGGGCGGATGGGGGATGCTGCCGCTGATCTGTGACCATCTGGGCCTCATCTGCGTAATCTGTGTTACTGCCTTTCCGGAGTCGCGCAGCGCATGACCGTCCCCACCCTCACCCCCGTCATCTGCGGCCCCACTGCCGGCGGCAAGTCCGACCTCGCCATCGCGCTGGCGCTCCGCGCGCCCGAGGCCTTCGGCTGCGAGGCCGAGATCGTCACCGCCGATGCCTTCCAGGTGTACCGCGGCATGGACATCGGCACCGCCAAACCCACCATCGAAGAACGCCGCGGCGTGGTGCACCACCTGATCGACGTCGTCGATCCCTGTGGTGACCGTGGCATCGAGCGTCCGCTCGATGTCGTCGCCGCTTTGGGCGACGGTGGTTCTCGCCCCGGGCTGCGCCCGGACATCGAGCAGACGCTCGATGCCACAAAGAGCTTCACCGTCGATGACTGGCTCACCCTGGCCCGCGCGAGCATCGCCGACATCCGCGCGCGCAACAAACTTCCCATCGTCGTCGGCGGCACGCACCTCTACATCAAGGCTCTGCTCGACGGTCTCTTCGATGGCCCCGAGCCCGATGAAGCCCTCCGCGCCGAACTGACCGCGATGGATCCCGCCGCGCGACGCGCCGAACTGGAACAGGTGGACCCTGATGCTGCAGCGCGCATCCATCCCAACGACATCCGCCGCACCGTCCGCGCGCTGGAAGTCTTCCGCCTTACGGGCAAGCCGATCAGTGCGCACCAGAAGCAATGGGACCCACCTGCTCAGCCGCCAATAAGCAGCCCGACCGTGAGGGAGGGCGTTCGCGGCGCAGCCGCGAAAAGCAACGCCGCACCCGGAGGTTCCGCCTTCGGCGGAATCGCCCTCCCTGACGGTCGGGCTGCTTACCAGCTCGTAATCTTGGACTGGGAATCCGAAGCCCTCAACCGCCGCATAAACGCGCGGGTGAAGCAGATGATGGAGCGCGGGCTGCTGGATGAGGTCCGCTCGCTGCGCGATTCCGGCGCGCTCATCGCCGGCTCACAGCCCGCCGAGGCGCTGGGCTACAAGCAGCTCCTCGCGCACCTGCATGTTCCCGCCGCGATCTCGCTTGAAGATACCGTCGAGAAGATCAAGATCGAGACGCGGCGGTTCGGCAAGAACCAGCGGACTTGGTTGCGGCGGCTGCGTACTACCCCCGGCGCGATCACGATTGACATGCTGACCACTGCGCAGGCGGATGCGGTGGAGAGCATCGCGAGCGCACTCCGGGCGGAGGCAAGCGGAGGCACTCATGCCCGGTAGCCACCGAGGGCGATTCCGAACTCCGCCCGACGGCATCAACCCCGGCTGTCTGAGCCGCGGCGAGAAGCTCGTGTCGTGGCTGGGTCTCGGGTTCGTCGTCGCACTGCTGGCGTGGCCGCTCGTCGCGCTGCTTTGGCGCGGGTCCGCAGTGCTGCTCGTCTGGTTCTTCGGTCCTGCCGCGGCAATGGGGCTCGCGACCATCGTCGCCGCTCCAGTGGCGTACCGGCTCTCACGCCGCGAGATCGTCGCGGCCGACTACTGCCTCTGCATGAAGTGCCGATACCCCCTCGGCACACTCCCCCCCGAGGGCACATGCCCCGAGTGCGGCGCGCAGTACGAGCACGAACAACTCCGCAAATGCTGGAAGTGGACGCTGGATGAACATTGGCGGGCTTGATGTGGCCCAAGGCTACAAGCAACCCGCCTAAACTAGGGATGTTGGCGCGAACAAATGCCTAATTGACACGATTGTTTATACATTGTACGGGTGTCACGCGCCCGATTTCACACCCTGCCGCTTGACCTTCGCATCTTCCTCCCCGTACTAACCGAGGCTCTTCTAAGGAAAGGGGGCATCTCCGGCCGAACCCGGGGCACCCTGCTGACCGATCAAGCGGGGTCTGGTGTTGGGGGTTATGACACGTTCTGCATAAGGCTTTATGGCCAAGACGATCCGAAAATCATCCAAACGAAGTGGTGGGGCTGGCGCCGAAGCAGGTGCCGCGGTTGCCGATCGCGAGGGCGACAACGGGGCCGGCGGCGGCCGCGGCATACCGGGCGGAGGCAAGGGCGGCGGGGGCCGCGGCAAATCCGGCGGCAAGTTCGGCCGCAAGCCGTTCGAGCAGGTGCCGATGCGCTCCGCCGAGGGCAAGCAGCTGGTGATCGTCGAATCGCCGTCGAAGGCCAAGACGATCAACAAGTACCTCGGATCCGACTACGTGGTGCTGGCCAGCGTGGGGCATGTGCGCGATCTGCCCGAGAAGAACCCCAAGGGCGTGAAGTCGCCGGTGCCGGGCGTGGATCTGGAGCACGACTTTGCGCCGACGTACGAGATTGTCGCGGGCAAGCAGAAGACGATCAGCGAGTTGAAGCGTGCGGCCAGGAGCGCGCGGGAGGTCTGGTTCGCGACCGACCTGGACCGGGAGGGCGAGGCGATCGCGTGGCACCTGGCGGAGGAACTGGGGATCGACCCGGCGAAGGCCAAGCGGGTGATCTTCAGCGCGATCACCAAGGACGAGATCGCGCGGGCGTTCCAGAACCCGCACCCGATCGACATGGACCGCGTGAACGCGCAGCAGGCGCGGCGGATCCTCGACCGCGTGGTGGGGTACCAGGTGTCGCCGCTGCTGTGGAAGAAGGTGGCGCGGGGGCTGAGCGCCGGGCGCGTGCAGAGCGTCGCGGTGCGCCTCGTCGTCGAGCGTGAGCGCGAGATCCGCAACTTCGTCCCCGAGGAATACTGGCAGGTGATGGGGGAGTTTGCGCTCTCGGCGCAGCAGGCGGCGAAACTCGGCCCGGCGTGGCGGGCGTTTCTCGATGAGCGCGACGACAAGGGGCAGGGGCACTCGATCAAGGCGCAGAACGCGTGGCTGGGTGAGCACGGGGCGATCCAGGGAGAACTGGTCGAGGTCGGCGGGGAGAAACTCGACATCAAGGGTGGCGGCGAGGGCGCCAAGGCGGACGACGACGCGCTGATGAAGCGCGCGCTGCAGGTGGCCGAGTGGGCGGGCCTGACGAACGTGAAGGTCCGGACGCGGGAGGACGAGAAGGGGCGCGGCCCGGCGCGGTTCGTCCGCACGATCTCGGGCGTGGTCTGTGCGGACGCCCGGTACACGGTGACCGGCATCGAGACCAAGCGCACGAGCGTGCGTCCCGCCGCGCCGTTCATCACCAGCACGCTGCAGCAGGCCGCGAGCACGCGGCTGGGGTTCGGCGCGCGGCGGACGATGCAGGCGGCGCAGGCGCTGTACGAGGGCGTGGAGATCCCCGGCGAGGGGCCGGTGGGCCTGATCACGTACATGCGTACGGACTCGACGCACGTGTCGGGCGCGGCGTTGAACATGGCGCGGGAGTACATCAAGAGGACGTTCGGCGACAGGTACCTGCCGGAGAAGCCGAACTTCTTCACTTCGAGCAACAAGGCGGCGCAGGAGGCGCACGAGGCGATCCGGCCGACGAGCCTGGACTACCCGCCCGGTCGCGTGAAGAACGCGCTCAAGCCGGATCACTTCCGTCTGTACCAACTGATCTGGGACCGGTTCGTGGCCTGCCAGATGTCGCCGGCGGAGTGGGACTCGACGGCGGTGCTGATCTCGGGCGGGACGAACCCGGCCAAGCCGTGCGTGTTCCGCGCATCGGGCCGCACGCTGGTGTTCGACGGGTTCTACCGCGTGACGGGCGTGCCGGGCGCGGCGGAGACGGCCACGCTGCCGGCGCTGCAGGAGCGGCAGCCGCTGCACCCGTTCGCGATCGACCCGGTGCAGAAGTTCACCAGCCCGCCGGCGCGGTACAGCGAGGCGTCGCTCATCAAGGCGCTGGAGGCCGAGGGGATCGGCCGGCCGTCGACGTACGCGAGCATCATCGGGACGATCCAGGACCGCAAGTACGTCGAGCAGATCGACCGTCGGCTGTACGCGACGGACCTGGGCGAGGTGGTGACGGACAAACTGGTGGAGGCGTTCCCGCGGATCATGGACGTCGGGTACACGCGCGAGATGGAGGCCGAACTCGACAAGGTCGAGGAGGACCACATCGACTGGGTGCAGATGCTGCACCGGTTCTACGGCCCGTTCGTCGAGGCGCTGGACGCCGCGCACGAGACGATGACGCACGCCAAGGCGGAGACCGTTCCCGCGCCGGCGGACCTGCGCTGCCCGGAGTGCGGCAGTTCGATGGTGTACCGGTTCGGTCGCAACGGGCGGTTCCTGTCGTGCGCGAACTACCCGGCGTGCACGTACGCGTGCCCGGTGGACCGCGAGGGCCGGCCGCGGCCGGCGGAGCACGCCAACGTCGCGTGCCACAAGTGCGGGTCGCCGATGATCCGTCGCACCGGCCGCTTCGGCCCGTTCCTGGGGTGCTCGAAGTTCGAGGCCGGGCCCAAGCCGAAGAAGGGCAGGAAGGGGAAGGCGGCGGAGGCCGTCGAGGCGCCGGCGAACCCCGACGCGTGCGACGGCATCCTGAACATCGACAAGAAGGGCTACGTGGTGGCGCCCAGCCCGCCCGCGCTGCTGACCGATCTGCCCTGCCCCAAGTGCGGCGCGCCGATGAACCTGCGCGACGGGATCCGCGGGCCGTGGCTGGGGTGCAGCGCGTTCCCCAAGTGCCGCGGGCGCGGCAAGTGGGCCGACGTGCCGGAGGCGAAGCGCGCGGAGTTGGAGGCGCAACTGGCCGCGCACGCCAAGGCGCACCCGATCCCGATCATCCGGACGCTGGACGGCCGGCCGCTGACGGACTCGCGCGGCAAGCCGCTGCCCGATGCGCCCAAGGTCGAGCAGTTGATCGAGGGCGGCGCGGGGAGCGTGCTGAGCGGCGGCGCGGCGGAAGAGCGCGAGGAGGTCGCGCTGGAGAGCGCGGCGTAGGAACGGGCAGGCGGGACGCCTGCCCCACCAGACGCGGCACGATCACACCTTCGGCCCGCGGTCTTCCAGTTTCGCGATCGCGTCGGCGTACTGCCCGCGGAGCGGCTCGACGACCTCGCGGATGAAGCGCTCGGTCTGCTCGACGCTGCGGCCGATGTACTTCGTGGGGTCGAGCAGGTTGTCCCAGTCGAGTTCGGCGGGGAGCGCGCCGCCCCGAGCCATGCTCTGGAAGTTCCTGTCGGTCCTGAGGCGGTCGAGCAGGTCGTTGTCGAGGCCTTCCTGCTTCACGCGCAGCCCCGCGGCCTGCGCGTGCCGGCGGATGAGCTCGTGGTAGTGCTGGCGATCTCCGCCGAGTTTCACGCACGCCATCAGGATGTTCTCGGTCGCCATGAACGGCAGTTCGGCCATCAGGTTCTTGCGCACCATCGCCTCGTGGACGATGAGGCCGCTGGCGATGTTGTGCATCAGGTCGAGCGCGCCATCCAGCGCAAGGAAGGCTTCGGGCAGCGAGAGGCGGCGGTTGCTGGAGTCGTCGAGCGTGCGCTCCAGCCACTGCGTAGCGGCGGTGTCGTAGGCGTTGCCGACGAGGTTCATCACAAACCGCGTCAGGCCGCAGATGCGCTCGCTGCGCATCGGGTTGCGCTTGTAGGGCATCGCGCTGGAGCCGATCTGCCTGTCCTCGAAGGGTTCGTCGAGTTCCCTGCGGTTGCAGAGCAGGCGGATGTCGGTGGCGATCCTGTGGAGGACGGATGCGACGCTCGCGAGGTCGGCGAGGATGAAGGTGTCGATGACGCGGGGGTAGGTCTGGCCGGTGATCATCGAGAGGTCGAACCGCACTTCCGTGCCGAGCGGGCCGGTGTCGCCGGGGATTCGCGCGGATGGCTCCGAGATCCCGGCGGGGTAGTCCTCGGCCTCGCCGGGCGGGACGCACAGGTTGCGCTCGAATGTGGGGAGCAGCCCGTCCATCGCGCGTTCCAGCGCGGCGCGTTCGAACGCCTCGACGCGTGTGTGATCGTTCATGAGCGCGAGGAACGAGGCCTGCGTACCGGTCGCGCCTCGGAACCCGCGCGGCCGCAGGATGCCGAACAGCGAACCGGCGAGCGCGCCGTGGTACGGGTGCAGGCCGTCGAGGCGCTCGAGCGTGAGCCGGAGATCGCTGGCCCACATCGCCGCGCGGCGGCCGACGGTGACGGGCTGCGCGGGCTGGTAGTGGGTCAAGCCCAGCGCGGGCACGCGCGCGTGACGCGAGGCCTGCTCGCCGAGCGACAGGATGAGCCTCGCGACCTTGGCGCGGATCAGGTCGACGGACTGGTGGAGCACGACGAAGTCGGCGTTGCACACCACGTCCTGGCTGGTCATCCCCAGATGGATGATCCCCCTGGCCTTGGGGCACGAGTCGCCCAGCGCGTGCACGTGCGCCATCACGTCGTGGCGCAGTTCGCGCTCGTACCGTTCCGCGGCCTTGATCTCGGCGTCGGTGATGCCGCCGGGGCGGTTGACGACGGCGCGGAGTTCCTCGACCTGTTCCTTGCTCACCGGCAGGCCGAGTTCGTGCTGCGTCTCCGCGACGGCGAGCCAGATCCTTCGCCACGTGTTGAACTTGTGCCGCGGCGACCACAGCCGCAGCATCTGCTCGCCGGCGTTGCGTGTGGCGAGGGGAGAGGTGTATGTGTCGTAGGGACTAGTCAAGCGGCACCTCGTCCGGCGGGGGCATCTGATCGAGAAGCCGTTGGGCTTCAGTCATCAGTGCAGGCACATGTTCTTCGACAATCTGCCAGACCGTTCGGGGCTCGATCAGATGATACCCGTGTACGAGAATGTTCCGGAACGCGATGATCCGGTCGATGGGCCCCAGAAGTTCCGCTGTCTCTCGGCTCAGTCGGCGGATGTGGTTAACTGCTTCACCAATGATCAGCAGTTGTCGTTCGATGGCATCTCGGGAACGGTTGTCCGCGATGAAGTCGTCCGCTGTGAGCCCGTCTGCATACTCGACCACACGTCTGCATGCCATCACGACATCATGCACGTACGCGGGAAGGTCACGCTGCGGCATACAGGGGCACCTTTGACCGTTCCATGGAGGCGCGTACGTAGGGATTGTGCACGCAGTGGCGCTCGATGAGATCTACCGGCCGGCCCAACAGCCGCTCAAGGTCCTCCTTCAGGAGAAAGTACACATCGTCGAAGCCGCGGCGGGGATGCGGCTCGAACTCGACCAGGAAATCGACGTCACTGCGTGAAGCGTCAAACTCTCCCCCGGTCGCAGAGCCGACGAGAAACAGTCGCTGCACACGGTGTTGGCGGCAGAGTTCGATGATGGAACCGAGGTTGGCGCGGATCAGATCGATCACACGGGAAGTGTAGTGGCTTGTGCGTCCGTCCGCACAGTTTGCCCGCCGCCTACGCCGCGGCGTCGCCCTCCGCCAGGCGCAGGCACCAACTCGGGCCGGTCATGCTCCAGCGCCCGCCGATCTTCGCCTTGCTGAACCACCTGCCGCGGCGGCCGTAGGGGGATACTTCGCTCCACGGGATGCTCAGCGCGCGCCCGCCGAAGAGGCGGATGAGCAGCGCGGGGCGGAGGTGCAGGCCGAAGTCGTCGGCCGCGGCGTGCACCGACCAGCCCATGTTGACGGTGTCGATGCTGAAACTCTGGAACTCGCGGCGGACGGCGTCTGGCGCGGGCTCGCGCGGCGGAAACTTCGCCGCGAGTTCGGCGAAGATCGACTTGACCCACATGCACACGGCCCAGAGGACGACGGCGTCGACGGCGAGGAAGATGGCGACGATGAGCCAGACGTAGGCGGGGGGCATGGCGCGGCATTGTACCCGGCTCATCGGCCGCGCCACCGCGGGCTCACGCCAGCACGTGCGCCGGTCTGGGCGTGTCTGCCCTGATCTTCTCCTTCTTCACGTTCTCGCTCGGCGGCGGTTCTTCGCAGGAGAGCAGCCACTGGTCGTCGTCGAGGCGGATCTGCAGGTGCACCGGGCGGCCCCAGAGCAGGCGGAGGCTGCCGAGGACCTCGCGGGCTCTGGCGACGTCGACCTCCAGGCCGTTGAACTGGTGGGCGAGGTACAACTCGCCGCGGTTGCGGTAGTTGGCGTCGACGACGTAGATGAACGGCTGGCCCATGTTGGTGAGGCGGTAGAGGAGCGTCTGCTTGATGCGGTCGAAGTCGCGCGAGACGATCTTGTTCTCGCCGGTCTGCGGGTCGCGGCGGTACTGGTACATCCTGTGGCGCTCGACGAACTCGGGCGTGAGGAACTCGTCGATGAACTGCACGTCGTTGTAGATGCGGCGGACCTCGAAGATCTTCTGGCGGCCCTTCATCGACCTGTCGTCGTACTCCTCCTTGGCGCCCAGCCCCTCCATGCGCTCCCACTGGGGGCCGTGCTGGCCGGTGTTCCAGCGGCGCTCGATGTCGCGGAAGAGTTCGTACCCGATCTTGTAGGGGTTGAAGCCGCCGGGGGCCATGGCGAGCACGCCGGAGTGCTGGTCGGCGTACTGCACGATCTCGGAGGCCTCGACGAAGTGCTGGGTCATGAGTTTGGAGTGCCAGTAGACGGCCCAGCCCTCGTTCATGACCTTGGTCATCGCCTGGGGCGCGAAGTAGTACGCCTCGTCGCGGATGATGGAGAGGATGTCCTGCTGCCAGTCTTCCAGCGGGGCGTGGCGGAGGAGGAAGAGCAGCACGTCGCGCGTGGGCTGTCGCGGGAATCGGCCGCGCTCGGCCCTGGCCTGCTCCTCGCGCTCCCTGCGCTGCCTGTCGAGCAGTTCGCGCGGGTTGATGAACGGGTCCATGTAGTCCTTGGCGGGCAGGCGCTCCCCGCCGTCGTCGTCGTCGTCGCGGTGGGCGGCGCGGCGGTCGTCGGCGTCGCGCGCGGGTCGCGCGGGCTCGCCGGGGCGGGTCATGAACATCGAGTGCGGGTCGATGAGGTGCTCGAGCGAGAGGCACGCGTCGATGAAGCGCTCGACGGTTTCCTGACCGTGCCGGTCGACGTGGCGGCGCACGCGGGTGGCGTGGTTGGCCATCTGGTCGATCATCTTGCGGTCGGTGCGGCTGAACCAGAAGTTGTTCTTGAAGAAGTCGGCGTGGCCGTAGACGTGGGCCATGACCAGTTTCTGGTCGGTGACGGCGTTGCTCTCCTGCAGGTAGGCGTAGACGGGGTCGTTGTTGATGACCATCTCGTAGATTCGGCCCATGCCGTAGGCGTCGCGCTTGGAGAGCGACTCGTACTCCATGCCCCACTTCCAATGCGGGTAGCGGACCGGGAAGCCCTGGTAGGCGGCGATCTGGTTCATCACGTCAAACGGCAGGACCTCGAAGACGACCTCGTAGAACGACAGCCCGTACTCGATGGCCTTGGCCTTGATGGCCTGCATGTGCTCGAGCAGTTCGGGCGAGAGATCGGTGTGCGGCGTGCCGGGCATGGTGTTGGTGTTATCGGCCAGAAGGGAGGGACCCATGACTGCTACGCCGCGGCGGGCGGGCGGGTGCGGACGACCTTCAAGCCGGGAGTTGGGGTGGGTGAGCACGGCCAGCGCGATTGACTACCTGTGACGTATACGTTACAGTCTTCGGTAGGATGGAGATTCGGCGTTACCTCACTCGTTCGGGCAGGGACGTCGGCGGCGAGTGGCTGGCGGCACTCCGGGACACTCGCGCCAAGGCACGGGTCGCCGCGCGCATGGCCCGCCTTGAGGCCGGCAACTTCGGCGACTGCAAACCGGTGGGCGAGGGCGTGTGGGAGTTGCGGTCGACTTCGGACCGGGGTATCGCGTGTGTTCCGCGCTTGTGGGCAGCGAGGTGGTCTTGCTCCTGTGCGGGGGAGACAAGCGGAAGCAGTCAGCGGACATCGACCGAGCCAAGGCACTTTGGAAAGACTTCCGACAAAGGACGACGGAATCATGAAGCGCAAGGCGAGCATTTCGCACGACGAAGCGATCATCCGGGAACTTCGCGATGATCCCGAGTTCGCGGCCGAGTACCTCAAGGCCGCGATGGAAGACAGCGACGAGCCCAAGGTGCTGCTGATTGCGCTGCGTCAACTCGCGCAGGCGCATGGCGTGGCCAAGGTCGCGAGGAAGGCGAACATCGAGCGCGAAAGCCTGTACCGGGCTCTGTCTCCGAACGGGAACCCTCGCTTTTCCACCATTGTGGCGATCACCAAAGCGCTGGGTCTGTCGCTGACGGTCGAGCCTGCGGGGTGAGGCGGTGATACGACTTCGGTCACCTTGCTGGCTTCCAACCCGTCGACCAAACCTCATATCCTCTCACCATGCACGCGACCGAGCGCACAGACCGGCCCGCCGCGATCCAGGCCCCCTGGAGGCAGGAGTACCTAGAGACCATCGACGCGGCGGAGCGCGGCAGGGCCGGGGGGGCGACGGCCGCGGATGGCGGCAACTTTCTCCGCGCGTACTGGCTCGCGCCGCAGCGCGATGTTGACAACCACGTGGTGGTGCGCACGGCCCGCGGGATGATCCTGCTGAACCGGTTCCCGTACGCGGGCGGGCACCTGCTGGTCGCGCTGGGGGAGGCGCGGCCGGTGCTGCTGGATTACGACGCCGACCAGCGGGCCGCGCTGTGGCGGCTGGTCGATGCCGCGGCGGCGCTGATGCAGGAGACGCTCGCGCCGCAGGGGATCAACATCGGCGTCAACCAGGGTCGCGCGGCGGGGGCGGGCGTGCCGGGGCACCTGCACGTGCATCTCGTGCCGCGCTGGGGCGGGGACGTGAACTTCATGAGCGTGGTGGCGCAGGTGCGCGTGATCCCGGTGTCGCTGGAACGGATGGCGGCGAGGTACCGGCAGGCGTGGGAGCGGATCGGAGGCACGTGGGAGCAGCCCGCATGAGCAGCCCGACCGTCAGGGAGGGCATTCGCGGCAGCGCCGCGAGGCTGCGGTGAGCGTTACCGCCTGCGGCGGATCTCGGCTCGCAGACGAGACTTCCGCCTGCGGCGGAAGCGCCCTCGCTTACGCTCGGGCTGCTCATGCGGCCCTGCGGCGCGTGAAGGCCAGACCGACGCGGTACAGATCGCCCGCGGGTTCGCAGCGCACGCACACCGCGCCGGCCCACGGGATGCTCGATCCCTCGGGGCAGATGGTCACGTGCATGCCCGGCTCCAGCGCCGAGCGGGTCAGCGCGCCGAGGCCCGTCTCGGAGCGGTCGAGGAGTTCCAGGTGCGTCAGGCCGAAGCGGTCGCGCCCGTTGGTGTAGGTCGCGGCCATGGTGCGGGCGGCGGGCTCGCGCTCGCTGGCGCGGCGTTCGAGTTTCAGCGTGCCGCGGTCGCTCACCTTCGCGGACACTGGGCGGACATTGACGGCGGTTCGCTGCATGGCTCTCTCTCCCTGCGCGTTCGCGGCGCTCCGCCGCGACGGCAAGGGATCGGCCCGTCCGCGCACGACCTGAACGCCTGCGCGGCCTGCGCCGAGTGCGCCGCGGCAAGGCCCGCCGCCTGTCGCGTTCATCGCCCCGATCCGGTGGGGAGGCCGCACAGAGCGACCCCTGCGCGGCTTGCTCACGGCGGCAGCAGTCCCGCTTCCCGCTCGCTCCACCTGTGCGCACACTCCGGGCACACGCGCACCGGCAGGCGGCGGATGTCGTAGCCGCACTCGGGGCATTGCCCTTTCTGCAGGGCCTTCTTACGGTGCAGCGCGGCGCGCTCCGCCGGGGTCAGTGTCGCGCCGCTGAGGGCGCGACCGGCTGCATCGAGTATCGGCAGCGTCCACGCGAGCGAGCGCACCAGCAGCGCGAGCAGCAGCACGACGGCGACGGCGCGGGCCATCTCGAACAACCGCAGCGAGTACCCCGTTGACGTGCCGGCGCTGGCGCTCACCCGCGCGGCGGTGCGACGCCAGTAGGGCTCCTTGTGCGCGCCGAGCCAGGCGAGGTACGCGGCGCGCACCTTCGCCGGGTCGGCGGCCGCCCCGCCGATGGTGGAGTTGAGCACTTCCTCCATCTCGAAGTTGACGACGCCGGAGGCCGCCGACCGCGCCCGGTAGGCGTAACTCAGCATGCCGATGGCGACGTCGCCGGGCTGCTCGGTGTCGAGGTCGATGCAGACGATCTCGCCGTTTCGATAGACGGCCATGGCGCTGGGCACGGCGGGCTGGCCGACGTTGCCGCGGGGCGCGAGCGCGGGCCAGTTGCCGGTGGCGTCGACGGACAGGTAGCGCGCGTTGGCCCAGAGCAGGAGAATCGCCGCGACGGTGAAGGGCCAGGTGCCGGCGATGCGCCAGGCCCGGCGCAGCAGCCGTCGGATTCGGCTGTGGCCGGGGGGCGGGACCGGCTCGCGGCGTCGGCGTGACGGGCGCTTGCGCCGGTCGTCGTTGTCGTGTGTCTGGCGCACGGGCCCTCGCTTGGCGGAAGACTATTCGGAAGCCGCCCGGCGCGGTTCGACGGTTCGGGCGCGCCGGACCTATGCTGGCGTGTGAACCAATCCCAAACGTGCGAAGCGTCCGTCGAGCATCACGCGCTGTCGGCGACGATGGCCGCGGCGGTGTCGGCGGCGTCGGCCGTGTGCGCCGCGGTGCAGGCCGGACTCGACCAGTACCGCGCGATCACGAAGGACGACCGTTCGCCGGTGACGATCGCGGACTTTGCCTCGCAGGCGGTGGTGGCCCGCGCGCTACGGGCCGCGCTGGGCGACGACCTGATCCTCGTCGGCGAGGAGTCGTCGTCGTTCCTGCGCGACCCCGCGCACGGGGCGCACCTGCGCGCCGCGCTCGAGGTGCTGCGCGCCGGGGCGTGGCCGGGCGTGACGGCCGAGGCACTGTTCGAGGCGATCGACGTGGGCGGGGCCGAGCCGCGGCGGGGCGACGACCCGCGGGGCTTCTTCACGCTCGACCCGATCGACGGGACGAAGGGCTTTTTGCGCGGCGGCCAGTACGCGGTCGCGCTGGCGTACATCCGCGCGGGCCGGCCCGAACTGGCCGCGATGGGCTGCCCGAACCTGTCGCCCGATCCGACGGTCGGGTTCGACGCCGCGGCGGCGGGTTGCGTGTTTGTCGGCGCGCGTGGGACGGGGCGGGTGGTGCAGTCGCCGCTGGGCGCATCGTGCGGTCGCGGCGGGGGCGAGTTGCTGGTGACGCCGGCGTCGCGCGCGGCGTTCGCGGGCGCGCGGGCGCACCCGGTGCTGGCCGAGAGCGTCGAGAGCGCGCACTCGGATCAATCGGCGTCGGCGCTGATCATGCGCGACCTGGACGCGGCGTACGGGCTGGTGCGCCTCGACAGCCAGTGCAAGTACGCGGTGGTGGCGCGCGGGCAGGCGGACGTGTACCTGCGGCTGCCTTCGAAGAGGGGGTACGTCGAGCGCATCTGGGATCACGCCGCGGGCGCGCTCATCGCCGAGGAGGCGGGCTGCGTGGTGACGGACGTTGAGGGGCGCCCGCTGGAGTTCGGGCACGGGCGCGGGCTGGAGGCCAACCGCGGCGTGGTCGTTGCGCCGCCCGCGCTGCACGCGCGGCTGATCGAGTCGATCCGCGCGCACCGACCGCCGAACGCGTGACACGACCTCTCGACGGGACTCGTGTTGCAAAGGATGTTCGGACGAGTTTCACCGCGGCGACGCGGCGAGCGCAGAGAGGCAAACAACGGCGCATGCTCCGGGAATCGGGATCGGTCTTCCGTCCCTCCCGAACCCTCAGCGTTCTCCGCGGCTCTGCGGTCGGTGTCGTCTTCGACCCTTCGCGCCCGAGAACGAGCGAGTGTCCGTATACGCGTTGCTGCTTCAGTGCCCGCCGCTGTTGGCGGTCTTGGCCTTGGAGTCGGTCTTCGCGGCGGGCTTGGGCGCGGGCTTGGCGTGCGCGGACTCGGCCTTGGCGCGGGCCTCGTGCTCGGCGTCGTCGCCCACGCGGCGCAGCACCGTGCCCTCGCCGGTCGGCGCGGGCTCGCCGGGCGGGCCGCGGAACACCAGGAACCCCCACAGGCACGCGGCCTGGAAGATGGTGATGATCGCGGCGTAGCCGATGGTCTGGCGGACAGTCGGGCTGAGCCGCGAGGTGTAGTTCGCGATCGGGCGGACCAGGAACACCAGCGGGCCTGCGAGCACCCTGCCCACGCTGTATTGGCGCGGGGCCGGCTTGGGCGTCGGCGCGACGGAGACAACTTTTTCGACCGCGGGCGCGGCTGGGGCCGGCGTCGGCGCGGCGGGTTTCGGAGTCGCGCGGTCTGTGTCCGGGCGGGCCTGAGCGACCGGTGCGGGCGCGACGGGGACGGTCGGGGCGGGAGTCGGCCCGGCCGCGGTCGGGCTCGATGCAGGCTGTTCCGCCGCGGGCGCGGTTGCGGGCTCAACGTGCGCGCCGGCTTCGGCGTCGGCCTCGGTGTCGGCCGCGAGGGCCGCGTCGTCGACGGGCCGGGCGGCCGGGGCGACAGCGGCGGCGGGAGGCTCGGGCGCGGGCTCTTCATCGACGGTCAGACTGGCCGCGAGGTCGGAGAGTTCCTGCGCGCTGGCGGCGAGTTTCTCGTCGAGTTTCTGGATCGCGTCGGGTGCGGCGAAGTCGTCGTCTGGCGCGGGCGACGGTGCGGCGGCGGGCGTGGTGACGGTTTGCTGCGCCGCGGCCGCCGGTTCGGCGTGCGGTGGCTCCGTCACCGTGGAGGAGGCGTCGGCAACGGCCGCGGCCAAGTGCTGCACTTCGGCGTCGGCCGCGGCGACGGCCTCGGATTCCAGGGCCTGCATCGAGGCGTTGACGTCGTCGAGCAGTTGGTCGGGCGAGGTGAAGTCGTGATCGTCGTCGGCCGGCGCGGCGTTGCCCACTGCGTCGTCGTTGGTGGCCGCGTCGGCCAGCAACTGATCGACCTGTTCGTCGAGCGGCGGGGGCGGAGGGATGTGCTGGGCACGCTCGGGCATGGGGCGCTTCCGCGCCTGGGACTATCGGCCCCTGTGCGGGTGTGCTGAAGGTCCGTCGGGTACTCGCGGTCGGGCGATGCTAATTTATCAGGACGGCCCCCGCGCGGGAACAGGATTCCGGCCGGACGCGGGACGCGGCCGGGGACTTTGGCGGGCCGAACCGCTCTTTGACCAACGGCGAGCACACCGGCATGCACCGAATCCACTGGCAGGGCGCGTGGCCGGACGTCGGGCAGACGCTCGCCATCGACGGCGACGAGGCGTCGCACGCGCTGCGGGCCAAGCGGCTGCGGGCCGGCGAGCGCGTCGAGGTCTTTGACGGCGCGGGGCGGGTCGCGGCGTGCGAGGTGCAGGATTCGGAGTCGGGCCGACGGGCCGGCACGCTGGTCCTTCGCGTATTGGGCCTGGCGCGGCGCGAGCCGGTGCGTCCGAGGGTGGAGGTCTTTGCCGCGACGCCCAAGGGGGGACGCGTGGACGAGATGGTCGAAGGGTTGTCGGAAGCGGGCGCGGCGTCGTGGACGCCGCTGGTCACGGCGCGAACGGTGGTGGAGCCGCGTGCGGCGAAACTGGACCGGCTGCGGCGGATCGCGGTCGAGTCGGCCAAGCAGTGCGGGCGGGCGTGGGTGCTGGAGATCGGGCGGGAGTGCGGTCTGGCCGGTGCGCTCGCTGAGAATCGGGGCGCGGCGGTCGTGCTCGCCGACGGTCCTGCGCCGCCCTATCGCCCCGACTCCGGCGCGGACACGGTCCGGCTGCTCATCGGCCCCGAGGGCGGATGGACGGACGACGAGCGGCGCGACGCGCTGCGCGCGGGGGCGGTCGCGGCGAGTTTCGGCCCGCACGCGATGCGGATCGAAACGGCGGCGGTGGTCGCCGCGGCGGTGGTGCTGGACCGGCACCGGGACGGCGCTGGCGGGTAGAAGGATGGGGCGCAGGGCACCGCGCCAACAATCAGTCGGGAAGGAGTCGGACGCATGATCCTTGAGTTGATCGCCGCGGCGTTGGTCGGGCAGGGCGTCGGCGCGGCGCAGCCGCCGACGGTGCCGCCATCGCCGGTTGCGCAGAGCGAGCCGGCGTGGCGCGCGCAGGCGCGGGAGATGTCGCGCAAGGCCGCGGCGTGGCTGGTGACGCAGCAGGACGCGGCGAGCGGCGGGTGGTCGGTGCCGACGGAGGTGGACGAACAGGGCCGGACCGTGCAGCCGCACCTGCCGGGTGTGACCGCGCTGGTGCTGACGGGTCTGCTCGACCACGGCGCGGCGGAGGGCGCGCAGGAGGACGAGCCGCCCGGGCCGGTGCTGCTGGGCGTGAAGTACCTGCTGAACTGGCAGCAGCCCGACGGGGGCATCTACGACCGCGCGCTGCCTTCGTACAACACGTCGCTGGCGGTGTCGGCGCTCTCGCGCGTGCAGACGCCGCGGGCGCGCGAGGCGGTGCGGCGGAGCGTGGCGTTCCTGCGCGGGCTGCAGTGGAGCGAGTTCTCCGATGTCGGCGCGGGGGGGAGCGAGGCGCCGCGGCCGGTGGAGCGGAACCACCCGTTCTACGGCGGGGTGGGGTACGGCCGGCACGGGCGTCCGGACGGGTCGAACCTGAACCTGTTCATGCAGGCGCTGGAGGACGCGGGGGTCGAGCCGACGGACCCGGCGGTGCGCCGCGCGCTGGTGTTCCTCGAGCGGTTGCAGATGACCGACGCGGTGAACGACATGCCGTACGCCGACGGGAGCCGGCAGGGCGGGTTCATCTACGCGACGGTGGAGAACGCCGAGTCGGTGGACGGGCGGGCCGGGCAGAGCATGGCGGGGACGATCGAGGAGACGCTGGACGACGGGACGCGGGTGAGCCGTCTGCGGGCGTACGGGTCGATGACGTACGCGGGGTTCAAGAGTTACGTGTACGCGCGGCTGGACCGTGACGACGAGCGCGTGCGGGCCGCGCTGGACTGGATCCGGCGGAACTACACGGTGGACGAGAACCCGGGGCTGGGGACAAACGGCTTATATTATTATTATGTTACGTTCGCCCGCGCGCTGGCCGCGTGGGGCGAGCCGACGCTGACGCTGATCGAGGGCGAGGGGATGGAGACGTCGCGGCGCGACTGGCGCGCGGACCTGGTGGCGAAACTGGCGACGCTGCAGAACGAGGACGGGTCGTTCCGGAGCGTGGACGACCGCTGGCGCGAGAACGACCCGGTGCTGATCACGGCGTACGCGCTGGTCGCGCTGAACGCGGCGCGGAAGTGAGAGGGGCGGCACCATGGCTGGGACGAACTGCTTGGCGGGGCTGGTCTGCGCGGCGGTGGTGGTGTCGGCGGCGGGGTGGCCCGCGTCGGCCCAGCCCGGTTTCGGCAAGCCGCGCCCGCGGCCGGCCCAGCCCGCGCCCGTCGCGCCCGCCCCCGACCCCGGGTCCGGCGGCGGGGCGGCCGATCCGCTTCTGGGCTCGACGGCCAACCCCGCCGCGCCGACGTGGCGCGAGTGGCGCGACGAGGACCCGGAGCGCAAGGCCCCCACCGCCGACGCCGAGCCGGGCCGCGCGTTTGCGTGGAAGTCGGTCGACGGGCTGCGGTACACGTGGTCGCTGCCGCGCGAGTTCAAGAAGGGGCAGGCGTACGACCTGGTGATCCTGTGCCACCCGGACCGATCCGACTTCCGATGGGGATATCTGAACCACCCGGCGGGCGCGGGGCCGCGGGCCTTCCGGCCCGGCGACATCGTGATCGCCGTGGACGGCACCGGCGCGCACGAGCGCAACCCGGACGTGCGGACGTTCCCGATCGACCCGGACTCGCTGGTGCGTTTCCGCGACCTGGTGCTGGAGGTGTCGCGCGTCTTTCCGACGCAGCGGATCTACCTGTACGGCATGGGCGGTGGCGGGGCGTTTGCGCAGTGCTTCGCGGCGCGGTTTCCGGCGCTGGCCGATGGAGTCGTCGCGCACGGGTGCGGCGTGCCGACCGACTGCGCCCGCAAGGGCGACATGCCGGTGGTGCTGCTGCACGGGGCCAAGGACCTGATGGTGCCGGTGAGCGCCAGCCGCGAGGCGGCCCGGGCCTATCGCGCGGCGGAACACGCCAACGTGCGCGTGCGGGTGCTGCAGTCGTTCAACGACTTCCCCAACCCGGTGCGCGTGGCCGAGTGCATCGACTACCTCAAGGCGGTGCGGACCGACGACGCGGCGGAGGCGCTCGCCGCGGCCCGCGCGCTGCTGACGCCCAAGCCTCCGGACGAGTACGAGTACCGGTGCGCGGTGTGGTTCGGCGCTGCGCGCGAGGCGCTGGGGCGGCTGGTGGGCGAGGGGAGCAAGCCGATCGAGAACGTGCCCGCGGAGGCCGCCGCGGCGGCGCGGGCGCTGATCGAGCGTGTCGAGGCGGAGGGCGCACGGCACGTCGCCGCGGTGCGCGCGATGATGGCCGGGGGCCCGCTGGCCGAGCAGCCGCTGGACGGCGGGCCGTGGCTGGGGTACCTCGTCGGGGTGCGCGAGGACTTCCGCGGCGTGAAGAGCGTCGAGGCGTTCGCGGCGGAGATCGGGTACGACGAACTGGCCGGGGAGCACCACGAGAACGCGGTGACGCTGCGCGAGGTGTGGACGCCCGACGGCGACGTGCGCGAGGCGTTCGAGACGGGCGTGCAGGGGGTGCTGGACGCGTGGCTGTCGGACAGCCTGCCGCTGGACATCGGCGCGCGGCTGCGGTTGTGGAGCCGTCGTGCCGAGGAGCACAAACTCCCGGCCGACGCGCTGGAGAAGTACGAGTACGTCGCGAACTGGGAGAAGGGGTGGAAGACGGGTCTGGAGGCGTACGAGGCCGAGTGGCGGAAGTGGAAGCCGGAGGAGCCCGCCTCGGTGCGTGACGATTGGCGGTGAGCGGTCGGTGTTCGGCGTCCGTCCGCCGTGTGCGACGGCACGGGCGCAACACCTACACTTGCCGCTCACCAAGGAGTTGTCTCGATGGCCACAGCCGCCGCCCGTCCGCCCGTTGCGCCCGCCGCTGGTTCGGAGTCCCTTCCCGCCGCCCCGGGGCTGGCGATCAACGGGGGCACGCCGGTGAGCAGGACGCCCGTGCCGTTCATGCAGACCGCGCTGGCGCAGGCCGACATCGACGCGGCGGTCGCGGTGCTCAAGTCGGGCATGCTGCGCGCGTGGAAGAAGTGCGAGGAACTCGAAGCCCGCATGGCGCCGTTGAGCGGGGCGAGGCACGCCATGACCTGCGCCAACGGCACGTGCGCGCTGCAACTGGCCTACGAGCCGCTGTTCGAGCGCGGCGACGACGTGCTCGTCCCCGCGTGGACGTACATCGCGACGGTGTCGATGGTCGTGGCGCGCGGCGGCAACCCGGTCTTCGTCGACGCGCTGCCGGACACGATGCAGATCGACATGGCCGACGCGGCGAGGAAGATCACGGCGCGGACGCGGGCGATCGCCGCGACGCACCTGTACGGCTGCCCGGTGGACATCGACGCGGTGCAGGCGCTGGCGGCCAGACACGGGTTGAGGGTGATCTACGACGCGGCGCAGGCGCACCTGGCGACGTACAGGGGCAAGGGGATCGGGGCGTTCGGCGACGCGGTGACGTACTCGTTCTACGCGACCAAGAACCTCGCCACCGGCGAGGGCGGGATGATCACCTGCAACGACGACGCGCTGGCGCGGCAGATCAAACTGCTCCGCAGCCACGGCGAGACGGACAAGTACCTGCACGAGCAGGTCGGGTACAACTACCGCATGAACGACATCACCGGCGCGATCGGCTGCTCGCGGCTGGACCGGCTCGAGGCGGAGACGAAGAAGCGCCGGGACGCCGCGGCGAGGTACGACGCGATCGTCTCGGCGATCCCGGGCCTGATCGCGCCGAAGACGACGCCGGGCGCGGTGAGCGCGTACCACCTGTACATCGCGCGCATCGACCCGAGCAGGTTCCTGTGCACGCGCGACCAGTTCTGCGACGCGCTGAGGGCCGAGGGCGTCCCCACCGCCGTGCACTACCCGCGCCCGCTCACGCGGCAGCCGGCGTTCAGCGCGTTCGTGAAGGACGGCGGGGCGAGTTGCCCGGTGAGCGAGAAGCTGTGCCACCAGGTCTTCGCGCTGCCCATGCACCACGGCCTGACCGACGAGCACTTCGCGACCGTCGAGGCCGCGCTGCGGAAGGTGGCGGACGCGTACCGGGCGTGAACGCGTCTACCGCCCCCGGCATGGCGCAAAGTCCGTCCAACGCTGGGGCGCGCGGAGATCACGGAGTGGACCCGGGAGGGTGTCCGCACCGGGCCTGCCGCGTGCAGGTGCGCGCCCCGGCCCTGCCGGGCATCACAGGCCCCGGGTCTTGAAGGCTGACACCGATGCCCGAGTTCGTGCGCCTCGGTGCGCCTCCGTGGTGACCCCTACCTCCGCCCCATCATCACCCCAGCACCAGCCCGTCGTGCGCCAGTTGCATCCCCTCGGGCAGCGCGGCGTTGGTTTCGGCGTGCTTGAGGTCGTGCGACATGTGGATGAAGTACGTCCGCGGCGCGGCGATGCGCTCGGCGACGCCGATCGCCTGGTCGAGCGTGAAGTGCGTCGGGTGGTGGCGCGGCCGGAGCGCGTCGAGCACCAGCGTGTTGACGCCGCGGATGAAGCGCCACGACTCGGGCGGGATCGCCGAAACGTCGGTGCAGTACGCAAGGGGGAAGGGAGAGGCGGAGGGGAGGCCGGGGTCCTGACGTCCTGAATGCCGGGGGCCCGGGTCCTGACGCTCGATCCGGAAGCCCAGCACGGGCAGGCGCCCGTGCAGCAGGCGGAAGGGCGTGATGCGCAGGCCGAAGAGGTCCAGCGGCCGTTCGGGCGCGATCTCGTGGGCGATGAGCGTGGCGACGAAACTCTGGTTGACGTTGTGCGCGGCCTCGAAGATGTGCTGGTAGACGCGGCGCAGGTGGTCCAGCGTGTGCGCCTCGGCGTAGACGTCGATCGGCGACTTCTGAACGGCGTTGAAGCGCCGCACCTCGTCGAGGCCGAAGGTGTGGTCGACGTGGTTGTGCGTGTAGAGCACGGCGTCGCAGCGGGTCAGGCCGGCGCGGAGCGCCTGCTGGCGAAGGTCGGGCGTGGTGTCGATCAGGATGGTGCGTTCCTGCCCGGTCGCGTCGACAAACTGCACGCACGCGCCGGTGCGGAGGCGCTGGTCGCGCGGGTCGGTCGAGGTGCAGACCTCGCAGGCGCAGGCGATCGCCGGGACCCCCGCGCTGGTGCCGGTGCCGAGGAAGGTGAAACGCACGGCAGAGCGTACGTCTGGAGGAACACAGAGGGAGCGGAGGGATCAGAGAGCCGCGGAGACGATGCCCGCACGGGTCGGTATCGGGACGTGCACGCGGGCACGGCGCCGTCCGGGTCCGGGGGCAGGATTGATCGAAGCCACACCGACGGGCTTGGCTCTTGGTGATTCCGGTTCGTTCAGTACCACCACTGCGCGTCGCCGTCGCGCCGGCGCTCGCGCTCGGTGAAGTAGAACACGGAACTGCTGCCGGTGTCGCGCGTGGGGATGCGTCGGGAGCGCGACAGGCTCGGCCGGTCGGCCTCGGGCCAGCCGTCGGCCGCGGTGAGCGCGCGGCCGGCGCGCGGGTTCAACTCGCCGTCGCGCCGGGCCAGTTCGGGCCCGGCGTCGCGCGTGCGCGGCTCGACGTCGGGCGTCGCGAAGACCAGTTCCCACGCGCCGCCCTGCGAGGCGGTCGGCGCGAGCGCGCCCTCGCCGCCCCGGGCGTCGGCGCGGCGTTCGATGCTGGAAGCGCAGCCGCCCGCCGCGAGCACGAAGCAGGCAAGCGCGGCGCGCGCGCCGATGGCGTGGGGATTGGTTCGTGTCTTCATGGCCTACTCGCGTCGCCGCGGCGGGAGGCCGGGGCATTGCAAGCGTGCCACGGGACGGGCGCACGGCAAGCAGACGCGGCGCGGCGAGCGCGGGAGGCCCGCGCACCGCGGCACAGATCGCCCAGATTCACGTCACGGCGCGGGTGCGGGCGGTACGGACGGACCCGCGGGGCGGCGCGCGGCGGCGGCGCGGCGGGCGGACTCGGCCTCCCAACGGGCCGCTTCGTCGGTCCGGCCGAGCGTGCGGAGGAGTTCGGCCAGGCGCGCCGGCAGGACGGGGTTCGCCTCGCTGCGCTCGACGGCGGCGCGCATCTCGGCGAGCGCGTCGTCGTTGCGGCCCAGCGCGAAGTTGACCATCGCCAGGTCGGACCGGATGATCGGCGCGTCGGGGCGTTCGTCGCGTGCGCGGCGGAGCAGGTCGAGGGCGAGTTCGGCGGCCTGCGCGTCGCCGGTCTGCGTCGCGTAGCCGTAGAGCATGCCGGCCAGGCCCGAGTGCGCCCACGGCGCGGGGCCGGCCATGTCGGCGGCCTCCACGATCAGGGCCTTGGCGTCGGCGACGCGCCCGAGTTGCAGGTAGACGCCCGCGGCGTTGCTCATGGTGGGGATGCGCGCGGTGTGCGGGCCCAGTGCGCGGGCGCGGTCGACGCCGCGCGCGGTCTTTTCCGCCGCGGCGGCGGCGTCGCCGGCCTGCAGCAGGATTCCCGCGGCGGAGACGAGCGTGCCGCCGCGACGGGTGCGGAACTCGGCGGCGCGGCGTGCGAACTCTGCGGCGCGTGCGCGCTCGCCGAGCAGGAGCATCTGTCCGGCGGCGACGAGGAAGGTGTCCGCGGTCGCGTGCTTGTCGGCAACGGCGCGGTCGATGAGGGCCAGCGCGTCGTCGCGTCGGCCCGCGGCGATCTGGAACCTCGCCGCGCCCAGGAGCGTGGGCGGGGCGACGTGGCGCTGCGCGACGCGGACCTCCCACAGCGCCTCGGCCTCGGCGCGCCGGTTGTTGGAGAGGTGCCACGCGGCGAGTTCGGCGCGGACGCCGTCGAGGCGGTCGTGGCGTGCCAGCGCGTCGGTGTAGAGCGCGAGGACGTCGGCCTCGCTCCCGCCGCGGCGGAGGACGAGTTGCGCGGCCTGCTGCACGAGGGCGTCGCGCGGCTTGCCGCGGACGATGACCTCGCGGAGCAGCGACTCGACGCGGTCGAACTCGCCGAGGACGGCGTGGAGGTAGGCGAGGTTCACCAGTTCGTCGGGGCTGAGCGGCCAGCCGATCCCGCCGTCGGGCGGCGGGCCGGCGCGGCGGAAGTGCTCGACGGCGCGGCGGGCGATGGCCTTCTCGCGCGGCGACGCCTCGAACTCGGGCCGGAGCATGACCTCCAGGGGCACGTCGAGTTGACCGTGCAGCGCGTCGGCGCGCCAGGTGTGGAAGCGCACGTAGCCGCTCCACGCGGCGGCGGCGATGGTGACGATCGTGCCGGCGATGAAGACGCGTCCCGCGCCGGTGAGGCGGCCCTTGACCTTGAGTTGCAGGCTCTGGAGGCGCGCGCTGTCGCGCCGGGCCAGCGACCAGAGTTTCCAGGTGCAGAACGCGGCGATGCCGGCCATGCCCAGGGCCATGAGCATCGGGACGGCGTGCGCCATGCCGCGGAAGGCGAGGAAGTAGAGAAGGAAGAGCGCGGCGACGGCCCACTCCTCCCACAGGTCGAGGTCGTAGCGCGCGGCGCGATCGGCTCTGGCCTTGGCGCGTGCCGCGGCGGCCTCGTCATCGGTCAGGCGCGCGGCCGGCTTCGGCCTAGCGCCCAGCGACGGACGGCCGAAGCCGAAGTAGAGCGCCTGGTTGGGGCAGACGCTGACGCAGTCGAAGCACTTCATGCATCCGGGGTCGAGGACCATTCCGAAGTCGCGGACCTCTTCGTGCACTCGGACGTTGGAGGTGCAGACGGCGGTGCAGTGGCCGCAGCCCTCGCAGGCGTCGGTGACGCGGATCTTTCCGGGCGCGACGAGGTCGGCCGGGCCGAAGAAGCCGCCGTAGGGGCAGGCGTAGGTGCAGTAGCCCTTGGATCCGAGGAAGTAGACCACGCCGAAGGTGCAGACGAGGATGAAGGGGATGGCGATGTACCACGGGGCGAACGTGGCCCAGAAGTCGGTGGTGACGAACTCGGTGCGCAGGGCGTCGAGCGGTTCGTTCTGCCCGAGCCAGCGGGGCAGGTTGCCGTGCGCGTCCATGAGCAGCGGGCGCACCACCTCGCGGTGGAACACGGGCCAGACGAACATGTAGAGCGCGACGATGAGCGGGACCCACACCAGCAGGCGCGAGCGGAAGGGCTTGGGCTTCACGCGGACGCGGGCCATGAACCACGAGCAGAGGTCCTGCAGGGCGACGATGTGGCACGCCCACCCGCAGAACCAGCGGCCGAGGATCGCGGTCGCGAGGATCGCGCCCATGAAGAACACGAAGCCGGTGTTGATCAGGCCGTCGCGGAAGGTCTGGATGCTCTCGCTGGGCTCGACCGGTGAGATGGTCATGCCGGTGAGGAGCCAGTGGGCGATGTGCGCGGCCATGAGCACGTGCACGAGGACGAGCACGGCGGCGCGCCACCGGCCGACGCGGGAGTGCCTGATCTTCGGGTGCTCGGCCTGCCAGGCCGAGTGCGCGCCGCGCGGCCCTGCCGCGTCGGCGCCCAGCACGGGCAGGGCCACCGTGCGCCCCTTGGGCGTGCAGCGCGCGGCGGCGGGGGTGGCGGTGTGCGGGGCCGTGGTCATCCTGACCGGGGATGGTACCGCCAGCGCGACGGCGGCCGCCGCGGATATCGCGGCGGCAGCGTGATCGGTGCCGCGGAGCCCGGCTGCGCGGGCGCGGGGTCAGGCCTTGGCGGGCTTGTCCTTGCCCCTGGGCGCGACGTGGACGGTGACCCAGCGGGTCTTCCAGACGCGCGAGCCGCACTTGCGCCGGCCGGTGGCCCACTTGATCTTCTTGCGGACGGTGTTGGGGTTGGCGGTCATGGCGGTGACTCCGTGTGTGCGGGAATGATTGCTGCGCAAGCCCGCGGGGGCGAGGGGAGAGAGGGTCGAGACCGTGGACTGGTGCTCAGGCCCGCGGGTTTCTGTCCTTACCGGTCGCGATGACCTCGAGCGCCAGGTCGATCGCGGCGCGCATCGACGACGGGTCGGCGGCGTTGCGTCCGGCGATGTCGAAGGCCGTGCCGTGCGCGGGCGAGGTGCGGACGACCGCGCCGCCCGCCCCGCCGTGCGGGTGGCGCAGGCCGACGGTCAGGTTGACGGTGCGCTCGCGGTCGAGCAGTTTCATGGGGATCAGGCCCTGGTCGTGGTACATGGCGACGACGGCGTCGAACCCGCCGCGGGACGCGGCGAGGAAGACGGAGTCGCCGGGGAAGGGTCCGCGGGCGTCGATCCCCTGCTTGACGGCCAGTTCGATGGCGGGGGTGATGAGCCGCTGCTCCTCGTCGCCCATCAGGCCGCGCTCGCCCGCGTGCGGGTTGACGCCGCAGACGGCGATGCGCGGCCGCCTGCCCGCCTCCTCCCCGGCCGGGGCGCGCCCGAGCATGGCGCACGCCTGGTGCGTGAGTTCGATGGCGTCGAAGACGCGGCCGATGCTGAGCAGTTCGGGCACGGAGGCGAGCGGCACGTGCACGGTCGCGAGCGAGACCACGAGCGAGGGGCCGACGAAGACCATCGCGACGCGCCGGCTGGCGGTTCGCGCGGCGAGCAGTTCGGTGTGACCGGGGAACTTCTTCGCCGCGCCGCCCGCGAGCGTCCACGCCTCCTTGCTGATGGGCGCGGTGACGATGGCGTCGGCGCGTCGCGGGTCGCCGGCGGGCAAGAGGGCGCAGGCGAGGGCGTGCTCGACCCAGCGGAACGACGCCGCGCCGCCGGCGCGCGTGGGGCCGGGCGGCGCGTCGAGGGCGCGCTCGTCGGGTTCGATCGCGGGGTCTTCGAGCACGGCGACGTCGTGGTGCGTGATGGCGGCGGGAACGGCGGGCGCGCCGGACTCGTCGGCCTGCGCGGCGGCGCGCCACCAGTAGGGCTCGACGCCGGCGCGCTGGGCGGCGCGGTGCATCGCGTAGGCCCAGCCGAAGACGCGGAAGCGCGCGCGGGCCCGCAGCGCGCGGTCCGCCAGCGCCTTGACGACGACCTCCGGGCCGATGCCCAGCGGGTCGCCCATCGAGACGGCGACGACGGGCCGGTTGTCGCTCGCGGCGGTCATGGGTGATCGTAGTGCGCGTCGCGCGCGTCGCCGGCGTTCAGACCATGCGTGTGACGCTGACGGCGGCGTAGAGGCCCGCGACGCGCTCGCGCGGGACAACCATCGGCGCGTAGCGTGGGTTGAGCGGCTGCAGGCGGATCATCTGGCCGCACCCGTCCTCGCCGCTCCCGGCGCGCGGGCCGGACTCGAAGAAGACGCGCTTGAAGGTCGTCTGGTGGTCGGGCTCGAGGCGCACGAAGCAGTCCATGCCGTCGCGCAGGTCGCGCATGGGGCTGAAGACGACGATGTCGCCCTCGCGGTAGTCGGGGAGCATCGAGTCGCCGACGACCCGCGCGGCGAAGGCGTCGGGGTCGCGCACGTCGGGCACGCGGACGTACTCGTCGGCGACGCGCGCGGGGTAGCCGAGGTCGGTGAAGTCGGTCGGATAGCCCGCGGCGACTGAGTTGATCAGCGGGACCTGGACCGCCGCGCCGACGAGGTCGAGTTCGCGGGTCGCGTGGTCGCCGGCGATCCGGTCGATGAGGGCGCGCAGACGGCCGGAGCGGTGCAGTTCGTCGAGCGAGCCGGGCGCGTTGGCGTGCAGCAGTCGGCGGAGTTGGTCCGCGGCGGCGCGGCGTTCGGCCTCGGCCCGCGCGACCTCGCGGCGAACGGGCCCGGGCGTGGCTTCCCACTGCGAGGTGAACACGAGCGTGCCTGGCGCGAGGTCGAGCGCGGACTCGATGCGTGCGAGCAGGCCGTGATCGACGCCCGCGCCGGGTTTGTGGCGGTTTTCGAGTTGCGACAGGTAGGATCTGCCGCACCCGGCCTTGTCGGCCAACTCCTGCAGTGTCATGCCTTTGCGCGTTCGCGCGGCGCGGATGACCCGCCCCGTGTCGGCGGGGTCGGGGTCGTGCGCGGGGCTGGGAAGACGTGCAGGCACTTGCAGTATGGTTTCTGTTTGGTACACTGACTCGGAAGTTCACCAACTCGCAAACACGCCTCAATCCTGCTCTGGAGGGTCGCATGCAGGCCGCGGCAACACTCGCTGATCGTCAGAACATCCTAACACATACCGTCCACTGCGGCAAGGGGTGGTCGAGCGATTCGGTGCGGATCGCTCCGCTAAAGCCGAGCGTGCGGGCCGCGCTGGGGACGGCCGAGTGCGGGCGGATGGAGGCGCTCGCGGCGTTTTTGCCGGAGCACGAGCGCGCGTTGGTGCTGGAGGTGCTGCGCGAGGGCCGGTCGATCGCGCAGGTTGCGCGGCTGTGCGGCGTGCCGGCGTCGACGGTTCGGCGACGGGTGCGCGGGATGCTGGCGCGGATGAGCGATCCGGCGTTCGCGTTTGTCGCTGCGCGACGGATGGGCGCGGCGGCGGCGGCGCCGGCGCCGCGCACGGGCCGGCACGACCGGGACGACCCGGTCGCGCAAGGCGCGCGGGCCTGGCCGGCGGAGTGGAGCCGGTCGCGCCGCGTCGCGGCGGAGATGTGCGTGCTGCGCGGGATGTCGGCGCGCCGTGCCGCGGCGAGCAGCGGCGAGAACCTGCGCGCGGTGCTGCGGCAGGTGCGGACGCTGCGCGAGTTGGCGGCGGAGTGGTGGGCCACGGCGCGGCGCGACGGGCACGCCCGGGGCGCGGGGGGCGTGCGATGACCTGCACGCGGGCGGTGTCGGAGCGCACGCTGCGGGCGCTGGCGGTGTTCGGCCTTCCGGCGGCGCGGGCCGGCCGCGCGCCGAGCGGGCTGGCTGCGGCGGGGCAGGCCGCGGGGGCGCTGGCGGTTGCCCCGTGCGTGCTGCTCGCGGGGCCGAGCGGGTCGGGCAAGAGCACGGCGCTTGCCGCGCTGGCGCGGCGGGAGCGTGCGCGGGGCACGCGCGTGGTGCGGGTTCGGGCCGCGGCGCTGGAGCGCGACGCCCGGACGCCGCCGGAGATCCTGCGGCGGGGCGTGATGCCGATGCTCGCGCTGCTGTCGCGGTGCGGGCTGTCGGACGCGTCGCTGCTGGCCACGCCCGCGTGCCGGATGTCGGAGGGTCAGCGCTGGCGGCTGGCGCTGTGCGTCGCGCTGTGCCGCGGGACGCGCGGGAGCGTGGCGCGGACGCTGGTGATCGCCGACGAGTTGTGCGGTGGGCTGGACGCGTTGGCTGCGCTGGGGGTGCTGTCGGGCGCGGCGTCGGTCTGCGCGCGGACGCCGGGGCTGGTTCTGGCGGGCGCTTCGGCGCGGGACGACGTGGCGGCGATGGCGCGGGGCATGTCGCGGTGGCGCGTGGTCGCCCTGCGCGCGGGAGCGGCGGCGCGATGAGCGCGAGCGGGATTGAGATCGGCGACGGCGGGCCGCGCGACTACGACGCGCTGGCGTCGCTGCACTACCGCGCGGCGCGCCCGGCGACGGTGTGCCGCGTGCTGGCGGCGCGGTGGCGCGGCGAGACGGTCGGCGTGCTGGTGGTGTCGCATCCGACGCTGAACGGGCGGTGGCGCGAGCGGCTGTGGCCGGGCGACTACGCCGGCGGCGACCGGCGCGCGGACGCGGCGCGGCTGAACGCGGACGTGCGGCGCGTGTCGCGCGTGATCGTCGATCCGCGTGCGCGCGGGCTGGGCGTCGGCACGTCGCTGGTGCGGGCGTACCTGGGCGCGCCGCTGACGCGCCGGACGGAGGCGGTCGCGGCGATGGGCGCGGCGTGCGGGCTGTTCCGCGCGGCGGGGATGCGCGAGGTGCGGCTGCCGCGCACGGTGCGCGACCTTGCGCTGCGGCGCGCGTTGCGGGTCGCGGGGATCGCGCCGTGGGAGTTGCTCGACGCGGGGCGCGTGGCGGGGCGTGCGCGTCGGATCGAGCGCGACCTGCGCCGCTGGGCCAACGACGCGCGGGGCACGCGCGGCCTGGTCGGCGCGCCGCTTGAGGAACTGATCGAGCACGCGGCACGCGCCGTCGCCTCGCCGGCGGCGCTGCGCGCGTACGGGCACGACGCCGAGGGGCGCACACGGGAGGGCTGACACATGCACACGGGCACGCGGGGCACGGCGGCGCGGCGCAGGAAGACGTGGACGATCGACCCGGCCGACCCGCCGCGGAACCCGGCGGAGTTGCGGCTGGTCCTTCGCGACGCGTTGGGGATCGACGTTCCCGACCGGGCGATCGAGGCGGGCTCGTCGGCGCCGCTGTCGTACCTGGCGCACACGTTCTTTGAGGGGCTGCGCTTCGGACGTTCGGGGCGAGAGGGATCGCTCGAAGGGGGCGCGGGCGCGGCGGGGGACCGCGCGCCGGCGGACTGCGTGGTGTGGGCCTGTCGCGGCGGGGGCAAGACGTTTCTTGGCGCGGTGGCGACGATGCTGGACCTGGTGTACAAGCCGGGCGTGCAGGCGCGGATCCTCGGCGGCTCGCTGGAGCAGAGCGAGCGGATGCAGGGGCATCTGCGGTCGCTGTTCGAGCGGCCGGCGCTGTCGGGTCTGGTGCGTCGCGGGCGCGCGGCGCAGGCGCGTCGGCGGGTGGCGCTGGTGAACGGTTCGTGCGCGGAGGTGCTGGCGGCGTCGGAGACGAGCGTGCGCGGGGTTCGCGTGCAGAAGGTGCGGTGCGACGAGGTGGACCTGTTCGAGCCGGCGATCTGGAGCGCGGTGCAACTCACGACGCGCTCGATGCCGTGCGACGGGCCGTGGGGGCCCGAGGCGCGCGGCGCGGTGGAGGCGCTCTCGACGATGCACCGGCCGTTCGGGCTGATGTGGGACCTGACGCGGCCGGGCCGGCCCGCGCCGGTGTTCCGCTGGGGGCTGGTCGACGTGCTGGCGCGGTGCGGGCGGGAGGAGTCGTGCGAGGGGTGCAACCTGTGGGACGACTGCCGCGGCGAGGCGAAGCGTCGCACGGCGCCGGGGCACGTTGGGATCGCGGACGCGCGGGCGATGAAGGTGCGGGTGGACGGGCCGACGTGGGCGAGCGAGATGCTCTGCCGCGAGCCGGCCAGGCGCGACCTGGTGTACCCGGAGTTTGACGCGCGGGTGCACGTGTTCGGCGAGGGCGCTGCGCCGCCGGGGGTCTCGGCGGGCCGGCCGACGGTGCGCTGGGTGATGGGGATCGACTTCGGGTTCCGCGACGAGACCGCGCTGCTGCTGGCGCGGGTCGACGACGCGGACGTGCTGTGGGTCGAGCGCGAGCACGTGGCGCGTCAGGCGCGGCTGGAGGCTCACGTGGCGGTGATGAAGCGCTGGGCGGAGGAACTGGGCGGGGTCCGCATGGTGTCGTGGGTCGCGGCGGACCCGGCGGGCAACGCCGCGAGCCGGCAGACGGGCAAGGCCGACTGCGAACTGATCCGCGGCGCGGGCCTGCGGGTGCGGACGCGCGGGTCGCGCGTGGCCGAGGGCGTGGCGCTGGTGCGGGCGCGGCTGGGCGGGGGCGACGCGCCGGCGCGGTTGCTCGTGCACGCGCGGTGCGTGCGGCTGATCGAGAGCCTTCGGCGGTACCACTACGACGCGAGCGACCCGCGCTCGCGCGAGCCGGTGAAGGGCAGGCACGACCACGCGTGCGACGCGCTGCGGTACCTGGTGCTGTCGCTGGATTGCGCTCGGAAGGAACGCGTGGGGAGGTGGTAGAGACAGTGCTGGGTGCTGAGTCAGGGCGCAGAACTACGACTCAGGACACAGGACTCAGGACTGCAGGACTCGGGCTGCAGGACATCGCACTCCACGTCCGGACTTCGGAGTCATCGCACGCGAGCTGTTCCCTACCCTACAGCATGGCCGATCTGTGGGCCGAGAAGCGCGAGAGGGCGGTCCGCGGCGTGGAGCCGCTGGCGGTGCGCATGCGCCCGCGCACGCTCGAAGAGTTCGCCGGCCAGCGGCACGTCCTCGCCCCCGGCAAACTCCTGTGGCGCATGCTGCAGGCCGAGAGGGCCGGCGCGGGAGTTGGGGGCGGCGGGGGCCAAGGGGGGGCGCTCACGAGCATCATCCTGCACGGCCCGCCGGGGACGGGCAAGACGACACTGGCGGAGTTGATCGCGCGGCACACCAACCGCCACTTCGAGCGCGAGAACGCGTCATCGGTCGGCGTGGCGCGCATCCGCGAGATCGGCGACCTGGCGCGCCAGCGGCTGCAGAACGATGGCCGGCGCACGGTGCTCTTTCTCGATGAGATCCACCGGTTCAGCCGCGCGCAGCAGGACGCGCTGCTGGCCGACGTCGAACGCGGCGTGGTCACGCTCATCGGCGCGACGACGGAGAACCCGCTGTTCGCGGTCAACTCGGCGCTGGTCTCGCGCTCGACGCTGTTCCGGCTCGAGCCGCTGAGCGAGGACGAGATCGTCGGCGTGCTCCGGCGCGCCATCGCCGATGCGGAGCGCGGCTATGGACGGCTCGACGTGCGCGTGGATGACGAGGCGCTGCGCGTGTGGGCGGTGAAGTGCGACGGCGACGCTCGGCGGGCGCTGACCGCGCTGGAGGTGGCGGTGCTCAGCGCGCCCGCGCCCGCCGCTCCGGGCGCGCCCATCGTGATCTCGCGGCGGGACGCGGAGGACTCGATCCAGCAGAAGGCCGCGGCGTACGACCACGCCGGCGACGGGCACTACGACGCCGCGAGCGCGATGATCAAGAGCGTGCGCGGGAGCGACCCCGATGCGGCGGTGTACTGGATCGCCGTGATGCTGGAGGCGGGGGAGGATGTCCGCTTCATCGCGCGCCGGCTGGCGATCCTGGCGAGCGAGGACATCGGCAACGCCGATCCGCGGGGGATCATGGTCGCGGCGGCGTGCTGGGAACTGGTGGAGCGCGTGGGCATGCCCGAGGCGCGGATCATTCTGGCGCAGTGCGCGACGTATCTCGCGCTTGCGCCCAAGAGCAACGCCGCGTACAACGCGATCAACGAGGCCATCGACGACGTGCGCGAGGGGCGCACGGTGCCGGTGCCGCTGCACATCAAGGACGGGAACGTGCGGAAGGCGGCGGAGAAGTCGGTCGGCGGGGAGCGCGGCGAGTCGTACGCGTATGCGCACACCGAGGGCGTCCGCACCGGCGAGCGCGGCGTGGGCGTGGTGGGCACGCAGGACTACCTGGGCGTGGCGAAGAACTACTACCGGCCGACGGAGTTCGGCGCGGAGAGACTGCTCAAGGAACGGCTGGAGGAGGTCAAGCGGCTGCGGGGGACGGGAAAGAACTCAGAGAAGCAGCGCGAGCAGAGGACCGCAGGAGGGGAATGAGAGTGCGCACAGGGGCGCGGAGATGCCGGTCCTTCACCACGGACAACACGGAAAAGGGAGCATCATGTGCGCCACTTGAACGCGCGAACTCAACGTTTGCCGCGATCTCAGCGGTTCGACTCTCCGCGATTCTGTGCGAGGTTACTTCACCCGCAACTCCAGAATGCCTGAAGAGAACTTGTCCTGCTGCCGGATGTTCACGCGGATGGCGGAGGTCGTGACGGGTGCGAACGTGCAGGAGTTGAATCGGTCCTTGGCGACACCGCTGGCGATGGGGATCGTCGGGCTGGTACCGGTGACCGGCTTCCAGGCTTCGTCATCGAGGTACTCAACCGTCCATGATGCGGGCACGCGGCACTCGCCGCGGCCGGTGTCGTCGAACCAGTACACCTCCACCGCCGAGACCACGCGCGGGCAGTCGAAGTCGTAGCGCACCCACTCGCTGGTGCCCTTGCGGTTCCAGAAGGTGAACCGCGGCACGTCGTGGTCGTTGCTGCTCGCAGGCTCGACGCGGTCGAAGAGCGCGGGCAGGCCGTCGCCGTGGCCGACGAACGAGGCGGAGGCGGTGATGCCCCGCGCGGGGCGCGGCTCGCCGAGGTGCGCCGACTCGGGCAGCCAGACGACCATCTCGGACGGGCCGCGGTTGGCCCACGTGAAGTACGGCCGCAGCACGATCGGCGCGGGGGTCGCGACGGGCGCGTCGCGGTACAGGCGGTCGTCGGGCGATTCGGGCGGGCCGTGCGGGCGGGGGCCGCCGGGCTCGGGCGCGGCGCGCTCGTGCAACACCACCGCCGCGGCGAGAATCTCGGGCACGCCGTCGGCGCCGGTGCGTTCCTCGAGCGCGGCATCGGCGGGCAGGACCACCTGCGCGACGGGCGCGTTGTTGTCGATGGATTCGGCCGCGAAGACCAGCGGGCCGCGCATGATCGCCACGCGCCCCACGGCCTGCCTGACGCGGTGATCGGCCACCACGCGGCGGGTTCGCAGCGGCAGCGGGATCTCGTGCCTGTTCAGGCCCGGCGGCACGATCCAACTGATGAAGCCATCGGCCGAGGCCGCGCCGCTGGGCGCGGTCTCGGCGTCGAGCCGGCGCATGACCGTCACGGGGCGCGGCGAGCGGTTGTCGATCGTCAGCGAGTGGCGGCTGTCGAAGGGGTAGCCGGTCTCCTGGGTGATGACGACCTGCCCGTCGGGCACGTCGATGGTCGCGCTGCCGCCGACGTGCAGGTTGACGTAGATCCGACCGTTGCTGTCGGCGGCGTAGACGTACCGGCCGAGCGAGGCGAGGAAGCGGAGCAGGTTGGGCGGGCAGCAGGCGCAGGCGAACCACGCGCTGCGGCGGTGCCCGCCGCGGCTGGCCAGCGGGTTGACGTAGAAGAACGACTCGCCGTCGAGCGCGACGCCGGCGAGGACGGCGTTGTAGAGCGTGCGTTCGAACTGCTCCATGTACCGGGCCTGGCCGGTGATCAGGAACATGCGGTGGGCCCACATGCACAGGCCGATGGAGGCGCAGGTTTCCTGGTAGGCCGAGTGCGTGGGGATGTCGAAGGGGGTGGTGAAGCCCTCGTTGTGGCCGCTGGGGCCGATGCCGCCGGTGACGAAGATGCGCCGCTGCGTGACGTCGTCCCAGAGCGCGTGCAGCGCGGGGCGGTAGTTGCCGAGGCCCAGGCGCGCCAGATCCGCCATCGCGCAGTACATGTACGCCGCGCGGACGGCGTGGCCCGCGGCCTCGGTCTGCTCGGCCGCGGGCGCGTGGTCCTGCGCGTAGTCGCCCCACGGCCCGTACACCGTCCCATCGAGTTTGCGGTGCGGCCTGCCGCGCTGCTCGATGAGGAAGTGGGCGAGATTGGTGTACCGCCTGTCGCGCTGAACGTCGGACAGGCGCACCAGCGCGAGCTCGACTTCCTGGTGGCCTGGGGGCGCGGTGAACTTGTCGGGGCCGTAGAGTTGGTCGAGGAAGTCTGCCGCGCGGATGGCGACGTCGAGCAGCGAGCGTTTGCCGGTCGCCTCGAAGTGCGCCACGCCGGCCTCGATCAGGTGGCCGATGCAGTAGGTCTCGTGGTCCCACTCCTCGCGCGTGAAGCGGTTGGCGATGCCGGCCTTGAGCGTGCAGTAGGTGTTGATGTACCCATCGGGATGCTGTGCCGCGGCGATTCGGGCGATGAGCGCGTCGAGGTCGGCGTCGAGTTGCCTGCGGCGTGCTTCGTCCGTCTCGGTCGCGAGGACGTAGCACCAGCCCTCGATCATCTTGTAGACGTCGGAATCGTTGAAGACGAGGCCCTGAAACTCGCCGTGGTCGTTCTCGCCGCGGAGTTTCTTCGCGGCGTTGTCGAAGTTGGCGAGGCGGCCGGTGATGTCGCACTGGTGGCGGTTGGCGGCGAGCGTGCCGCGCCGGATGGCGTCGAGGCGGGGGGACCAGAAGGGGCTGTCGATGGTGACGTTCCGGTACGACACGGGCGTGATGACGCGGGGCGGAGCGGGCGTGTCGTCGGCGGCGGGCGGTTGTGCCGCAAGAACGGTGGCGAGCATGATGGTGGTGAGCATGGGGGCTTCCGATCGAACGCGGGGAGAGCGGAACCGGCGAACAACTGCGGCGGCATGGCTCGGAAGAAGAACTCAGAGACGCGGGGCAATCGGAGGATCGTGGAGTGGGTGCCTGAAGGATGCAAGGCGGGCGAAGGCGAACGATCGGCCACGGCGTGCCGCTCACTTGGTGCGCTCTCTCCGCATCCCTCCGATCGCACTGCTGCTCCGAGCGCCCCTTCAACGCCGAACGTCCACCAGCCCCACGTCGATGTACTGCCCGCCGCGGGTCTGTCGGCAGCGCACGGCGATGGTGTTCTCGCCCGCGCGCGGCAACTTGGCCGCATCGCCCGACAGCGGCACGTACAGGTAGTCGGTCGTGTAGCCGGTGCGCGCCAGCGCGAGATGGCCGTTGATGTACACCTCGCAGTCCTCGTCGTGATGGATCGACAGGAACGGCCGCGCGGGCGGCGCGTCGAGCCGCACCGTCCGCCGCAGCCAGATGGCCGGCGAGGACCAGACGGTCCCCACGATCGCCCCCGGCGTGCCGCGTGTGCCGAAGCCCGACCGGCCCTCGGCCCACGATGAATCGTCGAAGTCGGGCTGTTCCCACCCGTCGATCGGCGTGTCGAAGGTGGAGCGCCACGGCTGCGGGGCGGCGCGGGCATCGGGCACGATCGTGGTCAACTGCGGCGGCGGGCCGTAGAGCGCGCGGGCCGCCGCGGCGGCGCGGTCGGGGTCGATCTTCCACACCGCGCGGTCGTAGGTCAGCCAGCCGTTGACCTCGATCTCGACGTCGGTGGTCTGGGTGTAGACCGCCGCGGCCAGGCCGCGGCCGATGTGCAGGGGCAACTGCTCGATCAGGTCGATGTACGCGTTTGTGAGTTCTTCGTTTGTTGTGTAACTCTTATATCCCCAGTTGTTCCGGTCGAGCCAGGTGTGGCCCTCGACGGGCAGGCCGAGGCCGCCGAACTCGCCGAGGACCATGGCGCGGTGCGCATCGCGCGGCAGTTGGGGCGTGGCGGTGCCGGGGCCGGGGTAGACGTGGACGTCGTTGACGTCGCCGATGCCCATGTCGGTCCATCCGCTGGCGTTGTTGACCAGGCGCGTGGGGTCGAGTTGCCTGCACAGGTTGACCATGGACTCTGACCAAGCGAGGTCGTTCTGCCCCCAGCCCTCGTTGAACGGCACCCACATGATGATGGAGGGGTGCTGGTCGAAGGCGCGGATGATGGCCCGCATCTCGCGCTCGAAGTTCTGCTTCCACTGGCCCGAGAGCGGCGGGTTGTTGTGGGGGTTGTCGCTCCTGCCATCCCAGAAGAACGGGCTGGGGATGTCCTGCCACACCAGCATGCCGAGTTTGTCGCAGGCGTGGTAGAAGCGCTGCGATTCGACCTTGACGTGCTTGCGGAGCATGTTCGCGCCCATCTTCTTCGCGGCGAGGATGTCGAAGATCATGGCTTCCTCGGTGGGCGGGGTGTAGAGGCCGTCGGGCCAGTATCCCTGGTCGAGCGGGCCGAACTGGAAAAGCGGCTCGCCGTTGAGCATCAGGCGGTTGACGCCGTGCCGGTCGGGCGCGACGGCGATGTCGCGGAAGGCGAAGTACGAGGTGGCCGTGTCGATCGGGTCATGGTCCCCGATGGTCGCGCGGACGGTGTAGAGGAACGGGTCATCGGGCGTCCACAGCCGCGGCTCGGGGATGTGCAACCGCAGCGGTCCGGGCCTGTCGGCGCGGGCGGAGGCGACGGGCCTGCCATCGGCGAAGACCTCGACGCGCCAGGGGTGGTCCGGGCCGGAAGCCGGCGCGTCGGTCTCGGGGGTGATGGTCACCGTGCCCGTGCCGCGGTCGGCGTCGAAGCGCAGCGCGCTGAGGCCCGGGCCCGGCACAGGCTCGATCCACACCGTCTGCCAGATGCCGCTGGTGGGTGTGTACCAGATGCCGTGCGGCGTGAGCCACTGCTTGCCGCGGGGCTGGCCGCCGGTGTCGGTCGGGTCGGTCACGGTGACGACGATCTCGTTGTTTGCGCCGGGTTCCCGCTGCAGCGCATCGGTGATGTTGAAACGGAAGGGGTCGAAGCCGCCGGTGTGCTCGCCGACCCGCCTGCCGTTGACGGTGACGGTGCACTGCCAATCGACGGCGCCGAAGTGCAGCAGGACGGCGTGGGCGCGGTCCCACGCGGCTGGGACCGGGAATGTGCGGCGGTAGTGCAGGGCCTGGTCGGGCCGCAGCGCGCGGCCGACGCCGGAGAGCGCGGACTCGATTGGGAAGGGGACAAGGATCCTGCCATCGGCCCGCTCGGGCATCGGGGCACCCTTGGCCGAGATCGCGAACTCCCACAGGCCGTTGAGGTTCATCCACCGCTCGCGCTGCAGGAGCGGTCGCGGGTACTCGGGCCACGGGTTGGCGGGGTTGACGTCCTTGGACCAGCGCGACATGAGTTTGCCGGGCACGGGCCGCCACGGCGCGGGCGGCGTGGACGCGGTGGGTTGTGCGGCGTCGCTGCGCATCACGGGAGAAGTGAAGGACGCGAGCGCGACGGCCGCGGCGAGAATCGCTGCGTGAAGCATGGGGATCTCCGGCGCGGAGTCTACCACGCACAGATGAACGAGCACCGAGCGCCCATTCGTGGTCCCGACCCGTTGCTGGAGCACAATCGTCTGATCGTCAGACGCTGATCCCGAGATTGTGCCCGGATGAGGTTCAGCGCCCGGCGCCCGCCGCGGCGGGCTTCTTGGCCCACGGCTTGCTGTTTCCGCGGCCGTCCATGGTCTCGACCGTCACGCCGCCGACGACGCGCACGCAGCCGTCGCCGAGGTGGCGAGAGAGTTCGGCCACCATCGGCGCGCTCAGGCGCACGCGCATGTGCGGCGAGGCCTCCAGCCGCACGCGCTGGTGGGGGAGGTCGACGACCAGATCGAGCGGGAACGCCGCGGCACGGTCTTCGGCGCTGGGCGCGCGGGCCGTCGCGGCGTTGCCGGCGCCGGCGGCGAGGCGTTCGTCGCGGCCGCCGAGGCTCGCCGCGCGGATGATCGCGGCGAGTTCCCTGATCTTCCGCGAGCCGTCGCCGTTGAGACGTTCGGCGTCGAGGCGGACCCAGAGTTTTCCGGGCATCAGCGGCACACCGTCGATCGGCACCACGCGGTCGACGATGACCTGCACGTTGTTCTGCTGCCCGCCGCCGCCGCCTCCCGCGCCGCCGCGGCCGCTGCCGGCGTGCGCGTCGTCGTCGCCCGCGGCGTGGCTTGCGCCGGCCGATCCTCCCGCCCCGCCGGCGCGTGACCGATCGACGCGGCCGACGACGAACACCGCGTTGCCCGGCTGCACCGTGTCGGCGAACTGCGCGTAGCGGTCGGCAAACAACACGGCCTCGATCGAGCCGCCCTGGTCCTCGATCGGCACGATCGCCATCTTCTGCCCCGCGCTGCGGCCGGACTTGACGATCAGCGTCCGCACCGAGCCGATGAGACCGGCGAGCACGACGCGCGAATCGTGCGGGAGCGCCTTGGCCGCGTCGCACCCGGCGGTGACGAACACCTTGGTCCACGCGCTCCATTCTTCGAGCGGGTGGCTCGAAACGTAGAAGCCGAGGACCTCCTTCTCCCTGGCGAGGGTTTCGCTCTCGCTCCAGGGCGTCGCCTTGGCCAGCAGCGCGGACTCGGCCTTGGCGTCGGCTCGTGGCGCGGGGACGCCGCCACCGCCGCCCATGAACAGGCCGCCCTGCCCCGCGGCCCTGTCCTGCGCGACCTTCTGCGCGGCGGAGATCGCCGCCTCGATGCTGGCGCACATCGCGGCGCGGAGGGAGCGGCCCGACGGCGGGTGCAGCGAGTCCATCGCGCCGCACTTGATGAGCGCTTCGAGCGTGGTCTTGTTGAGCAGGTTGGCCCCCCCACCGCCGCCCCCGCTGGCCGAGCCGCCGGCGCCGGCCGCGGCGGACTGGGCCGCGAGCCGCGCCATGACGCGCTCGCAGAAATCGAAGAGGGAGGTGAACTTTCTTTGCGCGCCGCTTTCGCCGGTCTCGCGTTCCTCGACGATCGCGGCGATGGCCCGGTCGCCCGCGCCCTTGATGGCCCGCAGGCCGAAGCGGACGTGCCCGTGCTGGGCGTCGCGCGGCTCGCCGTCCTCGAAGACGACGGCGAAGTCCTCGCGCGAGAGGTTCACGTCGGGCGGGCGCACCTCGACGCCGACCCTGCCGCTGGTGAACCGGGTCTTGCGGCAGTCCTCGACGTAGGGGATCCAGTCGGCCACCTTCTGCGCCTGGCTCTCGTAGGTCAGGAAGGCGGCCATGTACTGGTTGGGGAAGTAGGTCTTGAGGTAGGCGGTCTGGTAGGCGATGATGGCGTAGCCGGTCGAGTGGCTCTTGTTGAAGCCGTAGCCGGCGAACTTCAGGATGAGTTCGAACAGGCTCTCGGCGGCGTCGCGGCTCAGGCCCTGCTTCTGCGCGCCCTCGACGAACCTGGGCCGCTCCTTCTCGATCTTGTCGTGCTTCTTCTTGCTGATGTTCTTGATGAGCGTGTAGGCGTCGCGGAGTTTGATGCCGCCCAGGCCGTGCACGATCTGCATGACCTGCTCCTGGTAGACCATCACGCCGTAGGTCTCGGCGGTGTAGCGGTCGACGATCGGGTGCACGCGCGGGACCTCGGCCTGCCCGTGCTTGCGGCGGTTGTAGTCGGGGATCAGGTCCATCGGGCCGGGGCGGAACAGCGCGTTGGCCGCGATGAGGTCCTCGAGCCGGTCGGGGCGCATGTCGACCAGCAGGCGGCGCATGCCGCCGGACTCGAACTGGAAGACGCCGGTGGTGTCGGCGCGCTGGAAGAGTTCGAAGACCTTCGGGTCGTCGTAGGTCAGGCGTTCCAGGTCCAGCGGATGGACCGACGTCGGGTGTGCGACGTCGGATGTCGGATGCCTTTCGCCCCTGCCCTGCGTCGCCGCGGCATCGGTGCTCCGGGCGGCGAGCGTGCGCCGGTAATCATCGGCGCGCCCGACGGCGCTCCAGATCTCCTCCTCGCCCAGCGTCTCGCGGATGAGTTTCTTGCACCGCTCGATGACGCTGAGCGTTCGGAGGCCGAGGAAGTCCATCTTGAGCAGGCCGACCTTCTCGCACGTCGGCCCGTCCCACTGGGTCACGATCTCGTGCTCGGCCGCGCCCGACTGCTTGTAGAGCGGGACGATCTCGTGGAGCGGGCGCGTGGCGACGATGACGCCCGCGGCGTGGACGCTGGCGTGGCGCGCCTGGCCCTCGATGGTGCGGGCGTTGTCGATCAGGGCGCGCAGCGTTCCCGCCTCGGCGCGCTGGCCGCCGGGCAGGTTCTGGTGCAGTCTGTCGATCGCCGCGGCGTCGCCCTCGTAGATCTTCCTGAGTTCGGGCTCCTGCTCCAGCGCGTCGTCGATCGTGATGTTGAGCTGCTCGGGGACGAGTTTGGCGACTCTGTCGGCGACGGGCAGGGGCACGGCGAGCACGCGGGCCACGTCGCGGATCGCGGCGCGGGCCTTGAGCGTCCCGAATGTAATGATCTGCGCCACGTGCCCGTACTTGCGTCGGACGTAGTCGATGACGGCGGCGCGGCCGTCCTGGCAGAGGTCGATGTCGATGTCGGGGTACTCGGAGCGGTCGGGGTCGGTGAAGCGCTCGAAGAGCAGGCCGTAGCGCACCGGGCAGGCGTTGGACAGGCCCAGGACGTAGCCGACCATCGTGCCCACGCCCGAGCCACGCGCGTTGGCCGGGATGCCGCGCTGGCGGCCCCAGTTGACAAAGTCCCAGACGATCAGGAAGTACGCGGAGATGTTCTTGTCGCACAGGATCGACAGTTCGCGCTCCAGGCGGGTGCGGATGTCGTCGCGGGTGCGGCGGTGCTGGTCCGAACCGTCGTCGTTGTTCCCGCCTCGGCGCGGCGGGGCGTCCGGTTCAGGCCCGTACCGCCAGACCAGCCCCGCCTCCGACAGCATGCGGAGGGCGCGGTCGCACTCGGCCTTGGCCGCGGCGTTGATTCTCTGCCGTTCCTCCGCGCTCGCGTCGTCGTCGAAGCGCAGCGGGACGACCTCGAACTCGTCGCAGTACGCCGCGAACCACGCCGTGAGGTCGCCCGCGAAGCGCGGCTCGTCCCACGAGGGCATGCCCGCCCACTCGTCGCCCGCCCCCGGCTCAACGGCCCTCATGCCACCTGCCGCCTTGCCGCTCTGCGGCTCTGCGATTTTCCTTCGCTGCACCCGCACCATCGGCGCGTGGTTCTGGCCGATCGGCGGCCTGGCCCCGCCGATGGCGCACCGCGCGGCGATCCGCAGGGTGTTGTCGAGGGCCTCGCGCCCGATCTGGGCCCACTCGCCGCCGACGTAGTTCGATTCGAAGACCGCGCGCATCTCGGCGGGGGACTTGACGTACAACTCCTCCGGGTAGCGCAGGCGCTCGGTGTCGTGCTTGACCTTGCCCATCGAGATGCAGATCAGCGTGTCGTGGGCGTCGTGGTCCTCGGCCCGCAGGAAGTGCGAGTCGTTGTCGCACACCAGCGGCGCGCCGACCTCGCGCGCCAGGCGCGCCAGGTGCTTGTTGATCGAGTTCTGCTCGGGCACGTGGTGCTGGAGTTCGACGAAGAACCGCGCCCGCGCGGCGTCGCCGTCTCCCGCGCCGAACGTGTCGCGGTGCCAGAGCGCGCTCTCCATCGCCCTGTCCCACCACTTGGCATCGCCCGTGCGCTCGAAGTTCAGCAGGTGGTCGCCGATCTCGCTGCCGAGGTGCCCGTTGATGGCGATCAGCCCCGCGCTGTGCGCGGCGAGCAGGGCGCGGTCGATCCGCGGCTTGAAGTAGAACCCCGTGAGGTACGCCTCGCTGCAGAGGTAGACGAGGTTGTCCCACCCTTCCTGCGTTTCGGCCAGCAGCACGAGGTGGTAGCCGCCGTCGGAAACGCCGGTGTAGGTACGGTCCTGACGCGGGCGGTCGGGCGGGGTGACGTAGGCCTCGACGCCGAGGATGGGGACGACGCCCGCGTCCTTCGCGGCCTGGTAGAAACTCGCCGCGCCGAAGAGGTTGCCGTGGTCGGTGACGGCCACCGACCACATGCCCAGTTCCTTGACGCGCCTGACGAGTTTGTCGACGCGGTTGCCGCCATCGAGCAGCGAGTACTCGCTGTGCAGGTGCAGGTGCGCGAACCCGACGCCGAGGTCCTTGGGCGAGCCGTCGGGGTTGAGCCACTGGGCGAGCGGGCTGTCGGGCGCGACGACCGCGCTCGGCATCGAGTGGGCCGGCACCCCGTGCCGGCCTTCGGCCCTGCCCGCTTCCCTGCCCTTCGCTGCGCCCGCCATGTGCTCTGTGTGCTCGCTCCGGCTCCGCCGGGATGTGTGCCGTGGTGATGGGGCATCGTCGCGCTCCAGCCGCGAGAGGTCAAGGGCGCTGGGGAGATGAAGATCGCGGCGGGCTGGGAACTCGGCTTGGCGACCCCCCGGACGGGCGGTCTGAAGCGCTCTTCAACACGGGGGCGCACGGGGTCGCACGGAGTTCGATGCAGGAACATGCATGGAACGGATGGGGGACGGATCGGACGGATCGAGGCGCTCGAATGCCGAACATCCGCGCTTCGATCTGACTCGTGTGTGTTTCG
Source organism: uncultured Phycisphaerales bacterium (assembly GCA_937995595.1). Taxonomy (GTDB): domain Bacteria; phylum Planctomycetota; class Phycisphaerae; order Phycisphaerales; family UBA1924; genus JAHBXL01. Next base: position 89,891 of record CALKJW010000028.1, on the reverse strand, counting down.
GGCCACTCGCCCGCTGCGCAGGACGCGGGAGCGGGCAGGACACAGGGCACAGCACTCAGGACTCAGCACTCAGGACCTCGGCTCCTGCCTCGACTTGGGTGCGGCCCCGTGCGTCCCCGTGTTTGCTCACCCCGCGAACTCGGCCCAACTGCTGCTGGTCTCGGTCACGCGGACGCGCTCGATGCGCACGCCGCGGCCGAAGCGGTACTCCAGCCCCTGCTCGTCGCGGTACGTGCGCCCGGTGCGCAACTCGGTCTCAAGAAATCGGTAGATCCGCTCGGCCAGCACTTCGGTCGTCGGGTCCACGCCCTCGAGCGCGATGACGCGCTCTTTCACGGGCGCCAACGCGGCGGCCATGGGGTCGGCGCTGTTCACCAGCATCGCGTGATCGAACCGAGCCAGAAACGGCGCGAGCGCGAGTTTGAGCGTCTTGAAATCGCAGACCATGTCCTGCGAGTCGAGCGCCTCGGCTGCCAGCACCACGTCGACGCGCCGGCTGTGCCCGTGCGGGAACCGGCACAGGCCGGGGTGCTTGGAGAGCATGTGCCCGCTCTCGATCTCGAACGACTTGCAGACGCGGTAGGGCATGGTCGGAGCGGCGGATGGGCAAATCAGCAACCGGGATGGAGCCGGCAGCGGCAATCATTGGAGGGCCGACGCCGCCGCGGCGTTGGGGGCGGCTTGTTCTCGGCCGGATCCGCTGTTCTGCGGCTTTGCCGGTCTGCCTCACGTCCCCCGCCGGTTTCCGAACAGGTCCAGATGCAGGCGGTGGCAGTAGCGCCAGCCGCGGGCGAGGCACAGGTTCACCGCCGCGTCGACGTGCCCGCGCGGCGGCGGCGTGCCCTCGGGCATGAGCAGGACGTCGTGGGGCGACCAGTTGCGCAGTCGCGCGAGGAGCGCGTCGATCTCCGCGGCGTCGGCCTCGGACGCGATGACGAACTTCAACTGCCGGTCGGGGTGCCCGTCGATCAGCCGCTGCAGGACCGGGGGGTTGATGCGGCGCGACTCGTGCCGCGCGGCCCACGCGCCCGACGGGTCGCGCGGGTCGGCGCGGGGCGTTGAGTTCGCGAGTTTCGGGCTGATGGACATGAGATGGCACGTCACGCCCTCGGGCGGGATGACCGTGCCCGCGGTCTCGATGGTGACGTGCATGTGCGCCTCACCGAGCCGCGCCGAGAGTTCGGTCAGTTGCGCGAACATCATGGGCTCGCCGCCGGTGAGCACCGCGTGGCGCACGCCGCGTGCGGCCGCGCCGCGCGCATCCTCGACGATCGAGTCGATCGTCCGTGCGGCGCCGTCGGGCTGCCACGAGGCGTAGGGCGTGTCGCACCACGCGCACCGCAGGTTGCAGCCCGACACGCGCACGAAGAAACTCGGGACGCCGGTCAGTTTGCCCTCGCCCTGGATCGACACGAAGGTCTCGGAGATCGGGATGGTGCGCGGCGCGTCGCTCATGCGCGCGTGCTCCGCCCGGCGTGGTCGTACGCCGTGGGGTCGGCGATGCCCGCCGCGGCGAACGCGCGGGCGCGGATGACGCACGAATCGCAGCGCCCGCAGGCCAGGGCACGGTCGTTGTCCACGCGCGGGTCGTAGCACGAGGTGGTGAGCGAGAAGTCGACGCCGAGGCGTGCGCCGAGTCGGATGATCTCGACCTTGCTCAGGCGCAGCAGCGGCGCGTGGACGCGCAGCGTGCGGCCGTCCTCCGCGCCGGCCTTCGTGCCCGCGTTGGCCGCGGCCTCGAAGGCCCGCAGGAACGGCCCGCGGCAGTCGGGGTATCCGGAGTAATCGACGGCGTTGGCGCCGATGTCGATGCGGTCGGCCCCGATGGTCTCCGCCAGCGCCGCGGCGCACGAGAGGAAGATCAGGTTCCGAGCGGGGACGTACGTCACCGGGATCTCGTGCGCGCCGGCCGGGGGCGGATCGGCATGCGCCAGCCGGTCCTTTGGCACGTCGATGTCGGCGGTGAGCGCGGAGCCGCCGATGGCGCGGAGGTCGATGCGGAGCGTGACGTGCCGCGCGGGGTCGATCCCCGCGGCGCGGGCCACGCGGGCCGCGGCGGCGAGTTCGACGCGGTGCCGCTGGCCGTAGTCGAAGGTGATCGCGGCGACGCGTGCGGGGCCGAACTCGGCGCACGCCGCGGCGAGGGTCACCGCGCTGTCCAAGCCGCCGGACACAAGAACCACCACCTGTTGAGAGGGTCGCGTCAGCACGTTGTTCGGATCGTAGGTTGACGATTGTGCGAAGACCGGCGCGCGTCACGTCAACACGGCTGGACGACGGCTGACAACGTGGTACGCTGGACAACGGGGAGACCGTCAATCCAAGGGAGAAACACCATGATTCGCACACTCGCGTTCGCCGCGGCGTGGCTGGTCGGTGGGGTGTGGTCGTCGGTCGTCTCGGCGGGCGCGCAGCCGGTTTCGGCGGCGGGCGCGGGCCCGCGGCCGTCGCTCACCGCGGCGGCGTGGGCGCGGCCGGTGGTGTACCGCCTCGCCGGGGACTCGGGCTCGCTGCTGGCGTGCTTCGACCCGTGCGACTGCGTGCTGCACGTCGAGAGCGACCTGATCGGGACGATGCAACTGTCCGCCCTGCCGAGCGCGACGCCGATGGAGCGGCGGTACCGGGTCTCGGACGTGAACTTCCGCGTGAGCGAGAACGGGCAGGACGTGCTCATCCGCGGCGAGGGGACGTACACGTGGTACTCGCACATGGGCTCGCTGACGGTGCTGGCGCACCGCATGGAACTCGACCTGCGCGTGGGCGACGAGGAGTCGCGCCGCTACGACAGCGGCGTCGTCGGCGGGGCGAGCGACGGGCGATTCCCGCCGATCCGCATCCAGATCGACCACAGCAACCAAGAGTGCTTCGACCGCGTGCTGACGATCGACGCCGCGCCGGTGAGCCCTGCGGAGTTCATCCCCTACCGCCTCGACGATGACTCGACGTACACGCGCGGGTGCCTGCCGCCGTGCCTGTGCCCGCTGCTGGAGACGCGCCCCGTCACCGGGGGCATGGTGATGGTCCCGCTCGAACCCATGGACCAGACGCCCGGGGTGCAGGAGTGGGCGGTTGTGAACATCGGCTGGGCGATCGTGCGTCCGCAGGCCGAGGGCGCGGTGTCGGGCTCGGGGTTCTACAGCGTCACGCCCGCCGCGGCGGTGCCGTTCAGGCATCGGCTGCTGGTCGGTCTGACGTTCGACGGGCAGGGCGAGAGAGTGTGGAACAGCGGCTGGGCGGAGTTGAACTTCAACGACGTGGTGTTCCCGCCGCAGCGGCTGGAGATCGACGCCGCGCTCAACGGTTTCTTCTGCTTCGACGAGGTGTTCGCGGTGCGTGCGCGCCGGCCGTAGGGGCATCGACGGCGCGGCGTACAGTCGTGCATGTCGTTCGGACTCGGACGCGGTCGTGCGCTGGATGATGCCGGGGTGGGGGTGCGCGCCGGGCCGGGCGGCGAGTTGCCGCCGCTGCCGGACGACCTCGGGCCCGAGGGGCGTGCCGGGCAGGTCGATATCCGCGCGTGGTTCCCGCACCCGCAGCGCCCGCTGGAGATCGAGATCGGCTCGGGGAAGGGGACGTTCCTGGTGCAGCAGGGCGCGCTGCGTCCGGAGACGAACTACCTCGGCATCGAGTACGCGCGGGAGTTCTACCTGTACGCGGCGGACCGCGTGCGGCGTCGCGTGGAGGCGGCGGGCGAGTTGACCAACGTTCGCCTGCTGCACGCCGACGCGTTCGAGTTTCTGCGGTGGCGCGTGCCGGACGCGTGCGCGCGGGTGATCCACCTGTACTTTGCCGACCCGTGGCCCAAGACGCGGCACCACAAGCGGCGGATGGTGCGCGACGAGTTCCTGCGGCAGTGCCGGCGCGTGCTGGAGCCGGGCGGGGAACTGCGGATCGTGACCGACCACGCCGGGTACTGGGCGTGGATGGAGGAGCACTTTGCGCGGTGGTGCGTGCCTTCGGGTCCGTCGCCGCTCCGCGGCGTCGGGTCGGGGCACGATCAGGGGTCGCCACGGGGTGGCGACGTACCCGGCGGGTTTGAGCGGTTGCCGTTCGACCGTGCCGAATCGGCGGGGCAGGACGAGGTGGTGGGGACGAACTTCGAGCGCAAGTACCGGCGCGAGCGGCGGCCGTTCTACGGGGCGATTCTGCGGAGGCGATGATCGGGCGGGGCCGTCTGATGCGGGCCTTGTCGAGCACCGCTACCGTTGGTCATGCTGCGCGTCATCGCCGTCATATTCGCCCTGTGTGTTCACGCCGCGCCGATACTCGCCGAGCCGCCCGCCGCGCCGGCCGGTCCCGAGGCCGAGGTCAGCCGCGAGCGCGTGATGGCCGAACTGGGCGTGCTGCCGACCAAGCGTGCCGCGTGGGGCGATGCGGATCACCGCGCCGGCCTGCGCCGGACCGAGCAGCTGCTGGCCGACAAACTGCGCGCGCTGGGGTACGAGGTCGCGCTGGACCCGATCGACTTCATCGGCGGCGGCGGTCGGCGCGAGGGCGAGGAGCCGTGGAACAACCTGGTCGTCGAGATCAAGGGTCGCACGCTGCCAGATGAAGTGCTGATCTTCGCCGCGCACTTTGACGCCATGCCCAACTGCCCGGGCGCGGAGGACAACGGCTCGGGCACCGCCGCGCTGCTGGAGATGGCGCGGCTGCTCAAGGACCGGCCGATGCACCGGACGGTGCGGCTGATCTTCTTCAACCTCGAGGAGAACGGGCTGGTCGGGTCGCGTGCGTACGTCGAGCGGAACAAGGAGCGCTGGGACGCGGGCGAGGAGCGCGTCCTCGGCATGGTGAGCCTCGACATGATCGGCTACTACACCGACGAGCCGGAGAGCCAGAAGAGCCCGATCCCGCCGCGGGGCAACTTCCAGCCGCCGACGGTGGGCAACTTCCTGGGTCTGGGCGGCATCCTGGCGCACCGGTGGTGGAGCACCGCGCTGCTGCGCGCCATGCACGAGTCGGAGCCGAAACTGCCGACGTATGCGCTGGACTTTCTGCCCATCGCGCCGCCGGACCTGCTGCGGTCGGACCACGCGCCGTTTCTCGCGGCGGGCCAGCCCGCGGTGATTCTCTCGACCACGGCGGAGATGCGCTACGCGCACTACCACAAGCCGACGGACACGATCGACAGGATCGAGCCCGAGCGGTACACGCTCGCGGTGCGTGCGCTGGTCGGCGCGGCGTGGCGGCTCGCCGGGCCGGCGGATCAGCCCGTGCCGCCGCTGGGCCCGCCGCGAGCGGAAGGTGAGCCGAGCGGCAGGTGAGCGGGTAAACACATGCGCAGATGGGCAGGTTGTCGCTCGGAGACGCTTTCGAGCGCCTCGAATCTGAGTATCTGCGCATCCGCGATCTGAGACTCTTCTTCCCGGCGCGCACCGAAGGAACGCACGCGTGAGCGTCCGTTCCCCGGTGCACCGTGGGATAGAGGCCTGGGAGGCGTGCCGCGGCGGAGAGACGCGCGCGGCACGCCGGGGGTTCGTGCGGACCGCGTTCAGGCGGTCAGGTCGAGGTCGCGGGCCAGACGGTCGGCGGCGACTTCGAGTTTCTCGGTGGTGGCGTAGCGGCCGGTCTGGATCTGCCTGCGGACCTGCTCGACCAGTTCGTGCCGGACGGGTCGCGGCTCGGCGCCGGCGGCCAGTCTGGCGCGGCTGGAGAACTCGGCGGAATCGGAGTCTCGGACGGGTGGGCGGCTCGGGCGCGTCGAGTCGTCGCCCGGGCGTCGGACGGAAGCATCGACTCTGCCGGACGGACCCTCACCCACGATCGAAAGATGCGCCATGGCAAGTCTCCTTGACCCGGCCCGGAGCACGTAGCCCGGTTGCCGGGAGGCGCGTGGTGCGTGAGCAATCCGTCGCGCGTGCCGCCGGGCCGTCCTGACCCGACCTCGCTGGCCGGAGCGTCGCACCTGGGCGGCGTTCCGGACGAATAGTCTTATCGTCGGCCGCGGTTTGGAAACTGCAATAGTTGACCGAGCGGGTCAGGAATCCGTAAAGCGAGCAAAGGCAGGTATTTATGCAAGTTTCGGCAGGTCGGAACCGCCAATGCCGGGTCTTTCCCATGCTTGGATGCCGCGGGGCGGCGGTGGTGGCGATCGCGGCCGCGCTGGGCCCGGCGGCGGCGTTTGGCCAGTCGTCCAAGGACGAGCAGCAGCGGAAGGAGCGGATCATCGAGGAGGGCCGGCGCGTCTTTGGCGACAAGTCGGCCAACCCCGGCGATCAGGACGCCGAGCAGGGCGCGTGGTCGATCCTGATCGCGATCTTCCGGGGGGAGGACCAGGAGAAGGAAGCCGCGGCCGCGCTGGCGCAGGTGCGGACCAAGGGGCAGCTGCCCGAGGCGCTGGTGCAGAAGCGCGGCGAGGCGAGTTGCATCCTCGTGGGCTCGTTCAAGGGCCCGGACGACGCCGCGGCCAAGGCGGAACTGGAGCGCGTGCAGACGATGGTGATCGACGGTGTGGCGGTGTACGCGGGGAGTTACCTTGCGCCGCCGCCGAAGAAGGACCTGAAGGGGTCGATCCCGGAGTACAACCTGACGCAGGCGAAACTGCTGTACGGGAAGCGCGCGGTGCAGACGCTGCAGGTCGGCGTGTACGGGCGCGAGGACATCGAGCGGCCGACGGAGAAGGACCTCAGGGAATGCCGCGCCGCGGCGGAGGCGGCGGTGATCAAACTGCGTCAGGAGGGGGAACTGGCGTTCTACTACCACGGCCCGCGGCGGAGCATGGTGACGGTGGGCGTGTTCGACCTGACGGACTTCGACCCGCGCGTGCCGAGTTACAAGAGTTCGCGTCTGCGCGAGACGCAGAAGCGGTTCCCGTACAACTTGTACAACGGGCAGGCGATCCGGGTGAAGACGCCGGGGCAGCCCGCGCGGCTGCAGCCGAGCAACCTGGTGGCGATCCCGGAGAAGTGAGGGTGCGCGCGCGGCGTCGGTGGGTTTCGCGCCTGCCCCGGTTGAATGGCGGCATGTCGATCGATCCTGACAAGCGGGCGCGGATCGAGGCCTTCTGTCGGCGGTGGGTCGTCGCCGAGTTGTGGCTGTTCGGATCCGCTGCGCGCGGGGACCAGCGGCCGGACAGCGACGTCGACGTCCTGGCGCGCTTTCTACCCGATTCCGAGACGCCGACATGGGACCGGCCCGCGATGACGGACGAACTGGAGGCGACTTTCGGGCGAGAGGTGGACCTGCTGTCGGAGGGGATCCTGCGCAACCCGTTCCGCCGGGCGACGATCATGCGCGACCGACAGGTGCTGTATGCGGCCTGACGCGGGCGACGCGGCACGGCTGCGTGGCATGCTCGGCGCGTGGGCTCGGATTGCGCAGCACGTCGCGGGCCGCTCGCGGCGGGAGTTCCTCGACGACGATTCTTTTCGATCGGCGGTCGAGCGGCAGGTGGAGATCATCGGCGAGGCGGCGCGCGGTGTTTCCGACGCGTTCCGGAGGGCGCACCCGGAGGTGCCGCGGCGGCCGATCATTGCGCGGCGGCACGTGCTCGCGCACGAGTATGGCGAAGTCCAGCCCGAACCGGTCTGGCGTGTCGCGACGGTGCACGTGCCCGCGCTCGCGACGCAGAGTCGCGCACGTGTTCCCCCCCCCGCCGACGGGCTGAGAACGCTCAGCACCCGCCCGCGGCGGTGACGCGGATCGCGCTGGCGAGCGTGAGCGAGTCGTCGGGCCCTGCGCGGTCGTCGAGCCGCTGGCGGTCGGCGATCTTCGCCGAGCCGATGGGGTCGGCCGCGCGGATGTCGAGCGCGACCAGGTCGCCGGTGCGCATGAGCAGTTGCTGCGGGGGCAGGCCGCGGGCCAGCACCGAGAGCAGTTCGCCCACCTGCGGGTTGTGGCCGACGAACATGAGGTCGCGGACGTGCGCGTACCGCTCGATGAGCGCCAGCGCGTCGCCGATGGGCCGGTCCTGCGCCAGTTCGGTCGCGGCGCGGAGTTCGCACGCGGCGCCCAGCACGCGGTGCAGGCGGGTGGCGGTTTCCATCGCGCGGACGGCCGCGCTGGCGAGGATCAGTTGCGGTCGGCGCTCGGCCGCGCCGAGCCACGAGGCGAGGAACTCGGCCTGTGCGACGCCGCGCCGGGTCAGCGGGCGGCGCGAGTCGGCGTCGAGGCTGGAACAGCCGCACCCCCGCGGCGCACAACACGGATCCGCCGGCAGGTCCGCGGCCTTGGCGTGCCTGACGATGAACAGACGCATGTGAGACCTCCGATGGGGTGACCCCCCTCATATCGACGCAACGGACAACCAAGCCCAGCAGGAGGTCGGATAACCGGGCAAGACGGCGTCCCCGCCCGTCCGGAGGCCGGACGGGCAGGACGCTTGCGGTTGACCGGGTGTTCCCGCCACCCACAGGCTCTGCCATGCTGTTCGACGCAGGGGGGCCGAGGGTTGCCGCGCCGCGCGTCGATCGGCGGCCGGGTCGCGCGTGCGCGACCCGAACGGCCCCGGCGGCGGCGGGAACGGCGGATTTATCCGGACATGAACGGTTTATGAACCGGGCTTCACGCCGCGCGGCCCGCGGCGAGCGGCGGCGGGGCAGGCTGGGCGACGGCACCGGGCGCAAGGGGCCGGATGTCGCCGCCGACCAGTTCGTACTCGGGCCATCGGCGCACGCTGGCGATGACCTCGGCGATGGTGGTGAAGCGGTAGGTGTTGAGCACGCTGCGGAGTTTGCTCTCGCACCCCCTGATGCCGACGTAGTACTTGAAGTACTTCTTCCACGGGAGTTTGAGGCGCGGCTGGTCGGGGTCGATCTCGCGCGGGTGGATGTACGACATGCCCGGGCGGCCGGCGCGGTGGTTCTGCCGGTAGCCGGCGCGCACGATGGGGAGCGGGAACAGGCGCAGGTAGCCCCCGCCCGAGAAGGGCGTGGTGCGGCCGAGGAAGTCCATCACGCTCACGGGCCAGCACTTCATGCTGGTCGGCTGCGCGGGACCCAGAGGCAGGCCGCCGGGGATGCGGAGCAGGAACGGGTCACGCGTGAAGCCCTCGACGCCGCCGTGGTCGCGGGCCGCGGGCACGATGCTCACGTCGACCTCGATCCCGTGCCTGCGCAGGATCGGGTACGCGTACGCGAACGCCTCGCGCTTCATGCTGAAGCCGGGCGCGCGGAAACTGTTGACCGGTTGCCCGCTCACCTCGCGCAGGACCTTGAGGCATCGGGCGATGTCGGCGTCGAACTCCTCGGGCGACTGCTCGTACACCACGCGGTGGAAGTAGGTGTGGCAGCCGATCTCGTGGCCGGCGTCGGCCAGTCGCCTGATGAGCCGCGGGTACTTCTCGGCGACCCAGCCGACGGTGAGGAAGGTGCCGCGTGCGCGGGTCTCGTCGAGCAGGCGCAAGAGCGTCTCGGTGTCCTTCTCGACAAAGGGCGGCGCGCTGTCCCACGTGGCGGGGTCGTTGTAGGGCGTGTCCGCGGCGCAGATGTGCCACCACTCCTCGAGGTCGACGCAGAAGGCGTTGAGCGGTTCGGGCTGCATCATGAACTGCTTGAAGGTGGTCCGCAGAGATCGCAGAGGCGGCACGGAGGGCCCGGAGAGGCACGCGGAGTTGAAGGGCCGATCGCACTCGGGTCGTGCCGCGGAGAGTACATCGAGGAAAGAGCGTTGATCCTGACTCGCTTCGGGGCTGTTTCTCCGTGAACGCTGCGTCTGGTCCGTGGTCTCTGTGGACAGAAACTACTCCGGACGCGGGAACTGCCTGATGACTCTGGCGGGGTTGCCCTGCACCATGGTGTAGGGCGGGACGTTGCTGACGACGACGCTGCCGCTGGCGACGACGCTGGCCTTGCCGACCGTCACGCCGGGCATGATGACGCTGTTGACGCCGATGAAACAGTGGTCCTCGAGCACGACGGGCCTGAGGACGACGGGCACGAGGCCGGTCTCGCGCAGGTAGTGCGGGGCCTTGATGTGCGACATGATGACGCACCCGGCGGTGATGCGCACGTCGTTGCCGATGGTGATGTTCTCGGGGAAGGCGGTCTCGATGATGGCGGTGGGGTCGATGAACACGTCGGCGCCCATCTTCACGCCGCGCAGGCGGTGGATGGGCAGGATGACGCCGCGCGGCGCCCATCGTGCCAGGTTGCCCAGCAGCCAGTTGCGCCAGAAGTAGTTCCAGGCGAGCCAGAGGATGGAGCGGTTGCCGCGGTCGCGTGCGCTGGCCGCGGCGTCGCCGAGCAGGCCGCGCGTCCTGGGGCCGGGGTAGGCGCTGTCGACGCGCGGGCCTGCGCTGGCCGCGGCGTCGCGCCGGGCCTGTTCGCCCGCCGCGGCGGCGGGAGAGGGCGGGGCGGGCTCGCGGCGCAGGCGCTCGGCGGCGCGCTGCTCCAGGTAGCGGATCACGTCGGCCTCGCGCACCAGCGGCAGGTGCGCGAAGACCGCGGGGTCGATGGCGTGCTCGTCGATCAGTCGCTGGGCCTTCTTCGAGATCGCGGTCTGCACCGCGGCGTCGGGGTAGGTCGCCTCCGGGTGGGCCGGTTCCGGCGTCGGCGCGGGGTGGCGGCTCTCGGGCTCGTCCCCCTTCGCCTCCGTCCGGTCGCGCAGGCGGTTGCTCGACCGCGCGGGCGCGCCGTTGCCGATGGGGATGCGCGCGGGTCGCGCCGGTTCGGCGTGGGCCGACGGCTCGTCCTTGTGCAGGCGCAGCGCGGGGGGCGGGCAGGTGAGCACGCGGCCGATCAACTCGCCGACGGGCACCTCGGCGCCCGCGGCGTGCAGCACTTCGAGGAAGCCGTCGCCCTCGGCCTCGACCTCGAGCACGGCCTTGGAGGTCTCGATGTGGACGACGCACTCGCCCTTGCGTACCGGGTCGCCGTGGGCGCGCTGCCAGGCCTGCACGGTGACGACGTCGTCGTTCACCGTCTCGCGCGGGACGCGCACCTCGCACACGATCTCAGTGGTGGACGAGTTCACGCGCCACCTCCAGGCACTTGTGCAGGACGTCCTCGGGCCGCGGGAGGCAGCGGGCCTCCAGCGGGCGCGCGGCGGGGATCGCGACGGGCGCGGCGGTCACGCGCCGGCAGCTCAGCCCGTTGGCGCCGAAGCGTTCGGCGGCCTGTGCGACGATCTCTCCCGAGGGCGACACGAAGCCCTGCCCCTCCTCGACGACGACGAGGCGCCGCGTCCGCGACAGGCTGTCGGCCAGCACGCTCACGTCGAAAGGATACAGGCAGGTCGGCATGAACACGTCGGCGGCGATCTCGTCCTCCTCGAAGAGCCGGCGCGCGGCTTCCTCGGCGTCGATGGCCGCGCCGCCGAGGGCGACGATGGTCACCTCGGCCGCCGCGCCGCCGCCGGCGCGGAGCCAGGCGGTCGGGAAGGGCTCGTCGGTGTGGAGCAGGTCCCATCCCGCGGGGGGCTCGCTGCTGACGTTCTGGGCGTAGAGGAGTTTGTTCTCGATGACGAGCGTGGGGCGGTCGATGGTCTGGAACAGCGCGCGGTAGAGCAGCGCGGGCGAGACGCGGTGGTTCAGGCACAGCACGCGCGTGTCGGGCACGCCGACGAAGTGCTTCTCCAACGACTGGCTGTGGGTCGCGGCGTAGCCGCGCTTGCCGCCCATGGGGGTGCGCACGATGAGCGGCACGCGGACCTTGCCGTCGTACATGAACCGGAACTTCGCGGCGTGGTTGATCCACTGGTCGGCCGCGAGGGTGAGGAAGTCGCCGAACATGATCTCGACGACGGGGATCATGCCGCGGAGCGCCAGGCCGTTGCCGATTCCGACGATGGCCAGTTCGCTGATGGGCGTGTTGCGGACCCTCGCCGGGTGCCTGGCGCTGAGGCCCTGGGTGCACTTGAACGCGCCGCCGTAGGGCGACTCGATGTCCTCGCCGATGAGCACGACGTTGTCGCGGGTGTCGAGCGCCTCTTCGAGGCCCTTGCGCACCGAGGCGACGCACTTCTCGCGCTCGAACTGGGCCCGCTTCCATCGGAGGGCGCGGGGCGCGGCGGCCGCCGCGGCGATGTCGCGCTCGACGTCGCCCCAGGGCGCCTCGTCGGCCTCGCGGACGGCGTCCTCGATCTCGCGCTCGATGTCGGTGAGCATGGCGCGCCAGGCGGGGTCGTTCTCGCGCTGGCGCATCAGGATGTTGATCGGGTCGCGGTCGCGGTAGGGCTGCACGTCGCTCTCGGGGCGGTTGTCGTCGCCCTTGGAGTGCGCCATCAGGCGGTAGGTGTCGACGCGGTGGAAGATCGGTCGCGAGGTGGCGCGGACGTGGGCGATCGACCGCTCCATGGCGGCGAAGAGCGCGGGCCAGTCCCAGGTGTCGTTGTGTGCGGTCTCGATGCCGAACGCCGCGGCGCGGGCGCAGATGTCGCCGGCCAGCGTCTGGGTCTGGCAGGTGCTCTGGGCGTACAGGTTGTTCTCGCAGACGAACAGCACCGGCAGGTCCCACTTGCTGGCGATGTTCATGCTCTCGTAGAGGGCGCCCTGTCCGAGGGTGCCGTCGCCGACGTAGACGACGGCGATGCCGCCGGTGCCCTGCATCTTGTGGGCCAGGGCCATTCCGGTTGTGACGGGCACGATGCCGCCCTGGATGCCGTTGGAGTAGAAGCCGTCCTGCTGGACGTGCTGGCTGCCGCCGCGTCCGCCGCAGACGCCGACGCTCTTGCCCATGATCTCGCCGATCAGGCCCTTGATGTTTCGTCGGTAGGCGAGGAAGTGGCCGTGCCCGCGGTGGTTGGAGAAGATGGTGTCGGCGTCGGTGAGGCGTCGCGCGACGCTGACGCCGACGAACTCCTGGCCGATGCAGGTGTGCACGGTGCCGAAGAGTTTGCCCTCGGAGAAGAGCCGGAGGAGGCGCTGCTCGACGAGGCGCACGGTGACCGCGGTGCGGATCTCGGCGGCGAACTGGTTGAGGAGTGCGTCCGTGCTCATCCGGCGGTGGGCTCCGGGTCGGCGGTGGGTGCGTCGGGCGCGCCGCGGGCTCGGACGTGGCGTGCGCGGGCGCGGGGCCGCTCAGCGGCGGGCGCGGGCGCGCGGGGCGGGCTTCTTCTTCTTGCCGGCGGCGCGGGTGGCGACGCGGGCGGGCTTCTTCTTGGCGCGTGCCGCGGCGGGCTTCTTGGGCTGGGCGGCGGGCGCGGGACGCGGGCGCGCGGGGCGGGCCTCCGGGCCGTACTTGGCCATGTACTCGTCGTAGATCCAGCGGTAGGTCTTCTCCATGCCGTCGCGCAGGCGCGTGTCGGGCTCCCAGTTGAAGACCTGCCGGATGAGCGTGTTGTCGGAGTTGCGCCCGGCGACGCCCTTGGGCGCGTCGAGTTTGTAGGTGCGCTGGAGTTTGATGCCCGCGATGTCCTCGGCGATGGAGACCAGTTCGTTGATGCTGACCAGTTCGCTCGAGCCGAGGTTGATCGGCTGGGTGAAGTCCGAATCGGTCAGCATCCGGACGCCCTTGGTGCAGTCGGTGATGTACATGAACGAGCGGGTCTGCGTGCCGTCGCCCCAGATCTCGATCTGGTGGTTGCCGGTGTGCAGCGCGTGGATGACCTTGCGGCAGATGGCGGCGGGGGCCTTCTCGCGTCCGCCCTCCCACGTGCCGTGCGGGCCGTAGACGTTGTGGAAGCGGGCGACGCGCGTCGGCACGCCGAAGTCCTCGCGGAAGTGGCGGCACATGCGCTCGGAGAAGAGTTTCTCCCAGCCGTAGCCGTCCTCGGGCATGGCGGGGTAGGCGTCCTCCTCCTTGAGCGCGGTGACGTTGGGGTCCTTCTGCTTGCTGGCGTTGTAGACGCAGGCGGAGGAACTGTAGAAGAACCGCTGGACGCCCGTTTCCTGCGCCGCCATCAGCATGTGCGTGTTGGTCAGCACGCTGAGCATGCACAGGGCCTTGTTGTTCTCGATAAAGCCCATGCCGCCCATGTCGGCCGCGAGTTGGAAGACCTGCGCGCCCTCGGCGCCCTTCATGGCCTTGCGGCAGTTGGCCAGGTCCTTGAGGTCCAGGCGCATGTTCTTGACGTCGGGGAAGACCTGGTACCACTCGTCGAGCGGCTTGATGTCGATGCTGCGGATGTTCCTGAAGCCCAGGCGTCGGAACTCGCCGACCAGATGCCCGCCGATGAAACCGCCGCCGCCGCAGACGACAATGGGTTGATCCTTGCTGGCCATGTGCAACTGACCTTTCGGTTGGCCGCGCCGGTTGGTGCCGGCGTCGGGCGCTCGTGCGTGGTGCGTGGGTGAGGAGCGAATCAGGGCTTGACGACTCCCGCGGCCGGCCGTGGCCCGGACTTGCCCGGCCGGCGCCGCGCCCCGTCTGGGTCGGGGGCGGGCGGGCTGTCGGAGGGACGGACCGCCTCCGGCGGGGCTGCTACGGACTCTAGGCCCGGGAAGTTCGGACCCGGGGTTCTCGGGCTCACTCCGGCCGCGGCGGACAGGCCGCCCGCGGGCGTCTCGGACGCGGGGCGCGGAGTTCGAGGCAGACCCTGGGTCGGCGGTGAGAACGGGGGCAGTCGCATGCGAGGCCTCCGAGGTGTCCCCTTCCCCGATCCAAATCCGCGTCCGATCGTCCGAACAGCGTCCGCACGAACGGCTCGTTCGCGGCAGCAGGCGGGGATACATCGGCCGTTGCGGGGGGCATCTCAACGCGGCGCGGGCGGGGTGCGGGGCGGCCGCGCCGGGCCCGGGCGCACACGGCGCGCGCGAGCCGGGCCGCGCTGCCGGAGTTTTTGCGATTTCCGCTAAACCCGTGCCGCGTTGTCGGTTGCGCGGCAGGACGGGGGTGCGCGGCGGTCGGGCCGCGCCGGGGTTGGGCGCGCAGCCGCGCGCACGTGGTCCGACGGGTGAGCGGCGCCGGGGCGTCGCGGAACCCGGAGCGGAGCCATGCACCAGACCGATGCGCCGTGTGCGGAAGCGGGACTCACGTGGGAGCGGGTCGAGGACCTGCTGGATCGGCACGAGCGGAGCGTTGTGCCGCGGCTGGACGCGCTGTGGGACTACTACCGCAACCCGATGCGCGCCTTGGGCGGACGCGAGACACAGCGCGACCCGTCGTCGCGCGGGTACCGGCTGGCGCAGGAGCGGGGGCTGCCGTCGCGGCTGGTCGGCCCGGCTGGGCCGTGGGACGACCGGGCGTGGAAGCGCAAGGAGATCGTGATCGAGAACGACATCGCGTGGCGCGTGCACACGATGATCGACTTCCTGCTGGGGCGGCCGGTGCGGGTGGTGTCGGGCGCGCGGGACGGCGCGCTGGCGCGGCGGATCGAGCGTGCGCTGGACGCGGTGTGGGAGTCCTCGGGCGGGGCCGCGCTGCTCAACGACGCCGCGCTGATGGCGCACGTGTACGGGCACGTGGACCTGGTGGTGCGTGGCGTTGAGAGCGCGGGCGGGGCGGCGGACGAACCGGACGACGAGGCGGTCGCGCACGCCGCGGCGGGCGCGGTTCGCATCGAGGCGGTGGAGCCGCGTCGCGGCGTGCCGGTGGTGTCGGCGTCGGACTATCGCGTGCTGGACGCGTACCTGATCGTGACGCGGCGCGAGGAGGAGGCGGGAACGTCGCCGGCGGCGGGGCGCGGGCCGCTGGGCGCACCGCCGTCGCTGCTGCGTCGGTGGCTCGGGCTGGCGGAGGAGGGCGTGCCGCGCGCCGGCGCGCGCGGCACGCTGGTTCTGGAGGTGCTCAGCGGGTCGCGCCGGCGCGTCTTCGAGCGCGACGAGGCGGGCCGTCGGGCCGGTTGGCGGCTGGTGCTCGACGGGCCCGCGCTGGTGTCGGCGGGCGATCGGCGCGAGGCCCCGCCGGTGGCGCACATCCAGAACATCGCGCAGCCGCTGGCGTGGGAGGGGCTGGGCGAGGTCGAGCCGCTGATCCCGCTGCAGGACGAGTTGAACACGCGGCTGTCGGACCGCGCCTCGCGCGTGACGTTCCAGTCGTTCAAGATGCTGCTGGCCAAGGGCCTGGAGGGCGTCGAGGGCGTGCGCGTGGGGCCGGGGCAGGTGATCGTGACCGACAACCCGGAGGCGACGATCGAGTCGCTCGGGGGCGACGCGGCGAGCCCGTCGGAAGCGGCGCACGTGCAGGAGGTCCGCGAGGCGCTGGACAAGGCGAGCGGCGTGCCGCCGCTGGCGGCGGGGGTGGTGCGTGCGCGGATCGGGAACCTGTCGAGCGCCAACGCGCTGCGCGTGACGCTGATGGGCCTGCTGAGCCGGACTGCGCGGAAGCGGCAGACGTACGGGCGCGGGATCGTCGAGGCGTCGCGCCTCGCGCTGGTCGCGCTGGACCGTGCGGGGATCCTGCGGACCGAGCCGCGCGACCGGGCGCTGAGCCTGGCGTGGCCGGACCCGCTGCCGCGGGACGAGCAGGACGCGCTGCTGGCGGCGGAGCGGAAGGTCGCGCTGGGCGTGCCGCGCGAGCGGGTGCTGGCGGAACTGGGGTACGGGTCGCGCGACGCGGGGGTGATGTAGGTCTGCCCGGGACGGCGCGGGCCGCGGACGGCCCGCGCGCCGGGCGCTGTGCACACACAGGAGAACGAACATGAGCGACGGAACGACGGGCGGCGGAGCGCACACGGCGGCGCAGGGCGCGGGCGAGCGGGCGCTGGCCGACCGGGTGATGGAGGAACTCCGCGGGCTTCGTGCGGAGATCGGGCAGATCGGCGAGCGGGTGGTCGCGGCGCAGCGGGCAACGCCCCTCCCACCGCCGCCCCCCCCGCCGCCCGCGCCGTCGGGGGCGATGTCGGCGCGGGAGCGGGCCGACCGAGCCGAGCGGGCGCGGGCCGAAGCCGCGTCGGCGGCGGCGCGGACGGGCGACAGCCGCGCGGTGATGGCGTACCTGCGTGCGCGGCGGGAGGCGGAGGGGACGTGAGTCTGGGTGCGGGGTGCTGGGTCCTGGGTGCTCAGTCCTGAGTCCTGGGTGCTGAGTCGGGCGGGTGGTTCGGAGTGGCGGTCTTCTTATGAAAGGTGAGCACATGCCGTTTACGGGAAAGGCGACGTACGGGGCGGGGGCGACTCTGCCGGAACTGATGGAGGACGTGTCGGACGTGGTGGGCATCGTCAGCCCGTTCGAGACGCCGCTGCTGGACGCGCTGGGCGACGCGTCGCACGCGGCGCTGAGCACGGTGCACGAGTGGATCGAGGACGCCCTGCTGCCCAACACCGACAGCGTGAACCAGACGACGTTCACGCCCAACGCGACGGACGCCACGGCGGTCACGGTGGCCAACGGCTCGCGCTTCCGCGTCGGCGACCAGGTGCGGCCCGAGGGGCTGCGCGAGGTGATGTTCGTGTCGGCGGTCGCGGGGAACGTGCTGACGGTGGTCCGGCGCTACGGGAACACGCCGGGCGGCGCGCTGAGCAACGGGATGAAACTGACGATCCTGGGCAACGCCGCGCTGGAGGGCGACGACCGACCGGCGGCGCGGTTCACCGACCGGGTCCGCCGGCGCAACTACACGCAGATCTTCACCGCGTCGGTGGAGGTGTCGGGGTCGATGCAGGCGGCGCGGGCGCACGGCGTGGCCGACGAGGCGGACTACCAGAAGCAGGAGCGGCTGCGCGAACTGCTGCGCGACCTTGAGAACTGCGTGGTCAACGGGGTGGCGCCGACGGCGACGCAGCAGGGCTCGGCGAGCGTGCGTCGCACGATGAACGGGATCATCCCGACGATCGCGACCAACCAGTTCGTGCCTGGGCAGGGCGGCGTGCCGGCGGGCGGCGGGGCGGGCACGGCGCTGAACGAGCCGGTGCTCAACGCCGCGCTGCGGCTGATCTGGGAGCAGTCGGCCGGGCGGGTGGACACGATCGTGTGCTCGGGCCTGCAGAAGCGGCGGATCAACGAGTTCCTCTCGACGTCGCGGCTGTACGGGCCGGACGACGAGTCGTACCGCTCGCTGGTGGGCGTGTACGAGTCGGACTTCGGCGTCTGCCGCGTGGTGCTGTCGCGCTGGGTGCCGGCTGACCACGTGCTGCTGCTGGACTCCTCGCGGCTGAGCGTGCTGCCGCTGGCGGGGCGGAGTTTCCACTACAAGCCGCTGGCGGCGACCGGCGACGCCGAGAGCGGGATGCTCGTGGGCGAGTACACGCTGGAGATGAAGAACGAGAACGCGCACGGGCTGATCCGGGGTCTGGCGACTTCGTGACACGGACGCGGCGCGTCTCCGGGCCCGGCTCTCGAAGGGGAGCCGGGCCCTTTGACACCGAGTTTCGACGCGGGCAGGCGCCGACGCGCACGGCCGGCCCCGCCGATCGCGCCGCCCCCACCCCACCCACCCCCCCTCACCCCCCACCCCCTCACTCCGCACTCCGCACTCCGCACTCAAGGACCGTCCCATGTTCACCGCAGACCGAGACCTGCTGGCCGTCGAGCCCGACCTGTTCCGCGACCTGGGGTACCTGGCCCAGCGCCTGCTGTCGACGACCGCGACGCTGAACGCGGGCAAGTTGACGACGGCGTCGAGCCAACTGGGCGCGCTGGGGATCGGCGCCGGGAGCGTGGTGCTGTTCGGCGGCGTGCCGCTGGAGGTCGTCGAGCGTCTGAGCGACACGGAACTGACGGTGTCGCTGCTGCGCGCGCGGCGGACGAGCCCGATCCTGCCGCCGCCCGCGGCGGGCTCGACGCCGGCGGTGGTGTTCACGTTCGCCCCGCAGATCGCCGCGGCGCACGACGCCGTGCTGGCGATGTTCGGCGTCGCGCGGGCGGGCCTGGCCGCGCCGGGCGAGCCGGACGAGACGCGCATCGTGAACCCGGACGACCTGCGCGGGCTGGAGACTGCGCTGGCGATGCAACTGGTCTACGCCGCGGCGGGCGCGCTGGCAGGCCCGGGCTCGGCCCAGGCGGCGCGGGCCGCGCAGTACCACCGCGTCGCGTCGTCGATCCGCGCGATCGCCCGCGCGCGGCTGGACCTCAACGGCGACGGCGTGGCCGACGCCGAACGCCGCGCCGCGGCGGCGATGGTCACGCGCGGGTAGTTGGTCATCGGTCTCCGCCGGCCGCGCGGCGGCGGGGCACGCCCGGAAAGGAGGGCCGTCATGCTGGTGTTTGCGCCGCAACGGGTGCGATTTGACTCGACGGAATGGACCGACGTCTCGCTGATCGCGGTGGACCGGGCCGCGTCGCGCGAGGCGGTGGAGTGGACGGACCTGGGGCCGCACCCGACGTTCGCCGACGTGCCCGAGCAGCGCACCACCGTCCGCGTCGTGCGCCGGCTCGACCGGGGCGACCCGGCCGCGCCGACGCCGGGGCAGGCCGGCACGCTCGCGTTCGAGGTCTCGCCCGCGGCGACCGAAGCGGGTCGGCGCACGCACAGCGCGGCGTGCGTGGTGCTCGGCGTCCGGCACGAACTGGGCATCGGCGCCAAGGGCCCGACGGCGACGCAGACCATCGAACTGGTCGCGCTCTCGACCGACGGCGCGGCGGACCCGTTCGCGGTTTGGGAGTAGGAGGAACGCACAGAAAGCAGAGCGAGCGGGGCGCAGCGGGGCGAGATGCGCGGGCGGGTGCGGGGTCGGCGCGTCGGCGCGTTGCGCCCGTCGATCCGGTGCTCAGTGGCCGCTGCCCCGGCGAACGCCTGATCACGCGCCCCTGCCCGGCCACATCGCACCTGCTTGTTCAACTTTCTGACGCTCCGCGGTCCTCCGCTCGCCCCGCTTCTCTGATCCGGACTCTCGCTCGGTCTCGGGCGTGACGGGCGGAGACAGGACTCACCGCCGACCCGCCGAGGACGCAGAGAAGGCGGAAGGAACAGAGGATCGACCGCGAGTTCCGAGGCGTTCGAAATCCCTGATGGCTCGGTGCTCTCCGCGCTTCTGCGGTGCATGTCTTTCGAACTTTCTTCGCGGCACGGGTTTGATCGGGAAGGCGTACGAGTTCGTTCCGGAGACTCTCATGGCCAGTTTCTTCAACTCGCTGGGACTGTTCAACTCCGGCCCGCACCGCTTCGGCGTGCGGGCGATCGGCGAACTGGTGGTGCCCAACGCCGCGCTGAACCCGGTCGTGCCGGGCTCGATCGCCGCGGGGCCGCTGGAACTGGTCGTGGTGTTGACGGGGCGCCTGGTATCGGCGACCGAGGGCGGGCTGTGGTCGCTTCGCGACACGATCGCCGCGCAACTGACCGACCCGCCGGTGACGGCGGCGCTGATCGACCACCACGGCCGGACGTGGGACAACATGTCGTTCGTGCGGTTCGAGCCGCTGGAGGCGACGGGCGGGGCCGCGGGAACGGGCGGGCGGATCGACCGCGGGCGGTTGCGGTCGCTGGCCTACCGGGCGGTGTTCGTGCGGTTCCTGTAGAGAGCCGGGGTTCCCGGACTGGTCGCGGCGTTCGGCCCGTGCGCGGGGTCGTGCCGCATACACTCCGCCCATGATCTCCGGCAACGCCCTGTACACGCCCGGCCAGCGCGTCCGCGTCATCCAGCAGGTGCCGCGGCTGAGCGGCTCGTTCGCCACCACGGTCGAGGGCACCGTGGTGAAGTTCGAGCAGCAGAAGACCGGCTCGTGGTACGCGCACGCCAAGGACGACAAACTCTGGCTCGACCGCCTCGAACTCCGCAAGGACGACGGCGAGACGGTGGTGCTGAACCTCGACCGCAACACGCGGGTCGAGCCCGCGCGGTAGCGGACCGCGGCCGGGGCCGGGGCCGGCCGCCGCTCTCTGCCGTCTGACAGTCTGACCCTCTGCGGATCTGTCAGTTCTCGGGCATGTAGTTGATCGGCGGCGTCGGGAGCGAGTTGAATGACCAGACGTTGTGGCTCGTGACGCGCCAGGGCTGCAGGCCGCCGCGGAGGCGCACCGTGATCGGCTGCGTCACCGGCCGGCCGTCGGCGCCGCCGGGCAGGCCCTTGATGGGCCGGATGACGTCGACGCGGGCCTCGTCGCCCGAGACCCAGATGCGGGAGACGTGGTAGGTCGGCAGGGACTCGTAACCGGGCTGCATGGGCACGGCGCCGAAGCCGATCAGGTCGCACACGCGCTTGTAGACCAGCCGGTTCACGCCCTGCGGCAGGTTGACGGCGAAGCGCGGGCCCGTTGCGCCGTCCTCGGGCAGGCTCGCCGCGCCGACCGACCACTCGGCCGATTCCTCGGGCGGGTAGCGCGTGGCGACCCAGCGGACCGCCTCGATCATGAGCGGCGGGATGGGGTCGGAGTTGGGGTTGCTGAAGCCCCGCTCGCCGTCGGCGACGGGGTTGATGACGTTGTGGCCGACGCATCCGGGCACGCACAGGGCGGCGACGGTGAGCAGCAGCAGCGTGCGGACGGCATGGCGCGGACGGAGCATGGTGGTCCCCTTCGTGGTCGGGGAGTTTAGGTCCGGCGTTGCCCGTCGGCCTTGCCGCCGGCCTGTCCGTCGTTTGCGCCCGCGTCGACGGGCGGCTCGCGGCGCTCGGTCACGCGTCCCAGCGCGGGGGGCAGTTCGATGCCGGCCTGCAGGGCCAGTTCGTGCAGGCGCGGCAGCGAGCCGACGAACCCGGAGAGGAAGTCCGCCGTGGTCGAGCGGCCGCCGGCGTTCATGCCCGAGTCCCACACGGTGATCTTGTCGATCTTGAGGTTCTGGATCGCCTTGACCTGCTCGGCGACGAGCCTGGGCAACTGCTCGATCAGGAGCAGCGTCGGGCCGACCTGCGGCTGGCTGCCGCAGGCCTCGATCAGGCGGCGGTAGCCCTCGGCCTTGGCCTCGAGCACCTTGCGCGTGCCCTCGGCCTCGGCGGTGAACCTGGCGAGGATCGCGTCGGCCTCGCCCTGGGCCTCGATGCGGCGCTTCTCGGCCTCGGCCATCGCGGCGATCTCGACGCGCTTCTTCTCGATTTCCTGCGGGGCGATCTCGTCCTTGGCCAGGCGGGCCAGTTCCTGGTCGCGCTGCGCCAGCAGGATCGCCTCGGCGGCCTTGGCCGTGGCGACGTCGGAGCGGCGCCTGGCGTCGGCGCGGACCTCGGCGAGTTTGGCGTTGGACTCGGCGATGGTCGCCGCGGCGGCGTTCTCGCCGGTGGTCGCGCTGGCCTCGGCCTCGGAGACGCGGATGCGCTGCTCCTGCTCGGCCTTCTTCTTGGCGGCGATGGTCTCGGCCTCGCGCTGGGCCGCGGCGACCTCCATGTCGCGCTTGGCCTGCACCTCGCCGGAGATGGCCTGGGCCTCGTAGGCGGCGACGGCGACGCGCTTGGCCTGCTCGGCCTTCTTCTGGCCCTCGGCCGCGGCGGCGGCCTCGTTGGCGACCTGCACGGTGCGCTCGCGGACCGCGGCGGCCTCGCCGATCGCGCCGTCGCGTTCCTGCTGGGCGACCTCGACCTTGGCGCGGTTGATCGCCTCGGCCGCGGCGCGCTTGCCGATCGCCTGGATGTACCCGCTCTCGTCGGTGATGTCGCGGATGTTGACGTTGATCAGGTCGAGGCCGACCTTGTTGATCTCCTGCGCGACGTTCTCGTTGATCAGGTGCATGAACTTCTCGCGGTCCTTGTTGATCTCCTCGATCGTCAGGGTCGCGATCACCAGTCGCAACTGGCCGAGGATGATGTCCTGGGCCTGCTCGCGGACCTGCTGCGGGCTGAGGCTCAGGAGCCGCTCTGCGGCGTTGTTCATCAGCACCGGGTCGGTCGAGATGGCGACGGTGAAGGTGCTCGGCACGTTCACGCGGATGTTGTTCAGCGACAGCGCGCCCTCGAGGGGGATGTCGATGACCAGCGGCTCGAGCGAGAGGTAGGCGTAGTCCTGGATCAGCGGCCAGACGAACGCGCCGCCGCCGTGGATGCACTTGGCGGCGCGGCCGGTGCCGACGCGTCCGTAGACCACGAGGATGCGGTTGCTCGGGCAGCGGCGGTAGCGCGTCGCCACCCACGCCAGCACCACCAGCACCACCAGCGCGACCGCCGCGATGAACAGGAAGACCAGCAGGCCCGTGGTGTCGGCGGGCTGCTGGCGCTGGGCCAGCGAGAGCGCCGACGCGGGCGCTGCCGCCAGCGGCGAAGGACCTGCGAGTGCGTTGATCATCGAACCGACCTCCCTCCGAAGTCCGCGCCGCGGGCCGGGCGCTGCGCGCTCAGGCCCGCGCCACGGTCAATGAGTTGTCCCCGTTCACCGCCAGCACGCGGACGCGCGTGCTCCGCGCGAGCGGCTCGTCGGCCGAGACCGCCCGGTAGTTCCGCTGCTTCTCGCCGATGACGACCGTCACCTGCCCTGCGCCCTGCCCCTGCGCCGGCACGGCGATGGAGACCGTGCCCTCGAGCCCGATGACGTCGCGCGTCTCGACGTTGCCCGACGACTGGAGTTCCATCGCCGCGCGGAGCAGGAAGGCCATCAGCCACATCATGAAGAACCCGCCGCCGGCGCCGACGCCGATCGACGCGGGGACTCCCCACTCCAGGCCGCGGTAGGCGATCAGCCCGGCCCAGCCGAAGCCCATGAAGAACGCGATGACGGTCTGGACGCTGAAGAGTTTGAGGCCGTCGGTCCCGTGCGCGTGGTGGTCGATGCCGACGTCGTCGCCGCCCTCGACGTCGAGCCCGCCGCCGACCGACAGGAGGAGGAACCGGAGCAGCAGGAACGCCGTGCCCAACAGGGCGGGGCCGGAGAACCACAGGGCGTAGTCGGTGAAGAACAGGTTGTACACCGGACACCTCCCTTCCTGCGTCCAAAGAGGGACAGATCGACCGCGCCCTCCACGTTCCCCGGGCGTGGAGTTGTTCCGAGGATACCAGAACGGGTTTCACCGCGTGGCGCGGCCGTCCCGTTCATGGGCGTTGAAGACCTCACTCAGAGGCCGGGTTCAGCGGCGCTCCGGTTCTTGGCCGCGCCGCTCGCCGGAGGGGCCCGCCTTCTGCTGGCCGGGCAGGCGTCGGGCCTGCGGTGTTCGGCGTCCGTGCGCGCCTACGCCATCACGATGTTCCGGCGACTCCTCACGCCCCGCAGCGCGTTCCGCGTGTCGACCACCAGCCGCGCGTGGCGGGCGATGAACGCCCAGTCGTACGCGCTGTGCGCGGTGGACACGACCACCGCGTCGTAGCGCCTCAGGCTCGCGGCGGTCAACGCGACGCTGCTCATCTTCAGGTCGTGCCGGCGCATGCGGTGCGTCCGCGGCACGAGCGGGTCGTTGTAATCGACCCGCGCGCCCAAGTCGCGCAGGCGCTGGATGATCTCGAAACTCGGGCTCTCGCGCACGTCGTCGATGTCGGGCTTGTACGCCAGCCCGAGCACCAGCACGCGCGAGCCGCGCACCGCTCTGCCCCGCCCCCCGGCGCCGCCGCGGTCGTTGAGCGCCTCGACGAGGCGCGTCACCACGTAGTCCGGCATGGCGTGGTTGATCTCGCCGGCGAGTTCGACGAAGCGCGTCGGCAGGCCGACCTCGCGCGCCTTCCACGTCAGGTAGTACGGGTCGATCGGGATGCAGTGCCCGCCGAGGCCCGGACCCGGGTAGAAGGGCGCAAAGCCAAAGGGCTTGGTGCTCGCCGCGGCGACGACCGACCACACGTCGATGCCCATCGCCGTCAGCAGCACCTTCATCTCGTTGACCAGCGCGATATTCACCGCGCGGTAGGTGTTCTCGAGGATCTTGGCCGCCTCGGCGACTTCCGCGGACTCGACGGGGACGACGGTCTGGAACGCCGCGGCGTAGAGCGCGGCCGCGACCTCGCCGCTGGCGCGGTCGACGCCGCCGACGAGTTTCGGGATGGTGCGCGTGGTGAAGTCGCGCCGGCCGGGGTCTTCGCGCTCCGGGCTGCTGGCCAGGTAGAACCCGCGCGGCGAGCCGCACGCGCGGCCCTTCCGCCCGCCTTCCAGCCGCGGCAGCACGACGCCGCGGGTCGTGCCGGGGTAACTGGTCGATTCCAGCACGACCAGCGCGCCGCGCTTGAGGTTCGCGCCCACGTCGTCGGCCGTCTGTTCGACGTAGGACAGGTCGGGCTCCATGTGCGGGCCCAGCGGCGTGGGCACGCAGATAAGCACCGCGTCCGCCGCGCGGAGCGCGCGCGGGTCGCCCGTCGCGGCGAACCGCCCGGTCGCGTTCATCTGACGGACGAAGTCGCGGCCCAGATGCCTGAGGTAGCACCGGCCGCGCGACAGCGACTGGATCTTGGCCGGGTCGGTGTCGAGCCCGATGACGCGGAAGCCCGCGTCGACGAAGACGCGCGCCAGCGGCAGGCCGACGTAGCCGAGCCCGATGACGGCGACGCGGGCGGAGCGGCGGCGGATGCGTGCGAGCAGGGACATCGGGCAAGAGCGTACACGATCGCGCGGCGGAGAGACGACGTGCCACCGACCGTGTCCGAAGGACCGGTCGGTGCGGATCGAGCGTGTGTCTATGCACCGACCGCCGCTGCGCGGTCGGTCGGTGGCACGTTCCTACAGTGAGTCGATGGAAGGGACGAGCGCGCAGCAGGCCGGGCAGGACGCCGCGAGTGACCTCGCGCACGCGGGCGGGTTCGGCCGCGCCCGCGCGCAGCGTCGCGCGATCGTCAGAGCCCGCCGCGCGGCGGGCGCGGCGCGGGTCTGGACGCTGGCCGCGTGGACGGTGCTGGCCGAGTCGATGCGCCGCGGCGGCGTCGCGGCGCAGGCGAGGAAGTGGGCCGCGGGCGGGGCGTTTGTGCTGATCGTCCTCGGCACCGCGCTGGGGCTGGTGGCGCTGGCGCTGTCGCAGGAGAGGCCGCGCTGGTGGACCAGCGTGAACGTCCGCGACCCGGCGGTCGTCGAGGTCGCCGAGCGGTTCGAGAACGCGCTGGCGACGATCATGACGCAGGCGCGGCCGGCCGGCGAGGACGGCGACCTGTCGCGCCCGTGGACGGTGCGCGTGAACGCGTCGGACGTGAACGCGTGGCTCAACGCGCGCCTGCCCGCGTGGATGGAGAGCCGCGAGCGCGAGGGCGGCGCGGAGTTCAAGTGGCCCGAGTCGGTGCAGGAACTCAGCGTCGACTTCCGCGACGGGTTGATCCTCGTCGGCGCCAGGGTGAGCACGCGCGGCAAGGACGGTTCGGGAGCCGACGGCGCGGCGCCCGGGCCGGGGAACTACTTCTCCGCCGCGGTCGAGCCGCGGTTCGGCGGCGACGGCGCGCTCTGGCTGCCGGCGCGTCGCGTCGCGCTCGGCCGCCTCGCCGTCCCGGCGAGTTGGATGCTCCGCAGGCCCGACGAGGTCGCGCAGGCCGAGCGCGTGCCGGATGAACTCGCGAAACTGCCGGAGACGCGCGAGGTGCTGGGCGCGTTCGCGGGCCGGCGCGCGGTGATGACGAACCCGACGATCCGCCTGGGCGACGGCCGACGCGTGAAACTACTGGCGATGACGGCGGAGGACGGCCGGCTGTCGATCACGTGCATCACGCTGGTGCGCGAGCCGCGAAGGGCGGACGCGGGGGAGTGAGCCGGTCGGGGCCGGTGTTCCAAAGGGCGGCGCGCCGTCTCAGTGAGGCGGCGCGGCCATGCCTGCGCAAGACCAGCACGGGTGCTGCAGATCGGAGGCGCTGTATCCGCGCCATCGGCAGGCCATCCGATTGATCCGTGCTTCTGCCCGCTCGGGGACCGTTGGCCCCGCCAGCGACAGGCGCCCTATCAAACACCAATCGTCGTACTCTGGCCGCGTGGCGTCGGCCGACTTCGTCACCGTGCCCGCCTAAACTCAGCCCCGGATCTCACAACCGAACCATTACGGAGTCTCCCGGAATGCCCAAGCAGGAAATGCTGGACATGGTCATCGGCGCGGGCGAGGCCCAGCGCAACGCCAAGCAGGCGCAGGTGCACGCCGACGCCGCGAACAAGGCCCTGGAGGCCGGCGACCGCGCGACGGCGATCGCCGAACTGCGCCGGGCGGTGGCGGCGGACCCGAACCCGCAGACGCTGTTCAAGCTTGCGTACAACCTCGACCTGGCGGGCGAGGACGAGGAAGCGCTGGCGATGTACGAGCGCGCCGTCGAGCACCGGCCCGCGCCCATCAACGCGCTGATCAACCTCGCGGTGCTGTACGAGGACATGGGCGACTCGGCCCGGGCCGAGCGGTGCCTGCGGCAGGTGCTGGAGACCGCGCCCAACCACCCGCGGGCGCGCCTGTACATGAAGGACGTGCAGGCCAGCCGCGAGATGGTCATCAACGAGGACGTCGACCGCGACAAACTCAAGCGCAACGCGATGCTCGACATCCCGGTGACGGACTTTGAACTCTCGGTCCGCGCCCGCACGTGCCTGAAGAAGATGAACATCCGCACGCTGGGCGACCTGCTGCGCACGACCGAGGCGGAACTGCTGGGGTACAAGAACTTCGGCGAGTCCAGCCTGCTGGAGATCAAGCAGATGCTCGCCAGCAAGGGCATGCGCCTCGGGCAGGGCGTCGAGGACGCGCACCGGCAGGCGCGCCGCAAGATCCTCGACCAACTCCGCGGCAGCGGGAACGAGCAGATGCTCAAGAAGTCGGTGTCGGACCTGGCGCTCTCGGTCCGTGCCCGCAAGGCGCTGCAACTGCTCAACATCCAGACGCTGGGCGACCTGGTCAGCCACACCGAGGCCGAACTCATGGGCGTCAAGAACTTCGGCGCCACGTCGCTGCAGGAAGTGAAGGACAAACTTGCCGAGTACGGCCTCTCGCTGCGACGCCTCGACGAGTGACCGCCGCCCGTTGACAGCCCACGCTCCATTGAACGCCCGCCCGAAGGCGGGCGTTTTTCTGCGCCGGCATGCCCGATTGAGGGGCATAGGCAGCGTGCTGCCTGTGCTTGCCCGCACCCGCCGCACTCTGCAAAACCTGTGGAGAACCTGGGTCCGCGCCCGATAACCGTTGGGTCATGCGCGACGGCCGATCGCGTCCGTGCCCGGCCGTTGTTTCGAGCCGGCGGGTCCGTGCCCGCCGCGGACTTCCCGATCCGCCAAGACGCGGCAAGGAGGTGGACGATGCACGACCGGCGCAACGCCCTTCTGGCGATGGTGCTGCTGGCGAGTGTCACGTGGGCGTTGGTGGCGTGGGTGCTGGCGCCCGAGGCGGGGCTGTGGCTGCCGGGGCTGGTGTGGCATCGGATCGCGTCGGTGCTGATCGCCGCGGCGACGATGATCGCGCTCTACTTCGCGCTGGCCACGCGCCCGACGCTGCGGCACTAGGCCGCTGGCGCGCCGGTCAATCTTCCGCTCCCGCGTCGCGCAGCACGTCCGCGTCGCGCGTGCCGGACCTGTGGAACGAACTGCGCGCCCTGGTGTACTGCTCCGGCGAGACTTTCAGGTCGGGCTCGATCCCCTTCTGGTGCTGGGCGTGCAGGGCCTTGAGAAACGGGACGCACCAGCGGCACCCCGTCCCCGCGCCCAGGCACTCGCTGATCAGGCTCGCCACCGGCGGGTCCTCGCGCGCCAGGTACGAGCGGATCTTCCGCAGGGACACGTGGAAGCACAGGCACACGTCGTCGTCGGGGTCCATGCGGGATGGTAGAGGCGGGGGGAGTGAGCACGGGGGCGAGGGGGCGGGGGAATCGGGGAACAGAGGAGAAGGGCATCAGCCGTCTCGCACTCCGCACGTCGCAATCCCCACTCCGCACTCCCCGTCACGCATCCCCTACGCTCACGCATGACACGCGACCAACTCGCCAAGGCCATCGCCGATCTCGCGCTCCTCCGCGGCACGTTCACGCTGCGTTCCGGCCGCACCAGCACCTATTACCTCGACAAGTATCTCTTCTCGACGCGTCCCGAGGTGCTGCGCGAACTCGCCAAACTCTTCGCCGCGCGCATCGCCGAGATGGAATGCGCGGCGGGCGCGAAGGCCACGCGGCTGGCCGGGGCCGAACTGGGCGGCATCCCGCTTGTCACCGCCGCGAGCCTCGAGACCGGCCTGCCGTGCCTCTTTGTCCGCAACTCGAAGAAGGACTACGGCACCGCCAAGCAACTCGAGGGCAGACTCGAACGCGGCGAGGGCGTGATCCTGCTCGAGGACGTCGCCACGACCGCGGGCCAGGCGCTGGAGGCGGTGAAGGTGCTGCGCGACCTCGGCGCGAACGTGCTCGGCGTCATCGCCACGATCGACCGGCAGGAGGGCGCGGCGGAGAACGTGGCCACGGCGGGGATCCGCTTCGATTCCCTGTTCACCAAGCGCGACCTGGGGATCGACGAGTAGCGCCCTGCCGCTCCATCCGAGCGCGTCAGCCCGTCCGCCGACCGCGTTCCCCGCCCCGAGAGCCGCGACTACACTCGGCTTTGATGACCACCATGAGCGTCGCCCCACCGGTATCGCCGCCGACCGCGACCGAACTGCCGTGGACGCACCGTTGCCTCTTGGGCCTGCAGGGCCTGTCCTGCGAGGAGATCCGCACGCTGCTGCACACCGCCGCGAGTTTCGCGGAGGTCTCGGGGCGCAGCGTGAAGAAGGTGCCCGCGCTGCGCGGCAAGGTCGTGGCCAACCTCTTCTTCGAGGACTCGACGCGGACGCGGCTGAGTTTCACGCTCGCGGCCCAGCGGCTGAGCGCGGACGTGATCGACCTCTCCGCCGCGGGGTCGAGCGTGAGCAAGGGCGAGAGCACGGCGGACACCGCGCGGAACGTCGAGGCCATGGGCGTCGACGCGCTGGTGGTTCGGCACCGGTCGTCGGGCGCGGCGGGGCTGGTGGGCGCGGCGGTGCGGTGCGCCGTCGTGAACGCCGGCGACGGCAGGCACGAGCACCCGACGCAGGGGCTGCTCGACATCTACACGCTGGCCGAGGCGCACGGCCGGCTGGATCGCTTCGACCTGTCGGGCCTGCGCGTCGCGATCGTGGGCGACATCGTCAGTTCGCGCGTGGCGCGGTCGAACATCGCGGGGCTGACCAAGCTCGGCGCGCAGGTCGTCTGCGTCGGCCCCGCGACGCTCGTGCCGCCGAGCCTGCGCACGCTCGGCTGCGCGGTGGCCGACGACCTCGACGCCGTCCTGGGCGAGGTCGACGCGGTCAACATGCTCCGCATCCAGTTCGAGCGGCACGAGGGGAGTGGCGCACAAGGGGCCAGGCCCGCGCCCGGCGGCGGCGATGCGCCGCGCGGCTCGCCCGCCTTCCCCAGCATCCGCGAGTACGCGCGCGGGTACGCGCTCACGGCCGAGCGGGCCCGGCGGCTCAAGCCCGGCGCGATCGTCATGCACCCCGGCCCCATGAACCGCGGCATCGAGATCGCCGACGAGGTCGCCGACGGCCCGCGGAGCGTGATCCTGCGGCAGGTCCGCAACGGCCTGGCCGTGCGGATGGCCGCGCTGTTCCTGTGCGTGAGCGCATCGGAATCACGGGCCTGAGCCCGCCCCTACCCTTGTCTCATGCCCGTCCCCCGCGTCGCGATCGTCGGCCGCCCCAACGTCGGCAAGTCGTCCCTGCTCAACATGCTGGCGCACGACAAGGTGTCGATCGTCGACCCCACGCCCGGCACGACGCGCGACCGCGTCAGCCTGCTGGTTGACCTGACGCACTCGCACCAGCCCACGCCCGACCGCGGCGGGATCGTCCGCACCATCGAACTCACCGACACCGGCGGCTACGGCGTCTACGTCGCCGAGGGCCGGCGCTTCGACGACGTCGGCTCCGACCTGACGCGCCTCACCGGGGACATCGAGCACCAGATCTCCGAGGCCGTGGGGAGCGCCGACCTGGTGCTGTTCGTCATCGACGCGCAGGCCGGCGTCACGCCCGCCGACGAGCAGATCGCGCGGATGCTCCGCGAGCGCGTGCTGGGCGGCAGGGATCGCAAGGACCTCCGCGTGCTGGTGGTGGCCAACAAGACCGACGGCCCGCGCTGGGAGGCCCACGCCTTCGAGGCCGCGTCGCTGGGCTTCGGCGAGCCGCTGCCGGTCTCGGCCAGGAACAACTACTTCCGGCGCGACTTCACCGACGCGCTCTACGACGCCGTCGCCGCGCTGCCGGGGCAGGAGGAGTGGACCGCGCGGCAATCGGCCGAGGCGCGTGCCGCGGCGTCGGGCGAGATGCGCCTGGCCATCATCGGCAAGCGCAACGCGGGGAAGAGTTCGCTGGTCAATGCGCTGGCGGGCGAGCGGCGCGTGATCGTCTCCGAGATCGCCGGAACGACGCGCGACGCGGTGGACGTGCGCTTCGAGATGGACGGGCACTCGTTCGTCGCCATCGACACCGCCGGCCTGCGCAAGAAGAAGAGTTTCGCCGACCGCATCGAGTGGTTCGCCTTCGACCGCGCCCAGCGCAGCATCGAGCGGGCCGACGTGGTCTTCCTGCTCGTCGACGCGACCGTGCCCGTCAGCCAGGTCGACCAGCAACTGGCCCAACTGGCGCAGAAGTCCTTCAAGCCCGTGGTCATCGTGGTGAACAAGTGGGACCTGGTCGAGGGCACGCGCGCGACCGACGGGCCCAACCGCGGCCGGGCCGTCACCACCGGCATGTTCGAGGAGTACCTGCGCAAGGAACTGGCCGGCCTGTGGTACGCGCCCGTCGCGTTCGTCTCGGCGCACAAAGGCTCCAACCTGCGCGAGACCGTGAAACTCGCGCAGGAACTCTTCGAGCAGTCGGGCAGGCGCGTCAGCACGGGCAGACTCAACCGCGTGCTGCGCAACATCCTCGCCACGCGCGGGCCGTCGAGCAAACTCGGGACCTTCGCCAAGGCCTACTTCATCGCGCAGGTCGCCGTCCGCCCGCCCACGATCGTGCTGGTCGTCAACACCCCGCGCCTGTTCACCGCCAACTACCAGAAGTTCCTCGTCAACCGCCTGCGCGAGGAACTCGACCTGCCCGAGGTGCCCATCAAGCTCATCATCCGCGAGCGCAGGCGCGCCGACCTGGACGACCTGCTCTCGGGCCGGCACGCGGCGGAGCGTGCCGCGGCCTTGGGCGAACAGGCCGAATCTCCCGGACAGGACGAGGCAACCCTGCTCGAGGAGTTCGGTACAAGCATCGACGGGCCCGGGGAGGCGATCGACCTCGACGAGCCGATCGACGCCGACGCCCTGCCCGAGGACGCCGAGGCGTACTTCGACGACACAGCCTGACCCCCCCGCCCCCACCCCACCCCACCCGCCCCCTCCCTGCCCCTTGCCCGCGCCGGCCCGCCGCGCCGCGCGGAGCAGACCGGAGAACACCCATGCCCCGCTTCGTCAGGTCCGCCGCCGTCGTGCTCGCCCTGTGCCCGCTGGCGCACGCCGCGCCGGCGCAACCCGCCGGC
Source organism: uncultured Phycisphaerales bacterium (assembly GCA_937995595.1). Lineage (GTDB taxonomy): Bacteria > Planctomycetota > Phycisphaerae > Phycisphaerales > UBA1924 > JAHBXL01. The sequence goes on along the minus strand of CALKJW010000028.1, from coordinate 57,891 downwards.
AACCCGCCCGCCACGGCTCAGCTCGCGACGCAGACCATCCCGCCGCAGATCCGCACGGTGCTGGAGCGGGCCCACCGCGCCTACGCCGCGGCGAGCACCTACCGCGACCGGGCCGAGATCACCTTCGACCTTCGCGGCAAGGACAGCGGCGGCGCGAGCGTGGAGCAGAGTTCGACGCGCGAGATGGAGTTCTGGTTCCAGCGGCCTGGGCGGTTCGCGGTGCACACGGACGAACTCGACATCGTGAGCGACGGCGCGACGGTGTGGGCGGTGATGCCGGAGTTGAACCAGTACATGCAGACGGCGGCGCCGGCGGACCTGCCCGCCGCGGCGGCGAGCGACTTTGTGCTCAGCCTGCTGCTGCAGCACCGGCCGGCGACCGCGCTGCTGGCCCCGGCAGGGTCGGATTTCACGCGGTTCTTCCGGCCGGGGACGACGTTCGCCTCGTCGCGTCCGGAGACGCGCGCGGGCCGGATCGGCACGCGGATCAGCGGCGTGACGGACCCGGCGATGCCCGGCATGGGCAACGCGCCGTTCACCGCGTGGTTCGACGACCGCAGCGGCCTGCTGGAGGAGATCCGCATCGACCTGACCACGACCTACGCCGACATGATCGCGCAGGCCGACGGGCAGGACATGCCGGGCATCCTGCGCACGGTGAGCAAGGCGGAGGTGGTGTACACCTTCACGGACGCGCGGCTCAACGAGGCGGTCGCGCCCGAGCGTTTCACGTTCAGCCCGTCGGCCAGGATGCGGCGTGTCGAGGCGTTCGAGTTCTCGGCCCCGGGCGGGGCGCAGATGGCGCTGGTCGGCCAGCCCGCGCCCGAGTTCGAGGGCACGACCATGACCGGCGACGCGGTCTCGCTGGCCGCGCTGCGCGGCAAGGTCGTCGTGCTGGACTTCTGGGCCACGTGGTGCGCCCCGTGCGTGGCGGTCATGCCGCAGGTGCAGCGCGTGGCCGAGCGCTTCGCGGGGCGGAACGTCGTGGTCATCGGCGTCAACCAGGACCGCGCGGGGATGGAGGACCGGGTTCGCGGCTTCATCGAGCAGCGCGGCGTCACCTTCCGCCAGATCTCCGACGCCGAGGGCGAACTCGGCCGCGCCTACCGCGTGGGCGCGATCCCGTGCACGGTCATCATCGACCAGCGCGGCGTGATCCAGGACATCCACATCGGCGGCGACCCCGACACCGAGGGCAAACTCTCCGAGCGCATCGAGACCGTTCTCCGCGGCGGTCGGATCCACTCCGACGAGGCGCTGGCGCGCTTCGCCGCGGGGGCCGACGAGCACCTGTTTCCCGAGGCCGGCGGCGCGACGCCCGCGCCCGTCGCCGTGAACGCGAACCTGATCGGCGAGGGGCCGCGCACGCCGGGCATCGCCGCCGCGGCGGGCGCACGGCTGATGGACGTCGACGGCGACGGGCGGCTGGAGTACGTCGCGCCGGACTTCTCGGGCGGCGGGCTGGTGGCGGTCTCGGCCGACGGGGGCGAGGCGCGGCGGATCCGTCTGCGCGGGCAGCGCGGCTACGTCAGCGCGTTCGCCCGCGCCACGCTGGGCGGGACGGCCGGGTGGGTCGTCGCCGCGAGCGAGAACGTCGGGCAGTCGGTCCGCGCCGGCGTGCGCTTCCACGCCGACAACGGCGAGGCGGTGTGGACCTTCGCCGTGCCCGCGGGGCCGGGCATGGTGGCGCAGGTGCCGTTTGTCGACGCGGCGGACCTCGACGGCGACGGGCGCGTCGAAGTCGTCGCGCTCGCCGTCGTGCTGCCCGAGAGCGCGGACCCGAACCCCGCGGCGAACCAGGCGTGGCTGTACGTGCTGGACGGCGCGGGTGCGGTGGTCAGCGCGCGGCAGGTCGGCAACGTCGCGACGGGGGCGTACATCGCCGCGCCGGCGTCGGGCGCCGCGAGCGGCACGGCGCGGACGGTCGTCGTGCTGGCCGACAACGCGGTGAAGCGGTACACGTTCGACAACCGCAGGAAATGACGTTCCGCCGCGCCCTCCTGCCCGTGACGACGCGCGCACTCACGGCGCGGGCCGGCGGCCTCGGGCCAGGAACGCCAGCGCGCCGGCCCCCCCGAGCAGCAGCGCGCCGATCTCGGCCGCGGTGACCATCAGCACGACGACGGCGAAGCGGTCGAAGTCGATCCCCGGCAGCACGGCCGCGGCGAGCCACGCCGTCGCGCCCTCGCGCACGCCCAACTGCCCCGAGGGCGAGAGCGAGCCGACGACGAAGTACGCGCCGCCGGCGAGCACGGCCTGGTCCCACGGGAGCGGTTGGCCGACGATCCACGCGGCGACGGCGAAACGCGCGGCCTGCACGGCGACGTCGAGCAGCCGGAGCGACGCCGCGAGCGCGACGGCGCGCGGCGAGGCGAGCATCCGCGCGCCCTCCCGCGCGCGAGCGAGCAGCGGGCCCTCGCGCACGCGGCGCGGCACCGGCAGCGCGGCCCAGACGCGCTCGACCAACGCCCAGCCCGCGCCCGCGCCGAAGAACCTCGCCGCGAACACGGCCAGCGCGCACAGCGCGACGACCCCGCCCGCGGCGGTGAGCCACCACAGCGCATCGACGCGCCCTCGCCACGCGCCGGCGACGATGAGCGGCCCGAGCACGCACAGCATCAGCACGCCCATCGCGGCCAGCCACGCGCCGATGGTGAGCAGCGGCACGCCGTTGCGGCGGTTGTGCGTCAGGACGCGGAAGACCAGTCCGAGCTTGAAGGGCATGTAGTTGCCCAGCGTGGCGACGGTGTTGACGGCGACGGCGTCGGACGCGGGGATCGCGCGCACCGGCGACAGCACGGCGCGGAAGATCAGCCCGTTGACCGCCGCGCTCGCGAGCGCGAGCGCGACGAGCAGCGCAGCCTGCCACCACGGCGCGGCGGCGAGGCGGTCGAGTTGCTCGCGGTTCTCGGGCGCCAGCGCCCGCGCGCCGCACCACCACAGCAGCGCCAGGCCCAGCGCAAAGCCCGCGAGGTTCAGCGCGACGCCGACGCGCGAGCGCGCCGGGGCTTCTCGGGCCGGGTCGTTCGCGCTCAAGGCGCACCCCCTTCCAGCCGCAGCAGGCGCCGGCCGCCGCCGGGCGACTCCCACGACCACACGCGCACGCAGCCCGCGCCGGGGTCGCTCAGCAAGCGCACGACGCGCGGCATGGTCACCTCGGGGTCGAAGTACCGGTCGCGCTCGGTCAGGCGCGACAACTCCGACAGGTTGATGAGCACGAAATCGAACCCTTGCGCTCGGAGCGCGGCCGTCCACGCCGCGGGGTTGTCGCCGCCGGCGCGGATGGCTTCGCCAAGCGGCGAGCGGTCCCACGTGGTGTGGTAGACGACACCCGCGTCGGCGCGGCCGGTCGCGCCGAGGTAGTACAGCGGCGTGGCGTCCCCGACGAGGAGCACGCGCGGCCCGCGGTCGCCGAAGCGCCCATCGAGACCCGCCGCGGCACGAGCGCTGGGGCCGAGCAGGCCCGGCACGAGCAACACGTTGACGACCTCGTACGGCGAGGCGGACTCGCGCAGCACGCGGACGCGCTCGGCGTCGTTCGGCAGGTCGAGCAGCGACTGCGCGCGAGAAAGGCCCGTGAACGCGCCGACGCCGCCGATGAGCAGCGCGTTGGGCCTGCCGTCGCGCTGCGAAGCGAAGTTCGCCGCGCCGAGCACGGCGGGCACGCACGCGAGCGCGACGAGCAGCGCGGGCAGCGGCCGCGCAACGGCCCGGGCCGGCGCCGCAACGCCGCAGCCCAGCAGCGCGACCATCGGCGGCAACAGCGGGTACAGAAAGCGCGACTGCAGGTGCGTGGCGAACATCCACGCGACGAGCCCCGCGGCGATCCCCGACGCGAGCAGGAGCGGGACGGCGCGCCGGCTGCGCGCCAGCGCCACGACCGCCGCGGCCGCGGCCAGCCACGGCGTCGCGCCCCAGTGCGCGTGCACGAACCCGCGCGCCGAGAAGAGCAGCGCGAAGCGGTCGAGCGGCGGACCGTCGAACGCGTGTGCCGCGGCGTAGCGCGCGGCCTGCTCGGCCGACCAGTGCGCGGTCCCCAGCGCGCCCGCGGCGAAGGGGAAGACGGGGTTGCCGCCCGACAGGGTGTTGCGCACCAGCCACGGCGCGAGGACGAGCAGCCCGGCGGTTGCGCCGGCGATGACCGCCGCGGGCCACGCGCGGCGCGGCAGCGCGCCGAGCAGCAGCAGCCCGGCGCTGGGGCCGAGCAGCAGGAGCGCGGTGGGCTTGCACGAGGCCGCGACGCCGACGAGGAAGCCGACACCGATGCCGAACCGCCACGCGGGCGCGCGTGCGCCGCCATCGTGCGCGGCGTGCTCGATGCACAGCAGCAGCGCGGCCGCGCCGGCGATCAGCACGCCCATCTCGTTGTACGCCAGCGACCCGCACACGGCGGTCCACCCGGTGCCCAGCGCGACGAGCGCGCCGCCGACGCCCGCGGCGCGCGCAAGCCCCGGCGCTGCGCCCGCGCTGCCCGCCGCGGCCCACGCGGCGCGACCGCAGAGCAGCGAGCCGAGCGCACCCATCAGCGCGTGCAGCATCTGGCAGGCCTGCACCCACACGCCGTCGGCCCCGAGCAGGCGCTCGGCCGCGTCGCCGCCGCCGGGCGTCATCTGGCCGAGGTGGAGGTACGCGGCCTCGACATAGCCGGGCAGGTAGGAGTAGATGTTGTGCGCAACGGGCGCGAGCGCGGCCCCCGCGGCCCATTCCTTGGGCAGTTGCAGGTGGTAACTCATCGCGTCGTAGCCGCCGAACTCCGAGTCCCACAGCCAGCCGGGCGGGCTGGCCGCGGCGGCGAAGATCGTCGCCAGCGGCAGAGCGAGCAGCACGCCGGACCACGGCATCGTCGGCCAGCGCTCCGGGGCGAGTTCGCCGCGGACCATCTGGTGGGCGAGGGACGCGAGCCCCGCGGCGACGATGGCCCACGCGGTGAAGCGCGGCGCGGCGCCGTCGCCGCTGAGCAGTCCCAGCACGCCCAGCAGGTGCGAGAGCGCGAGCAGCAGGCCGATGCCCAGCGCGGCCTGCACCCACAGGCGCGAGGGGAGCACAGCAGCGCACCACGCGCCGAGCGGACGGCCCAGACCGACGCCCGCAAGCAGGTACGCCAGCGCGAAGACGCCGCCGAGGATGGTGTTGGCGACGGCGGTGAACGCGGACGCCGCGGCGACGGGAGCGGGCGATTCGCCGACAGCGGCGAGCGCGCAGAGGAGCGCGAGTGTCGCGACGGCAAGTGCGACGGGCGCGCCGAAGCGGGCGCCTTGTGCGCCGCCGGCTGTCGGGTCCGTCGCGCTGGGCATGGGGGCAGTTTAGTGGGAGTGGGGAGTGGGAGCGGCGATTGTACGAGTTGGAACCGTCTGCTTTCCCCTCCGCGTTCCCTGCGCCTCTGCGAGACGCCTCTCACCCGGTGCGCCGGGGGCTGGCGCAGGCCGATCCGCGACGCCGCGATTCCTACCATCTGCGTGATGAACCTGCCCCCGATCAAGCCCGCGGCGAGCGGAACGGCCGGCGATGACGACATCCGCATCATCGAGCCGTTGTGCGCGGTGTTCCGGCGCCGGCTCAAGGCCGAGGGGCTGAAGTACACGCCGGAGCGGGCGCACATTCTCGACGCGATTCTCCGGCGCGCGGCGGAGGCGGACGCGGCGGCGCGCGGCAACGGGCGCGGGTCGGGGGCGCCTGCCCGCGGCGCGATCTTCGAGGCCGACGAACTGGTCGAGACGATGCGCCGGCAGGGATTCCGCGTGTCGCGCGCGACGGTCTATCGAACGATCAAACTGCTGGCCGAGGCCGGGATCATCGAGCAGGTGCCGATGGACTCGGACCAGTCGTGCTACCAGTTGGCGCACGGCCGCGCGGCGTCGGGCGTGCTGGTCGACGCGGAGACCGGCGAGGCCACGCCGTTCGAGATCCCGGAACTCGAGGCGCTGCGCGACCGCATCTGCCGCGAACGCGGGATGATCGCCGAGGGCCACCGGCTTGTGATCTACGGGCGCAAGAGGTGAGCGCGGACGCAACGCCTGCCCGACCGGGTCAGAAACCCCTCATCCCCCTTGCTGCGCTCGGGGCGTTGTTCCAGCGCTAGCGGAGAGAGAGGGACGTGTTGCTGCGTTCCCCTCTCCCCATCGCAGATGGGGAGAGGTGCCCGAGCGGAGCGAGGGCGGTGAGGGGCGGATCGGTTCCCCTCTCCCCGTTGCTCTCAACGGGGAGAGGATGTCGCGCAGCGACAGGTGAGGGGTGCATGATCGATCGAGAACCACCCCTCACCGGCTCGGCCTGCGGCCTCGCCACCTCTCCCCGCTGGCGCGGGGAGAGGGGAAGGCGTCATCGGCACCGACCGCGCTGCGCGTCGGTCGGTGGCACGGGGAAGGCGCGGGTTCTTCCCCTCTCCCCATCGCAGATGGGGAGAGGTGCCCGAGCGTGAGCGAAGGCGGTGAGGGGCGGATCGGTTCCCCTCTCCCCGTTGCTCGGAACGGGGAGAGGATGTCGCACAGCGACAGGTGAGCGGCGCTTGGTCGATCGAGAACCACCCCTCACCGGCTCGGCCTTCGGCCTCGCCACCTCTCCCCGCTGGCGCGGGGAGAGGGGGAGCGAAACGGGCTTACTCCCGCGGCGCTTCGACGACGCCGTCGACCGTGCCCGCCGCGGCGAGGGCCTCGCCCGCGGCCTGTCGTGCGGTGAGCGCGGGCGCGTGGCCGGGCTCGGCGGGCGGGGCGAGTTCGCGCAGGGGCTCGACGAGTTTGATGGTCTTCCACTTTCCGGAGGCGAACCGGACGGTGACGGCCAGTCCGAGCAGGATGATGTACGCCGACGCGGCGATCCACGGGCCGATGGAGCCGAGTTCGGGGTGCGCGTGGACCATCCACGTGCCCATGCCGAACAGGAGCGTCCACGCGAGCACGAGCGTCGCGACGCCGGGCCAGACGGTGTCGCCCGCGCCGCGGAGCGCGCCGATGAAGGTGATGCCCAGCGCGTCGAAGACCTGGAAGACCGCCGCGGCGATCATGACCTGCGCGCCGATGGCGACCAGCCGCGCGCGGGCGTCGTCGGGCGTGGTGGGGTCGAGGAACAGTTCGATGGCGGGCTCGCGGAAGACGACCATGAGCACGCCGCAGACGGTCATGTAGCCCATGTTGAGCGACAGGCCGAGCCACGCGCGGCGCGCGGCCAGGTCGGGCCGCCCCATGCCCATGCACTTGCCGACCTGCGCGGTGACGGCGATCGACAGGCCGATGGCGGGCATGAAGGCCAGGTGCATGTAGCGGAGGGCGATCCACCCGGCGGTGTTGTGCTCCCTGCCGAAGTGTCCGACCAGCGCGGCCATGAGGTAGGCCCAGCAGACGATCTCGTTGACGAACATCATCGCGCCGGGCCAGCCGATGCGCGCGATGTCGCGCGCGTGCGGGAGCGACGGCCGCCACGCGGCGTGCGTGCCGAAGCGGCGCGCGTACGCGGGCGACAGGAACACGGCCATGGGCACGACGAACTCGAAGACGGTGCCGATGACGGTCCCCCACGCCGCGCCGGTGACGCCCAGCGCGGGAATGCCCAGCGCGCCCGCCGCGGCGGCGGAAAGGTCGAAGAACCCGTCGACCAGCGCGTTGCCCGACCGGGCGGGGGCGGTGGGGCCGAAGATCAGCAGCGCGTTGGCGATGATGTTGACGGCGTTGCCGGCGACGGTGGCGACGAAGACGACCACCGGCTTGTGCATGCCGTAGAAGTACTGCGCGATGGCGCGGGACCAGAGCGTGACGACCGATGCGCCGATGAGGATGCGCGCGTAGGCGGTCTCGAGTTCGACCAGCCGCGCGTCGTGGTTGGTCAGGCGCTCGAAGGCCGGGCCGATGACCGCGGCGAACGGCAGCATGACGACCAGCCACGAGAGCAGGCTCATCCACAGGCCGGCCCACGCGTAGGCGGGCGCGCGGTGGGCGCGGCCCGCGCCAAGGTTCTGTGAGACGAAGGTGTTGATGACGGTGAGCAGGCCCATCATGCCCGAGACGGGCACGAAGGACCAGACCATGCCGTTGCCCTGCGCCGCGATGTAGACCGGGTCCGGCCCGATCTTGCCGACCATCAACGCGTCGACGAACTGCATGAGGGTGTACGACGTCATCGTCGCGACGACGGGCGCGGCGACAAGGAGCATGTCGGCCAGCGGGGACCGCTCGGGCCCGCCGGCCGCGGTGTGTGTGTCGGGGTGCATGAACGGTTACCGGTCCTGAGCGCCGCACGGCGTCGCGGTCGCGGCCGTGCCCTTGGGGCGGCGCGCGTGCGCAGCGTGCGTACGGAGGGTATTGGGATATCTCGGAAGAATGTTGCCGGAATGGGCCGGCAGTTGGGCGGCTTGGGAGCACGGGCAGCACGCCCGCCCCGCCCGGGTCCGGCGTTGCCCGAGGCCCGGGGTCAGTTGCTGACCTTGACGATCAGATCGTCGAAGTCCTCCATCTTGTCCTTGGTGGCCGAGTAGGCCACGGGTCCGGCGGGCCCGGCGATCTTGCCGCCGCGCTCGAACTTGCCGAGGTACACGCCGTTGTAGCCGGCGCTGTGGAAGACGATCGGCGCGCGTGCCGCGGTGGGCAGCGTCGCGTCGTTCGGGTCGGCGAAGTTCGGCGCGCCGAGCAGGGCGCGCATCGAGGTGATGTTGTTGGCCGAGGGCGGGTTGGTCGCGCTCAGGTGGCTGTCGGTGGTCTGGTTGCCGCCGATGCGTCCGAGCGTGGTGGCCTTGAGCGACGCGGCGTTCTGGGCCCAGTAGAACCGCGCCCGCGTGCCGGAGTCGGCCGAGGAGAAGGCGTTGTTGGTGTTCGGCACGTCGTCCTGCGCCCACGCGAGGATCGGGGTGCCGAAGAGGTCGACCAGTTCGGGCAGCGAGGTGTTGTTGGCCGTGCCGAACTTGCCCGACACGACGGTGAAGGTCTTGGGGTCGGGGCGGAAGTAGGCCTTGCTCACCGAGCCGGCGGACTGGGTGCTGCCGCCGATGTACTCGGGCGCGACGTACACCCGCGCGCCGGCGTGCGGCCCGACCTGCACCGTGTCGGGCGTCGCGCCGCTGCTGGCCACGACGCCCCCGGCCAGGTCGAGCAGGATGTTGCTCATCGCCGAGAAGCCCTCGGTGGTGGTGTTGGCGTTGTTGCCCATGTCGCGCGCGGTGAAGTATCCCGGCAGGCGGCGCTCGTCGAGTTGGAACGAAGCGCTCGCGGTGGCCAGTTGCGTCATCAGCGCGCTGGTGGCGTTCTTGCGGGCGGTGTTGCGCGCGTAGCCCAGCGCGGGGATGATGATCCCCAGCACGACCGACAGGATCAGCAGGACCACCATCATCTCCACCAGGGAGAAGCCGCGGACGCCGCTCTGCACGCTGTTCTTCACGGGAACACTCCTGTCTGACAAGCCCACGACCCCCACGACCCCCACAACCCCCACGCCCCCCCACGAGCCGCACCCGCCGTTGAATACCAATGCCCGGCGGCTTGGCGTTGTTCTGTTCGTCCAAACCCGCGGCGGTGATCCGCGAAGGTTCGGGCAAACGGCCCGCGGCCGCGACCCGCCGCCACGCGCAACAGAGGGTAGCCGGCCCATCGCACGGAATCGAGGCTTGTTGTTTGTTACTTGTTTGGATGCCTGAACAGGGCCGCGAGCGGAATCGGTGGCCGGTGCTGCGTCGGCGCCGCGTGCCCAGTGTGGCGGGTGTTCGTCGGGACAGCCCCCGCATTTGAGCGCAGGCTCTTGCGTCGGCATGCCCGCGCGCGGTAGAACATCGGGCGGAGAAGAGACCGGGCCGCGGCTCGGCAGGGCCGCGCGCCCACAACACAAGGAGAGAGACCATGTGGCATCTGCGCGCAGCGTGCGTGGTCGCGGCGTGCGCGGCCAACGCCGCGTCGGCCGGGACCGTCCTGTTCTTCACCGATCAACAGGCCTTCCACGCGCACAACGGGCTGGAGGGCAAGTTCCTCAAGGGGATCGAGGACTTCGAGTACTCCTCGGCGCCGCCGATGAGCAAGACGTTCTTCCCCAACCCGCTCCAGCACGGCGACCCGCGCCCGCACTTTGAGAACGGGCTGGCCTCGACCAACCTGATCATCCAGTCCAACATCACGCCCGGCCCGTGCCCGCCGACGGCCAACCCGTCGGCGAACCCCAACGCGCTGTGGGTCAACGGGGTCGGGTTCCTGGGCTCCAACAGCATCAAGGTCGGGACCGACGAGTTCCTCAACGATCTGTTCTCGAGCATCGACCTGATCTTCACGAGCAACGACAAGACCGCGGTGGGCGTTGAGGTCTCGACGTACCAGGGGTTCAACCAGGGGCACGGCGGGTTCATCGTGTGCGCGTACGACCAGTTCGACAACGTGCTCGGGTCGTACCTGATGCCCGGCCCGACGCCGACCGAGCCCGCGAAGAACTTCATCGGCGTGTGGTCGCCGACGCCGATCGGCCGGCTCAACATCTGGGGCATCTTCGACCAGCCGCTCCCGTTCGCGGTGGACAACATCGAGATGTGGGTGCCCGCGCCCGGCGGCGCGGCGTTGCTCGCGCTCGGCGGCGTCTTCTCGATTCGCCGGCGGCGTTGATCCGGACCGCGACCACTCGCGACCGCTCGCGCGACTCCCGCGTCAGGCACGCGGGAGTCATTTTTTCGGCCCGCCGTCGCGCCCGCGGTCGAGTTCGATGAGCACGGCGTGCTTCATGAGCGCGGACGCGGCGGTGCTCGCCGCGGCGAGCCAGCCCGGCCAGCCGTCGAGGAACGCCCGCTTGACGACCAGTTGCTTGAGCAGCGCGCCGGCGGGCGAGACCATCAGCCGCGCGTAGCTGCCGCGAACGCCCGCGGCGTGCAGGCTCGCGGCCATGGTGCGGCTGTGCGAGGCCTGCTTGGCGAAGAACTCGGCGAACGTCGTGATCGAGTCGTGCCGGAGCGTGCCGGCGAGGCGCCGCACCCGCGCGCCGGGATCGATCGGCGCCAGCACGTCGTGCGGGTCGTGCCCGCGCCAGGCGCACGCGCCGCGGCGGGCAAGACGAAGGCGCCACTCGGGCTGCCAGGCGTGGTTGAGGGGCACGCCGCGGTAGTAGACCTTGCGGTTGAGTTCGTACGCGGCGACGGCGGGGTCGTTGCGCGCCAGCGCGGCGCGGATGGAGGAAAGCAGGTCGGGCTCGGGCGACTCGTCGGAATCGAGCGAGAGCACCCAGTCTCCGCTGCAGGCCTCGAGCGCGAGTTGCTTGGTGCGGACGTGGCCGAGCCACTCGGAGCGGACGACGCGCGCCCCGTGCGACTCCAGCAGCGCGATCGTGCCGTCGGTCGAGCCGGAATCGACGGCGACGACCCCGCCGCCGCTGCCGCCGAAGTCGCGCACCAGTTCGCGCACCGAGTCCAGCGTGCGCGCGAGCGTCTGCTCGTTGTTCCTGCAGACAATGGCGATGGAGAGGGTGGGCGGCACGAGAGGGGGAGTGCTGGGTCCTGAGTCCTGAGTCCTGAGTCCTGAGTGCTGAGTGCTGAGTGCTGGGTGCTGGGTGCTGGGTTCTGGCTTGCTTGCTGCTCTGCTGCTTTGCTGATCTGCTCTGTGCCCTTCACTGCCGGGCGTGCAGAACGGGCATGGTTTCAAGATACCTGCGTGCGGGCTCGCAGTTGTCCTTGCCGAAGCGCTCGTACGGCCCGTCGAAGCAGATGCCGCCGCGGTCGAGCATGACGACGCGCGGGCTCAGGCGCCGCAGCAGGTCCTTGTCGTGGGTGACGATGACGGTCGTCCGCGGCGGCTGGGGGCGGGTGTCGGGCGGGCCGTCGCGCGACGCCCCCGGTGCGCGGGCGGTTCGCGACGGCGCGGCGCGCACGGGCGAGACGCCCGCCGCGTCGGTGATGGTCGCCGCGGCTTCGGCGACCCGGCGCCAGAACGAGGGCTCCTCGCGCGGGCCGTTCGGGCGCGGGCCGACGGGTCGGTGGTGCAGGTCCCAGATCAGTTCGTGGATGTGGCCCGAGACGACCGGGTCGAGTCCGGTGGTGGGCTCGTCGTAGAAGATCACGATGGGGTCGGCGGCGATGGCGCGGGCGATGGCGACGCGCTTGGCCATGCCGCCCGAGAGCGCCTCGCGGTCCTTGTCGATGACGTCGGCCACGTCGAGGCGGACGGCCGCGAGGCTGTCGCGCACGCGCCGGTCGATCTGCTCGTCGCTCAGCGCGGTGTGCTCGCGCAGCCAGAGGGCGATGTTCTCGCGCACGGTGCCGGAGAACAGCGCGTTGCGCTGGAAGACCACCGACCAGTGCAGGCGCAGGCGGTCGAGCCGCTCGGAGTCGATGGCGGACAGGTCGAGCAGCGGCCACTGGCCCGCGCCGTCGGGCGGTTCGTTGTGGTCCGCCGCGAGCACGCGCCCGGCGTCGGGCATCAGCAGGCCGACGAGGTGGTCGAGCAGCACGGTCTTGCCCGAGCCGGAGCCGCCGACGATGGCGACGACCTCGCCCGAACGGATCGTCAGGTCGATGCCGCGCAGCACGACGTGCGCGCCGAAGGACCGGGCAAGACGCTGGGACTGGATCTCGACCGTAGCGGGAGGCATTGCGGAGGGTATGGGCAGTGCGGAAGGCGGAAGGCGGAAGGCGGAAGGCGGAAGGCGGAAGGCGGAAGGCGGAAGGCGGAAGGCGGAAGGCGGAAGGCGGAAGGCGGAAGGCGGAAGGCGGAAGGCGGAAGGCGGAAGGCGGAAGGCGCGAAATCGTACAATCAGGGTTCGCACTTCCCACTTCACACCCCCGATGCTCTCCCTGGATCACAACGCCACCACGCGCCCGGCCCCGGAGGTCGTCGCGGCGATGCGCGAGATGCTCGAAGAGCACTGGGAGAACCCGTCGAGCATCCACCGCGCCGGGCAGGCCGCGCGGCAGCGGATCGAACTGGCGCGTCGCGCCGCGGCGGACCTGATCGGCGCCCGGCCGCGGACGGTCACCTTCACCGGCAGCGGGACCGAGGCGCTGGACCTGGCGATCCGCGGGCACCTGCTGGCGCGCGGGCTGGTCGGCCGCGCGGCGGAGGCACGCGGCGCGGAGCGCCCCACGATCATCACCGCGCCGACCGAGCACGTCGGCGTGCGCGACCTGGTGCAGGCCCTGGAGCGCGAGGAGCACGCGCGGGTGTTGTGGGCCGAGATCGACGGCGAGGGGCGCGTGAGCGCGGATTCGATCGCGCGATTGCTGGATGAGCACCATGCGCCGGGCGCGGACCCGGCGCGACACGTGCACATCGTCAGCGTGCAGTGGGCCAACAACGAGACAGGGACGATCCAGCCGGTGTGGGAGATCGCCGCGGCCTGCCGCGAACGCGGCGTGACGTTCCACTGCGACGCGACGCAGTGGGTCGGGAAAATGCCGGCCCGCGTGGGCGCGGCCGAGGACGGCGCCGCCGGGCGCGACTGGGCCGCGCGGCCGCTCGACGCCGACCTGCTGACGTACTCGCCGCACAAGTTCCACGGGCCCAAGGGCGTGGGCGTGCTGTACGCGCGCCTCGGCGTGCGCACCGCGACGCTGATCCACGGCGAGCAGGAACTGGGCCGGCGCGGCGGGACGGAGAACGCCGCGGGCATCGTCGGCGCGGGCGTGGCGTGCAAACTGGCGGAAACGTGGCTGGCGGACCCGTCGAACCGCGCGCGGGGCGCGGCGGTCCGCGACCGGTTCGAACGCGCCGTGCTGGCGCGCGTGCCCGAGGCACGCGTCAACGGCCCGCACGCGACCGAGCGCGACCGCCTGTGGAACACCACCAGCATCGGCTTTGCGCGGCTGGAGGCCGAGGCGCTGCTGCTGCTGCTGTCGGAGCGCGGCGTGTGCTGCTCGGCGGGCGCGGCGTGCTCGTCGGGCTCGCTCGAGGCCAGCGCGGTCATCCGGGCCATGCGGGTTCCGACGGAGTTTGCGCACGGCACGCTGCGGTTCTCGATCTCGCGCGACACGACCGAGGACGAGGTCGACCGCGCCGTGCCGGTCATCGCCGAGTGCGTGGCGCGGCTGAAGCGGTCGATGTCGGGGCTGAACGCGTGACCATCTCGCACGCCGCGGCGAAGTCCGGCGCGTCGGCGGGGATGATGACGCACCGCGCGCGGTCGATGCCCGCGGCGACGGCCGCGTCGGCGTCGCGCTGCGCGTCGCCGATGAGCCACGAGCGCGACAGGTCGAGGCGCAGGTCCGCCGCGGCGGCGAGCAGCATGCCGGGCGCGGGCTTGCGCCAGTGGTGCTCGGTGTTGAAGGGCGCGACGCCGCCGCGCGGGTGATACGGGCAGTAGTAGACGCCGTCGAGCTCGACGCCCGCGCCGGCGCGCACGAGGTCGCGCAGGCGGCGGTTGCAGGCCTCGACCTGTTCGACGGTGCACACGCCGCGCGCGACGCACCCCTGGTTGCTGACGACCACGAGCGCCAGGCCCGCCTCGCGCAGGCGGCGCAGGCCGTCGGCCACGCCGGGCAGCAGGCGCACCAGCGCGGGGTCGCAGAGGTCGCCGGGGTACGGGGTGTTGGCCGTCAACTCGCGGTTGGCGATGAGCGTGTCGTCGCGGTCGAGAAAGACGGCGGGGCGCATGGTGCGCGGAGTCTATGGCGCGGCGGCCGGCGGCGGCGCACCGTCCGGCGCGGGCAGGGGCCGCAGGCCGAGCCGGTCGAGGATGACGGGGATCGCCGCCGCCGGCGGGGTCGTGCGGCCGCGGAGTTCGTCGAGTTTGACGAGGATCGTCCACCGCTTGAGGAGCGAGCGGTGGTCGGCGTCGAGCGCGACGTGGTCGCTCACGCCCTCGAGGCGCGTGCTGGATTCGTGCACCATGCCGTCGCCGAGGGTCTCGACGGCGGCGCAGGCCTGCGCGACCAGCGCGGCGGCGCGCTCGTCGCCGATCAGGCGGGCCCACTGCGGCTGGGCGTCGGCGCGGAGGTACTCGCACGCCGCGGCGGGCGTGAGCGTGCCGCTGATGGTGGTGATGCGCACGCCGCGCGGCAGCGGCCGGGCGTTGAGGGCGGCGAGGAACTCGGAGCCGACGGCCAGATCCCGGGCGGCCTCGCCGCGGCCGTCGCGCGCCGAGCCGAGGAGTCCGCCGCCGTCGGTCGGCTGGTTGCGTGCGCGGCGCTGGGCGTGCTCGCGCGCCTCGGCCAGCGGCTGGAGGCGCGCCAGGTACGAGCCGTGGTTGGGCGTGCCGACCATGACCAGGTGCGTGACGGCGGGCAGGCCGTCGCGCCCCGCGCCGTCGCCGGCGTAGCCGTCGTCGCGCGTCAGCGCGTCGCGCGCCAGCAGCCCGCCCATCGAGTGCGCGACGATCTGCACGCGCTCGACGCCGCGGGCGCGCAGGTCGCGCAGCGCGCCCAGCAGCAGCGCGGCCGAGTCGGCGACGGCCTGGTCGTTGGGAT
This sequence comes from uncultured Phycisphaerales bacterium, assembly GCA_937995595.1. Lineage (GTDB taxonomy): Bacteria > Planctomycetota > Phycisphaerae > Phycisphaerales > UBA1924 > JAHBXL01. Next base: position 42,548 of record CALKJW010000028.1, on the reverse strand, counting down.
AGTCGAAGCGGACCGCGGCCGCGCCGTGGTCGAGCAGGTGCGGCGTCAGTTCGTCCCAGATCGGGCCCGGCTCGTCGAGGCCGTGGACGAGCAGCACGACGGCGGCGCCGGGGCGCGCGGGCGCGTCGGCGTCGAGCGGCTCCCACGTCACCGGGGCGTCCGTCCCGGCCCGCGCGGCCAGCGCGAGGCGCGCCCCGTTCACCTCGCCCTCGACGCCCAGCAGTTCCCGGCGCGCGCGGGCCAGCGCGTCGGCCGCGGCGTGTTCGGCGCTCGCGGCCCGCTCCTTCAGCCATGCCTGCGCGCGGGCGGCGTATTCCTTCCAGGTGGAGAGCGTGTCGGCGGGCGCGGGGTCATCGGCGGGCGGCTGGCTCGCGCCGACGGCCGCGGCGATGAGCGCCGCCGCGAAACAGGCGGTTGCGGGGTCCATGCGTGATTATTGCGTCCGGGGGCGTTCGGGTTTCGGCGCGGCGTGCGCGTCAGGGCCGGGTTTGCACCCAGCGGTCGAGGAAGGCCCGCTCGGCGCGCTCGTAGTTGGCGAACGCCTCGCGCAGTTGCGCCGTCAGCGCGTCGAGCACGGACTGGTCGATACGCGACCCGCCGGGCTCGGCGGCGCGCTCGGCCGCGGCCCTGAGCGCCTCGGACGCGGCCCGCAACTGCGTGACCGACTCGGAGTAGGTGCGCACCGAGTTGTAGAGCAGTTCGTTCTCCAGTTCCTTCTTGGAGGGCTGGTAGAGCAGGCGCCAGGGCGAGGCGCGGACCTCGACGGTGGCGAGTTTGAGCTGCTGCGCGGCCAGCAGCGCGGCGGTGATGGTCTCGCTCAACTCCGGGCTCTTGCGCATCATCAGGTCGTCGGCGTAGCGCGCGGCCGAGGCGAAGGACTCCAGCCCCGCGCGCCCGGCCTCGACGGCCTGCATGAACCGGTCGTACCCCTCGCCCTGGGCCTTGCGCGTCAGTTCGCGGATGTTCTCGACGGCCTCGTCGATCCGAGGGCGGTTGTCGTCGAGCGTGCGCTGGGCCGAGGCGACAAAGTCGCGGCCCTGCTGCACGCCCGCCTCGAACGACTCGACGATCGCCGGGACGCGCTGGGCCGCCTGCTCGAACCGGTCGAGCACGGCGGCGATGTCCTCGCTCCACACCGGCCACTGTCGGCGGGCGTCGTCGGTGATGGCCCGCACGTTGGCGACCGCGCCCTCGGCGTCGTCCATGATGGGCTCGATGCGCGGCTCGATGCCCGCGACGATGCGGTTCACGCGGTCGATGGTGTCCTGGATCTTGGTGTAGTCGGCCGGCGAGAGGAAGCCCGGCGCGCCGATGCGCCCCACCAGCCGCCCGCCCTCGCGCAGGCGCGCCGGCGGGCCCACGGGCGAGAGTTCCGGCGGGCGGTAGAGCGGGACGGCCGAGATGTTGATCGTGCTGCCCGATCCCAGCAGGGGGCGCTGGAGTTGCACGTCCGCGTCGCTGTGCAGGCGGATGTCGCTGTCGATCTCGATGGCGACCTCGATGCTCACCGGCTCGCCGGTGGCCGGGTCGAAGACGAACCGCGTGCGCTTGACCTGCCCGACGCGCATCCCGCCGACCTTCACCGCCGCGCCGGGCTCCAGGCCCTCGGCCCCGTCGATGAGCGAGAAGTCCACGTAGTACACGGACTTGCTGCCGAAGCGCTCCCAGACGTTGGAGATGAGGATGATGATGAACACGCCCAACGCGACCGTGATGAGGACGAACGCGCCGGCGAGGATGTTGTTGCGTTGGCTGCGTGCCTGGGCCATGGTGCGGTCGAAGGGAACGTTCGTGCGGGCGGCAGACAGGGTACCCGGATCGCCCGCCGCGTGCGCAGGCCGCGGACCGCGCGGTCACCCGCGCGAGCGCGTCGGCTCGATGCTCGGGCCGACGTGCCCGGTGGGCATGAAGCCCAGAAGGTCCTCGGCGTAGTTGGTCGCCGCGCGGCGCTCGGTGATCGGCCCGTCGGCGTCGCCGCGCAGGAACTGCCGGATCAGTTGCTGGTCCTCGGGCAGCGCCGCGGCCTGCTGCGGGGGCAGTTGGCGGAGGCGGTCGAACCACGCCCGGTCGTTGATGGCCAGCACACGGCCCTTGTCGAGCATGGCCATGCGGTCGGCGATGGTGAACGCCGAGTCCATCTCGTGGGTAACGACGACGCTGGTGACGCCGAGTTTCCGCGTCAGGTCGACGATCAGCCGGTCGATCTCCGCGCTGGTGACCGGGTCGAGGCCCGCGCTGGGCTCGTCGTAGAAGAGGATGCGCGGGTCCAGGGCCAGGGCCCGGGCCAGGCCGGCGCGCTTCTTCATGCCGCCGGAGATCTGCGACGGGAACTTGGACGCGTGCTCGCGCAGGCCGACCAGTTCGAGTTTGATCTTGACCTGGATGTCGATGATCTCCGGGCCCAGGTCGGTGTGCTCCTCCAGCGGGAGCGCGACGTTCTGCGCCACGGTCATCGAGTTGAACAGCGCGCCAGACTGGAACAGGATGCCGAAACGCTTGCGCACGTCGTCGAGTTGCTGGTCGGTCAGGTCGTTGATGCGCTGGCCGAACAGCCGCACCTCGCCGGAGTCGGGGCGGTGCGAGCCGATCATCAGCCGCAGCAGCGTGCTCTTGCCGCAGCCCGAGCCGCCCATGATCACCATCGTCTCGCCGGGGTAGACGTCCAGCGTGATGCCGTCGAGCACCGTGCGGCCGTCGAACTTCTTGACGACGTCGCGGCAGGAGATGATCGGCGCGGGGGTTGTGGCGGCGGGCGGGGTCAAGCGTGGGTCTCAGCGGGTGAACACCGGCTCAGGGCGAGGGGTTGAACGCCGAGTGGTCCACCGGTTGCCTGGTCCGCGGGTCGAGCAGCCACACCTCCGTCCGCGGCGGGATCAGGACGCCGATGTTCTCGGCCGGCGGCAGCACCGATCCGGGCTGCGGCTGCCCGGCCTGGCCGATGAACACCAGCCCCTTGCCCTTGTCGAACGTGGCCGGGAGCGGGAAGCCGTCGCCGCTCTGCTGCGCGCCCTGCATCTGCGGGCCCAGTTCGATGATCGCGCCAATCCACGACAGGAACGTCGACGGCGTCGACTGGTACGAGCCGGTCTCGGCCTTGTACGCCGCGACAAACTCCGCGAGTTGCTCGTCGGTCACCGCGGCGTCGAGGAAGGCGGAGAAGTTCTTCCGCGCGGCGGCGAAGTCGCCCGCGTCGAGGTCGCGCATCATGCGGTCGGAGGGGCCGACGATCGCGGGCCCCCACTGCTGCTGCACGCTCATGGCGCCCACGACCATCATCATCCAGAACACGCTGGTGAACAGGCCGACGAGCACGCCCGCGATGGCCAGCCCCAGCCCGCCCAGCCGGCCCCGCGAGTTGGCGATGAACAGGATCGCCAGCCCGCCGCAGATCACCGCCAGCGGCCCCAGCGGCAGGAAGCACAGCAGCGCCAGCACCAGCGAGCAGATGGCCAGGATGCTCGTGCGCATCGGGGCGGGGTAGCGCCCGGGGTCGAAGCCGCCGTCGTCGTACCGACCCGGCTCGGGGCGGTCGAACTGGGCGTAGGGGTTCTGGGTCATGCCGATAGGGTAGCGGAAAACCCCGCGCGGTTCCGCGCGGGGCGTCGCCCGCCGGCCGACCGTGAACCGCCCGCTACTTCTTCTCCGGCTCCTGGTTGCGCCGGCCGCCGAGGATGTCGCCGATCCCCTCGAGCAACCGGCCCGGCTGCTGGAGGATATTGCCGGCGGTCTCGCGCAGGAACAGTTCGCCGTCGACCATGGTGCTGGGGCGGTCGATCGACCCGCGCGTGGTGATCGGCACCATCGTGTTGCGGTCGAGGATGTCGAGCCGGCCGCCGAGGCCGAGTTTGATCGGGCCCATGGCCTCGTCGGTCAGGGCAAAGAGCGGCACGTAGGTCGTCAGGCTCATGGTCCGGTTCACGAGGTTGACCTGCCCCTTGGTCTCGATCGAGAACTCGCCCAGCGGCAGGCGGAACCGCTCGTAGGTCGCGACGCCCTTGTCGATCTTCACGACAAACGGGTCGATCTTGCGGCCCAGTTGCCCCTCGGCGCGCCCGCCGACGGCCTTGAGCAGCGAGCCGATGAACGACTGGGTGGTGAACCGCGTCACGCCGGGATCGACGCTGATCGTGCCGCTGAGGCGCGAGAGGTTGCCGTCCAGCGGCACCACCAGATCGTTCATCTCGACCACCGCCGGCTCGTCGGAGGGCGACTTCTCCATGCTCGCCACCAGCGGCAGGCCGCCGGCGAGTTGCTCGACCAGTTGCGGGCGGATCTGCGTGACGCGGACGCGCGACGGGCCGGTCTGGACGAACCGGCCGCGCCGGATGTCGCCGACGAGTTGCGCGTTGGCGCGGGTGCTCTCGAGCGTGGCCTCGAACGTGCCGCGCGGCCCGGCCTCGGCGCGGGTCAGGCCGCGGGCCGTCGCCGAGACCGACACCTCGGGCCCGAGCGACTCGGCCAGCAGCCCGCCCTGATTGGCCAACTGGTCGATGACGGCGGTGGGGAAGCGGTTCAGGTCGGCGTCGGCGTCGATCAGCGCGCGGTCGGTGTGGAGGTTGCCGCGCCGGTCGGCCAGCGAGCGCACCTTGGCCGACACGCGCGAGGGCTTGGCCGCGGGCCCGCCGCCGGCGGCGACAGCGCCGATCGACAGCGCGGCCTCCAGCGCGCCCGCCCCCGCGCCGCCCGTGCCGGGGACCGACGGGTCCCACCGCACGCGCCCGGCGATGGTGTCCATGCTCAGCGCGTGCGAAGCGGCGCCCGGCTCGGAACCGGTCACCTTCAGGCCCAGCCGCGGCGTCGAGAACTGGGCGTCGAGGTCGAACACGCCCGGCAGCAGCGGGCCGGTGCCCTCCGGGCCCTGCGCGACGACCAGCCGCGACAACTGCAGCGAGACCGGCGCCGTCTCGGTGACGACAAACTGCCGGCCCTCGCCGGCAAGGAAACTGTTGACAAACGCCGGCGCGGGCGTCCACGTGATCGCGGCGGGCGCGGACAGCGCGACGCGGTCGGCCCGTCTGGCCAGCGCGATGTCGGCCCCCGAGAACGCCGGCGAGCGCAGTTCGAGCCGCAGGTCCAGGTCGCCGGGCGCGCCCGTGACCGGCGCGACGCGCACCTGCGCGCGGGCCGTGTCGCCCAGCGCGCCCGACACCAGCCCCGGCCGGCCCAGCAGCGCGTCGGCGTTGGCCGTGTTCACGTCGGCAAGGGTCAGCACCGCCTCGGGCGATGTGCCGTCGAGCGCGGCGGAGGCGTCGACGCTCACGCCGGCGATCGGCGCGCCGTCCATCGTGCGCACGTCGGTCGCGGCCTTGAGCGTCGCGCGGGACGAGCCGCGCCGGGCCCCGTCGAGCAGCGCGGCCAGCGGCGCGCGGAGGTCGGCCGACGGCTTGTGCAGACGCACCGAGACCAGGCGCGGCGTCGGCGGGTCCTCCGGGCCCGGCCCGGCGTCGGACCCGACGGGGACATTGGCCACGACCACCTCGCCCGCGCTGGCGACGCGCAGCGCCAGCGTGCCGGCGCGCGCAAGGTCGGGCTTGGGCGCGCCGTCGGCGTCGCGCATCAGCGGCACGACCACCGGCTCGGGCGCCTGCAGCCACAGGCGCGTGCTCGCGCCCAGTTCGATGCCGCGTTGGCCCTCGGCCGGGGGCGCGACGGCGCGCAGCGCACGGTTCACGCCCTCGGGCTCGGCGACGACGGAGATGTTCGCGGCGGTGAGCGCGGCCTCGTCGGGGCGCACGCGCAGCGACAGGTCGGCGTTGGCCCCCTGCGAGCGCGTGACCATCTGCACGCGCGCGTTCAGGCCGGGCGCGTTGTTCGCCGGGGGCGTGAGGGTCACGGTCGTGTCGACGCCCGCGCCGGCCGCGCCGGCGACGATCCGCGCGATCGCGCCGTCGAGTTCGCTCCGATCCGCGGTGCCCGCGCCGGGCGCATAGGCCGCGGCGCCGGGCACGAGGGCCATGAGCGAGGGCGGCACGTCGCGCGCCTCGACCCTGCCGGACAGGCGCAGCGCCAGTGCGCGGTCGAAGGGCGCGCCGTCGGGGACGCGCCCGCCCTTGAGCCCCTCGGCCGTCAGGTCCGCCGCGAGCGTCATCGGCGCACCGCGGTGCGCGGCCCGCGCGTCGAGCGTGAGGCGCGGCGCGCTGTCGCGCGCCAGCGACACGCCCACCGTCGCGCGCGACAGGTCCACCTCGCCGGGCTCCGCGCCGTCGAGCGCGACCACGGCCCGCGCGTCGGTCAGCGCCGCGCCCAGACGCGCGGCCAGCGCGGCCAGCGGCGGGCCGTCGCGCAGCGCGTCGAGGTCCGCGTCAAGGTCGGTCAGCGTGAGTTCCAGGCCCGCCCGGCCCGCCAACGACACCGGCGCGGCCGCGCCCTCGCCGCTCGCCAGCAGCCGCGCGGCCAGCGGCGCGGCGGAGTTCACCGTCACGCGCACGCCGTCGCCCACCGTCTGCACGCGCGAGCCCTCGACCCGCACCGCGCCGTCGGCCGAGACGCTCCGCGCGCGCAGCGCGACCGTCGCGTCCGTCGGCGGGAGCGCCGAGGAGCCCGCGCCCGCGCCCGCGCTCCGCGCCGAGAGCGTGATGCCCACCGCCGGCCCGACGTCCTCGCCCAGTTCCAGCGGCAGACCGGTCGCGGCGGCGAAGGGCTGGAGCAGCGCGGTCGAGAGGTCCTGCAGCACGAGCGACCCCGACACCGCGGCCGGGAGCGCGCCGGCGTCGGGCCGCAGCGCGCGAAGCCGGCCGCGATCGTCGAGCAGGTCCGAGGCCGACATGTCGATGGCGAGCGTCCCCGCGGAGCGGCCGTCGATGGTCGCGCCCGTCTGCCCGGCCAGCCGCAGCGCGTCCGCGAGGTCGCGCGAGTCGAGCGTCACGCGCAGCGGGTCGGCGCGGAAGGGCCGCAGCGCGGGCTCGCCGCCCTCGCCCAGCGGCACCATCGCGCGGCCCGACACGGCGCCGAGCGTGAGCGACCCGGCGACGCCCGCGCCGCGCAGGTCGATCTCCGCCGCGTCGATCGGTTTGCCCTCGGCCAGCGCGCCGGGCACGGGCAGGCGCAGCGCGTCGATGCTCAGTTTGATCGACGGTCCCTCGTCGAGTTCGACCTGCCCGCGGGCGCGCTGCAGCGCGGCCGCGGCCTGCGGCAGGCGGGTAAGGAACGTCGTCGAGTCGATCTCGACCAGCAGCGCGGGGCGGTCGGCGCTGGCGCCGGTGACCGCGCCGTCGGCCAGCCGCAGCGCGGCCTCGGCCCGCGCCCCGGCGGAGTCGAACCGCAGCGACGCCGCGGCGTTGCGCGCGTCGCCCTCGAAGCGCACGCGGACGTCGGCGCTTGGACCGAGCCCGGCCTGCAGCGCGCCGGCTAGGCCGCCCAGCGCGTCGGCCAGCGCGCTGGGGATGCCCCGCGCGTCGAGCGCGAACTCGACCCGCTCGAGGTTGTCGGGCGTCAGGCCCGCCGCGCCGCGCGCGGCGCGCTCCTTGGCGCTCAGCGCGAGCGAGATCGTCGACTGTTCCGCCGCGTCGCCCGCGACCGATCGGGCCTTCAGGTCGGCGCGCACCGTCGCGCCCGAGGAGTCGATGGCCGCGTCGATCGCGCCGGTCAGGTTCTTCAGGCCCAGTTCGGGGCCGAGCGTGCCGTCGGGCGCGGCGTCGCGCACGGTCGCGTCGATCGAGGCGATCTCGAGCCGCGCCCTGATGTCGGGCACGGTGCCGCCCGCCTGCTGTCCCCCGCCGTTCCCGCGCGTGCGCGGCGCGGGCGTGCCGCGCGGCGCGATGGCCGCGTCGAGGTTGGTCGAGCCGTCGGGCCTGCGCACGATCGTCGCCTCGCCGCGGAGCGTGACGGTGCCGAGGTCGATCGACGACGCCGACCACCACCCGGCGCGGACGACCCGCCAGAGCGTGACCGGCGCATCGGCCTCGACGCGCGCGACCGTCTGGCCTGCTGGGTCGCGCAGTTCGATCGGCCCGGCGCGCAGCGGCGAGAACCAGCCGATCGAGAGCTCGGACACCTTGACGGTGCCCCGGATCGACGAGTTCGCGGCGGACTCGACCATGCCGGGCGCGAAGCGGGACGCGATCCACGGCGCGAGCGCGACCGCCGCGACCGCGAGCACCGCCGCGACGAGCGCGATGCGCAGCAACGTGCGTGTGTACCTGCGGCGCGGTGCGGGGGGCTTGGCCGTCGCTTCGGGCATGGGTGCTCGCTCCTGCCGGCGCCGAAGGCCGGGCCTCGTGCATCTTGTACCGCCGAGCGTCGCGGCGGGGTCGCGCGGGTTGGCCGATTGTTCGCAGGATGGACGGGGTTTGGCCGCCGGCAACACCGGGACGTGCGGCCCCCTTCTTCCACCCACGCTTGCGCGCGCTACCACGCCATGACTTGAGAGACCGCGGCGGGGTCGGTGTTTGGCGGCGGCGGCGGGAGCGGCCCGCGCCGCAGCACGTACAGCGGTGCCTGCCGCGGGCAGTTGAAGCGCAGGCCCTCCATCACGCCGTCGCCCAGCCCGCGCGAGATGCAGCAGAGCGTGCCGCCCAGTCGCAGCACGCCCGCCGCGAGGTGCGGCGGCACGTCGCTCGATGTGTGCGGCGCCAGACGCGACGAAAGGCGGATCTGCCCCGCGTGCGTGTGCCCGGCGAGGACCAGCGGGACGCCCACCGCCGCGGCGGGGATGACCGCCGTCGGGTAGTGCGCCAGCGCGATCGTGAACGGGCGGGCCGAGCCGGGCGGGTCCGCCGGCGCGTCGAGCGCGGCGGAGACGAAGTCCTCCGGGTAGTCGAGCCCGACCAGGCGCAGGTGCTCGCCCAGCACGGCCCAGCGCGGCGCGCGACCGGGACCGCCGAGCCACGTCACGCCGCGGACCTCGCCGGCGCGGCGGAGCAGTTCGCTCGTGTCGTGGTTGCCGAAGACGCCGAACGCGCCCAGGCGCGGCGCGGGCCAGGCATCGGCCAGTCGCTGCAGCGCGGCCAGCGCGACGCGCTCGTGCCCGACTTCGTCGGTGTAGTCGCCGGTGAGCGCGACCAGATCGGCGCGCACGCGCGAGACCGCGTCGAGCAGCCGCTTCCAGCGCTCGCTGCCGAAGGCGAACCGCCGCACGTGCAGGTCGGACAGGTGCAGGACGCGCAGCCCGTCGAGCGCCGGCGGCAGCGCGGGGTGCGGGATGTCGAACACCTCGACCGGCTCGGGCGGCACGGGCCTGCGGAAGCCGGCGGTTTGCACGGTGTCCGGGGTCATGGGCGGGAGGCGGTCAGGACGTTAGCATTCACCAACGAATGCGGGGGAGGGGAGGGGTCCGCGTGCAGCGTACCGCGTCGCGGCGGGTTTGATGGGGCGGGGCAACCAGACACGGAGGCAACGAACATGGCTCAGCAACGGAACGTGATGGCGGCGGCGCTGGTGGGCGTCGCGGCGCTGGTGGGCGTCGGCGCGGGCGGGGTGACGGCGTCGATGCACTTCCGCGCCCCGCCGTCGGGCCCGACGATCGCGGTCGTCGATCTCGAAGCGGTGATCAACAAACTCTCCGAGAAGACGGACAAGTTCAACCAGTTGGCCAAGTCGCACAAGGACAAGAGCGACGAACTGGCCAAACTCACCGATCGCGTCAAGGCCAAGGAGGCCGAGATCCGCGCCATGCCCGACGGCCCGGCCAAGGAGCGCGCCAAGATGGACTACCGCGAGATGGTGTACCGCGGCGAGTTCGAGGCCCAGTTCGCCGGGCGGCAGCTCGACCAGTTGCAGGGCGAGGTGCTGCGCGACCTGTACCTGAAGATCGACGAGGCCGCGACCGCGCTGGCCAAGCGCAACGGCTACCACATGGTCATCGTCAGCGACGAGACCGTGGACATCCCCAAGGGCAACTCCGAGTCGGTGATGCGCGGCATGCTGCTCAAGCGGTTCATGTACGTGGACAAGGCGATGGACATCACCGACGAACTGGTGACGTTCATGAACAACGCCTACGCCGCGAAGCGGTGATCGGACCTTCGGACCGCCACGAGAACGCAAATCCGGCCCGGCCCGGCGACATTCGGCATGCGATGGACGCATCGGGCGCCGCCGCCGCGGCCGGGCGCACGGGAGGCCCGCACGGCGCGCACCGCGCGGGCGGGCCGGGCCTGAGCCCGGGTGAGTTCGCCGCGCTCTTCGCCGAGCACGGCCGGCTGCTGTGGTGCGTCGCCGCGGCGGCGCTGTCCGGGCGTGCCGGCGCGGAGGACGTGGTGCAGCAGTCGGCGGTCGTCGCGCTGGAGCGGCTGGGCGACTTCGACCCGGGGACGAGTTTCGCCGCGTGGATGACCCGGATCGTGCGCAACGTCGCGATGAACGAGGCCCGCAAGACCCGCCGGCGCAGGACCGGCAGCATGGACGGCGGGCTGCTCGACCGGCGGACCGGCCCGGCGCCCGCGCACGGGGCGGCCCGGCCCGTGACCAGCGGCGGCGAACTGGCGCGCGACCAGGAGTCGTTCGACGACCGGCTCGTCGAGGCGCTGGGCGAACTCGACGAGACCGCGCGGCAGTGCGTGCTGCTGCGCACCGTGATGGACCGGAGTTACGCCGAGATCGCGCGGACGCTCGACATCCCCGAGGGCACGGCGGCCAGCCACGTGCACCGGGCGCGTCGGACGCTCCGCGCGCGGCTGATGCGGCAGGACGGGAACGCGGACTCGACAAGGAGCGGGCAGTGAGCGGCGAACGAGCGGGCAGCGCGGAACGGCTGGAGGCGTACGTCGAGGGCTCGCTGGGCGCGGCGGAGCGCGCCGCGTTCGAGCGCGACATGCTGCGCGACCCCGCGCTGCGCGCCGAGGTCGAGACGCAGCAGCGCATCGACGACCGCCTGCGCGCGATCTTCGCGCCGCCGGTCCCGGCGGGCGCGCCCGGCGCGCCGCCGCGCCCCGTCGCGCCGTGGACACGCCTGGCGCTGGGCCTGGCCGCCGCGCTCGCGCTGGCCGCTGCCGGGGCGTACTGGGCAGGGCTTCTGGGGCGCGGCCCCGGCGACACGCGTGCCGATGCGCTGTACGCGCGGCTGGTGCGCACGGGCTTTGAGCCGGCGTGGGTGTGCGGGGACGACGCCGAGTTCGTCGCCTACACGCGCGACACCTTCGGTCAGGCGTTCACGATCGAGCCCGCCCCGGGCGTCGAGCTGCTGGGCTGGACGTACTGCTCGGGCGTGCTGGGCGACGGGGCCGGCGTGCTGCTGGCGACGGTCGGCGGGGATCGGGCGATCGTGATCGTGGACCGATCGGGCAACGATCGGCGCGTGCCGGTCGACGCGGGCTCGGGCCTGCGGGTGTTCCGCGCCAGGGCGGGCGGCGCGGTGCTGTACGAGGTGACGCCGCGGGACTCGCCGGCCCTGCTGCCGCGCGTGCGCCTGCGGTGAACCGGGCGGTCCCGGGCCGGATGGGTTGTATACTGCCCGCATGAAACTGATCGCCGACGCCGCGCGGATCGACTCGCTGCTTGACGCGCTGGCCGCGGACATCCGCGGCGCGACGCGGGACCCCGCGCAGCTGGCGCTGATCGGCATCCGGAGGCGGGGCGACGTGCTGGCAGCGCGGCTGGCCGAGAAACTCGGCGTGACCGACGTGGGCTCGATCGACATCACGCTCTATCGCGACGACCTCTCGGAGACGGGCGCGGCGGCGCGCGTGGGCAAGACCTCGATCCCCTTCGACGTGTCGGGGCGCGAGATCGTGCTGTGCGACGACGTGCTGATGACCGGCCGGAGCGTGATGGCTGCGCTGCGCGAGATCCTCGACTTCGGGCGGCCCAGCCGCCTGCGTCTGGCGGTGCTGGTCGAGCGGCCGGAGCGCGAGATCCCCATCCAGCCCGAGCACGCGGCGCTCCAACTGCGCCCCGGACCGGGCGAGAAGGTGGACGTGCGCCTGATGCCGCAGGACGAGGTGGACCAGATCACCATCAACCCGCGCGAGTAGGCGGGGCGGGTGATTGTTCGCGTCGGCGCGACAGGTACGCATGCGCATCCTCCACGTCAGCACGCGTCTGATTCTCGGCGGCTCGCAGGAGAACACCGTGCTCTCGTGCGAGGGACAGGCCCTGCGCGGGCACGAGGTGCACCTGGCCTTCGGGCCCATCTACGGGCCCGAGGGCTCGCTGCTGGAGCGCGTCGAGGCCTTCAACCGCGCGCACCCGGGGCGCGCGATCCGCACGCACGTCGTGCCCGACCTTGTGCGGCCGGTGCACCCGCTGCGCGACCGGCGCGCGTGGCGGCAACTGCGCGCCCTGGTCCGCGCGGTCCGGCCCGACGTGGTGCACACGCACTCGAGCAAGGCCGGCGTGCTGGGGCGCGCCGCCGCGTGGCGCGAGGGCGGGCGCGCGGGGACGGTCCGCGTCGTGCACACCATCCACGGCCCGCCGTTCATGCCCGTCGAGGGCGGCGCGGCAACGCGTTGCAGAGTGCGGCTGAGCAACGCCGCGTACACGATTGCCGAACGCTGGGCGGCCAAGCGCTGCCACGCGATCGTGAGCGTGGCCGACGCGATGACGCGGCAGTTTCTGGCCCGCGGCATCGGCAGGCCCGAGCAGTACGTGACCGTCGCGTCGGGGATGGAGACCGGGCCGTTCCTGCACGCCGCGCCGGGCGAGGACCGCGACACCGTCCGCGCGCGGCTGGGCCTCGGCCCGGGCGACTTCGTGATCGGCACGGTGGCGCGGCTGGCCCGGCACAAGGGGCACGACGACCTGCTCGACGCGCTGGCCGACGAACTTCGCGCCAACCCGGTCTGGAAACTGCTCTGGGTCGGCGACGGATGGTGGCGCGACCGGCTGCTGGCCCGGGCGCGCAGCGCCGGCATCGCGGTGCGAGCGCTCGACTCTGGTTCAGCGTCGGACGTTTCGAACCGGGCCCCGGAGCCCGCGGCGCAACTGCTGCTCACCGGCCTTGTGCCGCCCGAGCGCATCCCCGGCCTGATGCGCGCCATGGACGTGCTGGCCCACCCGTCGTACCGCGAGGGCATGCCGCGGACCGTGCCGCAGGCCCTGCTGGCGGGCGTGTGCCCGATCGCGTACGACTGCGACGGGACACCGGAGGTCGTGCGCGACGGGCAGACCGGGCTGCTGGTGCCGACCGGCGACCGCGCCGCGCTGCGCGCCGCGGTCCGCCGCGCCGCCGCGAACCCCGCCGAGCGGGCCGCGATGGCCGCGCGCGGCCGCGCCGAGTGCGCGGAGCGCTTCGCCGTCGAGCGGATGATCGACGCGCTGGAGGGCGTGTACCGCACGCCCGAGCGCGCAGAGAGGGCCGCGGCATGATTCGGCGCGGCGACCACCACCCGCGGCGGCGGGCCCGTGGCGCGCTGGCGGGCGCTGCGGGCGTCGCCCTGCTCGCGTCCGTCGCGTCGGCGCAGCGGCTGAACCTTGATGCGCCGCGCGCCCCCGCGCCCGGCGAGAGCGCGGCGACCCGCGCGTTGCGCGCCGCGCTGCCCGAACGCGCCGACATCGGCCGGCAGGTGTGGATCGACGACGCGCTGCTGGCCGCGGCGGTGCGCTCGCGCGCGGCCGATCTCGCCCGCGCGCTGCTGGCCCGCGCCGAGGAACTCGGCGAGCATGGCTCGGTGCACTACGCCCTCGCTGCGACACTTGCGCGCGACACGTCGTGGGCCGACGGACTGGCCGCCGCGGCGGCGCGCAGCGGCGACGCGACCATCGGCGCGGCGGCGCGCTCGTGGGTGCACGCGGTCGACGCCTATATGGCGGAGGGCGCCGGACGCCTGCCGCCGACCGTGGGCGACGCGGACGCCGCGCTCCGCGTGCTGTGCGCGCCGCTGGCGCAGGCGGTGGCCGACCGTCTGCCCGCGCGCGGCGCGGCGTGGGACCTCGGCCGCGCGGACACGCCCCCCTCCGCCGCCGCGCTGGCCGCGATGCTCGACGGCGCCCCAGCGGGCGCGGTGGACCGAGCGCTGGCCGACGACCTGCGCTCGATGCTCGGCGCGCTTCACGAGGCGTCGGCCCTGTGGGCCTTTGCGCCCGCCGCGGCCGAGGCGCGGGCGATGATCGGCGCGGCGCTGCCGCTGGCGCTGGGCGAGCCCGGCGCGCTGCCCGATTGGTTCGCAGAGGCGCGCCGGTCGGTGGTCGCCGAGCGCGCCGCGTCCGCGCTGCGGCGGTTCGCCGCGTCCGCTCGCGACGGCGACGCGACCGACGCGCTCACCGCCGCGGCGGGCGTGGCGCGCCTCGCCCGTCGGGCCGGCGCGCTGGTCGGAGGCGCGACGCCCTCGCGCGAGGCGCAGGCGTTCCGCCTGTCGCTGGCCGACGCCGCGGCCGACGCGCTGGGCGACCCCGGCCCCGCACGGGAACGCGCCCGCAAGGCGCTGCGCGCGCTGGAGCGCGTCATGGACCTGCTGGAGGAGCGGGCGACGATCGGCGCCGACGCCGACGTCACGCGCGAGTTGCGCGTGAGTTTCCGCGCGCTGGACGGCGCGGCGAAGAAGACCGAGGGCCTGCTCGTCGCGCAGCTGGGCGCGATCGCGAAGGCCGAGTCGGCCACGAGCGAGCCGGCGATCGTCGCGGCGATCGCGGCGCACCGGCGCGCGCTCGACGACCTGAAGATGCTCCGGTCCGTCGATCAACTGCTGTCGCGCCACAGGGACGACGCCGCGCCCACGTGGCGGCTGGCCTCGGCCCGCCTGCTGCGGCTGGGGCAGGAGATCGGCCGCGCCGCCGCGCCCGATTCGTCGCTGGTCGCGCTCCGCGCGTTCGGCGCGGCGATGGAACTGCTCGACCCGCTGCCGGGCGAAGCGTTCGTGCGCGCGGGCGGGGCCGAGGCCGACGCGCTGACCGGCGGGCGCGCCGCGCAGGCCGTCGCGCGGCTCGACGAATGGCGGAGCGCGTACCTCGACTCGTGGGCGCGCGAGGGCGACGGCGCGCCCGGCACGCGCAGCCCGGCGGGCGCGCCGCGCGCAGCGACGCCCGGCCCGTCGTCGGACGAGGTGGCCGCGCGCCTGCGCGCCCTGCGCGGGCTGCTCGCGCTCGTCGAGGACGCTCGGACGGTGCGCGCGCTCGCCGCGCCGGGCGCGCCGCGCGAGGGCCTGCTCGCCTGGCCTGGCGTGCCGGTCTCGGCGCGCGGCCTGGCGCTGGCCGCGGGCGGGGACGACCTCGCGAAGCAACTGGGCGACGCCGCGGCGGCGGCGATCGACCCCGCTCGCACCGAGCAGGCACGGCGCGCGCTGCGGCAGATCGAGGAGGCGCGGCCGACGCTGCGCCTTCTGGCCGCGCTGGACCGCGGCGCGCGGTCGCGCGGCGCGGCGTGGGTCTGGCCGTTCGCCGCCGCGGCCGCGCCGCCGACGCGCGCCTCGTGGATGGTCGCGGAGCGGGCGCGTCTGGCGTCGGTCGCGCGATACCTCGACGACGCCGCGGCGACGCCCGCGCGCGACAGCCGAGCCCGCGACGCGCTGCTGGCGTACGTCGAACACCTGTCCCGCGGCGTGCTGGAGGCGGGGATCGACCGCTGATCCGGCGGGGCCGGCGTTGATACCCTTTGCCGACCGCATGAACCCCGAGCCGCCCCAACTCTCCCGCTCACAGCCCGACGTGCCCGACCCGCTGTCGCTCCCGGCGGCGGAGTTCGCCGCGGCCAGCGTCGCCGCGGGGCTCAAGGGCGGGCGCGCCGGCGCGCTGGATCGCTACGCGCGCGTCTACCGCGAGGGCGTGACCGACGACCCGCTCGCGCCCGTCGCGCTGCCGGAGGTCGGTCGTGTGCTGGAGAGCGACTCGCCGGAGGGCAGGGTCGTCAAGTTCACGCTGCGGGTGCCGGGGCGCGACGGCGAGAGCGGCGCGCTGGAGACCGAGTCGGTCATCATCCCGATGATCGGCAAGCGCGGCGTGCGGACGCACACGCTGTGCGTGTCGTCGCAGGTCGGCTGCGCCATGGGCTGCGGCTTCTGCCAGACGGCGCAGATGGGCCTGCTGCGGAACCTCACGACGCGCGAGATCATGGCCCAGTGGTTCACGGCGCGGCACGTCTTCCGGCCGGCGCACATGGGCAACCTGGTGTTCATGGGCATGGGCGAGCCGATGGACAACCTCGACGCGGTCATCGGCGCGATCACGATCCTGGGCGACCACCGCGGGCCCGCGCTGGCGCGCAACCGCATCACCGTCTCGACGGTGGGCCGCGTCGACGGCATCGCGCGGCTGGCCCAACTGGTGCACCGGCACGGCTGGCACCGCCTGTCGCTGGCCGTTTCGCTCAACGCGCCCAGCGACGAGGTGCGCTCGCGGATCATGCCCATCAACCGCGCCGTGCCCATGAGCCGCCTGCGCGAGGCGATCGAGCACTGGCCCGTCTACGGGGGCGCGAAGATCTGCCTCGAGTACGTGCTGATCCCCGGCGTGAACGACGCCCCCGAGCACGCGGCGCAACTGGGCGACTTCGTGCTCGGGCGCGGGCCCTACGCGGGCCGGCCGCGGCTGCCGGGGCTGGTGAACGTGATCCCCTACAACCCGCGCGACAACTCGCCGTGGGAGGCGCCGACGGAGGACTCGGTCGACCTGTTCCTGCTCTGGCTCGCCGAGGAGGGCGTGTACGCCAAGCGTCGCCGCACCAAGGGGCGCGACACCATGGCCGCGTGCGGGCAACTGGGCAACCCCGCGCTGCGCCGGCGGCGGGCGACGGGCGTGCAGGTGACGGCGAGCGCGCGCGGGCCGCGGTGAGCGTCGTTGTCCAAGGCAGGTCCACCAGGAACACGGAGGCGGACACCGAGACGCAGAGAGCGCCACCTGCGACGGGGCGGTCTGGCCGCGCCTTACGCGAGGAAGAGGTCGCTTCTCCGTCGAGCCCGGTGCGCAACGACCGTTTCCTGGCCGGGCGAGGCCGCCGGATACCCGCGTTCACCTGCCCGGCTCGATATCGACCAGCACCGGCCAGTGGTCCGAGCCGACCGGGTCGAGCAGGCCCCAGCCGTGCAGCGCGACCGGCCCGCCGAGGAACGCGTCGTCGATCGCGATCGCCAGCGGCCAGCGCGCGTCGAAGCCGCGCCCCGCGACGCTCAGGTGAGTCGGGTACGTCCCCCGGACCTCGAACACGGGCTTGGCGCGGCGCAGGCCCGCCTCGAAGTGCAACGCGCGGCTGCGCCAGCCCGAGGGCGTCGAGTTCAGGTCGGCCAGCAGCACGACCGGCAGGCCCTGCCCGCGCATGCGCCGGGCCACGCCCGCCGCGGCACGCGTCAACGCGTGCCCGTCGCTCCACCGCGCCCGCGTCCGCGGCGAGCGGGGGTGCACGGCGATCAGCCCGAACCGGGTCGGCGCCTCGACCACCGCCGCGATGATCTCCTCGACGTGCTCGCCCTGCGCGTCGGGCTCGACGGGGAACGGCGAGAGCGGGAACTTCGAGAGCACGAAGCCCGCGCCGCGCTGGCCGGTCGGCAGGTCGCGGAAGTGGCGCTTGATCCGGTGCGGGAACTCGGCCTCGAGTTTGTCGCCGTAGATCACGTCGAACTGCACGTGCACGTTGGGCTCGGTGACGCTGACCACGTCGGCGCGGCAGGCGTCGAACAGCGCGTACACGTCCGCCGGCACGGGGCGCGACGAGCAGTTGAAGTGCAGCAGGCGGACGCGGCCCTCGGCCGGGGGCGCGCCCGCGTCGATCGGGCGCGGCATCCACGCCTCGCGCCCGGTCCCCACGATCCACAGGTGCATGGCCGCCGCGAGCAGCGCGAGCAGCGCGAGCAGCGCGGCCCCGCGCCGGCGGCGCAGCGCCCACCACGCGCACGCGGCGAGCGACACCAGCGCGCCCTGAGCGGCGAAGTTGGCCGCGACGTCGGCCCACCACGACACGCCGCCGAGCGTCCACGCCAGCGACCACGCCAGCAGCACCAGCGCGCACAGGCCCGACGCGCACCCGCGGCCGCGCCGCGCCCGACCGGTCGTGCGCTCGGCGTCGCTCATGGCTGGGCCTTGAGCCATTCCCACTGCCGGCGGACGCCCTCCTCGAACGGCGTGCGCGGGCGGTAGCCCAGTTCGGCCGCGCTGCGCGTCAGGTCGGCCCACGTGCGCTCGACGTCGCCGGGCTGCACGGGCATGGGCCTGATCCGCGGCTGGCGCCCGACGGTGCGGCCGATGGTGGCGATCATCTCGGCCAGCGGCACGGGCGAAGAGCCGCCCAGGTTCCAGATGCGGTAGCCGTGCTCGCCGATGCGGTCGTACGACGCGAGCACGCCGCGGACGACGTCGTCGACGTAGGTGTAGTCGCGGCTGGACGCGCCGTCGCCGTACATGGGCACCTCGTCGCCGCGCGACACCAGCCGCAGGAAGTTGGCGATGGCCAGGTCCGGGCGCTGGCGCGGGCCGAAGACCGTGAAGAACCGCAGGCAGGCCGTGGGCATCCCCGTCAGGTGCCAGTGCGCGTGGGCGATGAGTTCGCAGCTGCGCTTGGTCGCGGCGTAGGGCGAGACGGGGAAACTCACGTCGTGGTCCTCGGCGAACGGCGTGCGCGGGTTGTTGCCGTACACGCTGGAACTCGAGGCCATGACGAATCGCGACACGCCGGCGCGCTTCGCGGCCTCCAGCAGCACGCTGGTGCCCAGCACGTTGGCGCGTGAGTAGCCGACCGGGTCGGCGATGCTCGGGCGCACGCCCGCCCTGGCGGCAAGGTGGATCACGCCCCCGGGCCGCGAGCGGGCGAGCAGCGCGTTCATCGCGTCGGCGTCGCAGATGTCGGCGCGCACGAGTTCGAACGCGCCGCGCGCCTTCGCCGCGGTCTTCTCGATCTCGGCGACGTTGCGGGCCTTGACGTTCACGTCGTAGAACGGGTCGAAGTTGTCGACGCCGACGATCTTCGCGCCGCGCGCGAGCAGCGCCTCGCAGACGTGCGACCCGATGAACCCCGCCGCGCCGGTCACGAGCACGGTCTGGGCGTTGCTGGTCATCATGCTGTTCCTGGTTGCCGCGGCGGGCGTGTCGGCGGGCGGGAGGGCGAGGGACAAAAACAAAGCAGGGCGCCATCGTAAGACAGCGCCCCGCTGGAGGAGAGAGAGATCAGGGGGAGGTGAAATCGCTATCGGCAGGGGGAACGCAAGGCCCTTGAAGTTTCCGCAGGCCGCGACCGTCGCGCCCGGAATACCCGCCGCAGGCCCTTCCGTGCGCCCCGCCGATGTCTACATGATTGGCCACAAACCGCCCGTAGACCAAGGCTTTTACGCGGCTTTCTGCTTCGCGGTTCTGCTTTCATCACCCCGCGCACACACTTTTCCTAAGTTCACAATCATCGGGCCATGGCAAGGTCCGAGAATACGCGGCCGAACGGTTGGGTTTACCCCGGTTGGGTGATCTCGGATCGACCGGTGCGCAATCTCCGCCCTCGCCGGCCGTCTTGGCGGCTCCCAACAGCCACGCGCGGCCGCAGGCCGCCCGGCAACCTTCACAAACGTGCAACCCGGCTCAGTCCACGTCCGCCGGGTCGGGAACCTCGACCCCGTCCATGCCGGGCGCGGGCTTGGCCGAGTCGGCCGGGGCACGCTGCACGCGCCCGCGAGAAGAGCCCGGTGCCGGCGGGGCGCCGTCGCGGGCGGCGTTCTCGAGCCGCTGCAGCAGGGCCTCCTGCTGCTCGGGGGAGAGACGCTCGAACAGCCGGATCAGACGCTCGCGCCGCTGGGACGCGGCGGCGTTGGGCCGCTCGGGCGTCTGCCCGCCGGCCGCCTGCGGCCGGCGGTTGGTCATCTCGCCGTCCATCTCGGCCTGCGGCCGCCGGTCAGGGCGCTGGGCGGCCCGGGCCTGCAACTCGCCGGCGTTGCGCTCGCGCTCCATCGCGCGCTGGCGCACGTACGCCTCGTCGCGCCGGGCCGCGTCGGCCTTGCGCCACTCGTCGAGCCGCGCCTCCACCGCTTGGCGCTGCGGCGCGGAGAGCGATTCCCAGATGCGCGTCGCGAAGTCCTCGATCCGCGGCGCGCCCTCCATGATCTCGCGCAGACGCTGGCGCGCCGCGGCCTGTTTCTCGTCGCCCGCCTCGCCCGTCATCGGCGCGTCGGCGCCGTCCGTCGCGCCGTCCGGGCGGCGGCGCTCGCGGGGCGCCTCGCCCGGGCGCGGGCGGCCGATGGCGCGGTCGATCTCCCGGGCCCCGCGGTCCGTCAGGTTCGCCTCGCGCCGCAGGTCGATCAACTCGTCGCGGTGCTCGGCCATGTACGCGCGCTGGGCCGCCCGGAACTCCTCGTTGATGCCACGGATCTGCCGCGCCTGCTCCGCGCTGGCGCGGACCTCAGGCGCGGCGTCGTCGCTCAGCAGCGCGCCCAACGCCTCGCGCAGCACCTCGGGCGGGATGCGCTCGGCCATGCGGCGCGCGCCCGTGCCCGTCCCGAACGCCCCGGGCACGCCGGGCACGTCGCGGTCCTTGACCTGCGGCCCTTTCAGCACCGGCTCATCGACCTTGCCCGCGCCGGCCTGCCCCCACGCCGCGGCGCTCAGGCCCGCCGCGGCAGCACAGACAGCCAGCACATGGAACGGACGGACGCGCATCGCGGCGGGGCAACGGTTCATGAGTCGGGCTCCTCGTGTCGCGGCACGGTCCTATCGTCGGCATGAACGCCGCATCGGACCGCCGGACAAGCGGCCAAACGGGTCGCGTTGTGCTGATATTGCGGCCCGGCAGCGCGGTTTCGCCCCCGCAGCCCCGTACCCGACCAGATCACGCACAGACCTGACGCATGGACAAGAACACGATCCAACAGGCACTCGCGGCGGTGCCGCACCCGGTCAGCGGAGCGGGGCTGCTCGCGGCGGGCGCGGTGGCCAAGGTCGCGTACTGCGACGGCTACGCGAGCGTGCGGCTCAACGGCGGCGGGTTGAACCCGGCCCAGCGCAAGGCGGTCGAGGACGCCGCGCGGGCGGCGGTGATCCGTGCCGCGGGCGCCGAGCCGCTGCGCGACGTGCACGTGGAGGTGACCGACGACGCGCCCGACGCGCCGCTGCCCGAGCCGAAGCGCGCCGCCCCGACGGCCGCGAAGGCCGAGCCCGCGCCGGCGGGTGGACCGGTGAACGCGCGGCACATCATCGCCGTGGGCGCGGGCAAGGGCGGGGTGGGCAAGAGCAGCATCGCGGTGAACCTCGCGGTGGGCCTGGCGCGGAAGGGGCACGCCGTCGGCCTGATGGACGGCGACATCTACGGCCCGTCGCTGCCGACGATGCTGGGCCTTGGCGCGATCGAGGCCGCGGTGCGGGGCCGCACCATCGAGCCGTTCCTCGTGCACAACGTCAAGGCCATGACCATCGGCGCGCTGGTCGACCCCGACAAGCCGCTGGTCTGGCGCGGGCCGATGGCGCACGGCGCGTTCAAGCAACTGGTCGAGCAGACCAACTGGGGCGAACTCGACTACCTGGTCATCGACCTGCCGCCGGGCACGGGCGACGTCGCGCTCACCATGGCCCAACTGCTCAGACTCAGCGGCGCGGTCGTCGTGTGCACGCCGCAGAAGGTCGCGCAGGACGACGCGGTCCGCGCGGCGAAGATGTTCCAGCAGCTGGGCATCGAGGTCCTCGGCGTCGTCGAGAACATGTCGTGGTTCGTCGGCGACGACGGCAAGGAGTACGACATCTTCGGGCGCGGCGGGGCGCAGCGCATGGCCCAGCGCCTGGGCGTGCCGTTCCTCGGGGCGGTGCCGATCACCATGGCGCTGCGCGAGAACAGCGACCGCGGCGACCCGACGGCCAACTTCACCGACCCCTCGCCCGCCGGGCGGCGGCTGGCGGCGCACCTCGCAGCGCTGGTGAACAACGTCGAGAATCAGGCCGCGCTGGCGTCGGTGCGGCAGGGCCGAACCCGGCCGACGCTGACGATCTCGTAAACTCCCGCTCGCGATGACGACCACCGTCCATGCCGACGTGCTGATCCTCGGCGGCGGCGTCGCCGGGCTGTGGACGCTGGCGCGGCTGAAGCGGGACGGCTTCGCGTGCCTGCTGGTCGAGCCCGACGCGCTGGGCGCGGGGCAGACCGTCGCCAGTCAGGGCATCATCCACGGCGGGCTCAAGTACGCGCTGGACGGGCAGGTCGGCTCCGCCGCGTCGGCCATCGCCGCGATGCCGGAGGCGTGGCGCGCGTGCCTGCGCGGCGACGCGGGCGCGCCCGCGGACCTTCGCGGCGTGCCGGTGCTGAGCGAGCACTACGTCTACTGGACCTCGCCGGGGGTGATGTCGCGCATCGCCGGCGCGGGGGCGAGCAGGGTCATGCGCACCGCGGTCGAGCGGCTCACGGGCGACGACCGCCCCGCGCTGCTGCGCGACGCGCCGGCCGGGCTGCACGGCGTCGACGTGTACCGGGTCGGCGAGATCGTGCTCGACGCCCGCGCGCTGGTGGCGCGTCTGGCCGAGATCGGGCGCGGGTGCGTCGTCCACGGCGCGCTCGCGCCGCCGGTGGGGGCGTGGCGCGAGGGCGCGCCGCTGCGCCTGCGCTGCCGCGACGGGCGCGACGCCGAGGTGCGCCCGTCGGCCGTCGTGCTCGCCGCGGGCGCGGGGAACGAAGAGCTGATGACGCGGTTCGGGTTCGACGCGGGCGGGTCGCCCGTCCGCGCGCAGCGCCGGCCGCTGCACATGGTCATGCTGCGCGGCGCGCCGGGCGCGTTCTTCGGGCATTGCGTCGGCACCAGCAGTTCGCCGCGGCTGACCATCACCAGCGGCGCGACCGCCGACACCGGCGAGCGCGTGTGGTACATCGGCGGGCGGATCGCCGAGAGCGGCGTGGACCGCGCGCCGGCGGAGCAGATCGCCGCGGCCGGGCGCGAACTGGCCGAGTGCATGGCGTGGCTCCGCCTGCCCGAGGGCGCGCGGTGGGCGACGCTGCGCATCGACCGCGCCGAGGGCGTGCCCGCGTCGTCGGGGCTGCTGCCGGGCCTGCGGCCCGACGCGCCGGTCGTCGCGCGCGTCGGCCGCGCCGTCGCCGCGTGGCCGACCAAACTCGCGTTCGCGCCGCTGCTGGCCGACGAGGTCGCGCGCGAACTGGGCGCGGCGGGCGTATCGCCCCGAGCCGACGGCGCGCTCAACCCCGCGCTGCCCGCGCCGCCGGTCGCCCCGCACCCGTGGGACGCGGAGGGCGTGCGATGGACGTAAGGCCGCTGGGCGCGACCGGCCTGCGCGTCGGCGCGCTGGGTCTGGGCACGGTGAAACTCGGCCGCACGCGCGGCCTCAAGTACCCCGACGCGCAGCGCGCCCCGGCGCTGCCGGGCGACGACGCCGCGGCGGAGTTGCTCCGCACCGCGGCGGAGGTCGGCGTCAATCTCGTCGACACCGCGCCGGCCTACGGCGTCGCGGAAGAGCGCCTTGGCGCGCTGATGGCCGCCGGCGGCTGGTTCGGCGGGCGCGACCGGTGGGTCGTGTGCACCAAGGCGGGCGAGGAGTTCGACGAACGCGGCGGCTCGGGCGCGGGCGAGTCGCGGTTCGACTTCTCGCCGGGCGCGATCCGCGCCAGCGTCGAGCGCAGCCTGCGTCGGCTGCGCACCGACCGCGTCGAGGTCGTGCTGCTGCACTCCGACGGACGCGACGAGTGGATCATCCGCGAGTCGGGCGCGCTGGACGAACTGCGCCGACTCAAGGACCGCGGGCTGGTCCGCGCCGTCGGCGTCAGCACCAAGGCCGTCGAGGGCGGGCTGCTCGCGGCGGAGGTCTGCGACGTCGTGATGGTGACGCACAACCCCGCGCACACGGCCGAGCGCGTCGTGATCGACGCCGCGGCGGCGCGCGGCGTCGGCGTGCTCGTCAAGAAGGGACTGGCCAGCGGGCACGCGCCCGACGCGGGCGCGGCGGTCCGCTTCGTGCTCGGCACGCCGGGGGTGTCGTCGATGATCGTCGGCACCGCCAGCGCGGCGCACCTGCGCGAGAACGCGCGCCACGCCGCTCAGGCGGTGCGCGGCTCGGGGGCGTAGTCGCCCCAGCGGGCACGCTCCGCGGCGAGCGCCTCGTCCTCCCAGGCGGCGTACTCGTCGGCGGCCTGCTGTTCGGCGGCCTCGATCGCGTGCGCCGTCGCCATGTTGTGCAGCGGGCGGATGAGCGCAAAGCCCATCGCCATCATCACCAGGTTGATCGTGCCGGGCATGAACGTGCTCGACTCGGCCAGGCCGTGCGACAGCGGGGCCAGCGCGAAGGCCAGGCCCAGGAACACGTAGCGCTGGTCGAAGCCGACCGACCGCGCGTACTGCCACAGCCGGAGGTACTGCCCCGCCATCACCGTCAGCGCCAGCAGCGTGAGCACCGCGCCGGCGACCCCCGTCTCGGCGAGAATCTGCATGTAGATCGAGTGCAGGTTCGCGGTCGAGCCCGCCTGCCGGATCGAGTCGTCGAACACCCAGCCCGCGCCCCACAGCGGGTGGTCGCGGAAGATCTCCAGGGCCCACTCCCACACCGTGCCGCGGTTCTGGAAGTTGATGTCGCTCAGACGCTCGTACGCCCCCTCCGTGCCGCTGGGCATGAGGAACCAGAGGATCACCGCGGCGAACCCGCCCAGCGTCAGCGGCAGCAGCGGACGCCTGAACATCGGCAGGCCCAGCAGCACCGCGCCGACCACCGACTGCCCCACCGCCGCGCGCGAGCCCGACGCGAGGATGCACGCCGCGGCCATCGTTCCCACCGCGTAGGCGTACACCTTCCACGAGAACGACTTGTCGTACAGCGCGACGCCCGCCGCGGCGATGAGCATGCACGCGCACTCGTGGGCCATGCGGTTGGCGTTGAGGCCGAAGGGCGCGAACCGGCCGCCGCGGGCCAGCCCGATGCCCTGCGTCAGCAGCATCACCGTGCACGGCACCACGAACGCCAGCGACAGCACGATGAACAGACGCAGCGCGACCTGCAGGTCTTCCTTGGTCCTGATGTTCGCCGCGGCGAGCAGGCCCATGAGCAGCGCCGGCATCGACAGGCCCTTGAACTGGAGCGCGCCCCACGGCTGCTCGCTCCAGATGCCCGCCAGCCAGTAGAAGGTCATCATCAGCAGGAGCAGCCCCCCCGCCAGGTTCAACTGGTAGGTGCGCATCATCAGCACCGACACCGCCACCGCCAGCACGGTCAGATACAGGCGCGCGAACTTGAGCACCTCGCCGCCGGGGATGATCGCCGCGGCCCACGGGGCGAGCGCAAAGAAGATCGCCACCAGCAGCACCACGGGGTTGATCCAGCGGGCCGAGATGATCAGCAGGATGTGCGCAACCACCGCGCCGGCGATGATCAGGGCCAGGACTGGGGTCGGCAGGTCGGTGTGCACGGGCGTCTCAACGACAGGACATCGGCCGCTGGGGGCCGACGCGGGCAGGCACGCCCGGCACCCGCCTTTCGGCTTATCGCCACCTACTGCATGAGACGACCCGCGGTTCGCGCAACCAAATGCCGCCCGAACCTACCGCGCGTGCAGAAGACCCACCCAAGCCAGTGCCCTGCTCATCCCGGCGACAGGGTCCGCCAGGGCCCGATACTCGGCCAGCACCTTCGGCGAGTTGGCCTTGAACGCGTCGACGCGGGCCGGATCGGTCACGTCCGCCAGCGCCGCGGCAAGGCTCGCGGCGTCGCCGCGCTGGAAGGTCCGCCCGTTGGCCCCCGCTCCCGGTTCGCCCTGCCGGACCAGGTGCGCCGCGGCGCCGACGACGTGGCTGGTCACCACGGCCAGGCCGTTGGCCAGCGCCTCGTTCACGACCAGCCCCCACGCGTCGTAGTCGCTGGGCAGGACCAGCACGTCGCAGGCGCGATAGACGGCGCCCAGCGCGGCCGGGTCGCCCTCGAACCCCAGCCAGTGCACGCGCGAGGCCAGCGCGGGCGGGACCGACGCGCCGAGTTGGGCACGCAGCGGCCCGTCGCCCACCAGCACCAGGTCCCAGTCGAGCCGACGTTCGGCGATGGCGGCGAACGCCGCGAGCAGGAGATCGACCCGCTTGAGCGCGAGCAGTCGCCCGACGAACAGCAGGCGTCGCCGGCCCGGCGCCAGCCCGCGCGCCTCGCGCACGGCGCGGTCGTGGGCCTCGCCGCGCGGCGCCAGCGCGTCGTAGTCGGGCTCGTAGGGCACGAAGAAGGCGCGCTCCTCGGGCATCCCGTAGCGTGCAAAGTACGCCGCGCCGGGCTTGCCGAAGACCATCACCCCCGACGCGCAGCGCAGGAACGACGACACGACGGCGTGCTTGAGCGCGCGGCGCCAGCCGCGCGGGCTGTCGAGCAGGGCGTTGGAGTCCGCCGCGAGGAAGATCGGCACGCGCCGACGCCGGCACCAGCGCGCGATGCGGAGCCGGCCCGCGTCGTTGTATCCGTAGCAGACCAGCGCGGCCGCGCGGTGGTCGCGCAGCCACCGGATGATCCGCCCGCCGCGCCGGAAGAACCGCGGCTGCTCCGACAGCCGCCCGGTGCCCGAGAGCGGCGCGCCGCCGCGGAACTCCACCGCGTTCACGCCCTCGGGAACGCTCAGGTTCCATCCCTGATCGGGCGGCTCGTCGGTGTAGAGAAAGTAGAACTCGGCGCCGGGGATCTCCGCCGAGAGCCGGCGCGCCAGGTGCAACTGGTACGGCGTCGGCGCGTACGCGAGCACCGCCACGCGCGGGCGACGGGGATCCGGCGGCGGCAGTGCGGTCTCGGCGGTCAGTCGTGGCACGGGCGGATTATTGCATCCGGTCGCGCGCGGGCCGGGCCCTTGCTCGTCCTGCTTGTGCCGACCTACGCTCTGCTCCCAACACGGGGCCAAGGAGTCCGGCCGGGATGTTGAAGGATCTGTGCAAGGTTCGCAGGATGGGCGTGGCCGCCGCCGCGGCGGTCTCGGTCGCGGGGAGCGTGCTGCTGATCTACAACCTCGTCACACCGCAGTCGGTGCAGATGATGCGCACCGCGGACCTGGTCGCGCTGGTGGCGATGCTGCTGCTGCCGGTGCTGACGCTCGTGACCATGCGCCGCGCGGCGAGGGCAAGACCGCCGGCGCGCACCGGCCGAACGGCCCGGCACGCCCCCGCCACGGGTCCGCGGGGCGGGCACGAATCCTCTCGCCGCCGCGCCGCGCGGCCGGTCGCCGAAGCGCTGGCCGAGTCGCGATAGTCGCCTGTGCGCCGGGTCGGCACGAACCCGCGGCGTCGCTACCCTTGTGCCCCATGACGCAGGGCTCCTCCCACAGTTTCCAGGCCCCCACGGGCACGCGCGACTTCTACCCCGCCGACCTGGCCAGGGTCCGCTACATCGAGCAGGCCTGGCGCACGACCTCGATCCGCCACGGCTTCGACGAGATCGACGGGCCCACCTTCGAGCACCTGGACCTCTACACCGTCAAGAGCGGCGAGGGGATCGTCAGCGAGTTGTTCAGTTTCCAGCGGGCCGGCGGCGAGCGCACCTACGCCCTGCGCCCCGAGTTCACGCCCACGCTGGCGCGGATGTTCGCGGCGCGGGCCGGCGCGCTGCCGCGCCCGACCAAGTGGTTCTGCGCGCCCAACTTCTTCCGCGCCGAGCGCCCGCAGCGCGGCCGCCTGCGCGAGTTCCGCCAGTGGAACTGCGACATCCTCGGCGATGACTCGCCCGCCGCGGACGCCGAACTCATCGCCTGCGCCGTCGACGCGCTGGCCGCGCTGGGCCTCGGGCCCGAGCACGTCAAGGTCCGCGTCTCGCACCGCAAGGCCGTCGAACAGATGCTCGCGACCCGCGGCGTGCGCCCCGAGATGTTCCAGGCGTGGTTCACGCTCCTGGACAAGGTCGGCAAGATCAACAACGACCAGTTCATCGACCAGGCCCGCGGCCTGGGCATGGACACGCAGCGGGCCATGAACATCCTGCAGATGCTCGTCACCGCCACGCGGTTCGAGGAACCGACGACGCAGGTCATGCTCTCGGAAGCGATGGGCGGCCAGGGGCCCGACTACTTCAAGAAGTTGTGGGCCGAGCTGCGGGCCGCGGGCGTGGCGGACTGGTGCTGGCTGAACCTCGGCATCGTGCGCGGGCTGGCGTACTACACCGGCATGGTGTTCGAGATCCACGAGGCCAGCGGCGCCGAGCGCGCCATCGCCGGCGGCGGCCGCTACGACCAGTTGATCGAACTCTTCGGCGGGCCGCCCACGCCCGCGGTCGGGTTCGGCATGGGCGACGTCGTGCTCTCGCTGGTCCTGCAGGACAAGGGCCTGATGCCCGCCGACCAGCAGATCGCCGCCAGGCTCGGCACGCTGCCGGACGCGTTCGTCGTCAGCAACGGCACGCCCGAGGCCGACGCGGCGCTGTCGGGCGTGGTCGGGTCGCTCCGCCGCGCGGGGCTGCACGCGCGCCGCAGTTACAAGGCGACCCGGAACGTCGGCAAACTCATCCAGGACGCGGCCCGGAGCGGCGCGCGGTTCTGCGTGATCGTCGAGTCCGACGCCGGCGCGAGCCTGAAGAACCTCGCCACCGGCGAGCAGGCGCCAGTGCCCATCGCCGACCTTGCGCGGTGGATCAAACTCGGCGAACTGCCACACGCGGGGTGAGCCGCCGCGCGGCGCCCGCGCGCTACACCGCCACCCACGGCTCGCGGTCTTCCTCGCTGACGACCGCCTGCACCCCCGGCAGTTCGCGCCCCAGCCGCTCGGCCAGCACGGGCAGGTAGGGCCGCTCCGTCTGCGTGTGCCCGGCCAGCAGCACGCTCAGTCCCTGCGCCACCGCCGCGCGGAGTTCGTGGTGCTTCATCTCCCCGGTCACGAACAACTGGCACCCCTCGGCCAGCGCCATCGGCGCCAGCGACCCGCCCGCGCCGGGGCACACGCCGATGCGCTCGACGGGCCTGTCGGTCGCCCGCGCGATCTGCACGACGCTCACGCCCAGGTGCCGCTTGAGCCGCGCGGCCAGTTCGTCGATCCCCGCGGCGTGGTCCAGCGTGATCCGCCGGCCCGCGCCCACGGCGCGAGTCGGCCGCGGCAGCAGTTCGTACACGTCCACCGCCGGCTCCTCGTAGGGGTGGAACCGCCGGAGCGTCTCCAGCGCCAGCGGCAGGGCGCGCTTGGAGCAGACCATCTCCAGCCGGATTTCCTCGACCTCCTCGAAACGGCCGACCTCGCCCACCGCCGGGCTCGCCCCTGCGCCCGCCAGAAACGTGCCGCGGCCGGGCGCGGCGAACGAACACGCCTCGTAGTTGCCGATGATGCCCGCGCCCGCGGTCGCCAGCGCGTTGCGCACCGCGTCGGCGCTGGCGCGCGGGACAAACGTCACCACCTTCAGTTCCTGCGTGTCCGGCAGCACGGCGGCCGACCGCAGCGCGCGCCGGTCTCCGCCGCCGGAATCTCCCGGGCCGATCAGCCCGTCGGCGAGCCAGTCGTTCATGCCGCCGGGCGCGGCGTCGAGCGCGGTGTGCGGCGAGTACACCGCCACGCCCGCGCCCATCAGCGCCACCGCCACGCGCCCGAACTCGTTGGAGTCGGTGATCCTGCGCACCGGGTCGAACAGCGGCGGGTGATAGGCGACCACCGCGCCGCACGAGCGCCGCAGCGCCTCGTGCGCCACCGCCTCGGTCAGGTCGATCGTCAGCAGCACCGGACCGCGGAGGTCCGCCGCGCCCGCGCCCAGCAGCAGCCCCACGTTGTCCCACGGCTCGGCAAGGCGCGAGGGCGCGATCCGCTCCATCGCGGCGACGAGGTCGGCGATCTTCATGATCGATGATACGTCGGACCTGCGCGCGGCCCCGGCGCGGCGGCGCTCAGCGGCCGACCTCCGCCGCGTGCCAGCGCAGGTCGCGCGCCGCGCCCAGGTCGGGGTCGGCGTCGAGGCGCGCGCCCGCCGCCCGGTGGACGCGGTCGAACAGCGCCGGTTCGAGTTCGAAGAACGCCGCGGAGAGCCCCGCCAGCGCCGCATCGGGCGTGAGCGCGTCGGGCCGGTCCTTGATGATCGCGGCCAGCAGCCTCGCCGCGTCGCGGTCGCGCCCCAGCAGGCGCAGACACTCCAGCGCTTCGGCGAACCGTTCGCCGCGGAGGTGCCCGGCCAGTTCATCGGTCAGGGCGCGCCCGCCGCGCAGCGCGTCGGGCAACGGCCTGTCGACGCGCTCCTTGGCCGGCACGCAGACGTACAGCGGGTCGCCGATGACGGTGAGTTTCCACGGCGCGGCCCGGTCCAGCCGAACCGCCGCGCCGAAGGGCATCGCCGCCAGCAGCCGCTGCGCCGCCAGCGGCGTGGGGACAAACGCCTGCAGGTACGGCTCGTACGTCGAGCCGAGGTAGGCGAACGCGCCGCGCTCGATCCACCGCCCGCCGACGGTGTCGCGGTCCGCCGGGGCCGTCGCCGACCACGAGTGCACGAAGTGCACCGCCGCGGGCACGCGCAGCACCGGCACGTCCACCGGCCTGCCCTGACCGGGCTTGAGGTCGAAGAAGTCCTGGTTGCCCGAGGTGTTGACGAAGATCAGCCCCGCGTCCACGCCGCGCCGGTGCTCGAGCAGGCCGGGCTGCACCTCCTCGACGCGCTCGGCGCGCGGGTCGTCGATCACCAGCCCCGCGGCGCGCCTGCGCCAGTCCTCGATCCCCCGGCGCGACTCGTCGTCGAGCATGGCGCGGAGTCCGGCGCGCTCCAGGTGCACCGCCGCGGCGGTGGCGTCCCACTCGTTCCACGGCGGGCTGCTGTCGTACCCGTCGAACAGCCACGCCCGAGCGGGTGAGAGAAACAGCGAGCACATCGCCGCGTACGCCGCCTGCCACTCGGCGCCGAAGACCTGCCCCGCCCACGCCCAGCGCGCCGCCGCCACCGGGTCGCGCTCCGACGCGCCCAGCGCGGCCCGCGGCCGGCCGATCAGGTCCGTGCCCGCGAACGCGCCGCGGACCGTCGCGGGCCACGCGCCCGTGTGCACCTTGCCCGGCATGGCCTGGCACACCGTCACCGCGTCGATGTCGTCGCCCAGCGCGTCCCACGCCCACGGCAGCGCGCCCAGCGCACGCTCCAACGCCGTCAGGTGCTCGGTCATCCGGGCCTGATCGACCCAGCCGTTCACGCCGTCCGGGCCGCGCAGGTCGAGCCAGACGATCGGCTGGCCGTGCCCCGCGGCCAAGGCGAGGGCACCGGTCCACGCCGGGTCGGCGGGCCACGCGACGACGACGCCCGGGGGCGCAAAGCCCAGTTCCTTCCATCGCGCGGCGACCTGCTCGGGCGCCGGCGCGCCCCACGCGCGCGCCGCGGCGGACTCCACGCGCGTCCGCAGATCGGCCCCGTCGCCGAGCGCGGCGACCTGCTCGGGCGCGCTCCAGCGGACGACCTGCGCCGGCGCGTACGCTCGCACGAACCGCGCCACCGCCTCGCGCGAGTGCCACGTCCCGTCGTCGATCAGCACCGGGTACCGCGCCTCGAGCGACCACGCCCCGACCGCCTCGATGAACGACCGCCCGTCGGGCACCACCACCACGCGCGAGAGGTGCGGGATCCGCGCCCGGACCGTCGCCACGCGGAGCCCCAGCCGTTGCGCCGGCACGACCTCGGCCTGCGGCGCGGCGGACGGAGGGGCGGGGGCCGGGGTGGGCGCGGGGGAGGGCGGGGGGGAGTTCTGCTGCGCACCCGACACCGGAGCGACGGTCAACCACGCCGCGGCAACAGCCGATAAGCACACCGGGGACGATCCGCGCGCGCTGGTCATCGTGCTCCTGTTCTCCCCGCCGCGACCGCCGACCCCACCCACGCCCGCCTCTCCCCTAGCCTACGAGCCCGATCGGTCCGACGTTCTTCCGACTTTGCGAGCAACGACGAGCATGCCCTGGCCGCGGCTGGAACAGTACCTGCAGATCGTCGAGCGCGAGTCGCGCGGCCCCCGCGCGTCGGACGCGTCTCGTCTGGCCGTGCCCATCGCGCTGCGACTGCTCGACGACCAACTCACGCCGGTGCTGGCCTACCGGCGGCTGGTCGCGCCCGACGAGCGCACCGCGCCGTCGTTCCTGCTCGAATCGGTCGAGGGCGGCGAGCGCCAGGGGCGGCACTCGATCCTGGGCGCGCAGCCCGCGATGGAGGTCCTCGCCCGCGGGCACGACGTCGAGATCATCGACCACCGCGCCACGGGCGGGCCGGGGCGCACGACCCGCGCGCACGAGCGCGACCCGCTCGACGTGCCGCGACGCATCGCGCGCCGGGTGCGTCTGGTCATGCCGCCGCTGCCGCCGGGGCCCAGCCCCCTGCTGCCGGCGTGCTTCCTGGGGGGATGGGTCGGCTTTGCGGGCTACGACACGGTGCGCTACGCCGAGCCGGACAAGCTCGACCCGCGCAACGCCCCGCCCGACGACCGCCACCTGCCCGACATGCACTGGGGCTACTACGACGGCGTCGTCGTGTTCGACCACGTCGCCAAACTGGTGTACGTCGTCGGGATCGTCGAGGTCGACGCGGGCGCGACGCGCGACGAGGCCGTCCTCGCCTACGGGCGCGCCGTCGAGTCGGTCGAGGCCCGCGCGCGCGAACTGCAGGACGCCTCGCGCCCCATGCCCTCGGGCCGCATGGAGCCGCCGGGCCCGGCCACCTCCGCCGCACCCGCCGCGGCCGCCGGGAACGTCACCAGCAACATGACGCCTGCGCAGCACGCGGAGATGGTCGCGCGGGCCAAGGAGTACATCCGCGCCGGCGACATCTTCCAGGTCGTGCTCGGGCAGCGGTTCGAGCGGCGTTCCGCGGCGGACCCGTTCGACGTCTACCGCGCCCTGCGGGCCGTCAACCCCAGCCCGTACATGGTCTACATGCAGGCGCGCGGCTGCATCCTCGTCGCGTCGAGCCCCGAGATCCTCTGCCGCGTGCGGCGCGCGGCCGACGGCGCGCGCGTGCTGACCAACCGCCCCCTCGCCGGGACGCGCCGGCGCGGCGCGACGCCCGAGGAGGACCGCGCGCTGGAGCGCGAACTGCTCGCCGACCCGAAGGAGCGCGCCGAGCACATCATGCTCGTCGACCTCGGGCGCAACGACGTCGGGCGCGTGTGCACGCCGGGCACGATCCAACTCCCCGCGGTCATGGTCGTCGAGCGCTACTCGCACGTGATGCACATCAGTTCGACGGTCACGGGCCATCTGCGTCCGGAGTTCGACTGCTGGGACGCGCTGCGGGCCACGCTGCCGGTGGGCACCATCTCGGGCGCGCCCAAGATCCGCGCCATGCAGATCATCGACGAACTCGAGCCCGTCCGGCGCGGGCCCTACGGCGGCGGGATGGGCTACGTCTCGCTCGACGGCGACATGGACATCGCGCTGGCCCTGCGCACCATGGTCGTCCCCACGGCGCTGCGAACCGGCGGGCGGTGGGTCTATCACCTGCAGGCCGCGGGCGGCATCGTCGCCGACTCCGAGCCCCGGGCCGAGTACCAGGAAACGGTGAACAAGGCCGCGGCTCTGGCTCGGGCCATCGACGCGGCGGAAGCGGCGTTTGGTCTCTGAACCCGCGCGGCCTCCGACAAACTTACAACGAACCCTTGAGTTGTACGCTCGGCTTGAAGCCGCAGGTCTTGGACGCCTTGATCTGCATCGGCGCTCTGGTCACCGGGTTCATCCCCGTCCGCGCCGCGCGGGTGCGCTTCTGAAACGTCCCGAACCCCACCAGCGTCACCTTCTCGTCGGTCCTGAGCCCGGTCGTGATGCACTCCAGCACCGCGTCCACCGCCCGCGCCGCGTCCGCCTTGCTGGTCTTGAGTTCGGTCGCCACCGCGTCGATCAGTTCGCCCTTGTTCATCGGTCGCCTCCTCCGCACGAGTCCGCGGCACACCCGTTGGGCCGCGCCCGCACGGGTCGCTCAAGCCCCCAGCCTATCACGCCCCCGGCGCGTGTCAAACGATCCCGCGCCCACCGACGCGCCGGGCCGACGCGCCCCGGTGCCCGGTACGTGGCATAATTCGACCATGACCGAGACCCGCGCCAAACCGACCCCCCGGACAGGCGACAAGCCCGAGACCAGGCAGCCGTGGCTGTGGAACGTCGTGCTCCTCGACTCCGACGAGCACACCTACGACTACGTCATCCGCATGTTGCAACAGTTGTTCGCGCTCGACGCGGAGAAGGCGTTCCTCATCGCCGACCGCGTGAACAACGACGGCCGCGCCGTGTGCATCACCACGCACAAGGAGCACGCCGAACTCAAGCGCGACCAGATCCTCGCCTTCGGGCGCGACCCCATGCTCGCCGCGAGCAGGGGCTCGATGTTCGCGGTCATCGAGCCCGCGGAGTTCGACGGCGAAGGTTCGAACGCGAGCGACGGCGCGCGCACGTGAGCGGGCATCGCGGATCGTCCCTGCACAACCCCACCCGATCACCCTGAAGCCCCTCGTCGTCCAGACCGAGCACCTCGACCCCGCCGCCGCGGCGTGGCTCGCCGAGCGCGCACGCGTGATCGAGTGCCCGTCCGACGATCCGCGCTTCGCCTCGCTGCTGGCCGAGGCCGACGCGCTGCTCGTCCGCACCTACACGCGCGTCGACGACGCGCTGCTGGCCCGCGCGCCCAGACTCCGCGTCGTCGCCCGCGCCGGCGTCGGGCTCGACAACGTCGACGTCCCCGCGTGCACCCGGCGCGGCGTGCGCGTCGTCTCGACGCCCGGCGCCAACACCCGCGCGGTGGTCGAACTGGTCTTCGCGTTCCTGCTCGACGCGCTCCGGCCGCGCGTCTTCCTCGACCGCGCGCTCGACCCCGAGTCGTGGAAGAGCCTCCGCAGAGAACTCCAGGCGCCGCGCCAGCTGTGCGACCTCACGCTCGGCGTCGTCGGGCTGGGCAAGGTCGGCTCGGGCGTCGCGCGCGTCGCCGCGGCGATGGACATGCGGGTGATCTACCACGACCTGCTCGACATCCCCGGCGCGGACCGCGCCGGCGCGCAGCCCGTCGCGCTCGACGACCTGCTCGCGCGGTCCGACGTCGTGAGCCTGCACGTCGACGCGCGCCCGGGCAACCGCCACCTCATCGGCGCGGCGCAACTCGCGCTCTGCAGGCCCGACTGCATCATTCTCAACACCTCGCGCGGGTTCGTGATCGACGCCGCGGCGCTCGCGGCCTTTCTGCGGACGCATCCCGGCGCGTCGGCGGTCCTCGACGTGCACGATCCCGAGCCCTTCGGCCCCGACTACCCGCTGCTGGGCCTGCCCAACGCGCACCTCGCGCCGCACATCGGCGCGGCGACGGCGACGGCCAACCGCAACATGTCGTGGGTGGTGCGCGACCTGTGGCGCGTCCTGAGCGGCGAAGAGCCCGAGTGGCCGGCGAACTGACCCCCCGCCCCGCCGCTTTCCCAGCGGCGCTACGCGCGGGCCTCGCGCATCAGCGTCTCGAACGTGCCCAGCGCCTCGGGCGAGTCGGCCTGGGTGCCCGGCTCGGGCGACCGCGCCACGTACGAGCCGTCGGGCATGAGGTCCCACGCGCCGCGGCGGTCGCGCGACATGATCTCGAGGATGCGGGCCAGCCGGGCCCGCGCGGTGCGCGGCAGCACGGGGCAGGCCGCCTCGACGCGGTTGTTGAGGTTGCGGTACATCCAGTCCGCGCTGGCGATGTACCACTCGCCCTCGAGCGGGTCGGCCCGGCCGGCCCCGAAGTGGAAGACCCGCGAGTGCTCGAGGAACCGGCCCAGGATGCTCACCACGCGGATGTTCTCCGACAGGCCCGGCACGCCCGGCCGCAGGCAGCAGAATCCTCTTACATATAATGTGATATCGACGCCCGCCCGCGACGCGTCGTAGAGCGCCTCGGCCACGTCGGTGTCGGCGAAGGCGTTCATCTTCGCGACGATCCGCCCGCCGACGCTCGACCGCCCCGCCGCGTGCGCCCGCGCCAGGTCGGCCTCGCGCCGGATCATGTCGATGAACCGCTTCTTCATGTTCAGCGGGGCGACCAGCAGCGTTTCGTACGTGTCCAGGCGCGAGCGGCCGGTCATGAAGTTGAACAGTTCCGCGACGTCCTCGGTCACGGCCGGGTCGCAGCTGAACAGGCCCAGGTCGGTGTAGAGCATCGCGGTGCGCGGGTGGTAGTTGCCCGTGCCCACGTGCGCGTAACTCCGGAGGCCGTCGGCCTCGCGCCGCACCACCAGCGCCGCCTTGCAGTGCGTCTTGTAGCCGATGACGCCGTAGGCCACGTGCGCGCCGGCCTTTTCGAGGATCCGCGCCAGCCGGACGTTGGACTGCTCGTCGAACCGCGCGCGCAGTTCGATCAGCACCGCCACCTGCTTGCCCGACTCCGCGGCGCGCACCAGCGACGACACGAACGGCGAGTCGCGGCTGGTGCGGTAGATCGTCTGCTTGATCGCCAGCACGTCCGGGTCGCGCGACGCCTCGGCGATGAAACGCTCGGCCGACGCCGCGAACGAGTCGAACGGGTGGTGCACCAGCACGTCGCCCTGCCGGATGACGGAGAAGATGTCCTTGCCCTGCTCGGCCAGGCGCGCGGGCACCACCGGCGTCCAGCGCGGCCACTTGAGTTCGGGCCGCTCCAGGTCGGCGATCTCGTTGAGCGTCGTGTAGTCCAGCAGCCCCACGCGCTCGTCGAAGTCCGACGCGTCCAGGTGCAGTTCCTCGGCCAGTTGCGCCACCAGCCGCGGCGAGGCG
Source organism: uncultured Phycisphaerales bacterium (assembly GCA_937995595.1). Classification (GTDB taxonomy): domain Bacteria; phylum Planctomycetota; class Phycisphaerae; order Phycisphaerales; family UBA1924; genus JAHBXL01. Next base: position 6,156 of record CALKJW010000028.1, on the reverse strand, counting down.
CCGGGGCCGATCTCGACGCGCACCGGCGCGGCGAAGCGGCGCTTCTTCAACTGCGCCTCGACCTGCTCGATCAGCGTCTCGGCGTCCTCCTCGTCGATCTCGCTCTCCGAGTCGCGCGTCACGCGGAACGGCACCACCTCCAGCAGCCGCATGCCGGGGAAGAGGTCGTCGAGGTTGTTCTGGATGACGTCGCGCAGGCTCACCCACCGCCCACGCCCGCCGCCCGCGCCCGGCGCGGGCGTGAGCGACAGCGTCTGGTCCGGCTGGTCGGGCAGGCGCAGCCACTGCGGCAGCACGCTGGGGATCTTCACGCGCGCAAACAGCGGCTCGGCGTCCGCCGGCGCGCCGGGGTCGGTCATCAGCACGCCCAGGTTGCGCGACAGGTTCGAGACAAACGGGAAACGGTGCCCCGTGTCCACCGCCAGCGGCGTCAGCACGGGGAAGACGTTCCGCCGGTACCACTGCCGCAGCGTGCGCCGCTCCTCGCTCGGCAGCGTGTCGTAGTCGACGATCGCGATGCCCTCGCGCTCCAGCGCGGGACGGATCTCCGTCTCGTAGCACCGCGTCTGCTCGGCCTGCAACTCGCGGATCGTCCGGCGCAGCGCGGCCATCAGCGCGGCCGTCGGCACGCCGTCCTGGTCCACCGCCGTCACGCACTGCTTGATCCGGCGCGACAGCAGGCCGATCCGCTTCATCACGAACTCGTCGAGGTTCGACGAGAAGATCGAGAGAAACCGCACACGCTCCAGCAGCGGCGTGCGCGGGTCCTGCGCAAGGCTCAGCACCCGACGGTTGAACTCCAGCAGCGACAGGTCCCGGTTGAAGTACACCGAGCCCTCGAACACGTCCGGCCGCGGCGGCAGCGGCGTGGCCAGCGACGCGACCGGCGCGGGCCGGGCGGCCGCGCCGTCGGCCAGGCGCAGCGCGCCCGCGCCGTCGCCCGCGGCGGCCGCGCCGTTCACTCCCGTGCTCGCCGGTCGTTCCACCCTGCTCACGCTGCGTCCCTTCCGTTTGATGCGCCGCGCCCGCGGCGGGCGCGCACAAGCCCACGCTATTGTCGGCCTTCCCGCGTGGCGGGGTCAGGGCCGATAGACCACGCTGCACCCGCGCGCCTCGGTCAGCCACACCGAAGCCACCCGAACCCCCGCCGGAACGAGGGAACAAACCGCACGCCCGACCGATTCGGCGATGTGCCGCGCCACCTGTTCGGCCGTCGGGTTGGTACGGTCGAAGGGGGCGGTCTCGTTCAGATTCCGGTCGCGGAAGGGGTCGATCGTCTGCCGGACGATGCGCTCCAGCGCGTGAAAGTCGAGCAACAGGCCGTCCGCGTCGAGTTCCCGCCCGGCCAGCGTCACGCGGACGCGCCAGTTGTGGCCGTGCAGCGGCTCGCGCTCGCCGCGGATGACGATCGCGTGCGCGGCACAGAACTCGTCCTCGACCGTGATCTCGTACACGCAGCACTGTATGGGGGCAGTTCCCCGTGGCACGGACGTCCCGGCCACGACGAACCACGGGCGGGACGCCCGTGCCACGTCGCAACGCGGCGCCGCGGCCGCGGTATCATGTAAGGAATCACTAACCACCCAGGAGTCGCCCATGTTTTCCGCGATGTCTCGGCGCCTTGTCGGCGGTGCGGTTGTTCTTGCGGCGCTGGCGCTTGCCGGTTGTCAGGCCAACTACGCCGCGGACGTGCACAACACCACGCCCCAGCCCGTGTTCGTGCAGTTGATCAAGAACTCGAACCAGCCCGGCGCGGCCAAGCCGATGACGGTTGTGCAGCGCCGGCTCGGGCCGGGCGACCGCGGCGCGGTCGGGCCGATCCGCGCTTCGGACCGCGCGGGCGCGGTGAGCATCGTGATCGACACGCTCCCGAACCCCTCGCGGCCCGCGATGCTCGACCTCATGCCGGGCACCACGTTCCTCGAAGTGACGATGGAGGGACAGGGGACGACCGGCCCGATCCGCGTCAGCGAGAAGCGCTGAGCCCGCCGCCGGCGCGGTCCTCGTCTCGGCATCCTCTCCGCCGCCGCGAGAAACGCTCTCTCGCAGAGGCGCAGTGGGCGCGGAGAGAGGAACACGCCCTCGATCACTCGGACGCTCACGGACCCGTACGCGTCGGGATCTCCCGTCCCGACTCATCTGCGACCATCTGGGCCGATCTGTACCGGGCTTGACAGCGCTCTCTTCTCTGCGCCCTCCGCGGCGCTGCGAGAAACCGCCTCTCGCGGAGGCGCGTGCCCATACCCCGTGCGCGCCGCGCAGAAAGCGCTGTTGCAACCCGCAGCGCGCGACTCGGTCCAACAGGGTGCGGCTCATCGTCCCCTCTCCGCTGACCGAACAAACCCAAAGCGAACCCCGGCATGTCGCGGGCGTATCTGGTGCGGCGGGGGCGTAGGATTGGGCGACGCACGCCGCCGGCGTGTCAAGACGGGCAAAGGAGCGCAGCGCAAGCACAGGCGGAGCACGGCACGGGCGGGGCGAGGGGAACACTCGCGGGAACAAGCAGTGCGGCGCGGGTGCGCCGCGGCAACGAGGGACGGAACCGAACGAAGGAGGGACGACCATGACACAGGTCTCCAGCAAGCCGGGCACGACCAGCACGACCAACGGCAGCAACGCCGCGGCCGCGCAGTCGCAGGCCCAGGGCAAACGGTCCGTCCCCGGCCCGGAGATGTGGAACAACCCGGCCCACAGCACCGACAAGCCGATCGTCTACGTCAACGGCCGCATGGTGCCCAAGCGCGAGGCGACGGTGAACGTCTACGACCACGGCCTGTTGTACGGCGACGGCGTGTTCGAGGGCATCCGCGTCTACAAGGGCAAGATCTTCAAGTGCATGCGGCACATCGAGCGCCTGTGGCGGTGCGCCGAGGCGATCCGCATGAAGATCCCCGTCTCCAAGGACGAGATGGTCGAGATCCAGCGCGCGTGCATCGAGGTCAACAACCTCACCGACGGGTACATCCGCCTGCTGGTGACCCGCGGCGTCGGCACGCTCGGGCTCGACCCGCGCCGCTGCCCGACACCGGGCGTGATCTGCATCGCCGACCAGATCTCGCTCTTCCCCGCCGAGATGTACGAGAAAGGCATGCGCGTCGTCGTGGCCAACCGGCCCAAGACGCCCATCGCCTGCCTCGACCCGCGCATCAAGAGCCTGAACTACCTGAACAACATCCTCGCCAAGTGCGAGGCCATCGACTACGGCTGCCACGAGGTGGTGATGCTGAACACCGACGGCTACGTGACCGAGGGCTCGGGCGACAACATCTTCGTCGTCAAGAACGGCAAGTTGTACACGCCCCCGCCCGAGGACGGCATGCTCGAGGGCATCACGCGCGAGTTCGTCATCAAGACGCTGTGCAAGGATTGCGGCGTCAAGTGCCTCGAGAAGCGGATGCGTCTGGAGGACGTGCTCGACGGCGACGAGGTCTTCCTCACCGGCTCGGCCGCGGAGATCATCAGCGTCACGCAGATCGACCAGCACGACGGGAAGAAGATCACGCGCGAGGTGCGGATCTCCGACGGCGAGGGGCCGATCACCAAGAAGTTGCGTGCCCGCTTCCGCGAGATCGTGACCAGCGACCACGTGCCGGAAGACTGAGGCCCCGACGACCTCGCCACTCCGCGGCGAGACGCACAGCGCGCCACGGAGTGGCGCGCCACCCAGATCACACCGCGGGAATCAGCGCCCGTCCGGCTTTCGACTCACGACGACGACCTGCCCATCGGGTTCCGCCGCGTTCTTGTCGCGTTGCCGCTCGAGTTCGTCCTCGTAGGGCGCGATCCGCGCGGAGAGTTTCCACCACCACAGCGCGATGCTCGTGGCGACCACAACCAGAATCAGGATGATCGCAAGAATGTACGGGCCCATGGCAGTGCGCAAGCGTATGTTCGCCAACCCGCGATGTCGGATGCGGCGCGACGTGAGGCACCACGTCGGCCGCGCGCCTGCCCGTTGGCGTTCGTACGCGGTTCGCACGGAGGTTTGCACCCCGTTCGCTGCACGCAGAGCGAACGACGCGCCGTTTGCAAAGCGTTGATGCAAGGAGGCTTGACAGGTCGGCATTCTTGTGCTATCCGAGATTCTTGGAGATGTCGCCGCCGGCTCGTTGTCGGCGCATCGGAGCGATCGAGAGAGACCACTTCGGACATCCCGAGTGCGTTGTCCGGCCGCGTGTTCGAGGCGCGGCGGCGGAGCGTGCGTGACGGGCCACGGGCCGGGTCGCGCGTCGCCCGCGCGGACGGACCATGTCGACGCACCCCATCGACAGCTCTTTGTTCTGAGGAGAGTAGAGATGCGTAGGTGCATGGTGTTCTCGTGCGTCTTGGCCGCGCTGTTCGCGGCCCTTCCCGCCCTCGCGGGCGACAACCTCCCGCCGCCCTGGCCGCGGACGCTGCCCGACGGCACGCCCGCGCCGAACGTGACCTATCAGTGCTGGACGTTCACCAATGGTCCGGAGATGATCGTGCCGCCGGACCCGGGCTGGTGGAACCCGCACGGCGTGCCGGTGGGCCCGCGGATCATCCCCGCCGACCCGAACAACCCGCCCATCTGGCTGCCCGAGTTCGGCGGCCGGTCCGGTGTGTGGTGCCTCAACCCCGGCGACATGCTCGAGTTCGACATCCCCAACTGGTACATGCCCCCGCCCTTTGAGAAGGCGATCTGGGTGCAGATCAAGCACCTGTTCGGGCCGCCGCGGGTGGACGTCTTGTACCCCCACCCTGCGGGTTTTGAGGTCTCACCCGCTGCTCCTTTGGGCAGCGTCCCCGTCGGCCCGCCCGGCACGCCGTGGGTGGAGTCGGCGTACGGCACAATCCTGCCGTTCTGCCCGGACTTTGAGGTCATCAAGATCACCGCTCTAGAGCAGATGTACATCGACCAGGTGTGCATCGACACGATCTGCATCCCCGCGCCCGGCGCGGCGGCGCTGCTGGGTCTGGGCGGCCTGATCGCGGCACGCAGGCGGCGCGACTGACCGACGCTCGCAGGAATCTCGAACACGCAACAACGACACGGGCCGCGGCACACCCGCCGCGGCTCGTTTCTTTCCGTCGCGCGTGCAAGGTTCGCCTCTTCCGCGGCAAGTCTTGACGGCGGGTCCAAACCGCGAGGTGTTCGCGGGCCGTCGGAGAGACGGGCCCAGCACGGCCCGAAGCAACGGAGAGAGACCATGTTCGCGCGCACCGCGTCGTCGCTGTTCCACGCCCGCACCCCCGCCCGCGTCGCCGCGCTGGCCATCGCCGCAGGCGCGGCGGTCGCCCCGCACTCCGCCGCGGCGACGTTCAACATCACGTGGCTCGACATGTCGCCGGTGCCCATGGGCGGCGGCGTGCCCAACAACAGCAACTACTTCCTGCCGGGCGTCGGCAACGTCAACATCACCTACAACATCCCGCCGTTCTTCTTCGCGCACAGCCGCGGCACGAACGCCTCGTTCCAGAACGGCAGCGTGGTGAGCGGGCCGGACACCTTCCAGTGGGGCGCGCACGAGCACTTCGGTGCCACCAACCTCAACAACCCCGGCACCGGCCTCCCGCAGACCGGCGACGCGTGGAGCATCACCTACACGTTCCCCACCACGATCCCCGCGAACCAGATCTACCTCGGCGTCGCGGGCCTCGGCCGCACGCTGAACTCCGGCGGGCTCGAGTCCACCGCGACCGTGCAGCAGAACGGCACGTTCCTGGGAGACTGGATCAGCGGCAACAACTGGGGCGCGACGGACTTCATCCCCGGCGCCGGCGTCTTCACCATGCGCAACAGCCAGACCGGCCTCGGCGGCGCGGACCCGTGGTGGAACACCGAACTCGGCGTCGTGCAGATCAACGACGCCATCAGTTCGCTCACCGTCGACTTCTGGCAACTCCCCGGCGACGGCCTGATCCTGAACATCGGTTACGCCGTTCCCGCACCCGGCGCGGCCGCGCTGCTGGGTCTGGGCGGGCTGGTCGCCCTCCGCCGGCGGCGCGACTGATCGGCGCTCGCAGGAGTCTCGAACACGCACCAACGACGCAGGCCGCGGCACAACACGCCGCGGCTTGTCATTGTGCGGGTGTGCTCGGCCCATGGATCCGTGGCGCCGGGTGGACGCGCTGGTGGCGACGGCGTTCATCGGCCCGCGCCTGCGCGGCCGGGTCAGACCTCGACGACCTGCA
>CALKJW010000027.1 GCA_937995595.1 uncultured Phycisphaerales bacterium | reverse complement strand
GTTGACGACCTTGAGCACGTCGACGAGGAAGTTGGGGTTGAAACTGATCTCGATGTCGCCGCCCTCGTAGTTGGCCAGGTCGACGGCGATCTCGCTCTCGCCCATTTCCGGCGCGCGGCTGGAGAGTTTCAGGCGCTTGTCCCCGCCCGAGAAGCTCATCCGCACGCCGCGAGACTCCTCGTTGGTCAGCACCGTTGCCTTGCGCACGGCCGACGACAGCTCATCGCGCCCGGCCGTGATCTTCTTGTCGTTCTCGCGCGGGATGACATCCTCATACGGAGGGAACGTGCCCTCGACCAGCGCGGTGCTCAGGACCGCGCGCGGGTGGCCGCCCGCGCCGCCCTTGCTCTTCTTGCCGTCGGCCGCGGCGTCGGCGTCGGACCCGCCGAAGGCAAAGAACGCGCGCGAGTCCCCGATGGCCACGCGCACGCTCTCCTCGCCGTCGCGGACGAGTTTGGCCGCGGTGTTGAGCGCCTTGGTCGGGATAATGCACGAGACCGACTCGCCCTTGGCCTGCGCGCCGGGGATGGTCGCGCGGGCGAGGGCCAGGCGGCGGCCGTCGGTCGCGACCATCTCGAGTTTCTTCCCGTCGCGCTTGAGCAGCACGCCGTTGATCGCGTAGCGGCTGGTCTCGCGCGCGGTGGCGAAGACGGTGCGCGAGATCAGGTCGGCCAGTTGCCCCGCGGGCTGGGCGAAGACCGTCTTGGCGGCGTCGGGCCCGGCGCCGCCGATGGCCGCGGCGAAGTCGGGCAGCGGCGGGAAGTCCGCCGCTGGGAAGCAGAAGACGCGGAAGAAGGCGTTGGCCCCGCGGATGACGCACTGGTCGCCCTCGATCTCGAGCGTGAGCGTGGGCTCGCCCTCCTCGGCCTGGACGATCTGGCGGAGTTTGTCGGCGGGGATCGCGCCGCCGCCGGGCTGCTGCACGTCAACGTGGGTGACGCTGAGTTGCAGGCTGGTCTCGTTGTCGGTGCCGCTGAGTGTCAGTTCGCCGCCCCCCGGGCCCTTGGAGGCGACGAGTTTGACGCACGACAGGGCGGGCATGGGCGTGCGTGTGGGCACGACCGAGGAGACCATGTTGAGGGCGTCGAGGAGCGCAGCGCGATCGCAGATGACCTTCATGTCGGGGCCTTCCTTCTCGTAGAGTCCCAGTGTAGGGGGAGTGGGGGCGGCAATGGTAGAGGGAAGCGCCACGCGCGATCGATCGCTCATGCTCCACGCCCCCCTGAACGACGGCCAGGACACCGGCGGCACCGGACGACGGCCGCTTATGGCTGCTGCGGTCAAGCCCTGACCAGGTTCACGGGCCATCCGTGCACCGGGCCCGGCCGTCGATCAGGACGGCGTGGAGGTCCAAGTAAAGCACGGCCGAGGTCGGCAGGAAAGCCGCGGCCGGAAGTTGGACCCCGGCTCGATTGGCCGGTATCGAAACTGTCGGCGGCGCGGTAGGCTGTGGCGGTGGGGAACGACGGGGGATGGGGGGCGGGGACGATCCGCGGCCCGCGGCGGGCCGTATGGAGTCTGGGCGGAGCGTGCCCGCGAGCCGGTCGGCATCGCGGTTCAGCGCGGCCTCCCGTTTCCGGCATGCCCGAAGTTCCCGACGAAACCCTGCACCCGATCGAGGCCGAGAAGCGGCAGCGGGCGTTCATTCTCTCGGTGATCCGCTGGGTCTTCTTCGCGTCGATCATCGGCTTTGCGCTGCTGACGATCCTGCAGGCGCCCAACGAGCCCAACACCGGCCAGCCGGTGGTCGATCTGGCCATCCAGTGGTGGATCCCCGTCGGCGTGGCGATCTGCATGTTCCTGATCGCCTACCTCGTCGACCGCTACACGCCCAACAAGAAGGTCTCGACGATCACGGGCGTGTTCCTCGGCCTGTTCATGGGCATGTTCGCGGCGGTCGCGCTGGGCCTGGTGCTCGACCTGATCATCGAGACCTGGGGCATCAACAAGACGGCGGTCGACTACCTCCGGCCGCTTATGGGCACGATCAAGGTCATGCTCGGCATCTGCCTGTGCTACCTCGGCGTGACCACGGTGCTGCAGACCCAGGACGAGTTCCGGCTGGTGATCCCGTACGTCGAGTTCGCCAAGCAGATCCGAGGCGTGCGCCCGGTGCTGCTGGACACCTCGGCGCTGATCGACGGCCGCGTCGCCGACCTCGCGGCGACGGGGTTGCTGCAGGCCCCGCTGGTGGTGCCGCGGTTCGTGCTGGCCGAGTTGCAGTTGCTGGCGGACTCGTCGGACAAACTCAAGCGCGCCAAGGGCCGGCGCGGGCTGGACGTGGTGGCGCGGCTGCAGCGGCTGGGCACGGTGGACGTGAAGATCGACGACACCGCGGTCTCCGCGCTGGCCGTCGACCAGATGCTCATCGAACTGGCCCAGCGACTGGGCGGGGCGCGCATCCTGACGACCGACCTGGCGCTGGCGCGGGTGGGGCAGATCCGCGGCGTGCTGGTGCTGAACCTGCACGAGATCGCCAACGCACTCAAGCCGTCGATGCTGCCGGGCCAGCAGGTGCTGCTGAGGCTGGTCAAGCCCGGCGAGCAGCCGGGGCAGGCGGTGGGGTACCTCGAGGACGGCACCATGGTCGTCGCCGAGAACGCGGTGCACCGGCTCGGGCAGGAGACCCTGCTGATGGTGACCGGGACGATGCAGACGACGGCGGGTCGCCTGGTGTTCGCGCGGCCGCTGGAATCCGGCGAGGTGTCGGGCGAAGCGACCGTCGACGCCGCGCCCGACTCGGAGCGGACGCACGCGGGCCTGTCGGCGATGGCGGACACGGGCGCGAACGGCGCACCGGGCGAGGGCGCGCCGCCCGCGGAAGTTCCACCCGCGCCGGGCGCGAGCGGAGCGCCGACGGGCACGCCGCCGGCGCGTCCGGGGCCGTTCCCGCCCAAGCCGCCGCTGCGCCGCACGGGCACGCCGCGGAACCCGCGCCGCTAATCTTGGCCTCGCACACTGCGGGGCCAAGCCATGGAACGCGTCGCGCTGACGGTCTTTCTGCTGATCTGCTCCAACACGTTCATGACCTTCGCGTGGTACTACCACGTGAAGAAGAGCGCGTGGCCGCTGGTCGCGGCGATCCTGATCTCGTGGCTGATCGCGCTGCCGGAGTACATCCTGCAGGTGCCGGCCAACCGCGCGGGGCACAGGGACTTCGGCGGGCCGTTCACGCTGCCGCAACTCAAGGTGCTGCAGGAGGCGATCACGCTGCTGGTGTTCACGGCGTTCACGCTGTGGGTCGCCAAGGAGAAGATGCGCGCGACCGATGTCGCGGCGTTCGTGCTGATCTTCGTCGCGGTGGCGGTGTCGATGCTGGGGCGCGCGTCGGCCGCGCCCGAGCCGGCGGCGCAGCGCGGCGGCGCCGACGAAGTGACGAAGTAAGCCGGAGAAGGTGATTGCGCCGCATCGTCGCCGCATGACGGTCACCAATCGCGTGCCGGGGGAACGAAAGAGGGCCCGCGCCTGCGCGCGGGCCCTCGGGCGAACACGGGTTGTGGGGCGTGGCGGCCGGTTTCAGTTGCAGCCGGCGAACCACGTGGAGAGGAAGGCGAAGATGTCCGGCACGTCGTTGCCGTTGGAGCCGGAGTAATCGGCCCGCGGGTCGCCGCCGAACCACGCCGCGAGGAAGGCGAAGATGTCGGGCACCTCGACCGCGCCGTTGGCGTCAAAGTCGGCCGGGCAGCAGGTGATGCTGAGGGTGCCGGTGCCGGTCGCGGCCTGATAGCCGCCGATGCGGATGGTGTAGTTGCGACCGGCGCGCGCGGGGATGACCACGCGCGAGCGCAGGCCGCCGGTGCCGCAGGCGTCGTCGTTGCAGGCCATGATGCGCTGCTCGAGGTTGGTGCAGCCGGCGTCGTCGTAGACGGCGATCTTGGTGTCGTAGGAGGAGTTGCAGACCTCGATGGTCAGGGCGCCGGGGCAGGACGACGGGTGGTTGTACCAGATGTCCGCGCCGACCTGGTCGTAGCCGAAGGCGTTGCACAGCGGGTGCGCCGGGCCGTCGGTGGTGGCGTTGACGGTCGAGAACTGGATGCTGCCGGCGACGCCCTCGCGGTTGGCGCAGTTGTCGTTGGCCGGGCCGGCGGGGGCGCACGCGGGGCCGGAGATGGTGAGCGTGCCGCTGCCGGTCGCGCCGTTGTAGCCGCCGATGCGGATGAGGTAGGTCGTGCCCGCGGTGACGTTGTAGGTCATGCGCGAGGTGTTGCCCGAGCAGCCCGAGGCGTCGTCGTTGCAGGCCAGGACGGTGCCGGGCGCGGTGGGGCAGGTATTCGGGTAGAGCGCCAGTTCGGTGTCGAAGTTCGCCGCGCCGCAGGTCTGGAAGGTGACGGTGCCCGAGGCGCACGCCGTCCAGCGACGCCAGATGTCGGCGTCGATCTGCGGGTGTCCGAAGAAGTTGCACAGGCCGGACTCGGCGGGGCCGTCGGTGGTCGCGCCGGTGGTGGAGAAGGCGAAACTGCCGTAGCCGGTGAGCAGCGTGGCGTCGGCGCAGTTGTTGCCCTCCGGGCCAGCGGGGGCGCACGACGGGCCGGAGATCGTGAGGTTGCCGGTGCCGAAGCCCTGGCCGACGACCTGGTTGTTGTAGTAACTGCCGACGCGGATGCGGTAGGTCGTGCCGCTGGTCGCGCTGAACGAGACGCTGGACTGCAGCGAGTTGGTGCCGCAGGCCGAGGAGTCGTCGTTGCAGGCGATGGCGGTGTTGGCCGCGGTCGGGCAGGTGTTGGAGTAGATGGCGACCTTGGTGTCGAAGTTGGCGCCGCAGGTGTTGACGGTCACGGTGCCCGAGGCGCAGGCCGTCCACGTGTACCAGATGTCGTTGTAGCACTGCAGGTTGTTGGAGCAGAGCGTCTCGCTGGGGCCGTCGGTCGTGGCGTTGGTGTTGTCGAACGGGAACGAGCCGTAGGCGTTGCCGAGGCTCGCGGCGTTGGCGCACGCGTCGTTGGCCGGCGCGACCGGGCCGCCCGCGCCGCCGGGCACCTGGATGCTGCCGCTGACGCTCGTGGGCGAGCCGGGCTTGAAGAGCGTGATGGTCGCGCTGCCCGCACCGGGCGCGGCGTTGGCGTCGAACCAGAAGTTGTAGATGGTGTCCCAGCGCAGCGCGTTGGCGTTCGGGTTCGCCGCGTGCGTCTGGGTCTGCCAGGTGATCGAGGTCCCGGTCGTGCTGCTGGTCCAGTCGGTCCCGCTGTACGGCTCGCCGGAGTGGTAATCAACGTCGGAGAAGCCGATGTTGCTGATGACCGTGCCCGCGGGGAAGGGGATCGTGAAGGCCTGGCCCGAGCGGTCGGAGTTGAAGTTCTGGATCGCGTACTCGTAGTGCCAGTTGCCGCCGCCGAGGCTGGTCGCCTTCATCGCGACGATGAAGCGGCCCTCGCCGGGGACGTTGAAGTTGGCGATCTGCACGGCCGCGTCGGCGTCCTTCCACGCCTGGATGGCGGGCTTCTCGCGCTGCGTGGTGCCCGTGAGCGATAGGTTCCACTGGCTGCCGCTGAAGGTCACGTTCGCGGGGCGGTACGACTGGTTGTTGAGGGCGTTGCCGCTCGCGGCGTCCTCGGGCTGCACGTACATGCTCGACACGAAGTACGACGCGCCGGAAGTGCCGAGCATCGAGGTGTCGGCCTGCAGGCGCTTGAACGCCACGCCCGAGCCGGAGCCGTTGTTGACCCACGGGTAGGGGAACGCGCCGGTGAAGGCGTTGACCTCGCTCTTGGGCCCAAGGCCGGTCTGGTCGCCGTTGAGACCCGACGAGTACGGGTCCGAGCAGCCCGGGAACAGGGCCGCGCAGTTGCCGCCGGGGGTGCAGGTCGAGCACACGTTGCCCTGCAGGGCGCAGAAGCCGTGCTTGAGCCACGCTTGGCCGATCTGCTGGAACCGCCCGTTGCTCAGGCGATAGAGGTTCTGCGAGATGACCGGGTGGTTGTTGGTGTTCGAGACCCACGACAGCGGGGCGTCGCCGATGTTGCACGAGGTCGTGCCCACGGCGAACGCGGCCTTGGTGCCCTGCGTCCCGTAGTTGCTCGTGCCCACCAGTTCGCCGACGATCACGTCGGGCCCGCCCGCGGCGATTCCCGCGAGCGAGACCACGGCCGCCGCGGACGCGGCGGCGCGCACACACATCGAGACTTTCATGCTTCGGGCTCCTCTTCTCAAGGCCAATCAGCACCGCCCGGGCCCACGCAGGGTCGGGCCGGTTCACGCACGCACCTCCGCCGCGGAACGAACGCCGCGGCGCACGGACCGAATCCGGCTCTAAGAGTAACCCCGCACCGCTGGAACGCAACTTCAGGCGAAAAACGCGGGCTTGCCCGTCTTGCCCAGCCGGGCAGGGCATACCGAACGATTATGGAACAGCGACGGCCTTGTTGAGTCGCTCGGCCTCTTCCTGGTCCGAGAGGCTGACCAGCACGCGCCGGCCCTTGAGTCTCGACGCGCCGTCCTTGAGCAGGAAGCGGCGGACCACGGTGTGGCCCGGCGCCAGGCCGCTGACGTGCAGTTGCTGCGACGGGTAGTCCCACGCGGAGGCCTCGACGCGGAGGGCGCGGGTGCGCTGGCTCTTGTTGGTGATCGCCGCGACGACGACCAGGTCGGGCCCGTCGGGCCCGGGCGCGGGCGCGGCCTCGGCCTGCAGGTCCAGGTCCTCCAGGCCGACTTCGAGCGTCGCACGCAGGCGGACCGGCGGGTACTCGCGGTCGGCCTGCACCTTGGCGACGACCCACAGGTCCTTCTCGCCGGCGATCTGCGAGGCGCCGAACGAGACGGTCAGCGGGATGCGGAGTTCCTCGCCCGGGCCGATGGCAAAGTCCACCACGCCCGTGGGCCAGAAGGTCCAGTCGGCCCGCCGGCGCGAGTTCACCTCCTCGTGCTCCTTGACCTGCACCTGCCCGGAGATTCGGATCGGCCACGGGTTCCGCAGGACGATGTGCCGCTCGTGCTCGGTCGCGACGGCGCGGATGAACCGGGGCTCGATCGCCACGCCCGCGGCGAACAGGGCCAGGTGCGGCTCCGCGCCCTCGATGAACACGGGCGTGTCGGTCAGCGGCACGACCATGCGGCCCTCGCGAGCCCGCGCCGCGCCGGCGATCTCGTTGCCGAACACGTCGAACACGCGCAGGTCGGAGCCCAGCGCGGTCACGTCGACGAACGCGCGCGCCGGCTCCGCGCCCTCGTCCCAGGCGACCAGCGCGCCGCGCGTCATCTCGCCGCCGCTGCGCCGCTGCGCCAGGATGAAGCAGCGCACGCCCATCTCGCCGGGGAACTCGCCGACGATGCGGCGGCCGTCGAGCCGCGCCACCACCTCGCGGAACACGGCCAGCAGCGGCGAGGGCTCGACGCCCGCATCGGCCCGGGCCGTGCGCGACCACGGCTGCACGATGCCCACGCGCGCCGTCGTGTCGGCGAACGTGGCCCAGAACTCGACGGCGCGCCGGGCCAGTTCCGTCGCCGCGGCACGCGGGCCGAACAGGTCCGGGTCAGGCAGTTCGAGCACCGCGGTCAGTTCCGGACCGCCGCGGGGCAGCGCGGACCATCGCTCCGCGAGCGCGCCCATCGCCGGGCCGGGGAAGAAACCCGAGGGGATCGAGAGCGTGACCAGGTCGGCGCGCCCGTCTGGGCCGGAGGAATCATCAAACAACGGGCCGGCGGGGTCGGTTTCGGCGCGCCACGGGACGCCGACGCGCGGTCCGGGCACGACCGCCGCGAGCGACCGCCGGTACGACGCCAGCGCGCCGGAAGGGTCCTGATCCCAGAACCAGGCGTCGGCGCCGGTCGGGCCGATCTGGTACCGCAGCAGGCGCTGGCCGAAGAGGTCCAGCAGCGGCGCGAGCGGGCGTGTCCACCGCTCCGGGGCGCGCCGGGCCAGTTCGCCCATCGCCGACGGGTCAATGGCGAGCATCGCCGCGGCGTCGGCCGGCGCGCCGGGGATGCACAGCGTGACCTCCTGCCCTGCGCGCAGCAGGCCGTCGAGGCCGGCGCGTCGGGCGGCGGCCTCGTCGCCGGGGTTCTCGCCGGGCCCGTGCGCGGGCCACGCCGGCAGCACGAGGAAGCCCGTCCCCGCGCGCGCGGCGACGAGGCCCGACAGCGGGTCGTCGATCGGTTCGCGCGCGTCGATGAGCAGGCCGAACCGGCGGCGCTCGCTGCGGGCCGCGTCGCGCTCGGGCGCGAGCCAGACCAGCGGCGAGCGTGCCCGCGAGACCACGCGGTCGGCCGCGCGGACGGTCAGGTCCGCCTCGTACCAGCCGTAGGCGGGCAGGGTGGGCCTCCAGCGCAGCGGCTTTCCGCCGGGATCGGCCGGCGCGACGAACTCGTCGACGACGCGCCCGTCCAAGTCGCGCACCGCGAGGTGCGCCGTCAGCACGTCGCCGCCCAGGTCGCGCACCAGCGTCTCGATCTCGACCGGCGCGGGGCCGGCCACGATGTTGCCCGGCGGGAAGGTGCCCAGCGCGACGCGCGGCACCTGCAGGATGGTCACGTCGTCGAACCACGCCGCGCCCGAAACGTCCTCGCGGCGGACTTCGTGCTGGCCCAACCGCGCGTCGCCGGGGGCGAACTGCGCGGGCTGCAGGAGCGACAGTTCGATCTCCAGCCACGCGGCGGTCGGGCCGGCGCGCCCGAGTTCGACCAGCACCTCGGTCCACGCGCCGGCGGTGTCGGCCGGGGCGGGGCGCGATCGCGCCGGCGCGTCGGCCAGCGGCCGCAGGGCCTGATCGAGGAACCGGGCCGAGACGAACGCGCGCGCGTGCCGCAGGCCGGAGGTGCGGACCAGCGCCGTCACGGCGTAGTCGGCGTCGGGGAAGACCGCCACCTCGCCCGGCAGGAGGCGCAGGGCCGCGCTCCCGCCGCGGGTCGGCAGCCGGACCGACGCGACGCCCGACGCGGCGACGGCAAAGTCGAACTCCGCCTCGTTGTGCGAAGGAAACCCCGGCCGCCGCACGCCCGTGAGCGGGTTGTCCTGAGCGCGGACCCACCCTTCCGGCACCGGGTCGGGGTTGGCCGGTTCCTCGAAGTCGAACGTGCGGGCGATGCGGCGCGAGCCCTCGGGGCGGGCCACGCCGTCTTCGCCCGGCGGCTGGGCGGGGGTTGCCGCGGCCAGCGCGCACGCCACGAACGCCGCGGCCGCCTGCCGCCCGACGCGCGCGCCACCGCCTTGCCGAGTCCCGGTCATGCACTGTCTATCGGCTCCCGGGCGGGCGCGGGGTGACTCTGTGTTGCCTTGCGGTCGGTTGCTGGGTCCGGGCCGGTATCCTCGCCGGATGGTCGGCAGGCTGGAGGATTGGCAAACGTTGATGGAACCGACGTACGCCGGCCTGCGCCGTGACGCCGCGGCCGCGCCGGACCACGACCCCGCGGCGACGGCCCGACTGCGCCGCGAGCACCCCGCCGCGCTGGTCGCGCTGGCCTTCGAACTCGCCGCGGCGAGGCGCAAGGCGGCCGAGAAGTTCGGGCCGATCGTGGGCGGCGCGCTGGTGGCCGACCGCGCGGGCGTGGAGATGGCGACGGGCCCGCTGGCCGGCGCGCACAAGGCGCGGCGGTTCGCCGCGGCGTGCAGCGGCGAAACAGTGGCCGACGTGTGCTGCGGCATCGGGGGCGACGCGATCGCGCTGCGCGCGGCGGGGGTGGGCGTCGTCGCGATCGACCGCGACCCGGCGCGGGCGTGGATGTGCGCGCTCAACGCGGGGTGCGAGTCGCGCTGCGCCGACGCGGCGGCCGCCGGCGAACTCGGGTGCGCGTGGTTCCATCTCGACCCGGCGCGCCGAAGCGCCGACGGCGCGCGGCGGTTCGACCTGGCGCGCCTCGAACCCGGGCCCGAGGCGTGGCGCGGGTTGGCCGACGCGGCGCGGCGCAGCGCGAAGTCCGTGCGTACGGGGCGAGTGGAGTGGGGGGGCGCGATCAAACTCGGGCCGGGTGTGGACCGCGCCGACGTGCGCGCGGCGCTGGGCGACGAGCCGTTCGAGATCGAGTACGTCAGCGAGCACGGGCGGCTGACGCAGGCGGTGGTGTGGCTGGGCGCGCTGCGGGGCGGGCACGCGGCGACCGCGGCCGCGCTGCGCGAGAACGCGTCGCTCGTGCTGTCGGGCGAGCCGGGCGAGCCGCCGATGGGCAAAGTCGGCGCGTGGCTGGTGGACCCTGACCCGGCGTTCGAGCGCGCGGGCCTGCTGCGGGCGGCGTGCGCGCACGCCGGGCTGCGCGCGTTCTGCCCCGGTCTGGGCGTCCTGACGGGCGATGCGCCGCCGCGGGACGCGCCGTTCTTCCCGGCCTTTCAGATCGTCGAGCGCACGGCGTGGAACGCGCGCCGGGTGCGCGAGACGCTCCGGGCGCTCGGCGCGGGTGTGGTCGAGGTCAAGACCCGCGGCGGCGTCGTGGACACCGACCGCGCGCAGGCCGAACTCCGCGGCGAGGGGCGGGTGCCGTTTGCCGTGTTCGTGCTGCGGCTCGGGCGCGCGGTCGAGGCGTTCGTCACGCGCCGCGCGCCAGCGGCCTGAGCGCCGCGCGCACGGGCGAGGCGTCGAATCCCGCGAGTTTCAGCGGCAGGGCGCACAGTTCGTACTCGCCGGGCGGCACGTCGCGCAGCACGAGGCCTTCGAGGATGGCGATGTTGTGCCGCAGGCACGCGCCGTGCGCGGGCAGGTCCTTGGAGTCGAACGTGTCCACGCTCGGGGTGTCGACGCCGAGCAGTTGGACGCCGCGCGCGGCCAGCGCGCCGACCAGCGCGGGGTCGAGACCCGCGAAGTCCTCGTTGAAGACCGTCGGGTCGGGGAAGGTGCCGGTCCTGAGCAGCACGCGCGGGTGGCGCAGCGCGGGAAGCGGCGTGCGCAGGTCGGCCTCGCGCACGCGGGCGCCGCCGGGCGTGCGCGGCGCGGGCGCGTCGACCACGAGGCACGGGCCCCAGAACCGCTCCAGCGGCCAGGCGTCGACGCCCGGCGCGCCCGCGCCGTAGTGGTTCGGCCCGTCAACATGAGAACCAAGATGAACGGTCGCGCGGATCGTACTTAATGTGATGTTGTCGCCCCGCGCGATGTCGCACAGCACCTCGCGGCACGGCGGCGTGTCGCCCGGCCACACCTTCAGGCGAGCGTCGATCGTCGGCGACAGGTCGTGCGTCACGGGCGCACCCCGCGGCGCGCCGCGCTGCGCGAGTTCCAGGTCACGTGGCCGTACACCGCGCCGGCGACGACCGCGAGCGACAGGGCCGCCAGCAGCGACAGCGAGACCACGGCGGGCTGGGTCAGGGGGAACCTCGCCCCGCCGGGGCCCTGCGCCCCGCCCAGCACCGGCGCGGCCAGGTCGAAGAGTTTCACCGCCTCGGGGTCCCGCCGGTTGGGCGACACCTTGTACTGCCCGATGACGCCCCCGCCGCGCGCGTAGTAGCCGATCGCCATGCCGCCCTGCGCCACGCCGCCCACCGCGCCGCCGCCGCTGGCCACGGCGCCGACGCCCAAGCCGCCAACGGCGAACCCGCCAACGCTCATCCCGCCCAGCGTGGTGAGCAGGCCGACGCTCATCCCGCCGATGCCGCCCAGCCCGACGGCCAGCCCGCCGATGGCCACGACGCCGACCGCGTTGCCGCCGACGGCGATGCCGCCGCGGGCGACGTCGCCCAGCGCGATGATCCCGACCGCCCGACCGTGGACCTCGCCGAACTCGGGCCGCGCCCCGAAGGCGACGCAGACGACGGGCACGCCGAAGAGTTCGGCCTCGCTGCGGTACCGCCGCGCCCTGTGAGACGTGCCGCCCCAGCGCGCCAGCACCTCGACCAGCGGCTTGCCGCACTCCGGGCACCGGGAGGCGTCGGTGAGGTTCACCAGCGAGTAGCCGCAGTTGGCGCAGTACGGGTCGCCGGGCTGGCGCGGCGGAGCGCCCGCGGCCGCGGCGTCGCGCTGGGGGGCGTCGGGCATGTCGGGAGTGTACCGGCGCGGCCCGCGCCGTTGCGCGTCAGGGCGCGGAGCGCTCGACCAGCGCGGCCAGTCGCACCGCCGCGTCGTTGCAGTCGGTCACGGCCTGCCGGGCGTGTTCAACCGCCGCGGCGAGCGTGCCGGTCTGTTCGGCGCGGCCGAGCAGGTCCTGCGCGCAGCGGAGGAGCGACTCGAACTCGTCGAGCATCGGTCCGGCAAGGTCCGCGGCGCGTCGGTCGATCGTGGCGAGGCGTTCGTCGGCGCTGTCGGCGGCGAGGGCGAGGCGCGCCTCGGCCGCGGCGGCGCGACGGTCGACGGTGGCGAGCATCGCGTCGATGCGCCGCAGGTGCGCGGCCATGCGCGACTCGACCTCGCGCATGTGATCGTTGAGGCGCGACTCGAACGCCGCTCGGGCGTCGTCCAGCCGTGTGCGCCACTGCCGGTCCCACCCGGCCTTGGCCGCGACGAATCGCGCGATGGCGAGTTCGACGGCGCGGACGTCCGGGGCAACGCACTGCGTGGCCGGGGTCGAGAGGGTGGGTCGTTCGGCGGTTGCTGCGGCGGGCATGCGGGCGGTCCTCGTGCGGCGCGGGCCGTGCGGGTGGCCAGCGCGGCGCGGAGGGAACATCGTCCGAAAACCGGGCCGACCTAAGCCTGCCCGGCCCGAGAATGGGGAACTTTCGACGCCGCGGCGACGAATCAAGAGCAGAACCGCGGCGGGCCGATGCGACGGCATGCCCGCGCCCCGGCCCGCGCACCCGGCGCGGGTGTCGGACTCGTGGACGTGGTTGGGGACAGGTTCGGGGGCGTAGCAGCGGGGAGCGGCTCTATCATGGGCGACATGAAGAAGGCCTTGTCGATCGGCATTGTGGCCCTGTGCGCGCCGTTGGCCGGGGCGTGTTTGGTGTACGGTGCGCCGCGGGCGACCCCGCGGCAGCCCGGCGACCACGTGCCGATGTCGCCGCGCTTCGACGCCGTGGCCGAGGCGTTCGGGGGCGTGAAGTCGGAGACGCGTCCGAGCCGCGACGCGACGATGTCGTTCACCTTCGCCAGCGAGGTGCGCGAGGTGCTGGTCAAGGGCGGGCAGCGGGTCAGGAAGGACGAGGTGCTGATGCGCGCGCGGGACGCCGAGGTCGTCGCCGCGCTCGAACAGCAGCGCTCGCTGGCGAGCAACGACCTAGAGGTGCAGGGCACGCTGCTGGCGAGCCAGTTGGCCGAGTTCCGGTTCGAGCAGTTGAAGCGCGGCGGGAGTTTCGCGCCCAGCGAGTTCGAGGAACTGCGCATCCAGATGCTGACCGCGCGGGTGCAGCACGAGGTGGCGAAGTTCAACCGCGACCAGCAGGAACTTCGGCTGCGCCAGCTCGAGGCCCAGGCGGAGCGCTACCGCCTGGTCGCGCCGTTCGACGGCGTGGTCTCGCAGGTGTACGTCGACGCCGGGCAGGGCGTGAACGAGCAGCAGAAGGCGCTGCGGATCGTGAACACCGACCGGCTGTGGCTCGACGCGTGGGTGGGCACGGAGGAGACGATCCGTCTGGGCGTGCGCGAGGGCGGGCGCGCGTGGGTGCTGGTCGACGTGCCCGACCGCCCGGTGATGATCGAGGGCCGCGTGGTGGAGGTGGACCCGGTGGCCGACCCGGTGAGCCAGTCGCGCCGCGTGCGGGTGGAGATCGACAACCCGGCGAACTGGCCGGCGGGCACGCAGGCGCGGGTGCGTCTGTCGGGGCCGCCGGCGGGCGGGGGCAACTGGGCGCAGACGCCCGACGGCGGCGCGCCGGCCGGGCCGAGCCAGTCCGCCGCGCCGCGCCTGTGGCCGGAGCGTCCGGCGATCAAGAACCCGGAGAGTTTCGACCTGGGGTGCGCGCGTGGTGCGGGCGAGGAGGCGCGGGCGTGATCGATCTGTCGAACGTTCGTGCGCCCGGCTGGCAGCAGGTGGTGGCGGAACTGAACTCCGCCGCGCCCGACGACCGCGCGTTCCTCGAGCGCCTGCTGCGGATCGTGTCGCAGGTGACGGCGGCGCGCCAGGGCGTGCTCTTTGCGCCCGAGCGCGCCGACGGCGAGGAGATCGAGCCGCGGGTCGAGTTGGTCTGGCCCGCGCCCCCGCCGGGCGCGGCGACGGTGCTGCCCGACGAGCCGGGCGCGCCCAAGGCCGACAAGGCCAAGGGGGTCGAGTTCCCGCAGGAGGTGCACGGCGCGGCCCGTTCGGCGTTCTCGTCCGGGCAGGCGCGGGTGTACTCGCTGGACAAGCAGGAGTTGTACTACGACGGGGGCGGCTCGCAGGGGTGCGTGCTGGCGGTGCCGGTCCGCGCGCCCGCGCCCGCCGCGCCGGGCAGGCCCGCGGGCGAGCAGGTGGTCTCGGTGGTCACGCTGCTGATCGAGCCGCGCGGCAAGGACGCGATCCGCTCGACGCTGGCGATGGCCGAGGTGCTCTGCGGCTACGTGCACGGGCACGCGGCGCGGCAGGCGCTGCGCCGGACGCAGACCGCGTCGTTCGCGCTCGACCTGGCGACCCGGCTGATCGCGTCGATCAACACCGCGCCCAACTTCAAGGGCGCGTGCCTGCAACTGGTCAACGAACTCGCCAGGCAGTTCGCGCTCGACCGCGTCGCGCTGGGGTGGGTCCGGCGCGACGCCGTCCGCGCGCAGGCCATCAGCGACACCGAGCACTTCGACCGGCGCATGGCGATGGTCGGCCGGATCGAGGCCGCGATGGACGAGTGCCTCGACCAGGAGCAGCCGATCGTCTACCCGCAGCCCGCGGCCGACGGCCCCGGCGGCGACGTGCTGCTGGCCCAGTCGATCGTGCACGCGCACCGCGAACTGGCCTCGGGCAACGCGCGGCTGAAGTTGTGCTCGCTCCCGCTGCGCATCGACGACGACGTGGTGGGCGTGGTGCTGCTGGAGACGGCCAGCGACACGCCGATCGACCTGAACACGGTCGAACTGCTGCAGGCCGCGATGGACCTGGTCGCGCCGGTGCTCCGCCTGCGTCGCAGCGACGACCGCTGGCTGCCGGTGCGCGCCTGGGACAGCGCGGTGCACGCCGCGGCGTGGGCCGTGGGCCCCAGGCACACGGTGTGGAAGGTCGCGGGGGTCGCGCTGCTGGCGGCGCTGGTGTTCGTGACGGTGTACCACAAGACCTACCGCGTCGGGGCCGAGGCGCACCTGGAGCCGCGCGTGCGGCGGATCGTCGCCGCGCCCTTCGACGCGCGTCTGAAGTCGCTGGCGCCGGGCATCGAGCCGGGCGTGCGCGTCGCGGCGGGGCAGTTGCTGGCGCAGTTCGACGACACCGAGTACCGCCTGAGCCTGGCCAGCGCCGAGGCGAAGCTGCAGCAGGCCGAGAAGTCGGCCGCGGCGGCGCGGCTGGAGCGCGACCTGACCAAGGCGACGGCGTTCGAGGAGCAGGCCAAGGCGGCGCGTGCCGAGGCGGACGCGTACCGCGACCGGATCGAGCGGTGCCGCGTGGTCGCGCCGATCGACGGCGAGATCATCGCCGGCGACATCAAGGAGCGGGTGGGCTCGACGCTCAAACTCGGCGACCCGATGTTCCAGGTCGCGTCGATGGACGACGTCGTGCTGGTGGCCAAGGTGGACGAGCGCGACATCGCGCTGGTGCGGCGGGCGTTCGACGAGGCGCGCCGGCAGGGCCGGCACGCGCGCGGCGCCGTGGCGACCAAGAGCAACCCGGCCGACCCGATCGACTTCACCGTCGAGCGGATCGTCCCGCTGGCGCAGGCCGCGGAGGGCAAGAACGTGTACGAGGTGCGGGCGGTGCTGGACGGCGCGCCGGAGTGGTTCCGGCCGGGGATGGAGGGCATCGCCAAGTTCGACACGCAGCGGCACTCGCTCCTGTGGATCGGCTCGCGCCGGATCATCGACGCGGTGCGGATGTGGTGGTGGTGATGGGGCGGGAAGGGGGAAGCGGGCGGCCGGAGGATGCGCACACGCAGGCAAGATAGTTATATTATCTAGGTTGTCCGACTCCCGACTCCGGCGATGAACGAACGTCCCACATTCTCTCCCTTCTGGCACCGCGTCCGGCTGATGAAGCCGCGGCTTCGTCCGCACGTGCAGGTCACGCGCCAGCAGTACCGCGGGCGGCGGTGGCACGTCGTGCACGACCCGACGAGCAACCAGTTCTACCGCCTCAACCCCATCGCCAACGACTTTGTCGGCATGCTCGACGGCGCGCGCGGCGTGGAGGAGGCGTGGAAGGCCTCGCTGCAGAAGTTCGGCGACATGGCGCCGACGCAGAACGAGGTCATCCAACTCATCAGCCAGTTGTACTCGGCAAACCTGCTCTCGTGCGACACCACGCCCGAAACCGACCAGCTGCTCCGGCGCGGGCGCGAGCGCGTCAAGAAGAAGGTCGCGGCCCAGGCCATCGGCATCATGTACTTCAAGATCAGGCTGTTCAACCCCGACCGGCTGCTCACGCTGGCCGAGCCGGTGATCCGCCCGATCCTGAACATCTGGGGCTTCCTCGCCTGGTGCGCGCTACTCGTCGCCGCGCTGGTCACCGTCCTGCCCGAGTGGGACCGGCTGGTCAAGGGCTTTGACGATCTGCGCGGCGACCCGGCGCAGTGGGTGTGGGTCGGCATCGTGTTCGTCGTCACCAAGGCGATCCACGAGTTCGGGCACGGCGTGCTGTGCAAGCGGTTCGGCGGGCAGGTGCCCGAGTTCGGCGTGATGCTGCTGGTGCTGTTCCCATCGCCCTACGTCGACGCCTCGGCGTGCTGGGCCTTCCCCAGCAAGTGGAAGCGCGTCGCCGTCGGCGCCGGCGGCATGATCTTCGAACTCGCGGTCGCGTCGGTCGCGGCGTTCGTGTGGGTCTCGGGCCAGCCCGGCGACCTGGCCACCAAACTCGCCTACAACGCGATGCTCACCGCCAGCATCTCGACGGTGCTCTTCAACGCCAACCCGCTCATGCGGTTCGACGGCTACTACATCCTGGCCGACTGGCTGGAGGTCCCCAACCTCGCCCAGCGCTCCAACAAGATGCTCATGCATCTGATGCAGAAGTACGTCTACCGCCTGCGGAACCTGACCGCGCCCAGTTCGCTCCGCGGCGAGCAGGCGATCCTCGTCGTCTACGGGCTGGCCGCGCTGGCCTACCGAATCTTCCTGTTCATCACCATCACGCTCTACGTGATGGGCAAACTCTTCGCCATCGGCCTGCTGCTGGCGGTGTGGACGGCCTCGGCCTGGTTCGTCATCCCGATCGGCAAGTTCATCCACTGGCACGCGGCCAGCCCGCAGCACGCCGAGCACCGCCTGCGCGGCTGGGGCATCAGCCTGGCGCTGGTCGCGCTGGTCGTGGTCGCGCTGGGCATGGTGCCCTTCCCCGACCGGCGGCGCGGCGAGGGCATCGTCGAGAGTCTGGACCGCACGCCGCTGTACTTCCTGTCCGAGGGGTTCATCGAGACGGTGCACAAGCGCCCCGGCGAGCGGGTCGAGGCCGGCGAGCCGATCGTCACGCTGGTGAACCCGGAACTGCAGAAGCGGGCCGACGCGATCATCGCCCAGCTCGAGGAGTTCCGCGTGCAGGAGCGCTCGGCGCGGGCCGCGGGGGAGATGGGCGCGGTGCAGATCGCCCGGGAGCGCATCCGCGTGGCGCAGGAGAATCTCGACGAGGTCCGGCGCATGCAGGCCGACCTGGTCGTCCGCGCGCCGCACGCGGGCGTGATCGCCGGGGCGGACCTTGAATCCCGGCGCGGCGGGTTCCTCAAGCGGGCCGACCCCGTCTGCGAGGTCGTGGACCCGTCTCGCCTCCGCGTCGTCGCGGTGATGGACCAGCGCCAGGCGGCGTGGCTGTTCGAGGGGCGCGAGAAGGCCGGCCTGCCCGTGAGCGTGCGGTTCTACTCCAGCCCGTCGACGCTCATCGAGGGCGTGGGCGTGCCGTCGGTCGAGGCGGGGCAGACGATCATGCCCAGCGCGGCGCTGACCTTCGCCGGCGGCGGGCGCGCCGAGCCGGAGATGCGCGACGAGTCGGGGCGCGTCACCAAGCGCCCGTGGTTCCCGGTGCGCATCGAGGCCGACAACCCGGACGAACTGATCGCCGCGGCGTTCCCCGGCGAACGCGTGAAAGTGCGCTTCGAACTCCCCCGCCGCCCGCTGGCGACGCAATGGCTCGACCGCCTGCAGAAGGAGATGCAGGGGCGGGTGCAGTTGTAGACACCGGCAGATCGAGCAAAGCAGCAGAGCAGCAGGTGTGCCTGGGCGGGGCGTGAAGGGATGAACGATGGCGAGGCTTCAACCGGACCTGATCGAGCGCGTCGAGCGCTTCGCGGATCGTGTGACCGACGTCGGAGAGGAGATCGATCGTCAGGGTCGCTTTCACCGAGTGGTCGAACAGGTGGTCGCCGCCGGGACGTCCGTGGGCGCGAACTTCTGCGAGGCCGACGAGGCGTTGAGCCGCGCCGATTTCTGCAACCCGATCGGCATCGCGCTGCGCGAACTTGCCGAGACTCGATACTGGCTTCGCTTCATCGGCCGTCGAGGGTGGATCAGAGAGTCTCGGCTGCGGGCGTTGATCGACGAGTCCGCGGAACTCCGAGCCATCGGCGGCTCGATGATCGCCCGGACCAAGCGCCGCGGCCGTTGAGTCGGCCGTCGATCCGCGGCGACGCCTCTCCATGTGCTGCTTTGCCGGTTTCCCTCTTTGCTGTTATCCAATGTCCCAGACCGTCACCCGCTACCACGCCCTGTTCGAGTCGCTGCGGAGCCGCCGGCGCAAGCCGGAGAACCGCAAGGGGCTGGACCTGCTCGCCGCGACCGCGGCGATGAAGATCCGCCACGCGCGGGTGACGCTGGGCTACCTCCGCCGCGAGGCCGAGCGCATCGACGCGCTCGCGCCCGACCTCAAGACGCACTCCGACCGCGCGCTGGACGACGTGCTGCGCACCGTGCGCGAGTTGTTCGTCCGCGGCCGGGCCGACGACGACCTCGTGCGCCGGGCGTTCGCGTGCGTGCGCGAGGTCGCGCGGCGAGAAACGGGCGAAGAGGCGTACATCGTCCAACTCATGGGCGCGGTCGCGCTCTACAAGGGCCGCATCGTCGAGATGGTCACCGGCGAGGGCAAAACGCTCACCGGCTCGATCGCCGCGGTGCCCCTGGCCTGGCGCCACAAGCACGTGCACGTGTTCACCGTCAACGACTACCTCGCGGCCCGCGACGCCGAGAGCCGCGCGGGCATCTACCGGCGCTGCGCGTGCGACGTCGGCGCGATCACCCAGAGCGTCGAGGAGCGCGACCGCGCCCCGATCTACTCCCGCGCCATCGTCTACGGCACGCCCAAGCAGATCACCGCCGACTGGCTCCGCGACCAGATCCGCCTGGGCCAGCTCTCGACCGCGTGGACCGGCCGCGCGCTGCTCTCGCGCGGCGGCGGGGGCGCGGCGGGCGCGTCGCACCCCGGCGCGGGCGGGCCGCTCATCCCCGGCCTGCGCGCCTGCCTGGTCGACGAGGCCGACGCCGTGCTGATCGACGAGGGCGTCGTCCCGCTGATCATCGCCCGCGCCCGGCGCGAGGACGACATGGCCGCGATCTACAAGGACGCCGCGGAGATCGCGCGCAAACTCGACGCCAAGGCCGACTACACCATCGACCACCTGCGCAGGCGCGCAGAACTGACCCGGCGCGGCGAGCACCGCACGGCGCAACTGGCCGAGGCGCTGGCCGACCCCATCTGGCGGGCCACGCGCCGCGCGCAGGAACTGGTCCGCCAGGCGCTGGTCGCGAGGCACTGCTACCTCAACGGGCACCAGTACCAGATCGTCGACGGCCGCGTGGTCATCGTCGACGAGTACACCGGCCGCTTCCTGCCCGACCGCTCGTGGGAGCACGGCCTGCACCAGGCCGTCGAGGCCAAGGAGAACCTCGAGATTACCGCCGACCGCGAGACGCTGGCGCGCATGAGTTTCCAGCGGTTCTTCCGGTCCTACCCGTTCCTGTGCGGCATGACCGGCACCGCGGCCGACGCCTCGGGCGAGATGCAGCGCGTGTACGAGCGGCCCGTCACCGTCGTGCCGACCAACCGGCCGCTGGCCCGCGTGAAGTATCCCACGCGCGTCTTCCGCACCAGCGAGGCGCGCTGGAACGCGGTCGTCGACTCCATCGCCGACCTGCACCGCCGGCGCCGACCCGTGCTCGTCGGCACGCGCTCGATCGAGGCCTCGGAACTGCTCGCGTCGCGGCTTACCGCGCGCGGCCTCGTGCACCGCGTCCTCAACGCGTCGTTCGACAAGGACGAGGCCGACATCGTCGCTCAGGCGGGGAGGCACGGGACGATCACCGTCGCCACCAACATGGCCGGCCGCGGCACCGACATCAAACTCGACCGCGAGTCGCGCGAGCACGGCGGGCTGCACGTCATCCTCACCGAGATGCACTCGGCCAAGCGCATCGACCGGCAGTTCATCGGCCGCGCCGGGCGACAGGGCGACCCCGGCTCGTCGCAGCTCTTTGTCTCGCTGGAGGACGAACTGGTCCGCCACCACACCCCCGGCCTGCTTGGGTACCTGCGCGCCATCGCCGGGTCCGACGAACTCTCGGGCGCGGCCCGCCGGCAGGCGCTGGCGGTCTTCCGCGTCGCGCAGCGCCGGGCCGAGGCCCGCGGCCGCCGCATGCGCGCCGACGTGCTGCGTCACGACGACTGGATCGAGAAGCACATGCCCGGGGCGGGGTGAGCGGCCGTGGCGGCAGGCGGTTGGTCTGACAAAGGCGCCGTTCGAGCGCTCGCGCAGCACACCGCGTCAAGCCTTTGCCACCACGGTCATGGGGAGCGCGAACACTGCAGTGCGGTCGCACGGGCTCTACAACGGCCTGATCCCGATGGATTGCAGGTACTCGAATGTCGGGTCGTAAACGTCTGGCGCGCGAGTCGGGTCATCGGGGTCGCTCCGAGGGACGACGATGACCATGCCCTGTCTTGCGCGCGTCAGAAGTACTCGATAGGTATTCTTGAGATAGGTCTGCGACTCGGGCTTGTTGATCCTGTGCCATCGAGTTCCAACGAACGAGTGGTGCGACCAGCCGGATCCATTCGCGAGCGGCCGCAAATCGCCATCCCAGATTACGCCTGACCAGTCCAGTTCCAGCCCTTGCACGTCAAACTCTGTTGCCGCGTCCTCCAAGTAGTAGGATGACCGCACATCCTGCTTTGGGTACAAGAACCAGTGGACCGGGTCTGTCGGAGAGCGAACATCGATGGCGTGCGGCTTGAGCCTCAAGGCCTGCGAAGACACAACGAGTCCGTATCGCTCCGTTCCGCGTGCTTGCCGCTTCAGCCATTGCTTTGCGAGGTTCAAGTCCCGAGTGAGACGGATCGGGTACTTCGCATTCAGTTCGTCAAGCAGCCTCTGCGCCTGAGAGCGCTCTCGATCGAGGACAGCCTTGACAAACGCAGAGACATTCTCTGCGCGAAAGGATCGCATCGACACGGCCAAGTGCAAGTCCGCGCTCCATGTCACGTTGGACCGAGCCGCCAGCTCGCTCAACACCAGTCCCGCGCCGTACTCGGCATCTTGAAGGCGTGGCGATATGTATACGTGCCAGTGTGGGAAAGACCGCTGCAAGGCCGCGATCCACTCTCCGATTCCGGCTTCGCCCGTGTTGATCTCCTGTCCGCCGCCAACAAGGCACACGATTACCGCCCAATCACTGTGGCGATCCATGCAGGAGATCAAGAACTCAGGCTCCGACGCTGAAAAGTTAGCCTGTGCTCTCTTCCGTCGCATGAACGATGCTGTTTGTTCACGGTTCCAAGCCCGCTGGGCCTCATCGAAAAGGACGACTCGGTCAACTGGAGGACGCTCGTTCCGAAGGCACTCATCGCGGAAGTGGTGAACGTTCTGAATGAATGCGCGAACTTCGCTGCGGGCGGCACCGAGACGTACCCGCCTGCCAGCCGTCGCGAGGCGGTTCACCTTGTCGCGCGCGAGGGCTTCGCGGAGCACCCGCACGAGCGGGCCATTGCCGGATAGAAAGACACTGTGCAGGGCACTGGACGGATCGCTGTGCTGTGTTGCGACATTCAGACCAACCAGGGTCTTTCCAGCACCGGGCACCCCCGTGACAAAGCAGATGGCTTTACGGTTGTTGTCCCGCGCATCGCGAATCACAGTCGAGATTGTTCTGGATGTTTGGCTCAGGTTGATTGCGCCGGCATCGCTACGTGAGATCGACTCCACAGAGTGGCCCCCATAGAGCGCGAGAGCGGCCTCGACAATCGTGGGTGTTGGGCAGTATCGACCCTGCTCCCACTGCGCGAGGTCAATCAACGGACCCTTGCGCGCAGCGAGCACCCTCTCGATGATCTCGCAGAGTGTCCCCGGAGTAGCCCGGAGTGGTACGAGCAGGCCATCGTCGTGCGATGTTGATTCGATCGTAAGAGGCGCCGCTTGTGCCTGAGTCGCAACCAGAATCGGCGCAATGATGAGCCTGTGACTCGTCTCGTGGAAGTGCTTGAGGTCCAGGGCGTAGTCGTACACTTGGTCGATCGCGCTCGGCGCGAACTCGGTGCCGCCTACCTTGAACTCCAGCACGAAGAGGGCATGGCCGATCGCCGCGACCACATCGATTCGCTTGCCCATCCGTGGTACGTCGAACTCGAAGTAGACCTTGCCACCGGACCACGCTTCTCGATGCCGACCGAGCACGCCCTTCAAGATGCGTATCTGATCAGCCCACGCTGCCTTCTGGGAAGGGTGGTCGGCGAACGTGCTGCGGCGCGACAACGTGCCGAGTATCTCGGACTCTGACCTGCCGAGAAAGGTACCGATCAAGTCGGAGTAATACGACCGTTCAAGCAAAAGTGGCTCCGGTGAGTCAGCAGCCGAGTGTAGCAGGACGCACGACAGGCTACAACTGGGTTCTCCATAGTTACGAATCTGATCGCGTGTCTGCAGCGCGGGCTCAACGTTGTAAATCAGACGGCGAAGTCGGGATCAAGGCAATGCACGTCAAGTCACACCCAGCATGCGTCCCAGAGTGTGTTGAAGAATATCGGTCGTTGATCCAGAGCATCGGGCAGGAGCCTGGTGGCGAGCAGTTGCGCGCTGCACTGGTCCAGCAAGCGGACCAAGCCGAGCACGAGGCCGCAGTCGTAGAAATGCTTGCGCGGCAGTACGGCACTGCCGTACTCGCAAACTGTGTCGCGCTCGCGGAGGCGATGGAGATTGAAGACTGTGGCGCGGAACTCTGAGGGCAACGATATCACCAAGAACAGAGTGTTCTGCTTGGCCAGGCGCTGCGAGGAAGTGTAGAGCGCGGAGGACATCGCCGCTTGCTGCGCAGCCCCCCTCCCTGTTGGGCGATGAGTAGACGTGAAGAACGCATAGGCAGAGGATGTCAGTGCTACGAGTGGCCCTCCCACGCTCCGCACGACGTCCACGCCCCCGCAGGGATTTGAGGGCGGGCTCAATCATGCATGCGGGCCGCGGCGTTGCCGCGGACGCCCTCCCTGACGGTCCGGCTGCATGCTGCTGACGGGCACACGGGCAGGATGCCCGTGCTCCGAGTCAGCGAGCCGCGGCACCCACCGTCATCTTGACGGGGACGAAGGTCGGCTTCACGCGGCTCTCGAACTCGTCGCGGAACTTGTTCATGATCGTCCGCACCGCCCAGTTGTTCCCATCGGCCAGACCGCAGATGGTCGTGCCCGGCATCGCGCCCATGCTTGTGGCGATCTCCAGCGCCAGGTCGAGGTCCTTGGTCCGCGCCCTGCCCTCCTCGATGCGGCAGAGCAACTGGTAGAGCCACCCGCTGCCCTCGCGGCAGGGGGTGCACTGCCCGCAACTCTCGTGCTTGAAGAACCGCGCGATGTTGCGCGCCACCGCGACCATGTCGGTGTCCTCGTCGAACACCGTCGGGCACGCCGTGCCCAGCCCCAGCACGTTGTACTTGCGGCCGATGTCAAAGTCGAGTTCGGCGTCGAACTGATCCGGCCCGAGGATGCCCATCGACACGCCGCCGGGGATCGCGCCCTTGAACTTCCTGCCGTTGCGCATCCCGCCGCAGTACTTCTCGACGAACACGCGCAGCGGGATGCCCAGATCGAACTCGTACACGCCGGGGCGGTTGACGTGCCCGCTCATGCCCATGAGTTTGGTGCCGTAACTCGGCGGCGCGCCCTTGATGCTCGACTCGGTGCCCTGCTTCATGAACGCTTCCGCGCCCGCGCCGATGATCAGCGGCAGGTGCGCCAGCGTTTCGACGTTGTTGATGATCGTGGGCCTGCCGAACAGGCCCTTGATCGCCGGGAACGGCGGCTTGTTCCGCGGCCAGCCGCGCTTGCCCTCGAGGCCCTCGAGCAGCGCGGTCTCCTCGCCGCAGATGTACGCGCCCGCGCCGCGGTGCAGGTAGCAGTCCACCGCCCAGCCCTTGCCGTTGCTCGCGTTGGAGAACGGGTTCTTCGTCTCCGCGCCGTTGAGCAGGCCCTGCTTGCCGAAGATCCCCGCCGCGTACGCCTCGCGGATGGCGTTCTCCATCACGCGGGCCTGGTGGTGGTACTCGCCGCGGATGTAGAAGTAGGCGGTCTGGATGCGGCAGGCGTAGCAGCAGATGGCGATGCCTTCGAGGACCAGGTGCGGGTCAAAGTCGCACAGCAGGCGGTCCTTGAAGGTGCCGGGCTCGGACTCGTCGGCGTTGATGGCCAGGTAGCGCACGCCGCCGTCGCCGTTCTCGGCGGGCTTGGGGAGGAAGGTCCACTTGAGGCCGGTGGGAAAGCCCGCCCCGCCTCGGCCGCGGAGTTGGGATTTTTTCACTTCCTCCGTGACCTGCTCGGGGGTCATCGTGAGGGCCTTGCGCAGCGCCTCGTAGCCGTGCAGTCCGCCGGAGGTGGTCTTGACGTACTCGTCGTACGAAACAACGTGGCGTCCCTTGGGGTCGGCGTATGGCCAACTGGGGATGCGGGCGGTGAGAACGGGCGAGGTGGTTCGGGGCGACCAGGTCATGGGGACGGGAGTGTATGGGGGCGCGGGGCGTGAGCGGGAACGCGGGCCGATCAGCGGGGCGACCCCAAAAACCCGCGGAACTCATGTTGTTTTTGCGGTGCTCGGGGGTTGACCGGGCGACGTTCCGCTGTATTTTGGACAAAGTTGTTGGAGAGAGAGGCCGCCGGGTTCGCGGACCCTCGGCGGACTGGCTGCAAGTTCGGGCCGTGCCCGGGAGGTGCTGTGTGGTCGCTCTCTCTTGGCGTTCTGGGTGCGTGTGCGTTCTGCTGGCCGCGGCGGGCGCTGCGTGGGCCGACGATCGGACGATCGACGGCTGGGGGAATAATCTGGCCAATCCCGCGTGGGGCAGTCTGGGCAGCCCGCTGATCCGCGGGTCAAGCGGCGCACACTACTTCGACGGGATCGGCTCGTTGATGCCGCGGGCCAACCCGCGCACGGCGAGCAACATGCTCGGTGCGCAGACGCCGGCGGGTCTGGGCAATGCGCGCGGGCTTTCGAGCATGTTCTGGCAGTGGGGGCAGTTCATCGACCACGACTTTGCGCTGGTGGACGAGAGCACGCTGCCGGGCGAGAGCGCGCCGATCTCGATTCCCGCGGGCGACCCGGTGTTTGACCCGTTCAACACGGGCACGGCGACGATGCCGTTCCAGCGGTCGGTCTGCATCGACGGCGTGATGGGCCCGCGCCAGCACACCAACGCGCTGACGCACTGGATCGACGCGAGCATGGTGTACGGCTCGGACGCGGTCCGCGCGGCCGCGCTGCGCAGCGGCGTCGGCGGCCGCCTGGCCACCAGCCCGGGCAACATGCTCCCGTTCAACACCGCGGGCCTGCCCAACGGCGGCGGTCTGGGCGCGGCGGGCTATCTGGCGGGCGACGTGCGCGTCAACGAGCAGTCGGGGCTGATCGCCATGCACACGCTCTTTGTGCGCGAGCACAACCGCCTCGCGGACATCATCTCCGCCGGCAACCCGGGATGGTCCGACGAGCAGGTCTACCAGCACGCGCGGCGCATCGTCGCGGCGGAGGTGCAGGCGATCACGTACAACGAGTGGCTGCCCGCGCTCCTGGGCGGGCACGGGCTCGGGTCCTACGCGGGGTACGACCCGCAGGTGAACCCGTCGATCAACACGGCGTTCAGCACCGCGGCGTTCCGTTTCGGGCACACGATGCTCAACGACCTGCTGCTCCGCCTGAACGAGGACGGCACGCCGTACGCCGGCGGGCACCTCAACCTGTTCCAGTCGTTCTTCCAGCCGACGACCGTGGCGACCTCGGCCGACCTGGCCGCGGTCATCCGCGGGCTGGGCGCCCAGCAGGCCAACGAGATCGACACGCAGGTCATCGACGGCGTTCGGAACCTGCTGTTCGGCCCGGGCGTTGGGCGCGACCTGGTCGCGCTCAATCTGCAGCGCGGGCGCGACCACGGCCTGCCGGACTTCAACACGCTGCGCGAGGACTACGGGCTGGCGCGGGTCGCCAACTTCTCGGACATCACCTCGGACCCCGCGCTGGCCGCGGCGCTGGCGAGCGTCTACGGCGACGTCGACAGCATCGACCCGTGGATCGGGCTGATGGCCGAGGACCACCTGCCGGGAGCGAGCGTCGGCGCGACGATGGCCGCGGTGTTCCGCGATCAGTTCGGCAGGCTGCGCGACGGCGACCGGTTCTTCTACCTCAACGACGGCGCGCTGGGCGAGTCGGAACTGGCCTTCCTGCAGGGGGTCCGGCTGTCGGACATCATCCGGCTCAACACCGACGCGCAGTCGATCCAGGACAACGTGTTCTTCGTCGTGCCCGCCCCGGGCGCCGCGGGGTTGATGGCCCTGCTCGGCCTCGCCGCGACGCGGCGGCGGCGCGCCCGCGCATAGGTCCGTCTGCTCAGCACGGCCCGACGCCGTGCGCGAACCACGCGCCCAGGAACGCGAAGATCGCCGGCACGCCGAGTTCCCCGCCGAAGGCGAGCGCCGCGGGGTCGTTGGCGAACCACGCGGTCAGGAACTCGAAGATGTCGCCGACGGTGACGTTGCCGTCGCCGTCCCAGTCGGTCGGGCACTCGACGGGGCAGGGCGCGTTGAGGCGTTCGAGCCGGAAGAAGTTGCCCGAAGCGCCCGGCGTGTTGTTGTGCGTGCCGAGCCGGAGCAGGTAGGTCACGCCGCGCGTCGCCTCGAAGGTCAGTCGCACCTGGAAGGTCCCGCCGCCGCAGCCGCCGTCGGTGCAGGCGACCTGCGAGCCGGCCAGCGCGGTGCACGACGACGCGGCGTACACGGCCGCCTTGTCGTCGGTGACGTTGGCGCGGCAGGTCTCCAGCTGCACGGTCCCGTCGCAGGGGGCCGTCCATCGGAACCAGACGTCGCGCGAGATGTCGGCCGACACGCCGTCGGGGCAGTCGGCCGGGCCGCCGCTGGTCGCGCCGAGGTTGTCGTAGAAGAACTCGCCGAATCCCTCGATCGTCGCGGCGCTTGCGCACGAGTCGTTGGGCGGCGGGGGCAGGCAGTGCGCGGTGTCGCACGAGGTGCCCGGCCCGATGTACAACTGGTTCGCGCCCGTGCACTGGTTCTGGGCGACGACGGTGCAGGTGTACGGCGGCGCGGTCAGGCAGCACGCGCCGACGGAAACGGTGATGGGTGTGCCGCGAAGGCGGATCGCCAGGTTGTTGTCCGCCCCGCCGGGGTTCCAGAACAACTGGTCGCCCTGATCGGTGCCCGGTGCGCCGGGGTTGGGCGGCTCGTAGCGGATGCCGTCGCCGCTGAGATTGCCGAAGTCGTTGTCGATCCAGAACAGCGCCAGGCTCGAGCCGACCACCGGCTGCGTCGGCGCGCAATCCGGCGCGGGGAACATGCCGGTGATGAAACCGTTGGGCAGGATCTGGCCCGCGGCGTCGACGAACGCGAGTTCGACGCCGAACGTGTTGTTCGGGATCGTGATCGAGGGCACCTCGGCGGTCACGAGGTGGGCCGCGAGCATCGTGTTGGCCGGCGTGCCCTGCAGCACGAGCGTGGCCGTGCCCAGCGGCCCGCTCTGCACGATCGGCGGCGAGCCCGCGCCGGCGACGGTGATGATGTCGAAGAACGTCACGCGGATGCGGATGACCGGCATCGCCTGGAACGGCCGGATCATGATGTCCATGCCGCTGATCGTCGCGCCCAGCGCGGCCGCGGGGCCGGGCGTGAAGTTGCAATCGTCGAGAATGCCCGCGGGCGCGGCGGTGAATCGCGTGAAGTTCATGCACCCCGAGATGGAGTCGTAGACGATCACGCCCGGCCCGCGCGGCTGCGCAGATGGCGTGAAGCCCTCGACGGTTGCGACGATCGGCCGGAGCGAAGCGCGCTCGGACTCAAACCCGGCAAGGTCCGTCGGCGTAGTCGGTGGCACGGCCGGCTGCGCAGCCATCGCGCACGCGGCGTGGCCAACCACGGCCGCGGCAACCGCCGCGGATACTCGACTGCCGGTGAAGATGACGCGCGCTCCTTCGAACAACCGGGGCCTTGGGACCGTGCTGCCTCGCGGCGGTCGTGGCCGTCCGGCATGCTCAAAATGTACCGCAGAATCCGCGGGATTCCGCACGATAGCGCGGCCGGAGTGTCAGTTCCTCGCGAGTTTTCGCGGTTTCCCAATGATCTCGAACGCCCGATACCCGCGTTGGCGGGTGCTCAGCACGGGCCAACCCCGTGCGAGAACCAGACAGACAGGAACGCGAAGATGGCGGGCACCCCGCTTGTGCCGCCGTACTCGGTCGCCTGAGCCGTTCCTGCAAACCACGCCGACAGGAAGGCGAAGACGTCCGCGACGGTCACCAGCGCGTCACCGTTCCAGTCTGCGGGGCAGTTGACCGGCTGGTCGTTCACGGTGCCGCGGATCGTCGCCGTGGCGGAGAGCGTGCCCCCGCTCGGGTTCTGCGGCCAGATCGGCGCCTGCGCAGTGAGGGCGAGTTCGATCCGCCAGCCGGGTTCGATCTCGTCGCGGGTGATGCGCCCGTTGACGGCCGCCGCGACGGGCGAGGGACCTACCGGCCCGTCGTGTGCGCACGGTGCGCCCGCCGCGAGCAGTTGCCCGCACTGCGTCCCGTGCGTCGAGTACGTCAGCGTCGCGCCGAACGCCGCGGCCGTCAGCACGCCCGCGAACGAGCCGTCTTCGGCAACAGGGAGCACAGGCCCCGGCGTGCCGACGTTGAGCGCGAGGTCGCGCACGCCGACCACCACCGACCCGAACGGGCTGACCGGCACGGGAAACGTGTGCGCGCCGGGCAATGCCGCCGCGGCGCTGGCGATGGAGATGCCCGTCGCGTGCCCCTGCGGCGAAGTATGAATGCTCACCTCCAGACTCGCCTGCTGGGGCGCGGGCCAGCCCGTGGGCCAGTAGTCGCCGGTCTGGTTGCCGAGGGTGACTGAGACCCGAAGCGTCGAGGCCGACCCGATCGCGACCTGGCCGAGCGCACCGTGTTCGCCCGTGGCAAGCCCTCCAAGCAACAGGCCTGCGCAGATGTTCAGTCTCGGCGACATCCGCGGCATTCTACATCATCAACTCGAACACGGTGCAACCCCGGCGTGGTGACCGTCGGGAGCCGGAGATGGTCCAATAAAAACAGCCTCTGGCAGCAAACCACCCAGAAATGGGCACTTTTCCAAACCGGGGGCTTGTGTGTCCCGTAAACCAATGTAAATTCGTGACTTAGGCCATGCTCCGTGGCGGCGCAAGGCCACGTGTTTGGGGGAGCAGATCTCTTCCAAATGCGGGAAGAAGTCGCGGCTGCCCGGCGGCCGCGGACCCGTCGATTCGCGGCGTGCAGTCCCACGGCGCGCCGACAAACCAACCGGGACCCGCTCGTCCCGTCAAGTACCCTTCGGTCCAACCCGAAGGGTCCTTGTTTTTTGGGCCAAACGGCACGCGGTCGAAAACCGTACGATTGGGCGTGGAATCGCCGCGGTCCGGTTTCTGGCAGAGCGTGCACGCCGCGCGGCGTCGCGTGGTCTACTTCGGCGGTGCGCGCGCGGAGGGCGTGCCGCGGCCGACCGGGCTGACGTACATGGCGCTCGGCGCTGCGACGGCGCTCCTGGTGCTGATCCTGCTGCCGGTGTTCGTGCTGCTGGTGCTGGCTGGGTTCGCGCTGGTCGGGTTCGGCGCGGCGTGGCGTTGGCTTGAGCGTCTGCGCTCGCCGGGTCTTCGCGACGAAGACGGCCGGCGCAACGTGCGCGTGGTGGTGCGCCAGCCCTGACCGGGTGGCTGATGGAGTTCCGATGAGCGCGGAGCGCAAGGGCATCATGCGGTCGCTGGGCGAGTTCGTGGGCCACGTGGCCCGCGCGGTCGCGTCGGACCCGACCGGGCCGCGCCGCACGGTCGTGCGCGAGGAGACGGTGGAACGGCCCGCCACGACGGCCGACGGCCGGAGCGTTATCCTGCGCCGCACGGTGATCGAGGAGGTCGAGGTGCGGCCGGAGCCGGACCCGGTGAACGACCAGCGCTCGTAGAGTCCCCGCCGGCGCGTCCTGTCCTGACGGAGCAACCATGGGTGTTCGTCTGCTTGTACTGTCGCTCGCGCTGGCGCTCGCGGCGTGCGCCGGGTGCGAGGCCCGCGGTCGCACCATCGGCGTGCAGAACGGTTCCGACTGCGTGATCAAGGTGCGTTTCTGGGTCGGCGACCGCGGGCCCGATCACGCCGACCCAGCGGCGGTGCGCCCCGACGAGGTGCTCGAACTGCGCCCGGGCCAGCGCGTCAGCAAGCCGTTCAACGAGTCGTGCGGCTACCGCTCCGAGAGCGAGTCGTTCGTGCGCGTGCAGGTGCAGCCCATCGGCGCGTCGTTCAAGCGCGTCGTGCAGCACTGGCTGGAACTCAACCCGCCCGAGCCGTACGTCGTGCGCGTCTTCGGGCACCGCGGCGAACTGCGTTTCGAGCGCGTGCCCGCGGTCTCGACGATCGCGCCCGTGCCGCGCGAGATGTGGCCCCCGCCCGAGCGCGACGAGCCGGTCAGCGCCGAGGCGGAGAGTCCTTCGGGCGGTCGGTGACCGACGAGTCCTCGCTGGTCACGAACCGCGCGGGGCGGATCTCGAGGATCTCGATCTCGATGATCAGCGGCGACGCCTGCGGCACCAGCACCTCGTCGTTCTCGCCGCGGATGGTCGTGAACATGTAGCCCATGTGCGGCGGGATGTGCAGGCGGCGCTTGCCGCCGGTCCGCATGCCGGGCACGCCCTCGGCGATGCCCTTGATCGCGTTGCGCAGCCCGATATCGACCGGCTTGTCCTTGGCGTAGGTGTCGTCGAACATCTTCGCGTTGGCCACGGCCCACCCGCGGATGTGCGCACGGACCACGCCGCCGGGCCAGACCGGGTCGCCCTCGCCGGGCTTGAGGTCCTCGATGACCAGCCCGTTGCCCATGTCGGTGCGCGACAGCACCGGCGAGGGGTCGAGCCCGCGCACCTCGCCGCCGGATGCGGCGCCGTCGGCGGCCCGCTCGCCCGAGTCGGGCGGGCGCCGGTCGTCGCGTGCCGTCCCGTCCCGCGGAGGGCAGCCCTGGACACAGGCGATCAGCGGCACGCACAGCAGCGCGGCGCACAGGCGGCGAAGGTCGCGGGTCATACGGATCTCCGTTGCAGGGTCGAACGTGACGCGACGGGCGGCCGGGCCCGACGGCCGCATTGATATCGGCACCCGGCGTGGAAGTTCTGCCGCGGCGCGGTTCTCGGACGTTCTCCCGGCGCGCGTGGTAGCATGGCCGCATGACGACATCCATCCGGCGCATCGGGCTGCTCACCGGCGGCGGGGATTGCCCGGGCCTGAACGCGGTCATCCGCGCGGTCGCCAAGGAGGCGCTCCGCGCGGGGATCGCCGTCACCGGCTTTCACGACGGGTTCCTGGGCCTGATCGAGGACCGCGCCACCGAACTGACCGACGCGAACACGTCGGGCATCCTGCACACCGGCGGGACGATCCTGGGCACGCACAACCGGGCCAACCCCCTGCGCCTGGCGCGCGGCAGGAGCCCCGACGGCACGCCCTGCTTTGTCGACTGCACCGCCGACTGCCTGCGGCACCTGGCGCGCCGCGGCGTCGAAGCGCTGGTCGTGATCGGGGGCGATGGCTCGATGACCATCGCCGCGGACCTGGCCGAGCGCGGCGTGAACATCATCGGCGTGCCCAAGACGATCGACAACGACCTGTTCGGCACCGACCTGACCTTCGGCTTTCTCACCGCGGTGCAGACGGCGACCGACGCCATCGACCGCGTGCAGACGACCGCCGCGAGCCACCACCGCGTGATGGTCGTCGAGGTCATGGGCCGGCACGCGGGGTGGATCGCGCTGTACGCGGGGCTTGCGGGCGGCGCGGACGTGATCCTGCTGCCGGAGTTGCCATTCACGTTCGAGGCGATCGCCGCGGCGGTGTCGCACCGGCGCACGATCGGCAAGCGGTCGTCGATCATCGTGGTGTCGGAGGGCGCGCGGCCGCGCGACGGCGAGCAGGTCGTGGCCCGCGTCGATCCGACCTCCCCCGATCCGATCCGTCTGGGCGGGATCGGCAAGGTCGTGGCCGACCGCGTCGAGGACCTGACGGGCATCGAGTCGCGGTTCGTCGTGCTCGGGCACGTGCAGCGCGGCGGCTCGCCGATCGCGGCAGACCGCATCCTCGGCACGCGCTTCGGGCACCACGCGATGGGCCTGCTGCGGTCGGGCGCGCGCTCGCGCATGGTCGCGATGCAGGGGCTGTCGGTGGGCGTGATGACCGACGTCGACCTGCGCGTGCCCGCGGGCAGGCAGCGGCTGGTGCCCGTCGGTCCCGGCGAGGAGCACGCGCTGCTCGGCGCGGCCCGCGCCGTCGGGACGTGCTTCGGCGTGTGAAGGACGGGGATCCCGGGTCCGAAGTCCCGGGTCCTGCGTCCTGAGTCGGGACTCCCTGTCACTCGCGCAGGACCGTGGGCTCGGGACGTCAACTCCCCGCCGCGTCGAGGAGTTCGTCGAGTTCGCGCTGCATGTTGTCGCGCGCGGCGCGTTCGTGTTCGCGCCGGAAGTACGCCGTGTTGAAGACGTGCTCGCGGTCGAGCATGCGCTGCAGGAACGCCGCGCGGCCCTCGCGGAACATCGCGTCGTCGGCGAAGTCGTACTCGCCCCGGATCGCCGCGCGGTAGCGGTCGTACTCGGGGCGCGGGGCGGCGAGGATGGACAGGTCGATGTCGGCCACGAGCGACGCGTCGCCGCGCGCCGGCGGCTCGCTGTGCCGGGTCGCGGCGATGAGTTCGCGCACGCGCCGCGTGAAGTCGGCCGAGCAGCCCAGCAGCCCCGCGATCATCGCCGCGGCGTCGGCCGAGCGCGACTCGTTGTCGGGCCGCTCGGCGAAGAACACGCAGTCGTGCATCCAGATGGCGAACTCGACGGCGTCGGCGTCCTCGGCGAGCATCGACACCGAGTCGAACACGCCCAGCAACTGCTCGATGTGCGCCAGGTTGTGGTAGGCCCGCGGCGGGTGGGCGTACATCGTCGAGAGCATCTCGAAGGTCAGGTCCGATTCCTCGGCCTTCTTGAACGCGCCGACGCGCTCGCACAACCGCTCCCAGCGATGTCGCAGCGCCTCGGCCATGCCCGCAGCGTACCGCGCGCGGGCGCGGCGCGATCGTTGGTGCACGCTAACATCGGCCCATGATCAACGGCTGGGCGATGGTCGCGGCGGGCGGGCTCGCGGCGTGGGCGCTGTGGGCGGCGTTCGTGCACGCGCTGGCGCGGATCACGCCGCGCGAGGACGAACGCGGCCGGCCCGACCTCTGGGCGGGGCTGGCGATGCTGGCCATCGTGCTGTACGCGCGGCTGGTGCAGCGTCTGCGGGTCGAGGGCGTCGAGCACGCGCCGCGCGGGCGGCGCGTCGGGCCGCTGGTGGTGGTGGCCAATCACACCGCGGGCGTCGACCCGTTGCTGATCCAGGCCGCGCTGCCCTTCGAGGTGCGCTGGATGATGGCCCGCGACATGCAGCCCGATGCGCTGGCGTGGCTGTGGGAGTTCACGGGCGTGATCGGCGTGACGCGGCTGGACGCGGCGGAGGGTGCAGCGGGCGGTGGGGTCGGTGGAGGTGGTGGTGGGGGGCGGCGCGGGAGCGACGCGACCGCGGCGCGCGAGGCCATCCGGCACCTGCAGGGAGGCGGGGTGATCGGCGTGTTCCCCGAGGGCCGTATCGTCCCGCGCGGGCGCGTGGGGGAGTTCCTGCCCGGCGTGGGCCTGCTGGTCTCGCGCACGGGGGCGAAGGTCCTGCAGGCGGTAATCGACGGCACGCCGCAGACGGACAGCGCGTGGGGCAGCCTGCTGCGTCCCGGCCGGGCGCGGGTGCGCTTCCTGCCGCTGCGCGAGTACGGGAACGCACGAGCGGCCGAGATCGCCGCGGACCTGCGCGCGCGGCTGATCGCCGAGACGGGCTGGCGGCCCCTGGAGCAGGGCGATCAAACGCCCGCGCACGGCACGGGTCCGGGCTAATCTGTTCGCATGATCCAGTTGGGCGTGAACATCGACCACGTGGCGACGGTTCGGCAGGCGCGGTACCGCGCAAGGGGGGGCGCGGGTAGCGGCGCGCTGGCCGGGGCGGGCGGGCTCGACGCGGGCGCGGGCGCGGGTGGTGGCGCGGGCGGGGAGCCCGACCCGGTGCGCGCGGCGCACGAGGCCGAACTGGGCGGGGCCGACGGGATCACGATCCACCTGCGCGAGGACCGGCGGCACATCCAGGACCGCGACGTCGACCTGCTGCGCCGGCTCGTGCGCGTGAAACTCAACCTCGAGATGGCCGCGACCGACGAGATGGTCGGCATCGCCTGCCGCGTGCAGCCGCACACGTCGATGCTCGTGCCCGAGGGGCGCGAGGAGGTGACGACCGAGGGCGGGCTGGACGTGTCGCGGAACCTGCCGCGCATGAAGGAGGTCGTCGCGCGGCTCAAGGCCTCGGGCATGATCGTCTCGGCGTTCATCGACGCCGACGAGGCGCAGATCGCCGCCGCGATCGAGGCGGGCTTCGACGTGTGCGAGGTGCACACGGGTCCGTACGCGCACGCGTTCGCGGCGTGCGGGGGCGACTTCCGCCGGGCCGAACTGGCGGCCGAACTGGAGAAGGTGGCCGCGGCGGGGCGGCGCATCCGCGGGGCGGGGCTGCGGTTCAACGCGGGGCACGCGCTGAACTACCACAACGTCGGGCCGATCGCCGCGCTGCCGGGCATCGCCGAACTGCACATCGGCCACGCGATCGTGAGCCGCGCGGTGTTCACGGGCCTGCGCGAGGCGGTGCGCGAGATGAAGTCGCTGATGGTCGCCTCAGCCGCGCGCGGGGCGTAGCGGGCCGTCGCGGAGCCGGCGCCACGCGCCGACGAGTTGGCCGCGCCCGATGGCGATGCGCACGCGGTGGTTGATCGCCGCGCCCCGCCGGCCCGCGAGGCGCGCCGCGGGCAGCAGCAGGCCGTGCGCGACGATGCGCGCAAGGCCGATCAGGAAGGTGCGCGCGGCGTCGAGCGCGGTGTAGCGCTGCTTCATCAGCAGGATCGAGACGGCGTTGCCCGCGCTGACGGCGCACAGGTACGGCGGCTGAACGCGGTGCGGGGCGACCCAGTGCCGCGCGAACATGCCCGGCAGGTAGCGGATGCGCAGGCCGCGCTGCTGCGCCGCGCGAGCAAAGTACGTCTCGCCGCCTCCCAGCAGCGCGTCGCCGACGCGGTCGATGTCCTCTCGGAACGGGCCGGCCAGTTCCCACGCGCGGCGCGTGAAGGCGAAGTTGGCCCCGACCACGTCGGGGCGCGCCAGGTCGATCGGCTCGGGCCCGCGGTCCAGACAACTCAGCAGCGTCGCCATGCCGGGGGTGAGCCACTCGGGGCGCTGCGCCGCCTCCCACCACAGGTCGATGCGACCGGCGAAGACCGCCGCGCCGCTCTCGCCCGCGCCCGCGGCGAGCGCTTCGAGCCACGCCGGGTCGAGGTCGACGTCGTCGTCGATGAGCGCCAGCACGTCGCCGGTCGCCTCGCGCACGGCGCGGTTGCGCGCCGCGCCCAGTCCGGTGCGCGGCTCGGGCACGCAGCGCAGCGGCATCGGGAACGCCGCGGCGAGTTCGGACACGACGCGCTCGGTGCCGTCGGTGCACGCGTTGGCGACGACGACGCACTCGCACGCGACGCCCGGCGGGGTGCGCAGGCGCGACACGCTCTCGAGCGTGCGCCGCAGCAGCGCGGCGCGGTTGTGCGTGGGGATGAGGATCGAGACCTTCACGCGTTGTCACCCCTGCCCGCTCGCGCGACCAGCGCGCCGACCGCCCGTCCGACCGCCGCGGGCCCCTCGCGCAACAGTCTGCGCAGGCCGAGCGGCTCGCGCAGGCGTGACTCAAAGCAGCGCGGGTGAACCAGCGGCAGGGGCGGCGCGTCGCCGAGTCGCCGCGCCTCGGCCGCGAGCGCGGGGTTGCGGCGCAGGCCATCGTCCGATGCGTACAGGATCGAGTTCTGCGCGTACCACCATTGCACGCCGGGCTCGTTCCACAGGCGCGGGCGCAGGCAGTCGACCGGCCGAAAGCCGTGCTGCGCAAAGAGCGCGGCCCACCACGTCGGCCACTGCTCGTTGACGTGACCCGTCCCGCCCTGGCCCGGGACCGCCGCGGAGAACAGCACGACGGGCGCGAGCCGCGTGAGCGACGCGACGAGCGTCGGCGCGGCCGCGGCGGGCAGGTGCTCGCCGACTTCGAGGCAGCAGGCCAGGTCGTAGTCCGCGCCGAGTTCGGGCGGCAGCGGCGCGCCGACGTCGGCGGTGATGAAGCGGTCGGCGGGGATGAGCAACCGGGCGCGCTCGACCCACGGACCGTCGACGCCGCGCACGTCGCCGACGCCCTGCTCGGCGAACACGCTCAGCCACGCGCCGGTGCCGCAGCCGACATCGACAACGCGGCGCGCCGGCACGAGCGCGAGCACGGCGGGCACGACAAGTCGCGCGGACGCGAGGCTCCCGGCCTGGTGGCCGGCGAAGAACGCGGGGTTGTAGAGCGCGTCGGTCACGGTTCGTCAGAGCGTACGGCCAGTGTCACGCCGCGGGGGCGGCGCGGTCCGCCCGCGGCGAGAGGAGGCGCGCCGCGATCGGCACGCGCGAGGTGATGGGCGACAACGCGAAGAGCAGGTCGTTCCACGTTCGCGGCAGGGCGAACCGCAGCAGGAGCGTGTACGCGGCGGTCACGCTCAGGCCGATGGCGGCGCAGCGGGCCAGCGCGAGCGTTCGTCCCGAAAGCGGCGCGCCCGAGGCGAAGTGGTCGGCCGCGAAGCCCGCCGCCGCGGCGGCCGCCCCGATGGCGAGGGAGGGCAGCGCGACGCGGAGCGCGTCGGAGGCGCCCCCGCCCAGCGGGCGGATCGCGGCGACCCAGATATGTGCCGCGGCGCCGGCGTAGCAGGCGATCATCGCCCCGCACAGGCCCGGCACGCCCGCGAAGGCGGACGCGGGGACGGCCAGCGCGGCAAGCGCGATGTTCCAGATCGAGGCGATGACCAGCCGGTCGCGGAAGCGGCCGTGCGCCTGCAGCAGGCTGCCCGCGGGGATGTAGAGCGCGAAGAAGACCATCCCCGCGCTGAGGATCTGCGTGGGCAGCGCGGCGTCGTCCCACTTGTCGACAAAGAGCAGGTCGAGCACGGCGGGCGCACCGACGGCCTGCAGCGCGCACACGGGCACGATGCTCGCGGCCAGTGCGCGGGCCGAGCGCAGCACCGCGTCGCGCTGGCGCGCGGGCTCGGCGCGCAGGCGGCCCAGCGTGGGGAACAGGATGCTGTCGAGCGTCTGCGCGAACAGCAGCACCGTCTGCACCGCGACGTTGAACGCGAACGCGAAGAACCCGACGACCGCCTTGTCGGCGAACAGCCCCAGCGCGGCGGCGGGCGCGGCCGAGCCCAGCGTGTGCATGATGTTGGTCGCGAACGCGGGCGCGCCCAGCGAACCGATGAGCCGCCAGCGCGCC
Organism: uncultured Phycisphaerales bacterium; assembly: GCA_937995595.1. Taxonomy (GTDB): domain Bacteria; phylum Planctomycetota; class Phycisphaerae; order Phycisphaerales; family UBA1924; genus JAHBXL01. Next base: position 27,027 of record CALKJW010000027.1, on the reverse strand, counting down.
GCCCGCCGACCGCCGGTGCGGACCGTGACCAGCGGCAGCAGGTACGCCGCGCGGGCGACGGCCGTGACCGTCCGCGGCATCACGAACGCGTAGGCGCCGAAGCCCAGCAGCGCCAGCGCGATCGCCAGCAGCGGCTGGAGCGAGCCCTGCAGCAGGTTGAGCCCCGCCAGCGCCCTGAAGCGCAGGTCGGCCTGCAGGCGTGCCTCGTGCACGATCGAGACGCCGTTGATCGGCGCGGAGAGCGCGACGACCGCCACCAGACCCACCAGCCGCGCGTCGCCGTAGACGAGCGCCAGAACCGGCCCGGCCAGCGCGACAACGCCGCCGATGAGCACGCCCGCGCCCAGCGCGACGCGATGGGCCGCGGCCTCCCACGCGCCGAACCGGTGCTGACGCGCGACGAGCACCTCGCGCGTGCCCAGTTGCTGCACCAGCGCGGCGAACGCGCCGACCGTCATCGCGATCGCCGCCAGGCCGAAGTCGTCGGGCAGCAGGAGCGCGGCCAGCGCGAACTGCGCGGCGAAGGTGAGCACGCGCGTCGCCAGACTCTGCAACGACATGAGCATGAACCCGACCGCCGCGCGCCGGCCGAAGCCGGGCGTCCGCTCGTCGCGGCCCGGCGGGCTCGCGTCCGCGGTTGGGGGGCAGGGGGGAGGCGGCGGTGCGCCGGCGGTCTGCATGGCTGGTCTCGTCAGCGCTCGTGCGCGGCGGGCGGTTGGGGCGCGTGGCCCGCGTCGCGCAGCGTGCGCTCGCGCCGGGCCAGTTCCAGGTCGCTGTCGACCATCATCGCGATGAGTTGATCGGCCGAGGTCGTTGGCGACCAGCCCAGGACGCGCCGGGCCTTGGAGGCGTCGCCGCGGAGGCGCTCGACCTCCGCCGGGCGGAGGTAGCGCGGGTCGATGCGGACAAAGTCCGCCGCGCGCAGGCCCAGCCGCGCGAAGGCGCGCTCGGCGAACTCGCGCACGGTCATCGACACGCCGGTGGCGATCACGTAGTCGTCGGGCCTGTCCTGTTGCAGCATGAGCCACATGGCCCGGACGTAGTCGCCGGCGAAGCCCCAGTCGCGCTCGGCGTCGAGGTTGCCCAGGTACAGCGCGTCCTGCAGGCCCAGGCTGATGCGCGTCGCCGCGCGGGTGATCTTCCGCGTGACGAACGTCTCGCCGCGGCGCGGCGACTCGTGGTTGAAGAGGATGCCGCACGAGGCGTGCAGGCCGTAGGCCTCGCGGTAGTTGACGGTGGCGAAGTGCGCGGCGAGTTTGGCGATGGCGTAGGGCGAGCGCGGGCGGAAGGGCGTGGTCTCGCGCTGCGGGGTCTCGGCGACGGCGCCGAACATCTCGCTGCTCGACGCCTGATAGAAGCGCACCGCGCGCCCCGACACCTGCTGGTAGTCGCGCACCGCCTCGAGCAGTTTCAGCGCGCCCCCGCCCGCGCTCTCCATCGTGTGGATCGGCATCTCGAACGACACGCGCACGTGCGACTGCGCCGCGAGGTTGTACACCTCGTCGGGCGCGATCGAGCGCACCAGCCGCTCCAGAATGTTCGCGTCGGTGATGTCGCCGTGGTGCAGCGTCATGCGGCCGCGCCCCGGCGCGGCGGGCGCGTGCGGGTCGGTGTACAGGTGGTCGATCCGCGCGGTGTTGAAGAGCGAAGCGCGCCGGACGATCCCGTGCACCTCGTACCCCTTGCCCAGCAGGAACTCGGCAAGGTACGAGCCGTCCTGGCCGGTGATGCCGGTGATCAGCGCGACCCTCGGCCGCGGCGTCGGTGGTGGAGGGGCGGCGGTCATGGTGTGTGTATCGGTCCGGACGGGGAGAGGATCGCAGACGGTCGGAGCGCGGCGGAAGAGATCGGGCCCGGAGGAATCACCGCCGGGCCGGAGAGTTCGCGGACTTTGCGTCGGCCGTCCGGCGTCGGCTCGGTGTCGGGGGGCACCTCGGCCCGGAGCAATGTCGCGGCGGACAACGCCGCGCACGCCGCGCCGAGCAGCGCGGGCCCGGCCCACCGCGCCGCGGCCGGCGCGCGGCCTGGCGCGTCGGCCGTCGTCCCTGCGCCCAGCGCGAACAGACCCAGCAGGAACGGCTCGATGTAGCGCTGCCAGCACAAGGGGCTGGCGGTCTGGGCCGCGGCAAACGCCGCCAGCGCGCCGAGGAAGAGCCACCGCGCGCGCGTCGGCAGCGCGGCCGCCCACGCGCACAGCGCGACCGCGCCCAGCGGCGCGAGCGCGAGCAGCACGACCGACGTGCGCCCGCCGAGCACGGGCGCGACCTTCACCAGGTTCCACAGGCCGGTGGCGCGCGCCTCGTAGACGAACGTGGTCTCGGGCACCGCCGCGAGCGCAAGGCCGGCCATCGCCGCGCCGACGAGCGGCACCGGGCGCGTGCGGGCGAGCGCGACCGCCGCGGGGCCGATGAACCCCGCGAAGAAGACCGAAAAGACCGCCGCGAGCGACAGGATGAACGCGGGCGCGGCGGGATTCACACCCCCGCCGTACTGGGCGCGGAAACTCGGCGGCGTCAGCCCGCCCCAGAGGTGCGCGAACGCGCCGACGGCGACAAACGCCGGGAGCGTCGCCGGCAGCGCGAGCAGCGCGGCGCGGGCGCGGCGCGGCAGGTCGTCGAGCACCCGCTCGCCCGGCGCGCCGCCGATCCACGCCCCGGCCCAGAGCATCGCCGCGGCCCAGAGGTGGCTCTGCCGCACCAGCACCAGCGCCAGCAGCAGTGCGCCGCCGAACGCGAGCGGCGCGGCGTGCGAAGCGCTGCGCGATTCGATCATCCGCAGCGCGACCAGGCCGACTCCCAGCACGAGCAGCCATCCGAGGTTGTCGGGCAGCAACCACACGCCGGGGAACAGGACGTACATCGACGCCAGCGCGGGCGCGGCGAGCACGAGGCCCCGCAGCGCGGGCCGCGCGTGGCCGCGAAGCGCGCACAGCGTCGCCGCCGCGCCCGCCAGCAGCGCGACCAGCGCGCCGGTGAACAGCGACCCCACGACCTGCAGGAGTACGGGCGAGGGGTGCACGTGCCGCGCCACCACCGCCAGCAGCAGGTGATACCCCGGCGTCGTGGCCGAGCGGTAGTCGGAGAAATCCAGATGCGACCACCCGTGCGAGAGTTGGCCGGCGAACGCGCGCACCACCGGCTCGTGAAAGTGGATCTGATCGAACGCCCCGCGTCCAAGCAGGTTCTGCGACAGGATGAGCGGGAGGGCGAAGGCGAAGAACACCCCCGCGCCGACCAACGAAGCAACCGCAGCCGCCCTACGCGGTTCCGGGAGGACGACATTCGGATTGCGTGCGGGTAGGGGCGGCATCTCGGAACAAGGGCGTGCGAGCCAAGTGCATCGGCCGATCGGCACTACGCGCACCGTGCTGCGGTCGTTCGCACCAGCAGAAGTGTTGCCGGGCCGGAGCAGGTCCCTGTTCATCCGGCCCGTTCGCGCACTTTGTGCGCGGCGCTGGCCCGCCGCCGATCCCGCCGACGTTGCAAGCCGTATGGACGCCGTTGGGCATCCATCCGATAGACTCGCGACCGCCGATGAGCCCCGACCCTCAGCCAATCGCGCCTGTCGCCGCGGCCGCAGCACCGGCACCGGGCCTTGCGCGCGACCTGGTCCGCCTGGCGCGGCCCAAGCAGTGGGTCAAGGGCGGCTTCGTGCTTGTCGGGCCGCTCTACGGCCTGGCCGATCTGGCCCGGCACAACACCGGCGCGTCGGACTGGCTCGAAGCGGCGCAGGGCGCGGCGGGGGCGGTGCTGGCGTTCGGCTTTGCGGCCAGCGCGGGGTACGTGGTCAACGACCTGCGCGACCGCGAACTCGACCGCGCTCACCCGCGCAAGAGCCGGCGGCCCATCGCCTCGGGGCGCGTGAACGCCGGCGCGGCGCGGCTGTACGCCGGCGTGCTGGGCGCGTTGGCGCTGGGCGCTGTGCTGCTGGTCCCAGGCGGCGAACAGGCCGCGGACCACCAGCGCCTGAGCCAGGGCCTGCTGGGCCTGTGCGTGCTGCTGTACGCGGCGAACACGGTGCTCTATTCGCTGTTCTTCAAGCGGGCCACCGTGCTCGACGTGGTGAGCCTGGCGATGGGGTTTGTGCTGCGGGTGCTGGGCGGGTGCGCGGCGGTGGGCGTCGCGCCCTCGCCGTGGCTGCTGAGTTGCACCTTCTTTGTCTCGATGTTCCTGGCGCTGGGCAAGCGCCTGGGCGAGCGGCGGACGCTCGGGGCCGACGCCGCGGCGGCCCGCGACGTGCACGCGCTCTACACCGACGACTTCCTGCGCATGTCGGTCGTCGTCACCGGCGTGGCCACGCTCCTGAGTTACTCCGACTACGTGGTCTCGCAGAGCAAGACCTACACCATCGGCTTCAACCTGCTGTGGCTGACGATCCTGCCAGCGACCTACGGCCTGCTGCGGTGCATCGTCCTCATCGAGCGCGGGGTGTACGACGACCCGACGGAACTGGCGACGCGCGACCGGCCCTTCCAGGCGGCGTGCGCGGTGTTCGCGCTGCTCACGGTCGGGCTGCTGGTGGGCGTGAAACTGGGGTGGATGACGTAACCGGGCGTGCCGCGGGCGCGGCTTGACACAGCACGGGCGGCGGCCAATACTTGCATTATGGTGCAAGTACACAAGCGATCCGCGCCCGCCCGCAAAGCCGCCCGCCGCCCCGCCACGCCCAGGCAGGCCGCGGCGAGGAAGTCCCCCCTCGACGCGCTGCTCGACCCAGACCTGTTCAAGGCCCTGTGCGACCCCACGCGGGTGAGCCTGCTCGCCTGCCTGGCCAAGTGCGGCCGGGCCTGCTCGGTCGGCGAGGTCGCCGAGTGCTGCAGGGTCGATCTGTCGGTCGTCTCGCGGCACCTGTCGCAACTGGCCGACGCGGGCGTGCTGGGATCGACCAAGCAGGGGCGCACGGTCTTCTACCGCGTGCGGTTCACCGGGCTGAGCGACAAACTCCGCGCGCTGGCCGACGCGATCGACGCCTGCTGTCCCGACGGCGCGTGCGGCGAAGGCCGCGGCAAAGGGGGGTGCTGTGGCTGAGCCGCGACGCAAACCCAGCGTGCTCTTCCTGTGCACGGGCAACTCGTGCCGCAGCCAGATGGCCGAGGGTTTCGCCCGCGCGCTCCGCGGCGACAGGATCGAGGCGCACTCCGCCGGCACCAACCCGCACGGCCTGAACCCGCTGGCCGTGCGCGCGATGGCCGAGGTCGGCATCGACATCTCGCGGCACACCTCCAAGACGCCCCAGGACCTTGCCGCCAGGGGTGTGAAGTTCGACGTGGTGGTGACCGTGTGCGACTCGGCGCACGAGGCCTGCCCGGTCATTCCCGGCGCGCGGGTCGTGCACGCGGGGTTCGACGACCCGCCGCGGCTGGCCAAGGGCGCGGCGAGCGACGAAGAAGCGATGGCGCACTACCGGCGCGTGCGCGACGAGATCCGGGCCTATGTCGAAACACTGCCGGGAGCGATTGGGTTGGGCTGACTGCCTGAGTGTCGCACGAGTTTCGCACGTGCGTGAGAACGCGAGGAAGTGGGATAGCGAGGGGGCGAGGCTTCGGGGTGGGGCCAAGGACGAAGAACCACGAAAGGTCCACGATCATGAACACGACCACGACAAGCACGAACAACGACACGGCCTCCTGCGGCTGCGGCCCGACCTGCTGCGGCGTAGAGAGCGTGCGAAACGCCGCGGCGGCCGGCGCAACGCAGAGCCCGATCGATGAAGCCGCGGCGGACGCCGTGCGCGAGAAGGTGCGCGAGGGCTACGGCCAGATCGCGCGCAGCGGCGGCTGGTCCGGGGCGCAACTCGGCGCAGGCGGGAGCGCGACGGCCGCACCGGCGAAGTCCTCCTCCGGCTGCTGCGGCGGGTCGCAGGCCGGCGGCGGGTGCTGCGGCCCGGCGACGTTCTCGCCCGAGCAACTCGCCGCGGCGATCGGGTACTCGCCGAGCGACCTGGCCGCGACGCCCGAGAGCGCGAACATGGGCCTGTCGTGCGGCAACCCGACGGCCATCGCCGCGCTCCGGCCCGGCGAGGTGGTGATCGACCTCGGCTCGGGCGGCGGGTTCGACTGCTTCGTCGCCGGGCCCAAGGTCGGCCCGACCGGCCGCGTGATCGGCGTCGACATGACGCCGGACATGCTGAGCAAGGCGCGGAAGAACATCGCCGCGTACACCAAGCAGTCGGGGCTGAGCAACGTCGAGTTCCGGCTCGGCGAGATCGAGAACCTGCCGGTGGCGGACGCGACGGCGGACGTGGTGATCAGCAACTGCGTGCTGAACCTCTCGACCGACAAGCCGCGGGTGTGGCGCGAGATCGCGCGCGTGCTCAAGCCCGGCGGGCGGGTCGCGGTCTCGGACCTGGCGTTGCTGCGCCCCTTGCCCGAGGCGGTCCGGGCCGACGTCGAGGCGCTGATCGGGTGCGTCGCGGGCGCGGCGCTGGTGGAGGAGACGCGCGCGCAGATGCAGGCGGCGGGGCTGACGGACATCGTGCTCACGCCCAAGCCCGGATACATCGACGCCATGACCGACTGGCAGGACCCGCTGTACCGCAGGATCATCGACGCGCTGCCGGCGGGCGCCAAGCCCGGCGACTACATCACCAGCCTCGACATCGCGGCGCGAAAGAGGACTTGACCGATGATCACTGCGAATCGAAGGAGCCCGGCGGCGTGCATCCTGCCGCTTGTTGTCAGTGCCGGGTGCGCCGGCCCGTCGTCTGCGCCTGCCGCACGGGAGACACACATGAAGCACGTCGAACTCGTCTACTTCGAAGGGTGCCCGACCGTTCAGGTTCTGCAACGCAACACCGAGCAGGCGATCGTCGCGCTGGGCGCGGGCTGGCGGCTGTCGATGGTCAATCAGGAAACCCTGCCGCCGGATGATCTGCGCCGGGGGTACGGATCGCCGTCGGTCCTGCTCGACGGACGCGAGGTCTTCGGCGAGCCGACCCCGAGCGGCGCGGAGATGAGTTGCCGCGTCTACGCGGGCGGCGTACCGGGCGCGGCCGAGATGGTCCGCGCGCTCCGACGCGCCGCGGAGGAGCGATGATATGAGGGCCGAGCCGGAGCCTCAACCGCGAGCGTCTTCGTGCCAGCCCTGCCGCGCAACGCGCCTGTCGTTCCTCGACCGCTACCTCACGCTGTGGATCTTTCTGGCGATGGGCGCGGGCGTGGCCATCGGCCGGCTGGTGCCCGGCGCGGCGGGCCTGCTCGACCGCGCTTCGGTCGGCACGACCAACATCCCCATCGCCGTCGGCCTGATCCTGATGATGTACCCGCCGCTGGCCAAGGTGCGCTACGAGGAACTGCCGCGCGTGTTCCGCGACTGGAAGATCCTCGGCATCTCGCTGGTGCAGAACTGGATCGTCGGCCCGCTGCTCATGTTCGCGCTGGCCGCGCTGCTGCTGGCCGACAAGCCCGAGTACATGACGGGCCTGATCCTCGTCGGCCTGGCGCGGTGCATCGCCATGGTGCTGGTGTGGAACGACCTGGCCAGAGGCAGCGCCGAGTACGCGGCGGGGCTGGTCGCCTTCAACAGCATCTTCCAGGTGCTGTTCTTCAGCGTCTACGCGTGGCTGTTCATCACGGTCCTGCCGCCGCTCTTCGGCCTGCAGGGCTCGGTCGTGCCGGTCTCCATCGGCGAGGTCTTCCGGAGCGTGGTGATCTACCTCGGCGTCCCGTTCGCGGCGGGCATGCTCACGCGGCTGGTGCTCCGGCCGATCAAGGGCGAGGAGTGGTACACCCGCGTGTTCGTGCCTCGGGTCGCGCCCGTCACGTTGGTCGCGCTGCTTTTCACCATCGTCGCGATGTTCAGCCTCAAGGGCGACGCCATCGTGCGCCTGCCGCTCGACCTTGTCCGCATCGCCGTGCCGCTGGGGCTGTACTTCGGCGTCATGTTCTTCGTCAGTTTCTGGCTGGCGCGCAGGGCCGGCGCCGACTACGAGCGCTGCGCGACGCTCGCCTTCACCGCCAGCGGCAACAACTTCGACCTGGCCATCGCCGTGGCGATCGCGGTCTTCGGACTTGGCAGCGGCGTGGCGTTCGCGGCGGTGGTCGGGCCGCTGGTCGAGGTGCCCGCGCTCATCGGCCTTGTGCACGTCTCGCTGTGGCTGGGTCGGACGTGGTTCGGCGCGGAGCGTCACGCGGCGGCGGTTTGAGCGCAGTCGGGGAACGCGGCGGACTCGTCACCGAGCGCCAGACCAATCGAGCCACGCCCGCGATCGCCGTCAGGATCATGACCGCCGCGGCGGCGCGCCAGATCCGCGGTACGCCGAGCCCCGGCGAAACCAAGGTCAGGACCAGCGCCACCGCCGCGACCAGCGCGCACAGCGCCACGCTGGCGAGCAGCCCGACGATCGCGCCCGTCAGCGCGCGGGCCCACCAAGGCGTGCTCGGCTGGCTCATCGTTCGGCATGATACGTGCCGGGCCGACGGAACGGGGAAGCGGGAGTATGCTCGGTGCATGCCCGAAGCCCGCACAAGCGCCTGGCACGCCATGCCCGCCGCGGACGTTGTGCGCGAACTGTCGTCCGATGCGCAGCGCGGCCTGAGCGCCGAAGAAGCGGCCCGGCGTCTGGCGCGCGACGGGCCGAACGTCATCTCGACGCGCCGGCCGCGCCCGTGGTGGTCGCGGCTGCTGCGGCAGTTCCACGCCCCGCTCATCTACATTCTGCTGATCGCGTCGGCCGTCACGCTGGCGCTGGGCGAGCACCTCGACAGCGCGGTGATCTTCGCGGTGGTGCTCGTCAACGCGCTCATCGGCTTTGCGCAGGAGACGCGCGCCGTCAAGGCGATCGACTCGCTGGCGCGCTCGATGAAGATGGAGGCGGTGGTCCGGCGCGACGGCCGTCGGATCCGAATCGACGCCGCGGGCCTGGTCGTCGGCGACGTCGTGCTGGCCGAGGCGGGCGACCGCGTGCCCGCCGACCTGCGCCTGCTCGCGTCGCACGAACTGCACGCCGACGAATCGGCCCTCACCGGCGAGAGCAAGCCCGTTTCCAAGCGCCCCGAGGCGCTCGACACGGGCACGCAACTGGCCGACCGGCGGAACATGCTCTACGCCGGCTCGCTCGTCACGCGCGGCACGGGCGCGGGGGTCGTCGTCGCCGTCGCCGACGCCACCGAGGTCGGACGCATCAGCCAGATGATCGCCGCGGCGGACGACCTCGACACCCCGCTCACGCGCAAGATCGCCTCGTTCAGCAAGGTCCTGCTGTGGATCATCCTCGCCGTCGCCGCGGCGTCGTTCCTCGTCGGCGTCGTGCGCGGGCACGACCCGGTCGAGATGTTCATGGCCTCGGTCGCGCTGGCGGTCAGCGCGATCCCCGAGGGCCTGCCCGCGGCGGTGACGGTCATGCTGGCCATCGGCGTCGGGCGCATGGCGGCGCGCAACGCCGTCATCCGCCGCCTGCCCGCGGTCGAGGCCCTTGGCAGCACCACCGTCATCTGTTCCGACAAGACCGGCACGCTGACGCAGAACCAGATGACCGTGCGCGCGGCGTGGGTCGGCGGCGCAACGTACGAGTTCACCGGCGCCGGCTACGACCCGGCGGGCCAGGTCCGCGCCGCCGGCGAGGAGCGGCCCGTCGAGCCCGGCGCGCACCCGGCGCTGGCCGACCTGCTCCGCTGCGGCGCGCTGTGCAACGACGCCGCGCTGCACCGGAGCGACGGCCCGCCCGCCGCGTGGCGCATCGACGGCGACCCCACCGAGGGCGCGCTGCTGGTCGCGGCCCGCAAACTCGGCGACGCGCAACTCGACGCCGACGCCGCGGCGGCGCACGCGCGCCGGCTCGGCGCGGTGCCGTTCGAGTCGGAGCGGCAGTACATGGCCACGCTGCAGGCCTTCGACCGGCGCGCCCCGCTGGTGTGCGTGAAGGGCTCGGTCGAGCGCGTGCTCGGCATGTGCGACCTCGCCGCCTTGCCCGACGGTCGCACCGGCCCGCTCGACGCGGGCGCGGTGCACGACGCGGCGACGCGCCTGGCCTCGCAGGGCCTGCGCGTGCTGGCCTTGGCGCAGCGCGACGCCGCGCCGGGCGAATCGACGCTCGACGCGCACGCGCTGGAATCGTCGCGCGAGCTGGTGTTCATCGGTCTGGTCGGCATGCTCGACCCGCCGCGCGAGGAGGCGGTGCGGGCCGTCGCCGCGTGCCGCGCGGCGGGCGTCCGCGTGAAGATGATCACCGGCGACCACGGCGCGACCGCCGCGTCCATCGCCACGATGATGGGCATCGCGGCCGACAACGAAGCGCCGGGGCAGACGCCCCGCGTGCTGACCGGCGCGCAGATGGCGGCCGTGCCCGACGACCGGCTGCCCGACGAGGCCGAGTCCACCGCCGTCTTTGCGCGCATGACGCCCGAGCAGAAACTCCGGCTCGTCAAGGCGCTGCAGAGCCGCGGGCACATCGTCGCCATGACCGGCGACGGCGTGAACGACGCGCCCGCCCTCAAGCAGGCCGACATCGGCGTGGCCATGGGCCTCTCGGGGACCGAGGCGGCCAAGGACGCGGCGGATATGGTGCTGGCCGACGACAACTTCGCGTCGATCCGCGCCGCGGTCGAGGAGGGGCGAGCGGTCTTCGACAACCTCGTCAAGTTCATCGTCTGGACGCTCCCGACCAACGGCGGGCAGGCGCTGGTGATCGTCTCGGGCGTGGCGCTGGGCACCGCGCTGCCGATCCTCCCGACGCACGCGCTGTACGTCAACATGGCCACCGCGGTCCTGCTGGGCATCCCGCTGGTGTTCGAGAGCAAGGCGCCCGACCTCATGTCGCGCCCGCCGCGCGACCCGCGCAAGCCCATCTTCACCTTCGAACTGTTCATGCGTTCGGGCCTGGTTTCGATCCTGCTGTGCGTGGCCTCGGCCGGGCTGTTCCACTGGGAACTGGCCCGGGGCGAGAGCGAGCCCTCGGCCCGGACCGCCGCGGTGACGGCGATCGTGGTGGCCCAGGCGTTCTACCTGTTCAGCAGTCGCGCCCTGCTGCGTCCGGCGTGGGCGGTCCCGCTGTTCAGCAACGGCTGGTTGTGGGCGGGCATCGGCGCGATGGCCGCGCTGCAGGCCGCGTTCGTGCACGCCCCGTTCATGAACACGCTGTTCCGGTCCGCGCCGCTGGACGCGCAGGCCTGGGCGCGCATCGGCGCGGCGGGGGCCGCCGTGCTGGTGATCGTCGAGGCGGAGAAGGCCGTCCGCCGCCTGCTGCGGTCCGGCGGCGAGGCCTAGCGGCGGTCGTTTCCCGCCACCGCCCGCGCCCGAGTCGGTACGACCGATTCGCGACGCCCGAGCAGGCGCAAGGACGGCGCGGCCCCCGGTTCCGGCCCCGTTCCGGCTAAACTCAACGCGGGCGGCAGCGCGGACCGACGGGCCTGTTCCCGCGGTCGGCTTGGCGCGCCGGCCCGGACGCCTCGCGCGTGTTCGGCGGTTCCGCTGGTTCCGGTCTGGGACATTTTCGTCGAAGGAGACGGCATGAGCAGGATCTCGAAACGGTTCGCATGGGCCGCGTTGGCGGCGCTCGGGGCGTTGGGCGGCGCGGCGTCGGCTCAGGAGGGCGGCGGCCCGCCGCGGCCCGAGTTCCCGCCCTTTGCCGAGGTGTCCAAGGACTACGAGAAGGTGGTCTCGACCGCCGACGGGGCGGACAGCCTGTACACCATCTGGCGGCGCAACCGCGACAACCAGTTGCTGGCCGAGCTGCCGCGCAACTTCGCCAACCAGAGGCACTTCATCGCCATGACGGTGGCCGGCGGCGACATCTGGGCCGGCCTGCAGGGCGGCGACAACGTGTTCTACTGGCGCCGCTACGACAAGACGCTGGCGATGATCGCGCCCAACTTCGACACCCGCACGACGGGCGACGAGGAGTCCAAGGCGGGCGTCAGCCAGCAGTTCACCGACACGGTGATCCTCGACCTGCCGATCGTCTGCATGGGCCCCTCGGGCCAGCCGGTGATCGACCTGGACGCGCTGCTGGTCGGTCAGGCCGGCCGGTTCTTCGGCCGTCAGGCCGCGGGCGCGAACCCGCGACTTGCGACCATCAAGCAGGTCAAGGCGTTCCCGGAGAACGTCGAGATCACGATCGAGATGCCGGTGGGCAACGGGCAGTTGCGCACGTTCCACTACTCGATCAGCCGCCTGCCCGAGAACACCGGCTACAAGCCGCGCGAGGCCGACGAGCGCGTGGGCTACTTCACGACCAGTTACCGCGACCTGGGCAAGTACCGCGACGACCAGAAGTGGGTCCGCTACATCAACCGCTGGCACCTTGAGAAGCGCGAGCCCAACGCGCGGCTGAGCCCGGCCAAGCGCCCGATCGTCTTCTACGTCGAGCACACCGTGCCCGTCCGCTACCGGCGCTACGTCCGCCAGGGCATCGAGTACTGGAACAAGGCCTTCGAGCGCGTCGGCATCCTCAACGCCATCGAGGTCGAGTACCAGGACAAGGCCACCGGCAACCACATGGACAAGGACCCGGAGGACGTGCGGTACAACTTCATCCGCTGGCTGTCCAACGACATGGGCACGGCCATCGGCCCCAGCCGCACCGACCCCCGCACCGGCCAGATCCTCGACGCCGACGTCGTCCTGACCGACGGGTGGATCCGCCACTTCTGGTTCCAGGCCAACCAGTTGCTCCCTGAGATGGCCATGCAGGGCTTCAGCCCCGAGACGCTCGCCTTCCTCGACGCCAACCCCGACTGGGACCCGCGCATCCGCCTGGCCGACCCCGGAGACCGGGACTACCTCCTGGCGATGCGCGCCAACCGCGGCGTGCTGCGCTACGGCGGGCACCCCGTCGGCTCGGTCGACCCCACGCTCTACGGCACCAACGAGTTCGACGGTCTGGTCGGCCGCACCAGCCAACTCAACGGCCTGTGCCTGGCCGCGCGCGGCAAGGCCTTCGACATGGCCATGATGCGCATGCACCTGGAACTCGAGGACCTCATGGCCGAACTGGACGACCCGCCGGCCGAGGGCGAGGGCGACCCGGCCAAGAAGGACGACGACAAGCAGCCGCGTCGCAAGAAGGAGGACGAACTCATCGACGGCATCCCCGAGTGGTTCGTCGGCCCGATGCTCGCCGACCTGGTGGCGCACGAGGTCGGACACACGCTCGGCCTGCGCCACAACTTCAAGGCCTCGTCGATCTACAAGTTGAGTGATATCAACTCCGAGGCGATCAAGGGCAGGAAGCCCTTCACCGGGTCGGTGATGGACTACACCCCGGTGAACATCAACCGCGAGTCCGGCCCGCTGCAGGGCGACTACGCGATGATCGACATCGGGCCCTACGACCTGTGGGTGATCGAGTACGGCTACGGCAGCGACCCGAAGAAGGCGCTGGCCCGCGTCGCCGACCCCGAACTGGTCTACCTCACCGACGAGGACGTCGGCGGGCCCGACCCGCTGGCCCGGCAGTACGACTTCTCGGCCGACCCGCTCGACTACGCGCAGAATCAGATGCGACTGGTCCGTTACTACCGCGACCGCCTGCTGTCGCGGTTCGTCAAGGACGGCGAGAGTTGGTCCAAGGCCCGCCGCGGCTACAACCTCACGCTCAACCAGCAGATGCAGTCGGTGAACATGATGTCGGCGTGGGTCGGCGGTGCGCACGTGAACCGCGACCGCAAGGGCGACCCCAACGGCCGCGCGCCGGTGCAGGTCGTCCCCGCGCAGACGCAGCGCGCCGCCCTCCGTTTCGTCATCGACAACGCGTTCAAGGACGAGGCCTTCGGCCTGACGCCCGAGATGCTCCAGTACATGACCGTCGACAAGTGGTGGGACGACGGCGGGCGCAACGAGATCATGGAGGACCCGACGTGGGCCGTGCACGACCGCATCCTGGGCATCCAGGCCGCGACGCTCACGATGCTCATGAACCCCACCATCCTCAAGCGCGTCTACGACAACGAGTTCCGCGTCCCGGCCGATCAGGACATGCTCACGCTGCCGGAACTGCTCAACTCCGTCACCAGCGCGGTGTGGACCGAGATCGAGTCCGGCCCGTCCGGCTCCTACACCAACCGCAAGCCGTTCATCTCCAGCCTGCGCCGCAACCTGCAGCGCGAGCACATGGAGCGGCTGATCGACCTCTCGATGCCCGGCACCATCCGCGGCGCGGCGGGCAAGCCCGTGGCCAACCTCGCCACCGCCAAGTTGCGCGAACTGCACGAGCGCATCAAGCGCATCAACGCCGGCGACGGCGCGGGCCGCATCGACGACTACTCCCGCGCGCACCTCGCCGAGGCCGCGCTCCGCATCGAGAAGGTCCTCGACGCCCAGTTCATCTACAACGCCAACAAGATCGGCGGCGGCGGCGCGCTGCCGCCGTTCTTCTTCGGCCAGCCCGCCGCGGCGACGCCCGCGGCCCCCGCGCCCCCAGCGCCGGGAGCCGGCGCCGTGCCGACCTTCTACGACGCGCTCAGCCCCGTGCCGCAGCCGTGATGCGCGGCAGCGCGACAACCTGATTCGCGATCACGCTCAAGGCCCCGGACGCGATGTCCGGGGCCTTGTGTCTGCGCGCGCCGGTGTGCCGGCTCTCGATGATGCTTGCGCTCGGCGGCGTGTGCGGGCGAGCGACACCGCAGAAGCGCGGAGTAAGCAGAAGAACGAGGAACGACGATTGCTCCCGGTCCCAGAGTCAACCTTCGGTACGTCCCGTATGCTCGGCGTTCTCCGCGTCCCCGCGGTGAGATCCATGTTGGATGCATGCCGCCCACGATCAACCTCGCTTCCGAAGTTCAGGTTTGGTCACGGCCCCCGCGCCGCCGGGTCCTGCCGGTAGTACATCGCCAGCGTGTCGTACAGCGCGGGCTCGCGTTCGCGCATCTCGCGCGGGCGCTCGAAGAACGCCTCGGTCGCCACGGCGAAGAACTCGGCCGGGCTGGTCGCGCCGTAGCGGTCCAGCACCAGCACCGAGGCGCCCGGCCGCGCCGAGCGCAGCCGCGCGAACGCGTCGTTCATCACCTGCCGCCACGTGCTGTACGCCGCGGCCCCGGCCAGCGGGGGCGTGCCGTCGACCACGCCGTCGAGCATGTCGAGCTTGTGCGCAAACTCGTGCAGCACCAGATTCCGGCCGTCGGACCCGTCGCGCGCGCCGTGCGCGGCGTGTTCCCAAGACACGATCACCGGCCCGCCGTACCACGCCTCGCCGAGGTTCGGCGAGCCCTCGTGCACCACGCCCATCGCGTCGCGCCGCCTGGTCGTCGCGAAGTAGCCGCTCGGGTACACCAGCACGTCCCGCACGTTGGGGTAGACGGGCGAGGTCAGCGGGTCGAGGTCAAAGCCCATCAGCAGCAGCGCGGCCTGCGCGGCGATGAGGGCCCGCATCTCCTCGGTCAGCGTCAGGCCCGCGCAACCCTCCCAGCGCTTCTCGGCGATGAGCACGAGCGCCAGATCGCACAGCCGGTCGCGTTCGGTCGCGCTCAGCGTGCGCCAAAGGGCAAGGTCGCGCGCCAGGATCGAGGCGATGCGCGACCGCGCCCCGGGCCCGAGGACCCTGCCGCGGCGG
The DNA here is from genome assembly GCA_937995595.1 of uncultured Phycisphaerales bacterium. GTDB lineage: Bacteria > Planctomycetota > Phycisphaerae > Phycisphaerales > UBA1924 > JAHBXL01. The sequence goes on along the minus strand of CALKJW010000027.1, from coordinate 11,544 downwards.
CGTTTGCGGAAGAAGGAGAGCACGGTGAGTGGGAAGTGTGAAGTGGGAAGTAAACACGATTCTACGATCAATGTTCCAGCATCCTCCGCGCTCTTTGCGCCTCTGCGAGAGAGTTCGCGCAGGGGCGCGGAGAACGCAGTGGGCTTCGCGTTGGCGGCCCGCGGTCGTGCGTTCCTGCCCGGACTTCCGAGATCCGCTGACTCTCCGAGCCCTTTGCGCCTCTGCGAGAGACTCGTCGCGGTGGCGCGGAGCACGCCAAGACCGCAACGACCGCCGCACGCCGCTCCGTACGGCGTGCGGCGCTCCGCACTCCGGACGCAGGGCTCAGGACCCGGCACTCAGGACCCGGCACCAAGGACCCGTTGCCCGCGGCTCACCTCTCGCCCAGCAGCCAACTCTGCCTGGGCCGGCTGGTCCAGATGAAGCCGAAGTGCCGCTGGGCCACGTCGGCGATGCGGTCGACGGCCTCTTCGGGCGAGTCGGTGACGGTCATGAGGTCCAGGTCGCGCGGGTCGATGGTCTTCTCGGCCACGAGGCGCTCGCGGAAGAAGGTGAGCAGCGGCTCCCAGTAGTCGCGACCCATCAGGATGATCGGGAAGTCGCGGATCTTGCCCGTCTGCACCAGCGTGAGGGTCTCGAAGACCTCGTCGAGCGTGCCGAACCCGCCCGGCAGCACGACAAACGCGTACGAGTACTTGACGAGCATCACCTTGCGCACGAAGAAGTAGCGGAACTCGACGAACTGGTCGAGGTACGGGTTGGGCCGCTGCTCCATCGGCAACATAATATTACATCCGATGGACCGCCCGCCCGCGTCGCGCGCCCCGCGGTTGGCGGCCTCCATGATGCCCGGCCCGCCGCCGGTCATGATGGTGAACCCCAGCCGGCTCAGGCGCGACGAGACGTCGCGCGCCAGCGCGTAGTAGCGGTGGTCCTCCCTGAACCGCGCCGAGCCGAACACCGTCACGCACGGGCCGACAAAGTGCAGGCGGCGGAAGCCCTTGAGGAACTCGGCCGCGATCCGCAGGACGCGCCACAACTCGAAGCGCCGCGTCCGCGGCCCTTCGAGAAACTGCCCCTCTTCGACGTTCCGCGTGGCCTTGCCCCAGCGCCGCTGGCCGTTGCCGTTGGGCGGTTGCGGCGGCGGCGTGCCGTTGGCGGGCGCCCCGGTGCGCGGCCGCTCCTGCGTGGAGACGGGCGACTGCTCGTTGGGATCGGGCGTGGCGTTCATGGCGGCAGGGGTGATTATCGGCTCGCCGGGCGGGGTGTGTTGCGGCGCTCGGGGGCCGCCGCGGCGGGGATACAGCAGGGTTTTGGCGCAATCGCCCGCGCCCGGCGCGCCGAACCGTCATACGGTCTGTGTGCGGGGATGGTCTCCGAGGGGCGGCAAAGGGGCACGATGTTTCTTGAGTCCGATCAATCCACGGCCGTTCTGGCGACGACGCGCAGCGCGTTCGAGGCCGAGACCATCGCCGCGGCGTTGCGGCACCGGGGGTTTGCCGCACAGGCGGTCGACACGGCCTCGGCGCAGGTGTGGTCGGGGGCGATCGGCAGCGCGAAGGTGCTGGTCTACGAGCGCGACCTCGAAGCCGCGCGCGAGGAACTGCGGCGGATCCGCGCCGAGGGCGCGGCGGTCGACTGGGACTCGGCCGACCTGGGTGAGCAGTTCGACGCGGAGCGGCCCTCCAGCAGATTCACGTGGACGACCGTGCTCGTGCTGGTGCTCGTGGGGTTGGTGGTGGTCTCCGCCGGGACGCGCCGCGCCGACCCGGTGGTGCAGGCGATCGGCGGCGCCGCGCTGCTGCTGGCGCTGGTCATCGGCGCCGTCGCGTGGATGACCGACACGCGCCGCGAGCGGCACTGAGCGCGCCGGGCCAAAGGCGCACAAGAACCCGAGATGCGGGTCCTTGTTGCAGAAAGCCCTTCCCTCCGCAATGTCGCTCAGCCCGTCTTTCGGCCGATCAGTAGGCCGACCACGATGCTCACCACCAGCACGCCCACGCCGATGCCCAGCCACATCATCGGGTTGCCCGACACCATCGAGACGATCGGATTGTCCTGCGCCCCGATGATCCCGGCGATGGTCGCGAACATCGTCGCCGCGGCGATGAGCAGCCCGGCGAACGCCGCGCCGCCGGCTAGCCCCGAGCCCGCGCCGTCGTAGGGCTCTGCGGCGATCATCGCCAGCGCCGGCGCGCCGGCCATGGCGGGCGAGACGTCCGACGCCGCGGCGGTCGGCTCGAACAGGCCCGATGCGCCGGTTGTCTGCGAGCTGCCCGCGTCCTCGTCGCTCTTGTACACGTCCTCGAGCAGGTCCGCGCCCAGCGAGGTGTCGTCGCCCTCGCGCGTCAGGTCCAGCAGGCCCGAACCCGAGCCGACGGATTCGAGCGTGAGCGCCTCGCCGCCCCCCGCCGCGGGCGTGATGCGCGTCACCGCCGACGGGTCGCCCTCCTCGGTTGACTCGGTGTCGAAGATCGAGATGCCGGAGCGCTCCTTGCCCCCGTCGTCGATCTCCATGCCCGAACCGGAGCCGGGTTGCGAGCCGCTGCCGGCCGGGCTTCCAAAGCCCGAGAGGCCGGAGGAATCCTCCAGCGCGAGTTCGAGCCCCGAGCCGCCCTTGGAGTCGGCCAGCGGGATGTGCTCGTCGCCGTGGGCCAAGAGGTCCACCTGCTCGACCTTGAACACCAACTTGTCGCGGTCGCGGAACTCCTGCAGTTTGCCCGAGGCCGCCAACTGCTGCACCTCGCTGGTGCTCATGCCGAGTTTCGCGGCGGCTTCTTCGATCGAATAGAACATCTTGGCCATGTCGGGCTCTCCGGGCAAAACGCGAACCAAACCGGCCGCCGACCCGAAACAGGGCCCGCCGGCGCAGGCAGGAGCGTAACGACCCCGCCCGCCTACTTCAACCTACGCAGCGGCATGGTGATCGGTTGTGGGCGGGCGGCGCGAGCAATCGCGCGCAACGACGCGAAGGCCACCCGCCCTCCCAAGCCCCGATCCCGGCCTCGGCCAACGGGTTTCAGTCGGCCCGGCGGCGCGGGAACACCGACACATCCGAACCCTCGGCCAGCACGACGGACACAGGCCGGGCCGAGTCCAGGTCAACCCACGCGGGGCCATAGACCGCGCCAAAGCCGAACGCAACCTCCGCAGCGGGGTTGGGATAGGCCCGCCAGACCGGGTGCCGGACCTCGTAGGCCCACGCCCCGCCGCGAGGGTCGGCGGTGAAGCCCCACTGGTGCTCCTTGATCCAGTGATCGAGCGAGTCTGGGGCTGGGAGGCTCGGCGACCGGTGGGCCTCGACGCGCAAAACGTGCCGCCGATGACCATGCGGGGATTCCCCGCCGGGCCAGGTCAGGGCGTACTCCGCCCGCACGCTTTGGTCGTCATGGGTGATGGTCGCCTCGACCGGCGCGGTGACGTACGGCTCGCCGTACACGTGGCGGGCGACGAACGCGATCGCGGCCAGCGGCACGATCTCGCGGAGGAACATCACGCCGCGCTGCTCGCCGCGGCGGACGTAGAACCGCAGGTTGATCTCGGGGAAGTTCACCATCGTCGGCCAGCGGACGCCGAACACGCGGGTATCGAGGAACTCGAACGCGACCAGCGAGAGCAGCGCGGCGCGACCGGCTGGGCCGCCGCGCACCGCGAGGTCGTCGCGCGTGTCGAGCGTGAGCGCGCCGCCGCGCGGCAGGAACGGGGCGAGGCGCGCCGGATCGACGGCGTAGGTGACGATCGCCAGGTGGCGCCATCGGGCGGAGAGGAACGGCCGCGGCATGCCGGCCGAGCATACCCGCCCGGCCGGCGCACTACGATCCGGTGCGGTTCGACACCCGCGCACGGAGACCGGCCATGAACAGCCTTCGGACGATCGTCGCGGCGGTGGACTTCGGCAGGGCATCGGAGGCCGCGCTGGCGCAGGCGCTGCGCATCGGCGCGTGGAGCCGCGCGGCCGTGCACGCCGCGCACGTGGTCGACACGGGCGTGCTGCTGGAGACGCAGGAGGCGATGTCGATGCTGCAGGCCGACATCCAGAAGGCGCTGGAGGCCGAGGCGGCGCAGCGTTGGGCCGCGTTCATGCCCGATCTGCCCGGGCGCGCCGACTGCCGCTTCCACGTCGTCGTCAACGACGCGCGGCACGCGCTGCTCGGCCTGACCGAGCAGTTGCACGCGGACCTGCTCGTGCTGGGCGTTCGCGGCGACGACACCGGGGGCAAGGGGCCCGGCCCGCTGGCGACCGCGTGCATGCACCGGGCCGGGTGCCCCGTGATGCTGGCGCAGGAGGGGCAGCGCGGGCCGTTCCGCACGATCGTCGCGTGCGTGGACTTCTCCGACGCGTCGCGCCGCGCGCTGGAGGCCGCGGGGCGGGTCGCGCTGCAGGACAGCAGCACGCTGCACGTGCTGCACGTGTTCCGCGCGCCGTGGCGCGACAACCGCCTGCTCATGCTCCCGCCGGTCAGCGCCGAGGGGCAGGCCCGTTTCCGCGACGCGCTGCGCCAGAAGGTCGAGTCGTTCTGGGCCGATTTGGGCGAGGAGTTCAAGTACCTCAAGCCGCACGCCCAGATCGTCGAGCACGCCAGCCACGGGCGCGGCATCGTCGAGTTCGCCAAGAGCGAGAACGCCGACCTGATCGTGCTGGGCACGCGCGGACGCACAAACCTCAAGGACCTGCTGCTGGGCAGCACGGCCGAACGCGTCATCCGCAGCGCGGGCCGGAGCGTGCTGGCGGTGCGGTAAACGGCCGCGGGCCGGCGAACAGCCCGAACGCGAAGGCCCCGATCGCCGCGCCTTCGCGCCCTTCGCGTTGAAAGGCCTTGACGCGGCCCCGCTATCCCCGCCGCACTTCCACCTTCCCGCCCGCCACGTCCTTGATCGCGTAGCCCATCGCCGCCAGTTCGTCGCGGATGCGGTCGGACGCGGCGAAGTCCCCGGCCTTTCGCGCGGCGGCGCGCTCCTCGAGTTTGGCGAGCACCGCCGGGTCGGCGTCGCAGCCGACGAACACGCCGATGCTCGTCTGCGCCGCCCGCGGCTTCTCGAGCGAGAGCACGCCGAGCACCGCGTCGATGTTGAGCAACGCGCGCGCGTCCTCGCCCGACGGCGAGGGCGTTTCGCCGATCCACTTGTTCACCTCGCCGATCGCGCCCGCGACGTTCAGGTCCTCGTTCATCGCCGCGGCGAAGGCGAGTTCGACGCGCGACGGCGCGCCGCCCGCGGGCGCCGGCGCGCCCGCACCTTCGAGGAACCGCCGCCACCGCTCGACGGTGCGCTGGCTGTCCTTCAGGCCCTGCATCGTGAAGTTCGCGTTGGCGCGGTAGTGGGTCTTGATCAGTTCCAGGCGCAGCGCGCCGGGCTCGACGCCGTGCGGCGGGCCGAACAGGTCGCGCGCCGTGAAGAAGTTCCCCCTGCTCTTGCTCATCTTGTCGCCCTCGACGAGCAGGAACCGCGGGTGGAACCACGTCGCGGCGAACGAGCCCTGCTCGGGCGCGGCGTTGAAGGCGCAGCAACTCTGCGCGATCTCGCACTCGTGGTGCGGGAAGATGTTGTCCTCCCCGCCCGAGTGCACGTCGATCACGCTCTCGCCGTCGGGGAGCGTCATGGCCGCCAGCGCCGCGGCGTCGAGCGGCCGGCCGCCGCGGGCGCGCAGGCGCGACGCGCTCATCACCGAGCACTCGATGTGCCATCCGGGGTAGCCCGCGCCCCACGGCGAGTCCCACTTCATGACGTGGCTCGCGTCCTCCTTCCAGAGCAGGAAGTCGGCCGGGTGCCTCTTGCCCGCCTGGTTCTCGGCGCTGACGCGCCCGCCCTCGCCCTCCTTGAGCGCGTCGAGCGTGTTGCCGCTCAGGCGGCCGTAGGGCGCGAACGATCGCACGTCGAAGTAGACGACGCGCGAGCCCGCGGAGCCGACCACGTACGCGTGCCCGCGGGCGATCAGCCGCGCGATCAACGCCTTCATCCCCTCGACGCTCTCGGTCGCGCGGGGCATGAGCGTCGGGTCGTGCCGCGCCTCGATCGCGACCTTCAGCCCCAGCCGGCGCGCGTCTTCCTTGAACCGGTCCTCGTAGAACCGGGCGATCTGCCACGGGTCGGCCGGGTCGATGTCGGCGCCGGCGGGGAGTCTGCCGCTCTTCTTGGCCTCGGCGATGCGCCGGCCCGCGACGACCATGCGGTCCTCGCCGCGTTCGCCGCCCTCGGCGTCGTCGGTCATGTGGCCAACGTCGGTGATGTTCATCACGTGCGTGACGGTGCGCGGCCCGGTGTGCGCGGCGCCGTCGCGGGTCGCCAGCGCACACAGCGGCGACTCGATCCACCTTCGCAGAACGTCCGCCGCGAGAAACGAGCGGAAGTTCCCGATGTGCGCGTCGTCGTAGACCGTCGGCCCGCAGGTGTAGAACGTGACGTGCGCCGGGTCGCGCGCGACCAGCGGCTCGACGCGGCGCGTCAGCGTGTTGTAGACCCGCAGGACGGACGCGGGCGACGGGGAGGCGGTCGGAGGGGGGGGCGGCATGGGTGCAGATCGTATCGGCCCGCGGCCCGTGTCCCGCGCGTCGGCGGGGCGGCCCATAACCGCGGCGGCAAGCGGCGCACCGGGGAGCAGAACAAAGATGGCCCCGGGCGGGTGCGCCCGGGGCCGGGTTCCCTCGCCGCGACGGATACACGCGGCGGGATCAGGATGAGAAGGGCCGTTCGGTCAGAACAGCAACTGGAACTGGGCGCGGATGACGACCTCGCCCTCTTCGACGTCGCCGAGCAGGCCCTGGTCGGTGTTGGGCAGCAGGCCCAGCCCCGTCAGGTCGCCGGCCTTCTCGAAGGCGTACACCAGGTCGAGCGTTCCCTTGGCCGCGTGACCGGCGAAGTAGTGGTTGACGCCGACGGTCAGGAACGGGAAGAAGTCCTCGGCCGTGCCGCGGTCGTCGTCGAGCGAGAGCGCGTCGAAGCGGCCGAAGAGTTCCCAGCGGTCGGTGAGCATGACACCGCCCTGCACGACGAACGAGAAGTCGTCGAACTCGGCGTCGCCGGCGAACGAGTCGGCGTCGATGTGCCGGCCGATGAATGAGGCGAAGAAGTTCCACCCGTCGCCCTCCAGGCCCAGGTCGGCCGTGTAGAGGAAGACCGAGGTGTCCACGTCGGCGAAGGCTGGCGTGTTGTGCGGCCCCTGGTAGTGCGCGGCGAGGCCGAGCATCGCGCCAAAGTCGCTGCCCCTGGGCGAGGTGAAGTCGGCGAACTGCGTCCACGCGCCGGCGAAGAGGAACTCGACGCGGCCGGAGAACGCGTAGTCCGCGTTGCTCAGGGCGTTGAAGTCCGTGTTGTCGGTGTTCGCGCCGGAGTTGAAGGTGATCCACGTGCGCCAGTTCTCCGCGGAGTAACTCAGCCAGATCGCCTTCACGCGGTCGTGCCGCATGAAGTCGGTGCTGGGCGCGCGGTCGACGGCCAGTTGCTTGAAGTCGCTGGTCATGTCCTCGCGGATGATCGGGGCCTTGACCTGGCCCCAGGCGAGGCTCACGCCGTTGGCGAAGGTGTACGCCGCATAGGCGTCGAGAAGCGTGAACGCGCCGCCGTCCTTGTCGAACTTGCCCTCGACGAAGAACGCCCAGTCCTTGTGGACCGTGCCGCCGAAGTTGATGCGGGTGTCGTTGGTCTGGAACCCGTTGCTGAAGTCGTCGTCGGGCGCGTTCTTGTCGTCGCGCACGCTCACGACGTAGCGGAACTGCAGCGCGCCGCCGACGTTGAGACGGAAGCCGTCGCCGGCGACGAAGAACGCCCCGTCGTGTCCGGCGTCGCCCGCGCTCAGCAGGCTCGAGCGCGTCTCCGCGTCGGCCATCATCTCGGCCACCTGCGCCCGAACCTCGTCGGCGCTCTGCGCCATCGCGCCCGCCGAACACACCAGGCCCGCCGCCGCGGCGAGCGCTCCGGCCACTCTCCGATCTCGACTGTTCATGTGTTGCCTCCTGATCCTGGTCCTGCCCGCGCGCCGCCCGACCATCGGGCCCGCGCGCCTGCAGGGCACACCCGGTCGTCCGACCGGCGAGCGAGTATATCGGATAAATCACTCTTGTTTCTGTCGGGCAGGATTTTTTCTCCTGTCAAGCACGTGTTCGCCCCATGGGCAGCGCAAGTATCTGCCAAACAACCAGTTGCGCTTTCGAGACAGAACGGCGTGATACGCGTGAAACTGTGGATAATCGGTGTGGACAAAAAGAACAGCCCCGGGCCGAAACCCGGGGCTGTTGGTGTGTAGGGGGTGTTGAGGCCTGATCGCGAGGATCAGAACAGCAACTGGAACTGGGCGCGGATGGCGACCTCGTTCTCTTCCTTGTCGCCCAGCAGTGCGGTGCCCGAGTTGGGCAGCAGGCTGGAGTTGACCAGGTTGGTGGTGTCCTGGAACGACCAGACCAGGTCGATCGTCGCCTTCGCGGCGTGACCGGCGTAGTACTGGTTGAGGCCGATGGTCAGGAAGTTGAAGTTGTCCTCACCGCTGGTGAAGCCCGGGCGGTCGCTGTCGGCGAAGATCGCGTCCCAGCGGGCGAAGACCTCGGTGTTCTCGGCGAAGCGCCAGCCGCCCTGGATGACGAAGCCGTAGTCGGTCACGTCGGTGTCGCTGACGCCCAGAGCCGACTGCTCCTGCCAGCGCAGCACGCCGGCCGCGAACAGGTTCCAGCTGTCGCCCTCGAACGAGAGGTCGGCCGTCACCACGAGGGTGTCGGTGTCGACGTCGGTCGGGCTGGGGGTCTGGGTGCTCTGCTGCCAGTGGGCGGCAAGGCCGATCAGGAAGCCGAAGTCCTGGCCCTTCTGAGCGGTGAAGTCGTCCCAGACCTTCCAGTCGTTGCCCGAGACCATGAACTCGGCGCGGGCGGTGAAGGCGTACTCGGCCTCGCCGCGAACGATGAACGGCGAGCCCGAGGTCGGGCCGGCGTCGTTGAAGTCGGTGTTCTCGGAGTCCAGACCGTCGCTGAACGCCGCGGCGATGCGCCAGTTCTCAGTGGCGTAGGACAGTTCGATGCCCTGGGAGCGGTCCTGCGTGAAGGCCTCGTTCATGAGCGAGCGCTCGACCGCCAACTGGCGGGCGCTGCTGACGAGCTCTTCGCGGAGCAGGGGCAGCTTGAACTGACCCCAGCGGGCCTTGACGCCGTTGGCGAACTTGTAGCCGGCGAACGCCTCTTCGAGGACGAAGCCGCCGCCCTCGTGCTCGAACGCACCCAGCACGCGGAAGAACCAGTCGTTGCGGATCTCGCCGTTGAGGTCGATCTTGGTCCGACGGGTCTGGAAGCCGTTGCTGAAGTCGTCGCCCGGGTTCTCGTCGTCGCGGAAGTTGAGGATGTAGCGGAACTGGATCTGCCCGCCGATGTTCAGGCGGAAGCCGTCGCCGGCGATGAAGAACCGGCCGTCGTGGCCCGCGTCACCCGCGGCCAGCAGGCTGGAGCGCGTCTCCGCGTCCGCCATCATCTCGGCCACCTGCGCACGCACCGTGTCGGTGCTCGTCTGCGCAAACGCCGGGGCCGCCGCCGCGAGGCCAGCAGCCAACATGAGAGTCGTCACCTTCGTCATCCTGTCTCCTTTCACCTAGGTCCTGATCAGGGGAACTGCCTTGTCTCTCGGCCCTCGAATACGCTTCTCGTCAGAAACTGGACCGAGAACGAGGGCCGCATGTTAGCGAGTTCTCACTCGCGCTTTCCACCCACCCCGCGAAATTGTCAATCGGTCTTCGAATCACGTGTTGAAAAGTCGCGCAAGTCTTGCGCCATCCAGCAGTTGGCCGTTGCGATGAGCGATCTCCGCCTTGATCTGTGCCGGGCGGTCGGACGCCTGATCAATCGCCCAATCCCGGACCTCCGGCGGTGAACCCGCTTCCAACTGCCCGCGGCCAGAGCGGCCGCTGTTCGCAAGGCCTCACGTCATTCGTTCGCCAAGGGGGTGCGCAGCCTATCCATCCGACTTAGCGAACGCAAACTCACTCCTGCCCGTCGGCTTTCCACCCCCCCCTTCGTGAACATTTGCCGGAGATTTACACAGTCCGCACAGACGTCCCGACCGCTCCAAGGGAGAATTCGTCGTCCAACCCGGCGGGCCCGCCGGTTGAGTGCGTCAATCCATCGTGGCGGTTTCCGCGGCCGAGCGGGGCTACCCTAAGTCCAAGGCAGACAAGCACATGGATGAATCCAAGAGCATCCTGATCATCGAGGACGAAGCCGACCTGGCGGATGTGCTTGGGTACAACCTGCGTCGCGCGGGCTATCGCACCGACACCGCGGCCGATGGGCACGTGGGTTTGCAGAAAGCCACGGACGAGCGGCCCGACCTCATCATCCTCGACGTGATGATGGAGCAGCCCGACGACGGGTTTGTCGTGGCTCAGGACCTGCGCCGGAAAGGCGTCAAGACGCCGATTGTCATCCTGTCGTCAATCGGCCATGTCACCGGCTACCAGTACGGCAAGGACTCCGAAGTCGCGCCGGTGGACGAGTTTGTCTCCAAGCCGGTGGCGCCGGCCGAGCTGGTCGCCCGGGTCAAGGCGCTGCTGAAGAAAAGGCAGGCGTAAGATGCTGGCAACCGAACGCGAATCCCTGCGCCGGGAGATTGCCGAGCTGGCCGAAAAGTATGAGCACAAGCGCGACGGGATGCTGCCGATTCTGGAGGCAATCCAGGAGAAGTACCGCTACATCTCCGATTTCGCGATGCAGGAAGTCGCCCGGCAGCTCGGCGTGTTTCCGGCTGAAGTCTATGGCGTGGTCTCCTTCTATTCCTACCTCTCCACCGAACCCAAAGGCCGATTTGTAATCCGGCTGTGCCGCAACCTCTCGTGCGACTTCGCCGGCAAGCAGGCGGTGGCCCGGCAGCTTGAAAACGAGCTGGGCATCGGCTTCGGCGGGACCACCAGGGACCGGATGTTCACCCTCGAATACTGCAACTGCCTGGGAATGTGCGACCACGCGCCGGCGCTGCTGGTCAACGACGATGTCTACACCGAAGTCTCGCCGGAACTCGTTTCCGACATCATCGAACACTACCGCCGGACCTTTGGCCCGACCTACGCCCAGAAAGGTGGTCTCCATGGCTAGCGTTATTCACATCATGGAGCGTTACGAACCGGGCTCCGGCCTGAAAAAGGCGCTTTCCATGTCGCGGCAGGACGTGATTCGCGCCGTGCGCGAATCGGGCATCCGCGGCCGCGGCGGCGCCGGCTTCCCGACCGCGGTGAAATGGAACCTCTGCGCCGCAGCCCAGTTTCCGAAGAAGTTCATCGTCTGCAATGCCGATGAAGGCGAGCCGGGCACCTTCAAAGACCGGTTGCTCCTGTCCGAGCGGCCCGGTGTCCTCTTCGACGGCATCACCATCGGCGGCTACGCCATCGGCGCCAGGCTCGGCGTCATCTACCTCCGGGCCGAGTACACCTACATGAAGGCCGGCCTCGAAGCCAAGCTGGCCGAGCGCCGGCAGCAGGGCCTGCTCGGCAAGAACATCCTCGGCTCCGGCTTCGACTTCGACATCGAAATCCGCATGGGAGCCGGCGCCTATGTCTGCGGCGAAGAGACCGCGCTTATCGAG
>CALKJW010000026.1 GCA_937995595.1 uncultured Phycisphaerales bacterium | reverse complement strand
CGCGGTTCGGCTTGAGCAACACGCCGACGCTGACCATCAACCCCGTCGCCAAGCCCGGCTCGGAGCCGGACTGGACCGACGCCGGGGTCTACGACTGCGTGATCACCAACGTCTGCGGGACGACGACCTCCAACGCCGCCGTGCTGACGGTCAACATCTGCGGGGCCGACTTCGACCAGAACTCGGTCGTGGACGTGGCCGACATCTTCGCGTTCCTCGCGGCGTGGTTCGCCGGGTGCCCGTGAACGGGGCGCTCCGGTCGCGGCGTCGAGCGGGGTGATACGCTCCGCCCATGCACACCGCCATCATTCTCGGCGCCGGCATGGTCGGCTCGGTCATGGCCCTGGACCTGGGGCGCACGAAGGGCGAGTTCGAGGTCACCATCGCCGACGCCCGCGCCGACGCGATCCAGCGCGTGACCGACCGCTGCCGCGAGGCGGGGATCGCCGTCCGCGGCGAGATCGCGGACCTTTCCGACGCCGCGACCGTGCGTCGGCTGATCGCGCCGCACGACGTGGTGCTGGGCGCGCTGGCGTCGCGGATCGCCTTCGGCGCGCTGCGCACGGTCATCGAGGCGGGCAAGCCGTACGCCGACATCTCGTTCATGGCCGAGGACGCGCTGCAACTCGACGCGCTGGCGCGCGAGCGCGGCGTGACTGCGGTGGTCGACATGGGCGTCGCGCCGGGGATGAGCCACCTGCTCGCCGGGCGTGCCGCGGCGGCGCTCTCGCCGTGCGAGCGCGTCGAGATCTACGTCGGCGGGCTGCCGGTCGAGCGTCGCTGGCCGTACCAGTACAAGGCGGCCTTCAGCCCGGCCGACGTGGTGGAGGAGTACACGCGGCCGACGCGGCTGGTCGAGCACGGCCGCGTCGTGGTGCGGCCCGCGCTCAGCGAGCCGGAACTGATGGACTTCGACGGCGTGGGCACGCTGGAGGCGTTCAACACCGACGGCCTGCGCAGTCTGGCGACGACGCATCTCGGACGCGTGCCGATGATGAAGGAGAAGACGCTGCGGTACCCGGGTCACATCGAACTCGTGCGGGTGCTGCGCGAGACGGGCCTGTTCGGCGAAGAGCCGGTGGAGATCGCGACCGCCGACGGCGGGCTGGCGCGCGTGCGCCCGCGCGACCTGACCGCCAGACTGCTGTTCCCGATGTGGACCTACGGGCCGGGTGAGGAAGACCTGACGGTGATGCGCGTCGTCGGCGAGGGCGTTCGCGCGGGCAAGCGCGTGCGGATGCAGTGGGACCTGCACGACCGCTACTGCCGCCAGACACGCTGCACGAGCATGGCGCGGACGACGGCGTTCCCGTGCACGATCGTCGCGCGGATGATGGCCCGCGGCGAACTCGCCAAGCCGGGCGTGATCGTGCCCGAGTTGCTGGGCGCGAACGCGAAGATCGTCGAGCGCGTGCTGGCCGAGCACGCGGCGCGGGGCGTTGAGTACAGGTATACTGAAACCGAGTTGTAGCACGGCTCGGCGGGACGCAAGGGGCCAGAGCCGCTCCGGCACCCCCTTTCGCCGCGGCGAGAGCGTTCGCGCAAAGGCGCGGAGGGCGCGGAGCAAGGACCGAGGCCTTCAGGCACGTGTCGCTTCGAAAGCCCACAACGGAGTCCGTCATGCCTCGGCGCATTCACCGGTCCGCGTTCACGCTCATCGAGTTGCTCGTCGTCATCGCGATTGTCGCGTTGCTGGTGGCGCTGGTGCTGCCGGCGATCGGCATGGCGCGGCGGTCGGCCCGTGCGACGGTCTGCTCGTCGAACCTGCGGCAGATGGGCGCCGCGCTCACGGCGTACAACGGCGATCACAAGGAGGCCGTGATCCCCTCGTACAACATGGAGGGCGTGACCGGCGCGGGCGTCGTGCTCGACGGGTGGGGTCCGATCATGGACCGCGACGGCTACGTCCCCGCCGCGCAGCAGGCAAAGGCCAGCGCGTACTATTGCCCCGAGACCAAGGACGTCGCGGGGGTCGAGAGCGGGCAGACCGGTGCCGACCCGGACAACCCCAAGGGCTGGCTGGACTGGCCGTTCGAACGGACGGGCAACTCGAACGTCGCGCAGACGATCCCTGATCGCGGGTTCGACAAGATCATCCGCGTGGCATACTGGATCAACGCGAACAACCCCATCGGGAGCGACGCACCAATCGTGCACGACCTGTTCTACACCGCTTCGGTCGGGTACGGCACCAATGCAGACGGTGTCTCGATCCGCACGACCTACGTCAACGCATTCACGCGGCCGCACACGCTGATCGCGCTGGCCGACGGGCTCTACGCCGGCCGCCAGCGCGACAACCACCTCGGCCAGACCAACAGCCGCATCGGCTACCGGCACCCCGGCAAGGCGGGCGGCTCGTCGAACGTCGCGTTCGCGGACGGCCACGTGCTGCCGCTGACGACGCGCGGGTTCCCGCGGGCTCTGGGCGGCAACAACAAGGCCGACGCGGTGCGACAGGAGAACAGTTTCGGCAGGCCGACGGTGTACGCCAACCCGGACCGCGTCTTCCCGTAGCGGCGCGCTACCGCTCACTCCAGCGCGGCCGCGCCCGAGATGATCTCGGTGAGTTCGGTGGTGATCTGGGCCTGTCGTGCGCGGTTGTACTGCCGCGTGAGGCGCTTGCCCATCTTGCCGGCGTTGTCGGTGGCGGACTTCATCGCGACCATGCGGGCGACGTGCTCGCTGACGATCGCGTCGCTGAAGGCCTGGAAGAGCGTGGCCTTGACCGCAGCGGGGAGGAGCGTGGCGAGCAACTGCTCGGCCGGGGGGCTGAACTCGTACTCGACGCTGACCTGCTTCTGGTCGGCCTTGGACTCGGGCGCGCGCAGCGGGAGCAACTGCATGACCTCGGGCCTCTGGCGGCCCGCGGAGAGGAACTTCATGAAGACGATCGTGACCCGGCTGATCTCGCCGGCGATGAAGCGGTCCATGTAGGACTGCGCCAGACGCTCGATCTGGGCGTACTCGGCCTTGTCGCCGAACGAGTGCGTCGCGGCGACGGGCACCTCCGCGAACCGGAAGAAGCCCGCGCCCTTGCGGCCCACGACCTCGATCTGCCCGGCCTTGGCGCCGGGGTTGGCGCGGAAGTGCGCCATCGCCGTGCGCAGCACGGAACTGTTGTACGGCCCGCACAGGCCGCGGTCGGAGGTGATGACCAGCGTGAGTTCCTGCGCCGTCGCGCCGGCCTTGGCCTGCGTGCCGCCGAGCAGCGGGTGCGAGGCCCCGCCGCCGCCCGACGCCTCGCCGATCTTGCGGACCAGTTCGAACACGCCCTCGGTGTAGGGCTTGGAGGCGGTGGCGCGCTGCTGGGCGCGCGCGAACTTGCTCGTGGCGATCATCCGCATCGTGTTGGTGATGCGGCGGATGTTGCCAACGGCCTTGATGCGCTTCTTGATCTCGCGGGTCTTGCCCATAGGGTCGCAAGTGTAGGCGGCAGGGCCTGCGCCTCCCAAACTCGCACCGCCGCGGACGTGACCCCGGACCCCGGACCCCGGACCCCGGACCCCGTACTCAGGACTCAGGACTCAGCACTCAGCACTCAGCACTTCGGCCCCCGTCCCTAACGCTCCCCTGCCATCCGTCGGCGCACCGCTTCCAGACGTTGCGCGTGCACGGCCCGATCGGGCTCCAGCACGGTCAGCGCGAGGATGTGCCGCTCCGCCGCGGCAAGGTCGCCGGCCTGGATCGCAATGGTCGCGGCCAGTTCGCGGGGCCGCGCGTCGTAGGGCGAGATCTGGGTGGCCCGCTCGGCCTTGGCCCGAGCCCGCGCCCAATCGCCCATCGCGGCGTAGCGCCGGGCCAGTTCGGTGGCGTAGGCGGGGGTCTTCTGCTCGCGGGCGTCGAGGTATTCGAGGTGCGCGACGGCCAGCCGCGCCGC
Source organism: uncultured Phycisphaerales bacterium (assembly GCA_937995595.1). GTDB lineage: Bacteria > Planctomycetota > Phycisphaerae > Phycisphaerales > UBA1924 > JAHBXL01. The sequence goes on along the minus strand of CALKJW010000026.1, from coordinate 19,894 downwards.
GTCGGCGTCGCCCGCCGCGGCGCGCGCAAGGTACATCTGCGCCAGCAGGCGGTGCGGCTTGGGATCGACGGGCCGTGCCGCGGCGTAGCGCTCCAGCAGCGCGGCGTTGTCGGCGGTCGCCTTGCCGTCGCTGGCGGCCAGCGCGGCGTCGACGGCGATCTCCAGCAGGTCGGGGTGCGAGGGGAACTCGGCCAGCAGCGCGTCCAACTGCGCCGGCGCCGGCACGGCGAGTTCCAGCGACCAGTCCTCCTCTTCGCCGTCGGGCGCGGGGAGGCCGGTTTCGGCCAGCGCCAGCGCGGCGTCCGCGGCGGTGCGGCGCAGGCCGACACGGATCTCGGCCGTGCGCGCGGGGTCGGCCAGGAGGCCACGGACCAGCAGGTCGCGCACGTCGGGCTCGCCGGCGCGCGGGGCCAGTCCCCAATCGGCGGCCTGCTGGCGCGCCCAGGCCTTGAACTCCTCGAGGAACTGTGCGCGCGAGACGCCGAGCACCGAGACGAACGCCGCCTCCTCGCGCACGCCCTGCGCGTACAGGTCCATGAGTTCGAGCGGCGCGCGCGAGCCGGCCCGCTCGACGATGTACTCGTACATCCAGTGCCCCTGCGCGTAGGCCATCGAGCGGTCGGTCGGCCGGCGCGGGCGGACGAACGCGAGGTTGATCTGGTCGAGGTCGAAGAGTTCGTCGGCGCGGAGCGCGCCGGCGAGCATCGTGCACGTCGAGTAGTCGCGCGGCGCCAGTTCGAGGTACACAGCCGCGGCCTCGGTGAACCAGTGCGGGATGCGGTTGTTGGTGCGTGAGAGCGTGACGGTGTGGACGTACTCGTGGCGCACGACGCGGACCCAGTCGTAGAGGCCCAGGTGGCGCGCGCCCTCGCGCGGCGCCTCCATCGCGATCACCGGGCCGGTCGACGCCGCGATGGTGTGGATCTGCGGCATGCCGGCGATGCGCACCGCGAACCACTGGTGGTTGGGCATCAGGTCGACGATGGTCCTGTGCGCCGGGACGTGGTCGATGCCGCCGGGCTGCGACCCGCAGACGACGCGGTGGATCTCCTCCAAGAGCGGGATCATCTCGCGGGCCAGCACCGCGTCTGGTCCGGGCCGGAAGCGCACGACGAAGTGGTCGCTCTCGATCCGCTCGTAGGTGAGCAGTTCGCGCACCAGTCGCAGCGAGTTGTCGGCCCGGATGTTGAACGGGTCGAGCGCGAAGGCGCGCTCCAGCGCGGCCAGGGCCTGCTCGTCGCGCCCGGCCTGCACCTCCAGCAGGCCAAGGTCGACCAGCGGGGCGGGGTCGTTGGGGTTCAGGTCGCGCGCGGCCTCGAGAAACGCCGCGGCCTCGGCGTACTGTCGCGCCTCGGCCAGCGCCCTGCCCACGGCGTGCGGGCCGAGCGGCGAGCCGGGCGCGCGCCGGGCGATCTCGGCCAGCATCGCGCGGGCCGAGTCGAACTCGAAGCGCACGGCCTCGGCCGCGGCGCGCTGGGCCAGCAGGTCGGCGCGTCGTGGGTAGACGGCCAGCGCGCGGTCCAGTTCGACCGCGGCGCCCGCGCCATCGGACTGCCGCAGCGCGGCCCGGGCGCGCAGCAGCGCGGCCTCGGCCGAGAGGCCCGGCCCGTCCTCGTCGCCGGCGAGTTGCTCGAGGCGCAGCGCGACCCGCTCGACGTTGTCGAAGTTGAACGCGTCCGCGCTCATCTGCCCGAGCAGGTACCACCCCCGCGCGCACGACGGGTTCAGCCGCAGCAGTTCCGTCAGCGCCTCGGCCGCCTGCGGCGAGTTGTCCTTGGCGTAGAGCAGTTCGGCCTCGGCCAGCAGCGCGGGCCAGTACAGCCGGTCGACGCGCGAACGCACGCGGCTGAGCGCGTCGATCATCGCGTGGTAGTCCTGCGCCGGCGCGGCGGGGTCGCTCGGCCCGGCCAGCCGCACGCGCTGCGCGTGCATCCGCACCGCCTCGACCACGTCGCCGGCCGAAGCGCCGGCTTCGCCCCGCGCGACCGCGCGCAGCGCACCCTCGGTCGCCGCCGCGGCTTCGGCGAGCCGGCCGAGCCGCTCCAGCGCCTCGGCGCGGATGCGCGCTCCGCGCGGCGAGGCGGACAACTCGCGCGCGGCCTCGAAGCCCTGCAGCACCGCCTCGTACTCGCCCTGCATCAGCAGGCTCTCGAGGTGGTCGAGCGGGTCTATCCCCGAGGCGCTCAGCGCGGCGTCGTTCCAGCGGCCGCGGATCAGCGCCGCGGCGGCGGCGCGCTGCGGCGTGTCGAGGTCGCTCGCTTCCCACAACCCGTGAAAGACGCGCAGGTCGCGCACCTCGTCGGGCGTGAGATACGCCTGGTCGAGCGCTCGCTGCAGGACCTCGGCCGTCGGCGGCGCGGCCATCGGCTCGAACCCCCCACCGCCACCCCCGCCTGCCTGTCGCGCCTCGGAGCGCCGACCGATGCCCTGCGCATCGGCCCGCACCGCGAGCAGCAGCGCGGCCGCGCAGAACACCGCCGCGCCGAGTCGGCCGAGCGAGATCGCGTTGCGGGCGTTCCGTCGCCTCATGTTGAGCCTCGCGAAGCGGTCCGGCACGATCCCGGGAGCGGGGATCGCCGGTCACCTATCTATCGGCCGCGGCCTTGCGGAAATCATCGATCTGTTCGGACCAGCCCGGCGGGGTGCGGGTGTCGAACACGGTGTCGGGGATGTCGCGGTTGACCTGCGTGTCGAACAGGAAGACCTCGGTGGTCGAGCCGTCCTTGTGCACGGCCCGGGCCAGCCGCGGCAGCAGGTCGGACGTGCGGTACCAGATGCGCACCTCGCGGAAGTCTCGGCCCTCCTGCATGCCGGGGCGCGGCTTGAGGCGCAGTTGGTACGTCTCGGCCAGCGAGGGCGGGGCCCTGCCCTCGTCGAACCCGTCGGAGTACGGCGCGAGCGCGGCCTCGAAGCGCTCGACGATCTTCTCGCGCTTCTGGCCGATGGGGATCGGCAGCGGCCCCTGCCCCAGCGCGAGCGGGTCGGCCTGCTCGCCGGGGCGGACGACCTCGCGCCGGTGCACGAAACGCGTCTCGAAGTCCATCTCGACCAGCCAGCGGCCGTCGAAGACCCAGATGCGTCGGTCCTCGCGCCGGGTGTTGCCGAACGTCAGCCGCGTAAACTCGATCTGGAACAGCCGCTGCGGGCGAGCCTCGTCGGCCGCGCTCTGGCCCGGCGCGTGGGCCTCGGCGGGGCGCGCAAAGAACCAGAGCCTCCCGTCGCGCACCTCGTCGTCTCCGCCGACCAGTTCGTTGGGCTTCTTGGTGTAGCGGATGGCCGAGGTGAGCGTGGTGATGTCCTTGTCGGCGGTCTCCAGCGCGCGGAGCAACTGGTCCGCGTCGGTGATGATCGCACGCTCGGCCTTGGGCTCGCCCGTCTGCTCGGCGGTCGCTTCGGCCGAGTGCGCCGCGGGCGGTTGGGCGGGCTCTGCCTGCGCCCACGCCGCGGCCGGCAGCGTCGCTGCAAGACATGCCGCCGCCAAGGTCCACACGCGCACGCCGAGTCGGTTCATCGCATCACTCCGTTTCTCGCATTGTTGTACCGCCATCGGCGCGTTCGGACGCTGCCGCGCCGGGGGTGTCGCCCGGAGCGCGGGTTGCGAGATAGTCACGCAAAATGGCCGCGGCGGCGAGCGCGTCGCGCTGCTTCTTCTTCTCGCCGCGGGTCAGGCCCGTGCGGGCCATGGCCCAGTCGGCCTCGGCCGAGGTGAGCCGTTCGTCCTGGAAGCGCACCGCGCGACCCATCTTCGCTGCCAGCCGCGCGGCGAGCGCCCGCACGACCGCCGCGCGCGGCCCCTCGGTGCCGTCCATGTTGAGCGGGAGGCCGACGACCAGTTCCGCCGCGGCGTGCGGCGAGACCTGTTCGGCGATGGCGCGGTGCAGCGCGTCGAGCCACGCCTCGCCGCCGCGCTCGGCGGTGCCGACTTCGAGCACGTGCAGCGGGAGGACGATGCGCGTCTGGTCGTCGCCTATGGCCAGCCCGGTCCGCTTGTCGCCGATGTCGATGGCGATGTATCGCACGCGGGAGGGTATGTGGCACGGCGCATCGGCCGATCCGGCGGTCCGGCCGTGCCGGGCCGCGCCGGTTCACTCCGCCGCGTTCGCCGTCGCGCCGCATTCCGGGCAGACGTTCCCGTCAAGGCCGCGCAGGTCGTAGCGGCACCTGCGGCAGTGGCCGGGCGGCACAGAGCGGCGGTGCGCCGCCAGCGCGACGACCAGCGGCAGCGTGGCGATGCACGCGACCGGCCAGGTCTTGACGCCCATCACCGGCCCGCACGGGTAGCGGTCGGCGCGCCACAACCCGGGGAACATGCTGTCCACCGTCGCCCACGCGAGCGCGCGGCTGTTCAGGTCCGAGTACGGAAGTTGGAACGAACCGGAGTACACGGTGTTGCTGTACAGCGCGAGCAGTCCGTGCCCGAACATCAGGTGCGTCTCGTCGCGTTCGACCGGCAGCGCGGCCGCGCCGGTCGGCCCGGTGGCGACGATGCCCGTCGGAGCGGTGCGGGGGCGTTCGGGTCCCTTGGTGAACGTGCTCCACTCGACCAGGTACGACGCGCCGCACGCCGCCCACGCCAGCGCGGCCAGCGCGACCGACGCGCCGAGCACGATCGCGCGCCGCCGGTGGCGCCGTCGCGCGGCCCGTGCATCGCGCGGATTGGACTCGGTGACGCTCATGCGCAACTCCGCCGGCGCTCGCCGCGCCGCTACCGCAGGTTCTCGTCCACCATCGCGTGCAGTTTCTTGAGTTGCTCGGCCTTGTCGCGCGGCATGACCAGCGTCGCGTCGCCGGTGTGCACGACGATGAGGTCCTTCACGCCCAGCACGGCGACGGTGTGCCCGGGGTCGTCGCTCACGATCAGGTTGTTCACCGCGTCGACCATCACCGCCCTGCACCGGGCGCCGACCCGGTTGCCCTCGCTGTCGGGCTGCAGCGTCTGACCGTAACTGGGCCACGAGCCGACGTCGAGCCAGTCCACGTCGGTCAGCACGGTGCAGACCGACACGTCCCTGTCGCGCGAGGCGGGCTCCATCACCGCGTAGTCGACGCTGATCCGGGGCAGGTCGGGGTAGACCTCGGCGAGCACGTCGCGCTGCCTCGAGGTCCCCCACGCCTCGCGGATCTTCATCAGGCCGTCGTAACTCTCGGGCTTGAAGCGCCTGAGGCAGTCCATGAACGTCCCCGCGTGAAAGACGAACATGCCCGAGTTCCACGCGAAGTGGCCGGACTCGAAGTACGCCTGCGCCCGCGGGGCGTCGGGCTTCTCCACAAACCGCGTCACGCGGAACGCCAGCCCCTTGCCGATGGGCTTGCCCTTCTCGTCGGTGACGCCCGTCAGCGCGGGGCCGCGCTCGACGTACCCGAACCCCGTCGCGGCGTAGGTCGGCTTGATCGCGAACGTCACCAGGCGCGAGGGGTCCTGCTCGACCAGCCGGAACGCCAGGTCGGCGCGCTCGCGGAAGACGCTCTCGGGCCGGATGAGGTGGTCGGCCGTCAGCACGCAGAAGACCGCGTCCTTGTGCAACTTGCCGAACACCGCCGCGGCAAGGCCGACCGCGTTCACCGTGTCGCGCCCGACCGGCTCGCCGAGGATGCGGTCGTCGGAGAACTCGGGCAGCGCGGCCTTGATCTGCCCTCGGAACGCCTCGGCGGTGCAGATGTAGCGGCGCTCGGGCGGGACAAGGTCGCCGATCCGCCGCGCGGCGATCTGCAGGAGCGAGAGGGGCTTGTCGGCTCCGGGCTCGGCGATCAGCGGGAGCAGTTGCTTGGGCCGGGCGTTGCGGCTCATGGGCCACAGCCGCGTGCCCGCCCCACCGGCCATGATCATCGCGTAGCGCATGGGCGGATGATAACGGCGCGCGGCGGCGACGTCGGAAGACGAAGGTCGGAAGAAGGAAGGCGGAAGTCGAGAATGGAGTCGATCTGCTGCTCTGCTCCCGCTACCTCGCCGCGTACGCCGCGGTGATGAGCACCGAGAGTTCCACCGGCTCATCCTCGCCCGCGCTGCGCCAGCGGTCCATCGCCCGCGCCACCATCCGCTCGGCATCGACCGGCGACTCGCCCAGCGCAACCAGCGCGTCGACCGCGGCACGAACCGGCGCCACCGGCGCGGCGTGCGGCACGGGCCGCGGCTCGATTCCGTTCCGCGACGCGGTCGTGCGCCCCTGCCTGCGCGCGGGCTTGACCTCCGCCGCGCCGGCGGGCGCCGGCTCCGGCGCCGACGCGCCGCGCGCGACCCCGAGCCCGATGTACGCGTCGCACCTGCTCTTGAGTTCGTGCACGATCGACTCGGCGAGTTTCGGACCGATCTCCGGCAGCGTCTGCAGCAGCCGCGCGTTGCGCTCGGCGATGGCGCGGGCGATCACCCCCGGCTCGACCGCCATGACCCGCAGCCCGCGTTTGGGCCCCAGCCCCTTCACGCTCGTGAGCAGTTCGAAGAACTCGCGCTCCGGCCGCGAGGCGAATCCCATGACCCGCGGCACGAAACTGGCCCCCTGCCCCTGGCTCTCCAGATACTCCAGCGTGTGCACCTGCACCGACTGCCCGACCATCACCCCCCCACCTCCCCCGCCCCCTCTTCCCAGCCAGGCATCGGCCAGGTATGCCGGGAGCAGGACCTCGTAGGCCAACCCGGGCATGCCCTCGGGCACGATGGTCGCGGCGTTGCCGTCGATGGATTCCAGAATGCCTGTCAGGCGCGTGAGCATCGGCTGTCATGGTACCGTTGCGCACAGGTCGATAACGGGTGCATGATCCCGTTTCTCCGCCTTGCGCCCGCTTCGTTCATTCCCCCGCCGCGGAGACGCGCCGCGTCCGGCCGGCGGGCCGGTCACGTGCAGGCCGGCGTGCTGCTGATCGGCACGCCCGAGACCGTCGCGCAGATGGAAGCCCAACTGGCCGCGACGCCCGCGCCGCCGGCGGTCATCGGCTGGCTCGCCCCCGCCGGGATGCCCGCCCGGAGCGGCGCGGCGCGCTCACCGCACCTGGGCACGATCGACGACCTGCCCGCGGCCGCGGCGCGGTTCCGGCCGCGCCTGGCGCTGGTCTCGTTCCCCGCGACGATGCGCGCCGCGGCGGTCCGCACGACCGAACTGCTGCGCGCGGCGGGCATCACTGAACGCACGGTCACGCCCATCGGCGACCTGCTGGCGCCGACGGGCATCAACTCGATCCTCGCGGCCCGTGTGGAAGAGCCCGCCGCGCGCGGTGACGGGGGCGCGGTCATGGCCGCGCCGCCCGCGATCGACCTTGCCAGACTCATCGGGCGCGCGCCGTACAGCATCGACCGCGCGGCGGTCGGCGCCACGCTGGCGGGCAAGCGCATCCTCATCACCGGCGCGGGCGGGAGCATCGGCTCGGAACTGGCGCGGCTGTGCGCCGGCTTCGCCCCCGCGCAGATCAACCTGATGGAGCGCGGCGAGAACGCGCTGTTCGAGATCGACCGGCAGATCGCGCGGCGCTTCCCCGCCGTGCCGCGCCGGGCCGTGCTGCACGACGTCGCCGACGCCGCGGGCACGCGCCGGCTCGTCGGCGAACTGCGCCCGCACGCGGTCTTCCACGCCGCGGCCCACAAGCACGTGCCGCTGATGGAGGACCACCCGGCCCACGCGCTGACGAACAACCTCTTCGGCACCAAGGCCATCGCCGAAGCCGCGGCGGAGTTCGAGGCCGAGCGGTTCGTGATGATCTCGACCGACAAGGCGGTGAACCCGACGAGCGTGATGGGCGCGACCAAGCGTCTGGCCGAGATGTACGTGTCGTGGCTCGCCTCGCGCCCCTCGACTCGCACGCGGATGAGCATGGTGCGTTTCGGCAACGTGCTCGGCTCGGCGTGCAGCGTGCTGACGATCTGGTCGAGCCAGCTGGCCGAGGGCGGCCCGCTGACCGTGACCGACCCGCGGATGACGCGGTACTTCATGACCATCCACGAGGCGGCGACGCTGGTGCTGCAGTCGGCCGCGCTGCCCGAGGAGCGCCGCGGGCGCGCGGGCGTCTACGTGCTCGACATGGGCGAGCCGGTGCGGATTCTCGATCTGGCCCGGCGCTTCGCCGCGGCGCACGGGCTGCTCGCCCGCGCACCCGGCGACGCGCCCGCGGGCGAGCCGGGCGCGACGATCGAGATCGCCTTCAGCGGGGCGCGCCCGGGGGAGAAGATCCACGAGGAACTGGCCTACGCCGACGAACTGCTCCGACCGACCGCGCACCCCGGCGTGCGCGCCTGGGCGGGCGAGGGCGTCGAGCCGCTCGGCGACGACCGTGCACGCGCCATGATCGCCGAACTCGACGCGCTGCGCACCAGCGTGGAGCCCGAAGCCGTCATCGCGGCGATCCGTCGGCACGTGCCGGAGATGCGCCCAGCGCCCGCGGTCGAAACGTGCCGTCCGCAACGCACGAATGTGCGGTAGACGTTCGGGCACGTCCGCGCCGGCGGCGTGCCGACCGTAGACTGTTGCCCTTGCGTGAAGCCGCCGCGGCAGACACGCGACCCGCACCCGGAGCCCTGCGACGATGAGCACACCCGGCGTCCAGACGCTTGCCGACCTGCTGGCCATGCGCCAGAACGCGGAGCGCATTCTGGATTCCCTGTTGCGAGCGCGGGCCGAGTGCGACCAGTGCCTGCAGAAGGAGCAGCGGGCCGACCCGATGCGGTCGGTCACCGGCGCATCGTCGCTCGACAAGGCCGTGGCCAACACCCGCCGGATGATCGAGACCCTCAACCGGGCCGTCGAGGAAGCCGCGAAGGACGCCGCGGCGGCCGACCCCAAGGTGCAGGTCACCATCGCGCGGCCCGCGACGCCGGTGCAGTGACCCTGCGGTCGCGGTACTCTGCGGCCATGGACTTGAACCTCCAACCCCACCTGCAGGTCCAGAGGCTGGACCCTCGCGCCGCCCTTCCGGAGTATCAGACCGAGCACGCCGCGGGGCTCGATCTGGCCGCGTGCCTGCCCGAGGGCGGGAAGATCACGCTCCGATCGATCGCGCGCGGAGGGTACATCGCGCTGGTGCCGACGGGCCTGGCCGTCGCGCTGCCCGAGGGCTTCGAGGCGCAGATCCGGCCGCGGTCGGGGCTTGCCTCGCGCCACGGCGTCACGATGCCCAACGCGCCGGGCACGATCGACGCCGACTACCGCGGCGAGATCAGGATCCCCATGATCAACCTCGGCAACGAGGACTTCGACATCACGCACGGCATGCGCGTGGCGCAGATGGTCGTCGCGCCCGTCGCGCGGGCGGTGGTCGTCGAGCGCCCGACGCTGACCCCGACGGCGCGCGGCGGGGGCGGCTTCGGCAGCACGGGGCTTGGGTCCGGCGCGGCGCACACGGCGAGGTAGGCTTCACGTGCGGCCGCCGCGGGCGCGACGGCCGGCGCGCGTGCCCGGCGCGCCGGGTTTCTTGTCGGCGTCTTTCCCGCCGCGCCGGCCCTTGGCGCTCCCATCGACCTCCGACCGACGCACCTTGCCGGTCGAGCCCGGCTCGGCGGCGCGGGCCTTGAGTCTCTTCACCGCGTCGCGGAGTTGCGCGGCCTTCTCGAACTCCATGGCCTCGGCCGCGGCGAGCATCTCCGCCTCCATCTCGCGGATCAGTTCCCCGACCTCGAACTCCTGTTCGGTTTCCTTCACGGCCTCGCGCGCGGTGCGGCGGGCCCTGAGTTCGGCGTCGAAGCCCTCGCGGATCGCCTTCACGATCGTCGCGGGCGTGATGCCGTGCTCGCGGTTGTAGGCCAGTTGCTTGGCGCGGCGGCGCTCGGTCTCGTCGATCGCGGCCTGCATCGCCGGCGTCACCCTGTCGGCGTACATCACCACCAGCGCGTTGACGTTCCGCGCCGCGCGGCCCATCAACTGGATGAGCGACGTGGGCGAGCGCAGGAAGCCCTCCTTGTCCGCGTCGAGGATGCAGACCATCGAGACCTCGGGCAGGTCGATCCCCTCGCGCAGCAGGTTCACGCCCACGAGCACGTCGAACTCGCCACGGCGCAGGTCGGTGAGGATCTCGATGCGCTCCAGCGTCTCGATCTCGCTGTGCAGGTAGCGGACGCGCAGGCCCTTCTCGTCGAGGTAGCCGGTCAGGTCCTCGCACAGGCGCTTGGTCAGCGCGGTGACGAGCACGCGCTCGCCGCGCGCCGCGCGCTCGCGGCAGCGCTCCAGCAGGTCCGTCACCTGCCCCTGCGCCGGCCGCACCTCGACGACCGGGTCGAGCAGGCCCGTGGGGCGGATGACCTGCTCGGCCACCACGCCCCGGCACTTCTCCAGTTCGTACGGCCCCGGCGTCGCCGAGACGTACATGAACCGCGGCACGACCGACTCGAACTCCTCGAACCGCAGCGGACGGTTGTCCAGCGCCGACGGCAGGCGGAAGCCGTGATCGACCAGCACCTGCTTGCGGTTGCGGTCGCCGTTGAACATCGCGCGGACCTGCGGGATGGTGACGTGCGACTCGTCGATGATGCAGAGCCAGTCTTTGAAGTTGGGGCGCTCGGCGTCACCGCCCGGAGCCGCGCCGGGCGCGGGCGGGGCGAAGTCGAAGTAGTCGAGCAGCGTGTAGGGCCGCTCGCCGGGCGCGCGGCCGTCCATCCAGCGCGAGTAGTTCTCGATGCCCGAGCAGTAGCCGACCTCCTGGATCATCTCCAGGTCGTACTTCGTCCGCGCCAGCAGCCGCTGGGCCTCGAGCAGTTTGCCCTCGCTGCGGAGTTGCATCACCCGCGCGTCGAGTTCCTCGCGGATGCCGCTGACGGCCGCCTGCAACCGGTCCTCGGGCATGACGTAGTGCACCGCGGGGAAGAGGAAGAACTGCTTCTCCTCGGCCAGCACCTCGCCGCTGGCGGGGTTGAAGAACTCGATGCGCTCCACGTCGTCGCCGAACAGTTCGATGCGCAAGGCGAAGGTCTCGTAGGCGGGCCAGACCTCGATCGCGTCGCCGCGGACGCGGTACATGCCGCGCTGGAACTCGATCTCGGACCGTTTGTACTGCATGGCGTTGAGCTGCAGCAGGAACCCGCGCCGCCCGCCCCCGCTCTCTCCGCCCCCGCTCTCTCCGCCCCCGCTCGACGTCGCGCCCAGGGGCGAGCCGCGGGTGATGGTCAGCACCTTCTGCCCGTAGGCCAGCGGCGAGCCCAGGCCGAAGATGCACGACACGCTGGCGACGACCACCACGTCGCGGCGCGACAGGATGTTGCTGGTCGCGGCCAGGCGCAACTGGTCCAGCTCGTCGTTGCGCGACGAGTCCTTCTCAATATAGATGTCGCGCTGCGGGATGTACGCCTCGGGCTGATAATAGTCGTAATAACTTACAAAGTAGTTGACGCTGTTGTGGGGCAGGAACTCGCGCAGTTCCTCGAACAACTGCGCGGCCAGCGTCTTGTTGTGGCTGATGACGAGCGTGGGCTTGCGCACCCTCGCGATGACGTGGGCCATGGTGAAGGTCTTGCCGGTGCCGGTCGCGCCCAGCAGGCAGACGTGCGGCGCGCCGGCGACCAGGTCGCGCGACAACTGCTCGATCGCCGCGGGCTGGTCGCCCGTGGGCGCAAACCTCGACACCACCTCGAACGATCGGCCCTGCCGCTCCATGCCCGATGGTAGATCGCGCGGCGCCGATCACGCCGTCATCGCGCGCATCAGCCCGCCCATGTCGCGCTCCTTGTCCAGCGACATGATCATCGTCCCCAGTTCGCGGCAGCGTCGCACGCCCGTCTCGCCCCCGCCCAGCACGTCCCGCCCCAGCGCGGTGAACTTCACGCCGATCTCCTCCTCGGTCATCGGGTCGCGCGGGTCGCCCTTGGGCACGTCGACGCGCTTGACGTAGGACTTTCCGTCCCTGGTCGTCACCGTCACGCGGCTGGGCTGGAACCTGGGGAACAGCGCCTCGAACTCGTCGTTGGCCACCACCTTCACCATGTCCATGATGGGGACGAGCGACTTGTCGTGCACGCGCTCCTCCCGGAACTGCAGGGGCGTGACCATGCCGTCGACCAGCCCGACGGCCATGCAGTAGGGCAGGGAGTGGTCGGCGGTCTCGCGCGAGTCGGGGCGGTACTTGTGCGGGTCGCCGAGAATGTCCGCCGCGCGGGCGATGACCTCGACCTTGATCTCCGCCACGTCCGCGGCCCTGATGTTGTTCTCCTTCACGCACTTCATCATCGCCGTGAGCGGCGCGTGGCTGAGCGCCTCGATCGGGAAACTCTTCATGCCGCAGTCGGTGATGCGGTAGTGGTGCGCGGGCGAGGTCGGCAGGTCGCGCAGCAGCGCCTCGGTGTCGAACCTCGCAGGCTGGCCCTTGTAGTGCACGTGGCCGAACACCGCGTACAGGCCTTCCTTCCCGTCGATCATGTGCTCGGGGCCGGTGTAGCCGCGCCTGGCCAGCAGCGCGCTCTCGACGCCCATGCGGCAGGCCCACGGGTCGACCGTGTTCTTCATCATCGTGAGTCTGCCCGCCGTCACCGCGCCGGGCGTGAACGTGCGCGAGGCGCAGATGCCGATCGCCTGCACCATCTGCTCGACGCTCAGGCCCAGCACGCGTGCCGCGGCCATCGGCGCGGCGAAGGCCGTGAGCGTGGCGTGGTGCCAGCCGTACTCGCGCACGCCCGGCACGCCGAACTCGCACAGGCGCTGCTCGATCTCGTAGGCGATGATCGTCGCGAGGATCAGGTCCTTCCCCGTCGCGCCGGTCATCTCGCACAGCGCGAGCGGCCCGGCGATGATGTCGCTGGGGTGGCAGGGGTCGGCCTTCCAGTAGATGTCGTTGTAGTCCATCGCGCGGATCATGTGGGCGTTCATGAACGCCGCGTCGACGGGGTTGGTGCGGAACCCGCTGACGAACGTGGTGCACGGGCCATTCCCCACACCGCCCGCCATCTCCCTGTGGTGCGCGAGCAGGATCTTCGCGTCCTCCTGCTGGCTTCCGCCCAGCGCGCACCCGAGCGAGTCGTACCAGAACAGTTTGGCGGTGTGCACGGCCTTGTCGGACAGGTGCTCGTACTTCAGGCCGCACGCCCACTCGCTCAGCGTGTGCGAGAGGTACTTCCTCGCCGGTCCGGATGCGTGTGAAGCCATGGGCACGGTCTCCTGTGCGTGGTTCGAGCGGTGCGGGGCGGGTTCGGGGCATGATACCGTCCCCGCGACCGTGCCCGACTTAGCGCAAGCCTTGCGCGCCGCAGCTTGGCTTTCCCGGCACGACAGGTAGTCTGTTGCTCCCCGCGGTGTGCAACGTGCCGCCGCGACCCACAGGCGCGAGAGAGAGACCTCCGCGCACATCCCGTTGTTCGGCCCCGGACCAGCCGACGGCCGGTTCGCGGCCAGAAGGAGAGAGCAATGAACGCTCGCATGCTGTTGTGCGCGCTCGCTGCCCCGGCGTTCCTGACCGCCGCGGCATCCGGCCAGATCATCACCCAGTGGAACTTCAACTCCAACCCGCCGGACACGAGTCTGACCACGGGCACGACCGTGCCGAACATCGGCGCCGGCACGATCAGCGCCATCGGCGGCGTGACGACGTCGTTCGCCTCGGGCAACGCCAACGGCGGCTCGACCGACCCGGACACCGCCGACAACTCCGGCTGGCAGACGACGACCTACCCGGCCCAGGGCACCGGCTCGGGGACCGCGGGCATCGAGGCGTTCGTCAGCACCGTCGGCTACTCCGACATCGTGGTTTCGTGGGATCAGCGCCACAGCAACACCAGCTCGCGGTTCTGGCAGTTCCAGTACACCATCGACGGCACGACGTTCTCCTCGGCCGGCCTGCTCGACGACGGCGTCTTCTCCGGCAACGCCGGCGACACGTGGTTCAACGGCCGCACGGTCGATCTGTCGGCGATCCCCGGCGTTGCGAACAACGCCGACTTCGGCTTCCGCATCGTCGCCATCTTTGAGCCGGGCGGCGCGGGCTACGTCGCCTCCAGCTCCACCAGTACCTACAGCACGGCGGGCACGTCGCGCTTCGACATGGTGACCGTCGTCCCCGCCCCCGGCGCGCTGGCGCTGCTGGGCATGGGCGGCCTGGTTGCCGCGCGTCGTCGCCGCTGAGATCGCTTCACCTCTCACTCCATCCCGAGTGATGCACGCCGAGCAGGGGGCCCCCACGGGCCCCCTGTTCATTGCGCGCATCACGCGTCGGACAGAAAGAACAACGCCGGCCCCGGGGGCCGGCGCTGCGCGTGTCGTCGGATGTCCGGACGAAAACGGCTCAGCGACGGCGACGGCCGACCAGCAGCCCGCCGAGGCCCAGCAGGGCCGCTGCGCCGGGCGCGGGAACCGCCGAGAACGAGAAGTTGTCGATCGCGAGGCCGTGGTCGTTGCCCGGATCATTCAGTTCGACCCAGCGGATCCAAAGCGTGTCGCCGACGTCCCACGTCAGGTTGCTGATCGTGCCGCCGCGGCCGGAAACCAGGCCAGCGGCGTTGCCGTCGACCGCCGCGCCGGTGCTGCCGGTGACCGGCGAGGACCAGTCGAAGGACCCGCCCGGCGCCGTCCACGTCGCGACGGCGCCGAAGGTCGCGCCAAAGCCGTACTCCAGCACCATCGTCTGCGGATTCACGTTCCCGCCGTTGCGCCACTGCTCGCCGTCGAAGTTGACGGTCACCTCGGTCAGCGTGCTCGTGCCGTCGTTGGTCGCGGCGAAGGCAATCCAGCCGGCGACGGCGCCGGTCGCCGGCGAGCCGAAGTACGTTCCGCCCGAGCCCAGGCCACCCAAGGCCCGCTCCGTGGCATCGGTCGACCCGTAGGAATAGAAACTACCCGTCGTGGAGACACCGTTGTTGGCGTTGTACGAAGGCGCCGCGGCACCGGTGCTGATGAACAGGGACCACCCGGGCAGCGTGCTGTCGTTGGTCCACGGGATGTTGGACCCCCCGCTCGCCAGCGAGTCGAAGTTCTGGCTGTAGGTGCCGCCGCTGTACGAAATCTGTGCGCCCGCCGCCGTCGCCAGCGCCGCCGCGCCCGCCACAAACGCCATCTTGGTCAACATGGTCTCTCCTCCGGGTTCGCCGCGGCTCGCCGCGACAACAACAACGCCCCGCGCTCCCGCGCGAGGGGGTCTGTGCAGCGCTCGTTGGGCTGCTCTCTCTCCGCCGCGGCAACAAACCGCGGCCGCAAGAAACTAGCACATCGATGGACGGAATGGAACCCGCTCGGCGCGTTTTTTGGCCCAATCCGGCTGCCGAACGTCGCCGTCCAAACCGGCGGATGCGACAAGCGCTGTGTCGGCATGCACTTACGATAGCGGCCGCTCAATCCGTCCCCCAACTCGACCCCCGGGGGAACGTGCCGACGCCTCACCCGCACGACCCGGCCGAGCAGGTCGCGCCGCCCCCGCCTGCCCGGTTCCACGGCATCTTCCCCAGCAGGGTCGCCAGTCCACAGGTACCCGTCGCGCCGGCAAAGGCCAGCCCGGCTCCGAAGAACGCCGGGACCACGACGAACCTCGGGTCCACAAACCATGCCAGCGCTGAGCCCGCGAGCACGCCCAGCCCGATCACCAGTTGCACCTGGCGCATCAGGCTGATCCTCGCGGCCCGCGTGTTCACCTCGACCGGGTGCCCCCCCTGCTTCCACGCCTCGATCCCGCCGGCCATGCTGAACACGTTCGAGCGGGAGTGGGTCAGCGAGGAAGCCATGCGCCAGGCGTCGGCCGAGCGCCGGCCGCTCCGGCAGTGCAGCACGATGGCCTGACCGGGGCGCGCCATCGCCGCGGCCTGCTGCGGGTCAAACCGCGACAGCGGCAGCAGTCTGGACCCGGGGATGCGCTCGCGCGCGTGCTCGTCGGGCTCGCGCACGTCGATCAGCACGCACCGGCCCTCGCTGAGCCATCGCTTCACGTCCTCCGGCGCAACTTCGTGCGGCTGCAGACTCTTCGTCGTGGCGCTCGCGGCGCTCGAGGCGGTCCCGGTCGTGGTCTCGGCGAACATCATCATCGTCCCCTTTCGTGCGGTCGGCAGCGGTGCATCTCACACACCGCCCGATCCTGAGAGTCGCGCGGCCGGAGCGTGGTTCCCGGTTTTCATCGCGCCCGTCGCGGCGGGCTCGGCCCGCCCGGGAAGGACCCGCGGGGCTTGGCGCACGACGATGTACCCGGCCACGACGATCAGAGAGGCCGCGAAGACCCGTTTCAGCGTGTCCTGGTTCATTCGAGTCGAAACCGCGTTGCCGACGAGGCTGCCCACGATCCCGACGGCCGCGAACAGGCCCACGACCGACCAGTCCACCCGCGCGGCCGCGTCGGGGTGTTCCGCGAACACGAGCAGGTACTTGACCAACCCCGCCGCGGAGTTGATGGCGATGACCGCCAGGCTCGTCCCCACGGCGAGCGACATCGGCAGCCGCCGCAGGAGCACCAGCACCGGCATGATCAGGAACCCTCCGCCCACGCCGACCAGGCCGGTGGTGAACCCCAGGCCCAGCCCCTGGACCGCGGACATCCAGAGCGCAGTCATGGGGGCAAGGGGCTCGCGGCGCGCCTCGTCGCGCGGCGCGCCCGCGCGGCCGTTGCGGAACATCAGCACGGCCGCCGCGAGCATCAGCGCGGCCAGCAGCAGCAGTTGGATCGCCCCCGGCACGTGGCGCGCGGCCTCCGCGCCGAGGTACGCGCCGACGATGCCGGGCAGAGCCAGGAGCGCGGCGCTGCGGAAGTCCACCCGCCTCTGCGCCGCCGCGTGAACAACACCCGCCGCGGCGATCGCGCCGACAATCGCCAGCGACTCGGCGATCGCGCTCTTCTCGTCGTGCCCGACGAGGGAGACCAGGATCGGCACGGTGAGAATCGCCCCGCCCGAGCCGAGCAGGCCGAGCGAGAGCCCCACCGCCGCCGCGCCGAACATCGCCCACATCACGCGTTTGGTTCCTCCGGAAGCAACCCCGCCCCGCGGGCGGAACACATGCCTTGGCCCGCGGGGCAGGGTGAGGGTTTGCAATCAGGACTGCGCCGGCCGCGCGACCGGCCCGATCAGCGGGCCGCGAGCGTGCCGCTCTGCTCCCACGCGAGGAACCCGCCGGCGAGGTTGGTGCACTCGAATCCGTGCCTGCGCAGCAGCGAGCAGGCCCGGGCCGAGCGCGCCCCGCTGCGACAGTTCACCAGCAGGTGGCGGCCGCGCGGCAGTTCGTCCAGGCGCGACAGCAGGCGGGTGTGCGCGATGTTCACCGCCCCGGGGATGTGGCCCTCGCGGAACTCCGTCGCGCGGCGGACGTCCAGCACGAACGGGCGGTCCGTGTCCAGCAGCACGCGCGCCTCCTCCGGCGTGCGCTCGCTGATCGTGGCCATCCGCCCGCCCTCGGCCCGGTACGACTCCATCTGGCTGGAGTCGAACCAGCCTTCGACGTTTTCCAGCCCGACGCGGATCAGGTCGCGCACCGCCTCCTCGACCCGGCCCGGCTCGACGATCAGCACGATCGGCTCCTGCTCGCCGATCAGCGACCCGGCGTCGGTGTTGAAGGTCGCGTTCAGCGGCAGGTGCAGCGCGCCCGGCACGTGCCCGGAACGGAACGCCGCCCACGGGCGAGTGTCGATGATCGCGGTCTTGCGGCCGTCGAGGCTCTTGAGTTCGCTCGCCGTGAGCGGGCGCGGCCGCGGCACGCCGCCGCCGCCCGCGATGCCCAGCAGTCTGGGCCCCACCTTGTTGTCCCGTTTCATGCGGGCGAAGTACAGCGGCGGCTCGGGCTGGGCGTCGAGGATGAAGTCGACGAACTCGCGCTCGCTGCGCGCCGCCCGCAGCGACGGGTTGAACATCTTCTCATAGCCGACGGTGCTCGCGGGCACGGCCCCCAGCGCCTTGCCGCACGCGCTCCCCGCTCCGTGCGCCGGCCAGACCTGCAGGTAGTCGGGCCACTCCATGAACCGGCGGACCGTCGCGTACAGCCGGTGGGCCGACGGGTCGGCCTTGCCCGCAAAGCCCGCGGCGGATTCGAGCAGGTCGGGCCGCCCCAGGTCGCCGACGAAGACAAAGTCGCCCGTCACCACGCCCATGGGCTTGTCCGCCCCGCCGCCGCGGTCGGTCACCATGAAGCACAGATGCTCAGGGGTGTGGCCGGGCGTGTGCACGGCCGTGAACTCGATGTTGCCGACCATGAACCGGTCGCCGTCGCGCAGCAGGCGGTGCTGGTATCGCCCGCCGCCGGACTTCTTGTCCAGCCACTGGTACTTCCAGTCGGCGTCCCCCTCGTCCGAGACGTACACGGTCGCGCCCTTTTCCGCAAGTTCCCGCGCTCCGGAGAGGAAGTCCGCGTGGATGTGCGTCTCGGCGACGGCCACGATGCGCAGGCCGTTGGCCGCGGCGACCTGCTCGTAGCGGTCCACGTCGCGCTCGGGGTCGATGACGATCGCCTCCCCGGTGCGCTGACACCCGAAGATGTACGCCGCCTGCGCGAGTTTCTCGTCGTAGATCATCCGCATGAACATGGCCAAGACTCCGCGAAAGTGACCCATCGGCCCCGGCCCGTGTGCGGCGAGGGCCGTGCACTTGGAGGCACCGCCCGGCGGCGCGGTTCCCGGACTCGGCGCCGAACCGGCGGGCACGCGCCGAGGACCTTGGGCGACGGCTGTTGGGGTGCGAACCGGCCCGGAGCATGTTCGGCGAGGGGGAAGCCGCACGCCACTCCCCTACCATTGCCCCGACATGCCCGACCCTTCGCCCCCCCACATCCGCAACTTCTCGATCATCGCCCACATCGACCACGGCAAGTCCACCCTCGCCGACCGTCTGCTGCAGGCGACCAACGCCGTCTCGCCGCGCGAGGCGCGCGAGCAACTCCTCGATTCCATGGACCTGGAACGCGAGCGCGGCATCACCATCAAGGCCTCGGCCGTCACCGTCTGGCACCGGCACAAGCCCGGGGCCGCGGCGGACGAACTGGAATCGGAGTACGAGGAGGCCGTCGACGAGACGGGGGCGCACAGGACCAAACAGGGCCGGGGCGCGCCGGAGGATCACGGCGAACTCTTCATGCTCAACTTCATCGACACGCCCGGGCACGTCGACTTCAACTACGAGGTCTCCCGCGCGCTCAAGGCCTGCGAGGGCGCGATCCTGGTCGTCGACGCCACGCAGGGCGTGCAGGCCCAGACCGTCGTGAACGCGTACCTGGCCATCAACGAGAACCTCACGCTCATCCCGGTCATCAACAAGATCGACCTGCCCTCGGCCCGGCCCGACGACATGGCCATGGAGGTCGAGCAGGTGCTCGGCCTGCCCGCCGAGGACTGCATCTACGTCTCGGCCAAGACCGGGCAGGGCATCGCGCACCTGCTCGCGGCGATCTGCGACAAGTTCCCCCCGCCGCGGAAGCCCGTCGTGCCGCAACTGCGCGCGCTGATCTTCGACGCCAAGTACGACGACTACCGCGGCGTGATCGTCTACATCCGCGTGATGGACGGCGGGCAGGTGCGCGTGGGCGACAAGATCCGCATGATGGGCACCGGCCGCACGTTCCAGGTGACCGAACTGGGCAAGTACACGCCCAAGCCGGTGCGCGTGCCCTCGCTCGGCCCCGGCGAGACCGGGTACGTGGTCGCCGCGATCCGCGCGCTCAAGGACGTGCGCGTCGGCGACACCGTCACGCTCGACCTCGACCCCGCGGCCGAGGCGCTGCCGGGCTACCAGCCGCCGATGCAGATGGTCTTCTGCGACTTCTACCCGGCGACGACGGCCGACGCCAAGGGCTCGGACTTCGAGGAACTCCGCGAGGCGATGGAGAAACTCGTCCTGAACGACTCGAGTTTCACCTTCCAGGCGGTGCACTCCGACGCGCTGGGATTCGGCTTCCGCTGCGGGTTCCTCGGCCTGCTGCACATGGACATCGTGCAGGAGCGGCTCGAGCGCGAGGGCGGCGTCGAGATCGTGCAGACCGCGCCGACGGTGTCGTACCGCGTGCTCATCCGCGGCACGGCGTCGCAGGCGATGAAGACCAGCGCC
>CALKJW010000025.1 GCA_937995595.1 uncultured Phycisphaerales bacterium | reverse complement strand
GCGTTTTTCATGCGCCCGCCGCGTGGCCGAATCGACCCGTGCCGGGTCGATTTTCACCCCCTGCGCGCCTAACATCGCACACGTCCAAAACCCCGTTTCCCAAGCGGTTTTTGCGGGGTTTTGGGCGCTCGAACAGGGCCGCGGATCAGGGGGCGGGCGGGCGGCGGGGGCGTTGGGTCCGAGTCCTGTTCAGGTCGTTCGTACCCGTCTTTGATGGACCAGACCATGCCCAGCAAGCCCGAGCCCAGCACGCCCGAATCGAACCAGCCCGACAGCGCCGCCGCCGCGGCGGGAGCCGGGGCCGCGGCGAACGGCGCCGGGGCGAGCGCGGCGTACGCCGAGGACCAGATCAAGATCCTCGAAGGTCTCGAGGCGGTGCGCAAGCGACCGGGCATGTACATCGGCGGGACCGACCTCCGCGCGCTGCACCACCTGGTGTACGAGACGGTCGACAACTCGATCGACGAGGCGATGGCCGGCTTTGCCGACACGGTGAGCGTGACGATCCTGCCCGACGGCTCGTGCTCGGTCGTCGACAACGGCCGCGGCATCCCGATCGGCCCCAAGAAGCACGAGAACCCGGCCTACGACGGCAAGCCCGCGGTCGAGATCGTGATGACGGTGCTGCACGCGGGCGGCAAGTTCGGCGAGGAGGGCAGCGCGTACAAGGTGTCGGGCGGCCTGCACGGCGTGGGCGTGTCGTGCGTGAACGCGCTCTCGGAGTGGCTGGAGTGCGAGGTCTACCGCGACGGCAAGATCCACACCATCGGCTTCACGCGCGGCAAGACGACGCTGCCGCTGACCGTGGTCGGCGACATCCCCGCCGACTCGCCGTTCAAGACGGGCACGAAGGTCACCTTCATGCCCGACCCGGAGATCTTCCCCGACACGCGGTTCGACTTCGGCATCCTGTCCAACCGCCTGCGGGAACTGGCGTACCTGAACCCCGGCGTGACGATCCGCCTGCGCGACGAGCGCGTCGGGCCCGACGGCAAGATCCGCAGCGAGACCTACAAGGCGACCAACGGCCTGCTGGAGTACGTGCAGTTCCTCATGACGGGCAAGACGCCGGTGGCCTCGCCCGTGCACCTGGTCAAGACCGACCCCGCCTCGCTGATGAGTTGCGAGGTCGCGATGCAGTACCACGACGGGTACAACGAGACGCTGCTGACCTTCGCCAACA
This sequence comes from uncultured Phycisphaerales bacterium, assembly GCA_937995595.1. Taxonomy (GTDB): domain Bacteria; phylum Planctomycetota; class Phycisphaerae; order Phycisphaerales; family UBA1924; genus JAHBXL01. The sequence continues at coordinate 87,080 of CALKJW010000025.1, read as the reverse complement.
ACATCAACAACACCGACGGCGGCACGCACGGGCAGGGGTTCAAGGCCGCGCTCACGCGCGCGATGAACACCTACGCGCGCAAGGCGGGCATCCTGAAGGAGAAGGACCCGGTGCCGACGGGCGAGGACCTGCGCGAGGGGCTGGTGGCGATCGTCAGCGTCAAACTGCCCAACCCGACGTTCAACAACCAGCCCAAGGAGAAACTCCTCAACCCGGAGATCGAGGGCTTCGTCTCCGCGGCGGTCGCCGAGGCGCTGGAGGCGTGGCTGGAGGAGCACCCCGGCGAGGCCAGGAAGGTGATGCTCAAGGGCATCAACGCGGCGCAGGCGCGCGAGGCGGCGCGCAAGGCGCGCGAACTGACGCGCCGCAAGTCCGCGCTGGAGTCGGGCTCGATGCCCGCCAAGCTGCGCGACTGCAAGACCAAGGACGTCGACCGCTCGGAGATCTTCATCGTCGAGGGCGACTCGGCGGGCGGGTCGGCCACGCAGGGGCGCGACGTGGAGACGCAGGCGATCCTGCCGCTGAAGGGCAAGATCCTCAACGTCGAAAAGGCCCGCATCGACAAGGTGCTGGGGTTCGAGGAGATCCGGGTGCTCATCTCCGCGCTCAAGTGCGGGATCGGCGAGGACTTCGACGTCTCCAAACTCCGCTACGGGCGCGTCATCATCATGACCGACGCCGACGTCGACGGTTCGCACATCCGCACGCTGCTGCTGACGTTCTTCTTCCGGCAGATGCCCGAGCTGATCCGGCGCGGCAAGGTGTTCATCGCCCAGCCGCCGCTGTACCAACTGGCCTGGGGCGGCGGCAGGAACAGGAAGACCCAGTACGTGCTGAACAACGCCAAACTCGACGACATGCTGACCGAGGTCGGGCTGCAGCGCGCGACGCTGGTCGTCCGCAGGACCGACCCGTCGGACAACACGACGGTGATCGCCGACCCCCAAACGCGCCAGCCGGCCGTGGCGCGCCGGATCGAGGGCGACGAACTGACGCGCCTGGTGCGCGTGCTGCGCCGGCTGGGCGAACTGGTCGAGGTCGCCGAGCGCCGCGGCGTGAAGTTCCCCGACTTGCTCGCGGCCCGGAGCCAGGACCCGTCGGGCGCCGGCAAACTCCCCACGCACCGCCTGACGTGGACCGGCGGCGAGGCGTGGGCGTGGTCGGAGCCGGACGCGCGGCGCATCGCCGAGCGCAACGGCCTGCAACTGCTCGAACTCGACGGCGAGGAGGCCGAGGCCGCCGCGGCGGCGCCCGCCGAGGGCGGCCCGCGCCGTGCCGCGGCTCAACTCCGCGAACTGCACGAGAACCGCGAACTGGAGCGCATCTTCGAGCAACTGGCGTCGCACGGGCTGTCGATCGCCGACTACGCCCTCACGCAGGAGGAATCGGTCAGCGGCGAGAAACTGCCGACCAAGTACGCGTGGGAACTGAATGAGAAGGCGGCGGAGCCGCAGAGCGGCAAGGCCGCGGACGAAGAGGGTGGCGGCGAAGACGACGCCGAGGCCAAGGCGGCCGGCCGCGCGTCGCGGTTTGTCGAAGCGGCGAATATCCCGTCGATCCTCGCGTCGCTGCACGAGGTGGGGCGTCGCGGTCTGGAGATCAAACGGTTCAAGGGCCTTGGCGAGATGGACGCCGAGCAACTCTGGGACACGACGATGGACGTATCGAAGCGCACGCTGATGCGCGTGACGTGGGACGGGGCGCGCGAGGCCGAGGTGCTGTTCACGACCCTGATGGGCGAGAACGTCGAAGAGCGCCGCAAGTTCATCGAAGAGCACGCGCTGGAGGTCAAGAACCTGGACGTGTGAGCGGCCCGGCGGGTCGGCAGACGAACAAAGCAGCAAAGCAGCAGAGCAGCGGAGCGGAGGGGGGCGGGGAAAGGGGGTCTTCGGGAACCTCAACGGTCCGATGGCGCGCGGCGCGTGGCCGCGGCGCTTTGCTGCTCGCGGATGAGCCGCGCCAGTTCCCTGCGCTGCTCGTCGTTCAACACGGCGTAGATCTTCACGAACCCAAGCGCCTGCTGCGCCTTGGTCGGTTTGCCGAAGGTCGCGACGTACGTCTCCTCGATCACGCCGCGGATCTTCGAGTCCTGCTCGGGCGTCGCGTTCAGCGTCTTGAGCAGGTCTTCGAGTTCGCGTCCCCGCGCGGCGACGGTGCGCTCGAAACTCAGCCGCACCTCGTTGCCCAGCGCGACGAGGCGCTCGTGCGTGAGCGCGCCCATGCGTCCGCGCGGGCGGCCGTTGGGGCCGGGTTCCTGCGCCGACTCGTCGATGGCCGCGCGCCAGTAGTCCTGCGTGAGCCGGCGCAGTTCCGACGCGTGGTCCTCGCTCAGCACCGCCGCGAGTTCGTCCACCAGCCGCCCGCGCTCGACGAACGCGCCGGCCTTCTTGTACAGGTCCGCGGCCAGCGCAAGGCCAGCGACGGTGTCGCGCGCCTGGAAGGCCTGGGCCATCTCCACGACCTGCCGCAGGTTCTCGGTCACGACGCCGTCCATGATCAACGCCCGCTCGTTGAGGATGCGATCGGCCGCGGCCTTCTCTTCGGCGCTCAGGTCGAGCAGCGCCAGCGCGGCCTGCGCGGGGTCGACCTCCAGCCGCTTGAGTCTGCCGGCAAAGTCGCGCTCCACCAGCGACCGGGGCCGCTCGGCGGTCTGCACCTTGGGCCCGGCCAACGCGGGCGGTTGTTCGGGACGGTCCGGCGTCGCCGCGCCGGGGTCGGGCTGCGTCAGGGTCAGGAACATGGCGGCGGCCATCGCGGCAGGAAGCATGGATGTTCTCCGGTCGGTCTCTGCGCTGTGCGGCGTTGCCCAATCTAACAGCGCGGGGTCGCGGTCCCAAGCACAAACGCCGCAAAAGCCGCGGGCCCGCGCCGGTTTGTACGTGCACAACGCTCTTGGCGTGACGGCGCTTGCATACCCGCGGGGGCCGATGCAAACCTTGTGCACGCCTGAGCGCGCCTGCGCCGATACGATTGGTTGATCGGGAGAGCGGGCCATGAACATCGGCGAACTCATCGAGGGCCTGGGCATCGCCGCGGCCGACGGCGCGGCCCGCGCCGTGCGCGTGTGCGACGTGACCGAGGACTCGCGCACGGTGCTGCCGGGCTCGCTGTTCATCGCGCGGCGCGGCGAGAAGAGCGACGGGCGGGCGTTCGTCGCCGACGCGGTCGCCGCGGGCGCGGTCGCCGTCCTGACCGACGACCCCGCGCTGGCCGCGCCCCCGCCGCCCAAGGGGCACGCGCCGGTCGCGGTGCTCCGCGCCGGCGACCTGGAGCTCGCGACCGCGCAGATCGGCGAGCGCTTCTACGGCGACCCGTCGAGCAGGCTGACCGTGCTGGGCGTCACCGGCACCAACGGCAAGACGACCACGACGTTCCTGGTTCACCAGGTGCTCAACGCGCTGGGCATCCGGTGCGGGCTGATGGGCACGGTCGTCATCGACGACGGGACGGAGGTCGCGCCCGCCTCGCTCACCACGCCGCCCGCGCTGGAGATCTCGCGCACGCTGGCGCGGATGCACGAGGCCGGGTGCGTCGCGGCGGTCCTCGAAGTCTCCAGCCACGCGCTGCACCAGCGGCGCGTGGGCGCGACGCGCTTCGCCGGCGCGGTCTTCACGAACCTCACCGGCGATCACCTGGACTATCACAGGACCATGGACGACTACGCCGCGGCCAAGGCGATGCTCTTCGCCGCGCTCCCGCCCGAGGGCGCGGCGGTGGTGAACGCGGCGGACCCGTGGCACGGGCGCATGCTGCGCGACTGCCGCGCACGCGTGGTGCGGTGCCTGGAGACCGTCCGCGCCGAGCGCGCCGACGCGCCGGAGGGCTGCTGCCGCGCGGCGATCCGCGCGATGTCGCGCTCGGGCATGGAACTCAACCTCGCGGGGCCGTGGGGCCACACCAGCGTGCGCGTGCCGCTGGTCGGCGCCTTCAACGCGAGCAACGCGCTGCAGGCCGCGGCGCTGGTGCACGCGGTTTTCGGCGGCACGGGCGAGGACGATGTGTCGTTCACGACGATCGCGCAGGCGCTGTCGCGCTGCCGACCACCGCCGGGCCGGCTCGAGCCGGTGACCGCGCCGGGCGCGGAGATCACCGTGCTGGTGGACTACGCGCACACCGACGACGCGCTGCGCACCGTGCTCGCCACCACGCGCGAGGCGCTGGGCGCGCCCGCCGGCGCCGACGGGCGGGCCGAACTGTGGTGCGTCTTCGGCTGCGGCGGCGACCGCGACGCGACCAAGCGCCCGCGGATGGGCGCGGCGGCCGCCGCCCTGGCCGACCGAGTGGTCGTCACCAGCGACAACCCGCGCACCGAGAACCCGCGCGCCATCATCGGCCAGATCATCGACGGCATCCCGCCCGAGGCGCAGACGCGCGTGCAGATCGAGCCCGACCGTGCCGCGGCGATCCACCTCGCCGTGCGCAGCGCGCCCCCGGGCAGCGTGATCGTCATCGCCGGCAAGGGGCACGAGGATTACCAGATCCTGCCCGACCCCGACCGGCCCGGGCAGACCGTCACGCGGCGTTTCGACGACCGCGAGGTGGCGCGCGAGGCGCTGAGCAAGCGCGGCGTGAAACTGCGGCGGGCCCCGGTTCTCCAGGGCAGCGCGTAGCGCTTCGAGTAGTTCGGCCGTGCCGACCGCGGGCCGGTGAAACACGCATGAACGTCTGGAATCCCGACAACCTCGGCGCGGCGTGCGACGGCGCGTGGCTTGCACGACCGGCCGCGCTCGAGTTCGCCGGCCTCTCGACCGACACGCGCGCCATCGGGCCGGGGCAGGTCTTCCTCGCCCTGCGGGGCGAGAACCACGACGCGCACCGCTTTCTGAGGCAGGCCGCGGCGGCCGGCGCGGCGGCGGTCGTCATTCACGACGAGACCGCCCTCGGCGCGGCGGGCCTTGCCGCCGGCGTCGGCGTGCTGAAGGTCGGCGACACGGGGCGTGCCCTGCTGCGCCTGGCCGCGGCGCACCGCGACTCCCTGACGCGCACACGCGTCGTCGCCGTCTGCGGCTCCAACGGCAAGACGACCACCACGCGCCTGATCGAGCAGGCGCTGCGCACCACGCTCCGCGGCGCCGCGTCGATCAGGTCCTTCAACAACGCCGTCGGCGTGCCGCTCACCATCCTGCGCGCCAAGCCCGACGACGACTTCCTGGTCTGCGAGGTCGGCACCAACGCGCCCGGCGAGATCGCGCAACTCGCGGCGGTCGTTCGGCCAGACGTCGCCGTCATCACCAGCATCGGGCGCGAACACCTCGAAGGGCTCGGCAACCTCGCGGGCGTGGCGCGCGAAGAGGGCGCCGTGCTGCGGTTTGTCGCGCCGGGCGGGCACGCCGTGGTCACCGCCGACTCGCCGGAACTGGCCGACTTGGTGCGCAGCGATTGGCCGCCCGTTCGCCCCGCCGCGATCACGCGCTTCGGCCTGTCGCCCGAGGCCGACCTGCGCGCGACCGACATCCGCACGATCGACGATGCCGGCACGGTCGGCATCGAGTTCACGATCAACGGCGGACCCTGCGTGCGCCTGCCGCTTCCCGGCGTGCACAACGCCTGCAACGCGCTCGCGGCGTTCGCCGTCGCTCGGCTCTTCGGGGTTGCCGAGCGGCGCGTCATCGACGCGTTCGCCACCGCGGCGGGCGCGGAGATGCGGATGCAGGTCGTGCGCGTGCACGTCGGCCGCGGCCAGGCGCGCATCCTGAACGACGCGTACAACGCCAACCCCGACTCCATGACCGCCGCGATCGACACGCTGCGCGCGCTCGCGCCGGATGACGGCGGCCGTCGCGTCGCGATTCTCGCCGACATGTTCGAACTTGGTTCGGCATCGGACGACCTGCACCGTGCCGTGGTCCGCCACGCCGCGGCGGGGTCGGGCACACTCGACGTGCTCGTCCTGCTCGGGCCGCGGATGACCGCCGCGGCGGGCGCGTTGGACGAGTCGGCCGCGCGCGCCTGCCGCGTGGTGACGATCCCGGACACCGGCGACGACGCCTGCCGCGCCGCGGCCGGCCACGTTGGAGCCGGCGACGTGGTGCTGCTCAAGGGGTCGCGCCGGATGAGACTCGAGCGGGTGCTCGATTCGCTGCGCGCCGCGGCATCGGCTGTCGCCGGCGCGGCCTCCTGACCGATTGAACAGGCGCACCCCCGGCCGCCCGCACGCGGGCCGCGCTGTCCACGCGCCGCCCTCTTCCCTCCCGCTCGTCCGCCCGACTCCCGCCCGTCGATGCTGTATCTGCTCTACAAGGCGCTCCAGGACCGGCTCGTCGACCTGCGGATCGACCCGCTGTTCATGATCCTCGACCAGTTGGCGTTCCGCGCGCTGGCCGCGGCGGGGCTGAGTTTCGCCTTCGTGCTGGTCTTCGGGCGGCCGGTCATCGAGTGGCTGCGCCGCAAGAAGATCGGCGACACCGGCCTGACCGACGCCGAGGCCCTGCGTCACCGGGCCAACTCCAAGGCCAACATCCCGACCATGGGCGGCGTGCTCATCGTCGGCGGGATCATCGTCTCGGTCGTGCTGCTGGCGGACGTCCGCAACTTCTACGTCGTGCTCGGTCTGGCCGCGCTCGTGTGCTTCGCCGCGCTGGGCGGGATCGACGACTGGCTGAAACTCACCGCGGCGTCGCGCCCCGGGGCGTCGCGACAGGGACTGCACGCGTGGGAGAAACTGCTGTTCCAACTCGGCCTTGGCGCGATGTTCGCCTACTTCGTCTTCCGCAACGGCGACACGCCCGCGCCTCAGGACATGGGGCACGTGCTGAACCTGCCGTTCCAGAAGAGTTACGTCCGCGACGCCGCGGGCGTGTTCCACCCCTCCGGCGGGCTGTTCTACCTCCCGCTGAGCGTGTTCGTCGTGATCGGCGCGCTGATGATCGCGGGCATGTCCAACGCGGTGAACATCACCGACGGCATGGACGGCCTCGCGGCGGGCAACACCGCCATCGTCGCGCTCGGGCTGGTCGTGCTCACGGCCATCGCGGGCGACACGATCGCGCGGACGCTCCTGGTCCCGCACGTCACCGAGTCGGCCGAACTGGTCATCCTCGCCGCGGCGACGGCGGGCGCGAGCCTCGGCTTCCTGTGGTGGAACTGCTCGCCCGCCAGCGTGTTCATGGGCGACACCGGGTCGCTGTCGCTGGGCGCGGTGCTGGCCTATCTGGCGGTGGTCGTCCGGCAGGAGTTCCTGCTGCTGGTGATGAGCGGCATCTTCCTGCTCGAGATCGGGTCGGTGGTCCTGCAGGTCGGCTGGTTCAAGTACACCCGCGCACGGACCGGGACCGGGCGCCGGCTCTTCCGCGTCGCGCCGATCCATCACCACTTCCACCTGCTCGGCTGGCCCGAGCAGCAGGTCGTCACGCGTTTCTGGATCATCACCTCGACGCTGGTGATCATCGCCCTCACGTTCATCAAGGCGCGGTAGCCCCGACTCAGTGCCGCGCCAGCCGCCGAAGTTCGACCAGCGTGTACGCGCCCAGCGCGGCGACGCCGCCCCACAGCAGCAGCAGGCCGACCGCGCCCTGCTGGTGCGTCAACTGCTGGCCCGCGCTCACCGTCACCACCGCCGCCAGCGCGGGGAAGAACGCCCACAGGTAGATCGTCAGCGGCAGGCTGTCGCGCAGCCGCAGCGCCATCACCGCGCCCAGCAGCACCATCACCAGGCACGACACCGCCATCGCCAGTCGCTCGTGGATCTTGCTCGTCACCTCGCGCTGCAGCGCGGCGATGCGGCGCTTGAGGTCCTCCAGCGGCGGGCCGAGCGCCGCGCCGTCCTCGGGCCGGTTCTGCACCTGCGCCTCGGCGGCGCGGATCAGGTTCGCGGCCGATTCGTCGACAAACGCCGCGTCGGGCCCGTTGACCAGCGTCAGTTGCGAGGCGCGCCACTCCAGCACCGTGCCCGCCGGCAGCGGCGCGTCGTCGCCGTCGGCGTGGTCCGCCTGGTCCGGCGGCGCCGGGTCGCCCTCGGCGGGCATGGTCTCGGCCGAAACCTCGTTGAACTGCAACGCCATCGTCACCCCCCCACCACCCCCACCACCCCCACCACCTCCACCCCCACCGCCGCCCCTGCCGCCGCCAGCCGAGCCCGGGCGCTGGAACCGTAGCCACGCCGTGTTCGCGGCGTGCCGACGCTGCACGCGCCCGTCGGGCCCGAGCGCGTCCATCACCACGCGGCCCTCGCCAGGCACGGGCACGACGTACAGCCAGTCGCTCCGCGCCGCGCCCTCGTTCTGCCGGCGCTCGCGCCGGTTCGGCGGCCTGACGTCCGACGCGTGGACGATGAACCGCTGGCCCAGCCCGTCGGCCAGCGTCGCGCGGCCCTCGGCGCGAAGCGCGCGGCGGAGCGCCTCGAACGTCTCGCGCTGGGCCAGCGCCAGCGCCAGTTCGCGCCGCCGGCGGTCCACACCCCCGATGATCTCCGGCTCAGTCCGCAGCCGCCGCAGTTCCGGCCAGGTCATGAACTTGGGGTCGTCGATCAGCGCGTTGCTCACGTAGAACGACTGCACCATCTCCCCGCCCGAGCCGCGCAGCCCGCGCCCCACGCCGATGTAGTCCTCGGGTTGAAAGAGGATCCGCGTCACCGGCGCGTTGTCCGACGACAGATTGTCGCCCAGACCCGCCGCGCCCGACGCCGCGGCGTCGCGCCCGGTCGTGCGTTGCAGCCAGACGTAGGCCACGCGCGCCGAGCCCTGCTCGCGCACGTCGCCGTTGCGGTCCAGCGACACCACCATCACGCCGCCGAGCCACAGGCGCTGGTACGCGCCCACGCGCGGGTCGGGGCCCAGTTCGCTGACCGCGTCGGCGTACAGCCACTTGTCGCCGAAGCGCACCGCCTCGCCGCGCTCGATCGACGCGACGATCAGCCGCGTCACGTCCTCGGTCACCACCGCCGCGGCCTTGTGCAGGAACCGCGGGATCACGTGGTTCGACAGCCCCACCAGCGCGACGGCCATCACCAGCCCCGACGCCGCGGCGGGCAGCAGCAGCGAGCGGTGGCCGATCCCGCCCGCGTGGCAGGCCAGCGCTTCGTTGTCCGCCGCGAGCCGGTGGTAGGCGAGCGTCGCGCCGAAACACGCCGCGAACGGCAGCACGTAGTGCAGCATCGGCGGCATGAACAGGAACATGACCTTCAGGCAGTCGGCCGGGCTGAGTTTGCCGTCGGCCAGGTACTTGATGGTCACGCCGAAGGCGGTGACGCACAGCAGCACCGCGGCGGTGAGCAGCACCAGCCGCCACATCTCGAAGGCGACGTAGAGCCAGATGGTCAGCGGCGCACGGCGGTGCATCGGGGCCAATGGTAGGGACGGGGCCGGCGACTCACCGGCCCATCCGTGCGCACGCCGCGTGGCGAGGGCAGGTGACAAGGTGGTCGTTCGCCATGCCCACGGCCTGCATGAAGGCGTAGCAGATGGTGGGGCCGACGAAGTTGAAGCCGCGCTTGCGCAGGTCCTTGGAGAGCGCGACCGACTCGGCGGTTTGCGCGGGGACCTGCTTCATGGCTCTCCATGAGTTCTGGATCGGTGCGCCGCCGACGAAGCGCCAGACGTAGGCGTCGAACGAGCCGAACTCGTCCTGCACGTCGAGGAACGCGCGGGCGTTGGCGACCGCCGCGGCGACCTTGCCGCGATGACGGACAATGCCGGGGTCGAGCAGCAGTCGGTCGATGCGCGCGGGCGTGAAGCGCGCGAGTTTCGCGGCGTCGAAGCCCGCGAAGACCTCGCGGTAGCGGTCGCGCTTCGCGAGGATGGTCTCCCACGACAGGCCGGCCTGCGCGCCCTCGAGGATGACGAACTCCAGCAGCGTGCGGTCGTCGTGCACGGGCACGCCCCACTCGCGGTCGTGGTAGACGACGCCGAGATCGGTGACGGCCCACGGGCATCGGGTCGCGCGGGCGCTCACCCCGCGCCGACCTTCTGGCCCGTCGCGCGCGTCCGCACGTTGTCGAGCACGTTCATGAAGTTGATGTAACTATCATATGGCGAGTCGTACGGCGAGAAATACTTATGTACGTCGCCGTCGGCCCAGTACTTGGTGCACATGTAGTAGAAGTGGTCGCTGGTGGTCAGTTTGCGCCAGTCCTCGAGCAGGTAGCCCGCTTCCTTCAGTTCGTGCTCGGTCTCGGCGGTCGGTCCCCTGGCGTGCGCGGCCTGCGCGGCGTGCAGCCGCTCCTTGATCGGCCGCTCCAGCCGGTACGTCTCCTGCAGCGCGTTGCTCTGCATCGAGTTGCCCAGCCACGCCGTCAGGTCGCGCTCGGTGTCGGCCCAACTGATCATGTGCGGCACGTCGTACACGCCCACCGGCTCGAACTGCGTGAGCGCCTCGGTCGGCGTGTTGAAGTGGTTGTGCCCCGGGTTCACGTCGAAGATCTTCTCCGGCAGCGCGTCGAGGAACTGGAAGATCCCCGTGTCGGCCCACTGGTGCTCGCCGAAGGTCTCGTAGTCCATGAACAGGTTGCACAGGTACCCGTCGCCGTTGATGTTGTTCACCCACGACGCGAACTTCTCGGCCGTCAGCGGCCACTCGGCCCAGCCGCGGTTGGAGAAGCGGAACGCGATGTCGTCGCTGAGCCGGTAGTTCTTCAGGAGCAGGCCGAAGGGCCTGCCGTGCGGGCCCTGCCCGGTGTGCGGCGGGCGGTAGACGTAGTTGGGCGATCGGTAGCCCAGGATCGGGTCGGTGCCCTCGCAGATCGCGCCCAGGAAGCGCTTCTTCGGGTGCTTCGGGTCCGCGCCGGGCAGGCCCTCGTCGGTCATCGAGTGGATGAAGTACGCCAGGTCGTTGTTGTAGATCAACTCGGTGTTGCGGAAGACCCGCGGCGTCTGGCCGAAGAGGTCCTGGATCTTCCGCGTGTGCATGTTCACCTGCTCGGTGAACTCCTGCCGCGAGTAGAGGAAACTCAGCGAGTGGTAGTACGTCTCGCCGATGAACTCGCAGCAGCCGGTCTCGGCCAGTCGCCTGTAGATGTCGATGACGTCGGGGCAGAACTCCTGCATCTGGTCCAGCACCACGCCCGTCATGGCGTAGGCGACCTTGAAGCGGCCCTTGTGCCGCTTCACCAGGTCCAGGATCAGCTGCGTCGCCGGGCGGTAGCACTTGTCCGCCACGCGCCGGCAGATGTCGCCGTTCTTCTGCGTGTCGAAGTAGAAGTGCGAGGAATCGAAGACCGTGTACCGCTTGAGCCGGAACGGCTGGTGCACCTGAAAGTAGAAGACGACGGATGCCATGGCCGGAGGGTAGGTCGGCCCGCGCGGCGCGCCCCGGACGCGGGACCCGGGGCCGTCCGGGCCCGGCGCTACCGCTCCTCGCCCGGCGGCGGCATCAGGCCCGCCTCGATCCGCGCCAGCTTGTCGCGGTAGAGCAGTTCGATCATGTACTCGTAGGCCATCATCATGGTCGCCATGTGCAGGCCCGCGCGCCGGTCGAGGAACCCAAGCCGCAGCAGGTACATGTACATGAACCGCAGGATGGGCTTGAGCGGCGTGCGCGGCCAGATCTCGCGCCGCAGGTACTGCCGGTACTTGAGCGTCTTGCGGAACAGCCGCTCGGCGGAGGCGCCGGCCTCCTGCCCGAAACGGAGTTTGACCCACTCGTCGCTCTCCAGGTCGGCGTAGCGGATGTGCTTGCGGATCCACTCGTGGATGCTCTCGGAGCGGATGTGCAGCATCTCGTTGCGGAGGTACTCGGTCGGCCCGTCGCAGACCATGTGCTCGTGCACCGAGCGGTCCTCGTACCGGCACTTGCCGCGCCGGAAGAACCGCAGGTTCCACGAGGGGTACAGCCCGCCGTGCCGGATGGCCCGGCCCATGAAGATGACGACGCGGTTGACAAAGTAGCCGTCGGCGGCGCGGGGGTCGTCGATGACCCGCTCGAGTTCCTCGCGCAGCACGGGCGTGATGCGCTCGTCGGCGTCGAGGATGAAGACCCACTCGCCCCTGAAGGGCAGGTTGTCCAGGCCCCAGTTCTTCTGGCGGGCGTAGCCCTCGAAGGCGTGCTCGACGACCGTCGCCCCCGCCGCGCGCGCGATCTCCTGCGTGCCGTCGGTGCTCAGCGAGTCGAGCACGAAGACCGGCCCGACCTTGCTGGCGTTCTCGACCGTGTCGCGGATGACCGCGGCCTCGTTGAGCGTGGGGATGAGGATCTCGATGCGTCCGTCGCTCACGGCGCGCCCCCCCGGCGCCCCGCGCCCGTCGGCTTCTCGGCCAGCAGCCGCTCGACCAGCCGGTTGTTGGCCTCGGTCCAGGGCGCGGCGGTCTCCTTGATCTTGAGTTCGGTCCAGTACTCGTACACGCTGATCATCGCGCAGTAGTGGAACCCGGCCGCGCCGTCGAGGATGCCGCCGCGGAGGATGTAGTTGTAGAGGAACCGCCACGCGGCGCGGCCCTTCATGAAGTAACTGAAGTTCTTCCAGGCGCGCCGGCGCGCGGTCGAGTCGCCGCTGAACAGTTGCCGCGCCCGCGGCTTGCCCTGCGCGCGGATCATCATCGCCTCGCGGCCCTCGCGCGACGAGTAGTCGTTGTGCTTGTAGAACCACTCCAGCAGGCCCTTGCTGAAGTTGAAGTGCGTGTACGGCTGGGCCAGCGTGCCGATCTCGCCGTGGCAGTCCTCGCGCTGGCCGTGCCCGAAGTCCACGAACCGGCACTGCCCGTAGCGGAACAGCCGCACCTGGTACGACGGGTAGCCGCCCGAGTACTTCAGCCAGCGCCCGAACAGCATCATCTTGCTCGGGCACAGGTACGCGGCCTTGGTGCTGCGGCTCCCGTCGGGACCGAGTTCGGCCAGCATCTCCTCCACCAGTTCGCAGGTGAAGCGCTCGTCGGCGTCGAGGTGGAAGTGCCACGGGTACTTGCACGGCACGTGGTCGATGGCCCAGTTCCGCTGGTCGCCGAAACTCCTGAACGGGTGCACCGTCACCTTGGCGCCCAGCGACTCGGCGATCTGGCGCGTCCGGTCGGTCGAGCCCGAGTCCAGCACGTGCACGTCGTCGCACCACCCGCACGACAGGATGCAGTCGCGGATGTTCGATTCTTCGTTGTATGTCAGGATGACGACGCTCACCGGCGCGTGCGGCCAGCCCTCGGTGCTCAGCGGGCCCTGCCCGGCGGTGCCCTGCCACACCCGGGCCGAGCGGCGCGGGCCGCCCGCCCTGTTCTCCGCCGGCGCGTCGGGCGCGCGCGGCTCCAGCGTCGCGCCCGGCCGCTCAGACATCCTGCACCTTCCTGCTCACGACAAAGTGCGACTGCCACACCGGCCAGAAGCGCCCGAAGCCCGTCCACACCTCCGCCGCAAAGCCGAACTTCCGCAGGCACATCTCCAGGCCGGGCCGGTCGAAGAACCGGATGTGCTGCCCGAGCGGGTCGAAGTGGTGCGAGAACCGCGATAGCGCGATCACGATGTTCTTCACCACGCCGTGGTAGGGCGTCGTCAGCACCAGCACGCCCCGCGGCTTGAGCAGGCGGTTGATCGACCGCAGGTAGCCCTCCACGTCGAACAGGTGCTCGATCACCTCGCTGGAGAACACCGCGTCAAACGCCCCCTGCCGCGCCGGCAGCATCGCGCTCACCTCGCCCACGTGGTACACCGGCCCCGGGTTGTGCGTGCGGGCCCACTCGACCACGTTCCCGCTGATGTCGATCCCCTCCGCCTCGTACCCCTCGGCCTTGAAGAACGCCGCGAACTCCCCGCACCCGCACCCGAGGTCGAGCACCCGCGCGCCGGGCTTGACGCCCGCGGCGGGCAGGTGCTTCCGCAACAGCGCCTTGCGCAGCGGCGACGTCCGGTCGTTGTACAGTTCCGGCTGCGTCCACGATCGGTCGTAGTACTCGGCGATGTCCGTCACGCGTCAACCCTCTCCGTTCGTCTGCCCGACGTCCCGCGCCCGACGCCCCGACCCGGTCTGGTACGCACACGCCGCCGCCCCGGCTCGTAGGAATCTCCGCCGCGCAACGGCGACCGGCCCGGACGGCCGATGATAGGGAACCGCCCCGACCCCTCCCCCGCTCCGCCGCGGCGGCAGACCATGGCCGACTCAACCGCAACAACCCCCCCTGCCCCCGGCGCGGCGACCCCGCCGGCGGCGTCGCGCGCCGGGCCCGACCCGGTCCACGTCAGCCCGTGGACGCGCGCCGAGCAGATCAAGCGGCAACTCTGGTACCTCGTGCAGGCCACGCTCTTCCGCTACTCCCTTCACAACGCCTACCGATGGCGGGCGTTCCTGCTCCGCCTGTTCGGGGCCAGGCTCGAGCCCAACGTCCGGGTCCGCGCCTCGGCGCGCATCGAGATCCCGTGGAACCTCTCCATCGGCTCAAACTCCTCGATCGGTGACTTCGCCATCGTCTACTGCCTCGGTCCGATCACCATCGGGCGGAACTCCTCGGTCTCGCAGTACGCCCACCTCTGCGCCGGCACGCACGAGACCAACACCCGCCGCATGCTCCTGCTCCGGCCCCCCATCACCATCGGCGACTACGTCTGGATCGCGACCGACGTGTTCGTCGGCCCCGGCGTGACCATCGGCGACGGCACGCTCGTCGGCGCGCGCTCCAGCGTTTTCTCGGACCTTCCGCCCGGCGTGGTCGCCGTCGGCTCGCCGGCGCGGCCGATCCGCCCGCGCGAGTTCGTGGACTGACGTTCTCATCCATGGCGCGAGTCCTGCACCTCATCCAGTCCGTCAACGCGCAGGCCGGCGGGACCGCGACCGCCTTTCTCGGCCTGCTCGACGCGCTGCGCGAGCACTCGGGCGTGCACGCACTCGCCGTCTCGACGCCGCCGCCCGAGGGCGACCCGGCGTGGGCGACCATCGACGCCGACCGGCGGGCCCGAGGCGAGTCCGCGTGGACGCTCGTGAACGGGCAGGGCCGGTTCCTCTGGCCGGGCCCGCTGGGCAACGCGGCCTGCGCGCTGCTGCGGGGCCATGCCGCGGACGTCCTGCACATCCACGGTCTCTGGTCGCCCGATCTGCTCGGCGCGGCACGCGCCGCACGGGCGGCGCGGGTCCCCTACGTCTGGCAGCCGCACGGCATGCTCGTGCGCGCCGCGCTGCAGCAGAAGAAACTCAAGAAGCAGGTGTTCATGGCGCTGGGCATGCGCGCCGCGCTCGCGCACGCCGCGGCGATCGTGTACTGCTCGGCCGACGAGCGCGAGCGGTCGATCCCGCCGGCGGACTACCCGGGAGCGCGCCAGCACGTCGTCCCCCTGCCGCTGCACCTGCCGGCGGGGCTCCCGCCGCGCGAGCGGATGCGCGCCGAGGCGCGGGCGCGCTTCGGCATACCCGCCGATGCGCCGACGGTCGTGTTCATGGGCCGCCTGCACCACGTCAAGCGGCTCGAACTGGCGTTCGAGGCCTTCGCGCTCGCCTCGCGCACGCTGCCCGGTCTCCACCTGCTGCTGCTCGGCGAGGGCGACGCGGACTACACGGCGCGGTTGCGCGCGCTGGCCGAGCGGCTCGGGATCGCCGGTCGCGTCCGTTTCGCGGGGTTCGTGGCCGGTTCGGAGAAGTGGCCCGCGCTCGCCGCGGGCGACGTGCTCACGCTCAACTCCAGGCACGAGAACTTCGGGTTCGTCGCCGTCGAGGCGCTCTGCGTCGGCGCGGTGCCCGTGCTGACCGACAATCTGGCGCTGGCGCCCGAACTGGCCCGTGTCGGCGGCGGGTTCGCCTGCGGGCAGACCCCCGAAGCCCTCGCCGCGGCGTACACCGAGGCCCTGCGCGCCCAGCCGCGGCAGGAGATCGTCGAACGCGGCATGGCGTGGGTGCGCGAGCACCTCTCCGCCGCGGCGGTCGCCGGAGCGCTGGAAGGGCTGTACGCCCGGGTCAGGAACTGACCGGCGCGTTTGTGTTCGACGCGCAGGGCCGATATCTTCCCGGGCTTGAACCCGCGGCCTCACGCCCATCCCGTGCCCCTCCGCGCGCGCGTCGCACGCGCGCTCGCCGCCGTCGCGGTTTCGTTGCTGGCGTGCGCCGCTTCGGCACAGCCCCTGACGCCCCCGCCGGCCGCGCAGCCGGCCGACCCGCTGGCGCCGCGTCCCGCGGCTCCCGTCGCCGTGACGGACGACTCGATCATCCCGTACCAGGACCGGCCGATCCGGGAGATCCGGCTGGTGGGCCTGCCCGAGCGCGACGACCGGCTGGTGCGCAACCAGATCCGCGCCCGCGCCGGCACGCCGCTCGCGGCCGAGGTCGTGCGGTCGGACATCCACCGCCTCAACGCGCTGGGCCGGTTCAAGCGTCTGCAGGCCAAGGCCCAGCCGTACGACGACGGGTCGGTCGCGCTCATCTACGAGTTCGAGCCCGCGCCGATCATCGAGGACGTGCAGGCCGTCGGCAACCGTCAGATCTCCGACACCGAACTGGCCTCGCAGATCTTCTTCCTCAAGGGCACGCCCGTCGACGAGTACCAACTGGGCAGCGCCAAGGCCCGCATCCTGCGCCTGTACCGCGACAAGGGCTACTACAACGCCGACGTCACCATCGACCAGGCCGAACTGGACCGCAACGGCATCGTGCTGTTCAAGATCACCGAGGGCGAGCGGCTGCGCGTGACCGAGATCCGCTTCGAGGGCGCCAGCTCGTTCTCGCGGTCCGAACTCCGGTCCGCCGTCAAGACCCGCACCGCCGGCATCCTCGAATCGGGCGCGATCGACCAGGACGTGCTCGACCAGGACGTCGCCGCGCTCATCGCCTTCTACAAGGACCGCGGCTACCTCGACGTGCAGGCCGACCGGCAACTGGTCTTCTCGCCCAACGGGCGCGAGGCGATCGTCAAGTTCGTGATCCGCGAGGGGCCGGTGTACACGCTGCGCTCGGTGAAGGTGCGGCCGATGACCTCGCCCGCCGCGGGCGACGAGGGCCCGCCGCTGACGGTGTTCACCGCCGAGCAGGTCGCGGGCCTGCTCTCGATCAAGCCGGGCGACGCCTACAGCGCCGACAGACTCCGGCGCTCGCTCAACGCGCTGCGCAACGCCTACACGCTGCAGGGCTACGTCGACGTGCGCATCGCCAACCGCGAGCTGCGCGACCCCGACAGGCCCGAGGTCGACCTGCTGCTGTTCGTCGACGAGGGGCGGCGCTTCCTGACCGGCCTGATCCGACCCGCCGGCAACAGCATCACGCAGAAGAAGGTGCTCTTCCGCGAGATCGACCAGACGCCCGACCGCCCGCTGCGGCTCTCCTACGAACGCGTCGGCGAACGGGTCGTGCTCGACTCCGAGCGGCGCATCGAGGAGACGCGCCTGTTCGAGCCGCGGTCGGTCCGCATCACCGTGCAGCCAGAGGACCCCGCCAACCCCGGCTACCGCGACATGCTGGTGGAGGTGAAGGAGACCAACACGGGTGCGATCACCTTCGGCGCGGCGGCGTCGAGCGACGGCGGCGTGATCGGCACATTCGGCATCACGCAGCGGAACTTCGACCTGTTCGACTTCCCCGACTCGGTCGGCGAGTTCTTCAGCGGGCAGGCCTTCCGCGGCGCGGGGCAGACCTTCGACCTGCGCCTGGAGCCCGGCACCGAGAGCCAGACCTACCAGATCTCGCTCTCGGACCCGTACCTGTTCGACACCGACTACTCCGGATCGGCCGCGGCGTACTTCCGCAAGCGCAAGTACCGCGACTTCGACGAGCGGCGGATCGGCGGCCGACCCGCGATCGGCCGGCGCTTCGGCGAGCGCTGGGTGGCCTCGGTCTTCGGGCGCTTCGAGAACATCGACATCTCCGACATCGACGAGGACGCCATCGTCGACCTGTTCCAGACCGAGGGCGAGCACAACCTCACCGGCATCGGGTTCCGACTGATCCGCTCGACGGTCGACAGCCGCTTCCGGCCCAGCCGCGGCACGCGGTTCAACTTCGAGGTCGAACGCGTCGGCGCCGCCGGCGGCGACTACGACTTCACGAAGATCTCCGCCGAGCACAACGTCTTTGTCACCGTCGACGAGGACTTCCTGGGGTACAAGACGGTCGCGCAACTCAAAGTCGCCTCCTCGTACATCCCCGAGGGGCAGGACGACGCGCCCATCTTCGAGCGCTACTTCCTCGGCGGCCGGACGTTCCGCGGCTTCGACTTCCGCACCGTCTCGCCCAAGGGCATCCGCCAGAGCACCGGCGAGATCACCAACGAGCCCGCGGGCGGCACGTTCATGTTCTTCGTCGGCGCGGAGATCGAGAAGCCGGTGTTCGAGGAACTCATCTCCGTCACCGCGTTCATCGACACCGGCACGGTGGACAGGGAACTGTCGCTGGACAACTACCGGCTGTCCGTGGGCGTCGGCCTGCGGCTGTACGTCCCCTCGCTCACGCCCGTGCCGTTCGCGTTCGACTTCGGGTTCCCGCTGCTCAAGCAGTTCGGCGACCGCGAACGGGTGTTCTCCTTCAGTTTCGACATCCCGTTCTGACACGGGCCGGGCGGCCCGGCGCGCCGTATGCTCCGCCATGCGCACCCGCCCGCTCGGTTCCTCCGGTATCGAGGCCTCCGTCGTCGCGCTCGGCACGTGGGCCATGGGCGGGTGGATGTGGGGCGGCAGCGACGACGACGCGGCCGTCCGCGCGATCCACGCCGCGATCGACCGCGGCATGAACCTGATCGACACCGCGCCGATCTACGGCTTTGGTCTCTCCGAGCAGATTGTCGGCCGCGCGCTTGTGGGCAGGCGCGACAGGGCCGTCATCGCGACCAAGTGCGGCATGGTGTGCAACACGCGCCGGGGCCGCGCCATGATGCGCTCCACCGCGCTGGGCCCCAGCGAGACCGGGCACATCGAGGTCTACGTCTTCAACGGGCCGGAGTCGGTCGCGCGCGAGTGCGAGGACTCGCTCAAGCGCCTCCGGACCGACTACATCGACCTGTACCAGACGCACTGGCAGGAGCAGCAGACGCCGTACGAGGACACCATGGCCGCCCTGCTCAAACTCAAGGACCGGGGCAAGGTGCGCGCCATCGGCGTCTGCAACGCCACCACCGCCGAGATGGACCGCTACCGCGCCGTGGGGCCGCTGGATTCCGATCAGGAGAAGTACTCGATGATCGACCGGCGGCTCGACGCCGAGCAGCTCCCCTACTGCCGCGCGCACAACATCGCCGTGCTGGCGTACTCGCCGCTGGCGCTCGGACTGCTGACCGGCAGGGTCGGTCCCGAGCGCGAGTTCGCGCTCGGCGACATGCGACGGACGCACCGGCGGTTCACGCGTGAGAACCGTGCCGCGATCGCCGCGCTCCTGGCGCAGATCGAACCGATCGCCCTCGCCCACCGCTGCACGCTCGCGCAACTCGCCATCGCCTGGACGATCCACCAGCCCGGCGTCACGCACGCGCTGGTCGGCGCGCGGACCGAAGCGCAGGTCGCCGAGAACGCCGCCGCGGCCTCCGTATCGATCACTGTGGACGAACGTGCGCAGATGAACGCGGCGATCGCCGCGGCACTCCCCGGCATGGTCGTTTGAACCGATCGCCGTGCCGCCGAACGGGACCGCGTCTTCGAGGTTCGGTCGGTGCCCGCTTCACCCCGTGCAACAGACGGCCTGTCGTCCCGCGTCCTCCCGTCCCGGCCGCGTTGTTCGCGGTCCTTCGACATTGGCGGTAGTCTTCGCCTTTCACGGAGCCGCGATCTTGACCAGTACCAGCGATGCCGCCGCCCACGCCGCTTCTCCAGCGCCCGACGTTGATTTCGCGACGCGCCAACTGACGGTGCGCGCGCTCGCCACAGGCATGATCCTGGGCGGCCTGCTGTCGATCTGCAACGTCTACACCGGCCTGAAGATCGGCTGGGGCCTGAACATGTCGATCACGGGCATCCTGCTCGCGTTCGTGCTCTGGCGCGCCGTCAGCAAGGCCAGCGCGGGGCGCGTGCCGATGATGAACCGCCTCGAGAACAACATCAACCAGTCGGCCTGCTCGGCCGCCGCGGCGATCTCCAGCGCGGGGCTGGTCAGCGCGATCCCCGCGGTCACCATGCTCGAGGGCACGGTGTTCCCGTGGTGGCAACTGTTCCTGTGGTTGTCGTCGGTGTGCTTCGTCGGCGTCGCGGTCGCGATGGGTCTGCGGCGGCAGATGGTCATCCGCGACAAGTTGCCCTTCCCCGGCGGGCTGGCCTGCGCGGAGACGTTGAAGGAGATCTACAACACCGGGGCCGAGGCCGTGCGACGCGTCGCGGTTCTCGGCATCGGCGCGGTCATCGCGTCGGCCCTCAAGATCGTCAACATCCTCAAACTCACCAAGGCCACCGATCTCGGGTTGATCGTGAACGGCGCGCCGGCGTCCAAGTACCTGCTGGCGCTCGACCCGACGCTGCTCATGGTCGCCATCGGGGGGCTGGTCGGCCTGCGGGCGTGCATCTCCCTCTTGGGCGGGGCGGTCCTGGCGTACCTCGTCCTCGCCCCGTGGCTCGTCAACTCCGGCCGCGCCGCGCTCGACAAGGCCCAGGCCGCGGCGCGCAACGCCTCGCTCCCGACCGAGCAGCACGTCGTCCCGTTCGCGGAATGGCTGCTCTGGCCCGGCGTGACGCTCATGGTCGTCGCGTCGCTGGTCTCGTTCTCCTTCTCGATGCCGACGATCCTCCGGTCGTTCCGCCGGTCGGCCGGGGCGGACTCGCCGGGCGACACGGGCGAAGTGTCGCGCAAGTGGTTCGTCCGCTCTCTCGTGGCCGCGGCGATCCTGAGCGTTGCGCTGCAGACGTGGTTGTTCGGGATCTCGTGGTGGGCGGCGATCTTCGCCGTGCTGCTGAGTTTCGTGCTCGCGATCGTGGCCACGCGCGTCGCGGGCGAGACCAACGTCACGCCGGTCGGCGCCATGGGCAAGGTCACGCAGTTGCTCTTCGCCGTCATGCTGCCCAAGAACGCCTCGGCCAACCTGTTGGGCGCGAGCGTGACGGCCGGGGCCGCGTCGCAGTCCGCCGACCTCATGCACGACCTCAAGTGCGGCTACCTGCTCGGCGCCGTGGCCCGGTACCAGGTTGTGTCGCAGATGTGCGGGGCGGTCGCCGGCGCGGCCGTCGGCAGCGCGTTCTATCTCGTCCTCGTGCCCGACCCTTCGGCCATGCTCCTGACGCCCGAATGGCCCGCGCCCGCGGTGGCCATGTGGAAGGCCGTCGCCGAGGTCTTCAAGCGCGGGCTCGATTCGCTCCCGCCCGACGCCACGACCGCGATGCTCCTTGCCGCGATCGCGGGGACCATCTTCCCCGTGCTGGAGAAGAAACTCCCGAAGAAGGCCGCAGTGTACATGCCCAGTTGCTCCGCGGCGGGCCTCGCGTTTGTCATCTCGGGCGCCAACTCGATCTCGATGTTCATCGGCGCGACCGCCGGCGCGGCCGTCTCCCGGCTGTTTCCGAACTGGAGCGGCCGGTTCCTTGTCACGCTTTGCGCCGGCATCGTCGCGGGCGAGAGCCTCACCGGGGCGGGAGACGCCGTCCGCATGCTCCTGCAGGGCGCGGCGAAGTGAGCGGACCCCGGACTCCCGGCCCCCAACTTCTCACAGACCATGCCCCCCACTCTTCCCCAGCCCCGTCTCGCCGGCCGTACCGCACTCGTCACCGGTGCCGCACGCGGCATCGGCTAGGCCATCGCGCGGCTCTTTGCGCAACACGGCGCGGGTGTCCTCGCAACGGATCTCAACAAACCCGGCGTGCGCCCGGTGGCCAGTTCCATCAACGCCGCACACCCCGCTCCTGCTCGGGCCGCGGCGATGAAACTCGATGTCGGCATCGAGTCCGACTGGCAGCGCGCCATCGCCTACGCGCAACAGCGCTTCGGCCCCAGTGCCCCCCCACCGGCCCGCACGACCCTGAGCATGCTTCGATCGAAGCCTGGCGCGCGGTGCACGCATCGAACCTCGACGGCGTCTTCCTCGGGAGCAAGCACGCGATCGCAGCGATGAAGCGGCGCGACGCCGCTGCGCCCCGGCACTGATTCAGTCTGCGGCCGCGGGCAGCACGACGTGCACGGTTGTGCCGACGCCGACGCGCGACTCGACCGCGATGGCCCCGCCCGCGTCCTCGACCAGACGCTTGCACACGAGCATGCCGAGGCCATGGCCCCGTCGCTCTGTACTGGGGCCTGTGTTTGTATTATGTTTGGCAATCAACGTCGTTGGATCGAAGATGGTTGCCAGTCTGTCCAGTTGGATGCCGCGGCCGGAATCTTCGATGGTGAGCACCAACAATGGGCCCGTGGAGGTGCGGAGTGGCCAGTCGCCTCCCCCGCTCCAACTCCGAGCCGCACTGCTGGAAAGGTGCGGGAGGTTGCGCGCGGAACACACGCGGAGTGTGCCGCGAGAGCCGACCATCGCATTGCGCGCGTTGATGATCAGGTTCAGGAAGACGTGTTCGAGCACCACAGGCCGCGCTGCCACAGCAGCGCCCGCTTCGATGTCTACAACCAGACGCAGTCCGTCCTTTTCCAGCGGGCGTGCCAGGCACGCGAGAGCACGATCAAGCGCTTCGCGGGCACAGCACGTAAAGCGACAATCCGACTGGGCCGGCGCGTGCTCGCGGCGAACCAGGCCGAGGATCGCGCTGGCGATCTGCCCTGCACGGTCTGCGCCATCGACGGCCTTCTGAAGAGCCTTTGCGACAAGGTCTCGATCATCCGGGTTCGCTTGGGCCATCTGTGCATAGGACAGGACCGGCGTCAGAATGTTGTTGAACTCGTGAGCAATCAGCCCGGCGATCGTCCCGACCGTTGCAAGGCGCTCTTGGCGCTCGAGCGATTGCTCGAGATCACGGATGCGCTGCTGCAGCGCATCAACCGCCGCGAGCAGTTGCTCGGGGCTCTGCCGAGGCAGGGGCTCGTGCTCCGCGCGGAACGATGTCGACTCTGTCTTGACCATGCCGCTCTCGTGAGGATGACATCGGACAAGACACGTGGACCCTTCGGTACGGTCGCTGGCAGTTCAGCGTTAGAAACCCCCTGTAACTGCTCGGCAAGATAGCCAAACCACCCCCCTACTCAACCTCGGAGATCCATTCGATCCGGGCTCCACCCATTCCCGAGGTCAGCCAGGCCTTCGCTGCGGTGGGACGGATGTCCAGATCCTGCGCTGCGGCCAGATCGATCCAGTGAAACGCGATGCTTGATTCACGAGATCTTGGTGCTGTCAGCTCTTTCGGCCATCTCTGTCGAGGTTCTGCGTGGAAGACCAGGTTGATCTCGTGGTGCGCTCGCTTGGCTTGGAATGCACATTCCGAAACCAGAGCAAGTTCGCCGACTTGAACGCGAACGCCGATCTCCTCCGCCAACTCGCGTTCGGCCGCGCGTGCCGCGGCCTCGCCAAACTCGACGTGACCGCCCGGCAGGTAGAAGTACCCGTGCTTGACGTTCTGACAAAGCAGCACGCGGCCATCCCGCACCAAGACGCAGCGGGCGATCACCTCGATCTGTTGCGGGTTCCGCGCGGAACGATGCGAAGCCCGACTTGCCTTTGCCATCCTACCTCCGGTCCGATAAACAGATCGCTTTACGAGCCCGAATGCCAATGGTAGTATGCCAGCCATGCTGCAAACCCACTCCGGAGTGCGAACATAATGCAAACACCGCAAGGCAAGGGCAAACGCCTCGGTCGCGGACTCAGCGGACTGATCGGTTCGCCGGTCGAAGTTCCTCTTGCGCCGTCCGCGGCACAGCAGCAGGGGGCTGAAGACGCTTCCGGTCGGCGCATCCAGTATCTCGCGCTGAGCGATATCTCGCCGGGTCGCTACCAGCCGCGGAAGCGTTTCGACGAAGCCGCGCTCGCCGAACTCGCGGCGTCGCTGAAAACCGCGGGCATGGTCCAGCCGATCGTGGTGCGGCCGAACCCGAACGGTCAGCCGCGATACGAACTTGTCGCCGGCGAGCGGCGATGGCGTGCCGCGGCGAGCGCGGGCTTGAACACGATTCCCGCGATCGTTGTGCCGCTGACAGAAGAGCAGGCGGCCGAATGGTCGCTGATCGAGAACCTGCAGCGCGCCGACCTGAGCGTGATGGAGCGTGCCGCGGCGATCAAGTCGCTGTGCGATCGCTTCGGCCTGACGCACGCCGAGGTCGCGGAGCGCCTCGGGCTCGAAAGGCCGACGGTGACGAACCTTCTTCGCCTGCTCGAACTGCCGCCGGAGATCCGCAAACTCATCGACGACGGCCGGCTCAACTCCGGGCACGGCAAGATCCTCGTCGGCCTGCCGCAGGAGTTGCAGTTCCGCATGGCGGACCTTGCCGCGAAGTTCGAATGGCCGATCCGCCGTCTGGAAGACGAGGTCAACGCCGAACTGGCGCGGGCCAGCAGGGCGGGGGTGTACGCCGAGGGCGGAAGTGGGGGGGAGGCGGCCACGCAGGACTCGCTGCACTCGCGCGCGATCGTGGCCGACCTGGAAAAGCAACTGGGCGAGCACCTGGGCACCAAGGTGCGCATCCGCACCGACCGCACAGGCAAGGCCGGGACGATCGAGATCCGGTTCTTCGACCTGGACCACTTCGACGGCATCGTGGCGATGACGGGCTTCGCCATGAAATAACTTATATAGAACATCATACGTAATATTATGAATCACGACGCCCCATCACCCGCGCCGTTGATGCTCAGCGTGAGCGGCTGCCGCGGCATCTTCGGCCGCTCGATGACGCCCGAGGTCGCCGCACGGTTCGCGTCGGTGGTCGCCGCCGAGTTGACCGCCGGCGCGGCTCGACAGCCCACCACCGGCCGGCCGCTGGTCATCCTCGCGCGCGACGGCCGCGCGGCGGGCGACCTGCTCCTCCGCGCCGCCGCGGCGGGCCTTGCCGCGGGGGGCTGCGACGTGCTGGACTGCGGCGTCGCCATGACGCCCACCGTCGGCGTGATGGTCGACGCCCACGCCGCCGCGGCGGGCCTGATCATCACCGCCAGCCACAACCCGCAGGAGTGGAACGGGCTGAAAGTCGTCACGCGCGCACGCGGCCTCGGCCGCGGCGTCGTCGACGCCTGCGCGCCGGCGAAAGCCGCGGCCGATGCGATCATCGCGCGGTTCAAGGCGGCCAGTGGGGGGGCGGCGGGCGCGGACGCCCGCCCGGCAGCGAGCGGCGCGCCGGCAAGGGGCGCACCCCCCGGCCCCCTCGAGGTCGGCACGATCACCGAATCCGCCCGCGGCGGCCTCGGCCTGCCCAGCGCACCAACGACGGCGCATCTGGAACGCCTCAGGGCCGCGCTCAGGGACCTGGGCATGCACGACGACCGCCGCTCGATGGCGGTCAAGTGCGTGGTCGATTCGGTGAACGCCTCGGGCGTCGAGGCCTCGCGCGAGTTCCTCGGCGCGCGGCTGATGCATCACCTCGGCGCGGGCGCCAGCGGCGTCTTCCCGCACACGCCCGAGCCGACGCGCGAGAACCTGACCGCGCTGTGCGAGTTCGTCGCCAAGAAACACGCAGACGCCGGCTTTGCCCAGGACCCGGACGCCGACCGCCTCGCGATCATCGACGAACGCGGCGACTACATCGGCGAGGAGTACACGCTGGTCCTGTGCGCCCAGGCCGTGCTGGGCGCGATGGTCGAACGGCACGGACCTGACGCCGCACGCGGCGCGACGATCGTCGTGAACCTCTCCACCAGTCGCATGATCGAGGACGTCGCCGTGAGGTACGGCGCGCGGGTGCTCCGCGCGGCGGTGGGGGAGGCCAACGTCGTCGAGCTGATGAAGCGCGAGGGGGCGATCCTCGGCGGCGAGGGCAACGGCGGCGTGATCTGGCCGCGGGTCACGTACATCCGCGACAGCCTGACCGCCATGGCGCTGGTGATCGGCCTGCTCGCCCGCACGGGCAGGACGGTCGGCCAACTCGTGGCCGAAGTCCCGTCCTACGCGATCGTGAAGCGCAAGGTGGACCTGCCCGACCTGAGCCGGGCCGCGCCCGCGCTCGCGGCGGTGAAGCAGCGGTTCGAGCCGCGCATCGCCGCGGGCGAGGCGACGATCGACGAACAGGACGGCTTGCGGATCGACTTCGGCCCGCGCGGCTGGCTGCACGTGCGGGCGAGCAACACCGAGCCGATCCTGCGGCTGATCGCCGAAGCGCCGACGGTCGCGGAGGCGGAGGGGCTGGTGGGGGGGTAGAGCGTGACCGACCGCATCACGGTGCTGATGATCAATGGGACACGCGCACACGGCTCGTCCAAGATCCGGTCAGCCTGAAGGTCCGAAAGGCAGGCGGGACGCCTGCCCCACCAGAGGCAACAGTCCACGAGATCGCGAACGGTGAGATCTCGATGACCGCGCGTGGTCAAGTGTCCGACGCTGTGTTCGGGCCAGAGGTGATACCCGCTGCCGTGTCCGGCCGAAGCGTCGGTTCGAGCCGGTCAAGTTCCGCGGCGCTCCACGTCTCGCGCTGCGCGATGGTGATGATCCAGCACATCAGGAGGATCATTGGTCGGCAGGGCAGGCCGCCCGCCCCTGAAACCCGCCGTGCGACTTGCCCAACAAGCGTCGGGAGGTCACCATGGGCGCACAGGCCTCTGCGAGCACGTGGATGGACAACGGACCCGGACAACCCGCGCGCGGTGAGCGCCTGAGCGACCCCTCGGCGACGCCCGAACAGCGGACCTACGCCCTGGTCATGCACCTGTCGCTGATCGCCTCGCATTTCGTGCCCCCGGCGCTGGTCGTCGCCCCGCTGGTCATGTGGCTGATCAAGAAGGACGAGTCGGCGTTTCTTGACGACCACGGCAGGGAGGCGACCAACTTCCAACTCAGCCTGCTGCTCTACGCGCTGCTCATCGGCGCGCTGTCGATCGTCAGTTGCGGGATCGCGGCCGTCGCGTTCATCCCGCTGTACGTGCTGGCGATCGTGGGCATGGTGCTGGGCGCGGCCGCGGCCAACCGGGGCGAGTACTTCCGCTACCCCGCGTGCCTGCGGCTGATCGGCTGAAGTCCCTACACTCCCGGCGTGCCGCTGCTGCAGGCCCACAACCTGAAGAAGTCCTACGCCGGTCGCGTGGTCGTCAACGGCGTGTCGTTCCACGTCGAGAAGTCGGAGATCGTCGGCCTGCTGGGGCGCAACGGCGCGGGCAAGACGACCTCCTTCCGCATGACGATCGGCATGATCGAGCCCGACGGGGGCAAGGTGAGTTTCGACGGGCGCGACGTCTCGACGCTGCCGATGTACCAGCGGGCGCGGCTGGGCATGGGCTACCTGTCGCAGGAGCCGAGCGTCTTCCAGCGCCTGACCTGCGAGCAGAACCTGCTGGCGATCCTCGAAACGCTGCCGATGTCGCGCGCCGAGCGGGCCGCGCGCGCGGCGGAGTTGCTCGAGCAGTTCGGCCTCGTGCACAAGGCGCACCATCAGGCGCGCACCTGCTCGGGCGGCGAACGGCGCAAACTCGAGATCGCCCGCGCGCTGGTGACCGATCCCAAACTCATCCTGCTCGACGAGCCCTTCTCCGGCGTCGACCCGATCGCCGTCGAGGACCTGCAGGCCGAGATCCGCCGTCTGGCCGACCGCGGCATCGCCTGCCTGATCACCGACCACAACGTGCAGCAGACGCTGCGCGTGTGCGACCGCGCGTACATCATCGACGAGGGCCGGAAGTTCGCCGAGGGCACGCCGCGCGAGTTGATCAACAACGAGATGGTCCGCCGCGTCTACCTCGGCTCGCTGTTCCGCGGCGACGAGTTCGACGATCACCCGCGCCAGCGCGCCGGCGAGGCCGCGCCGGCGGGGGGGGGTGGGGGCGCGGGCGGGCGTGCCGGCGGCGATGGGAACGGCCA
This sequence comes from uncultured Phycisphaerales bacterium, assembly GCA_937995595.1. Lineage (GTDB taxonomy): Bacteria > Planctomycetota > Phycisphaerae > Phycisphaerales > UBA1924 > JAHBXL01. The sequence goes on along the minus strand of CALKJW010000025.1, from coordinate 59,417 downwards.
GAGGGCCGGCGCGGCGTCGGTGGCGGGCGGTGGGGGGGTGCAGGGCACGGCGCGGCCCTCGGCTCCGCCGCGGCGGGACGGGTGAGCGCGGGTGGGCGCGAGCGGAAAGATCCTGCGTCTGCTGGTGGTCTGCCCGTCGTGGCTGGGCGACGTGGTCATGGCGACGCCCGCGCTGCGGCTGCTGCGCGGCGCGCTGCCGGGGGCGTTCATCGGCGGCCTGCTCCGCCCGGGGCTCGATGAACTGCTCGCCGGGACCGACTTCTTCGACGAGGCGCACGTCGCGAGGGCGCAGGGCATCATGGGCCCCAAGCGCGTCGCTTCGCGGGTGCGCGGTCGAGGCTACGACACCGCGCTCCTGCTCACAAACTCCTTCTCCACCGCGCTGGTCACGCGGCTGGCGTTCATCCCGCGCCGCGTGGGCTACGACCGCGACGGCCGCGGCCTGCTGCTGACCGATCGGATCCAGCCCCAGCGTACGGCACGCGGCACGTACGCGCCGGTGCCGATGGTCGAGTACTACCTGCGGGCCGCCCGCGCGGCGCTTGGCGATGAACACGACGCCAACGGCGCAGATGGAAGCCGACGCACAAGGCTCGAACTGGCCGTGACACCCGAGCAGGACGCCGCGGCGGAGCGCGTGCTGCGCGCGGGCGGCATCGACGGATCGCGGCCGCTGGCGGTCATCAACCCCGGCGCGAACAACCAGGCCAAGCGCTGGCCCGCCGAGCGCTTCGCGCAGGTCGCGGCGCGTCTGGCGCAGCGCGGCATGAGCATCGCGGTCAACGGCTCGCCCGCAGAGCGCGAACTCGCGGCACAGATCGCGGGCCAAGCTCGAACGCTCGCGCCGGGCGCGGCCGTGGCCGAACTCCCCGCGCTGGGCATCACCATCGGCGCGCTCAAGGGCGTGGTCCGCCGCGCGGCGGTCATGCTGACCAACGACACCGGCCCGCGCCACATCGCCGCGGCGTTCGGCGTGCCGACGGTCACGCTCTACGGCCCGACCGACCCGCGCTGGACCACGCTGCCCGACGACGGCACGCCGCGCGTGGACCTGGTCGCCGACCCGACACTCCCCGCGGGCGAACTGGCCGACGACCACCCCGAACGCTGCCGGATCGACAGGATCGAGGGCGACCGCGTGCTCGCGGCCGTTGAGAAAGTGCTGGAACGGTGAGTGTTCGGGTCGATTTGACGCGGCGGACAGACGATCTACTGTTTCGCGTCAAGCCCCGGAGCGGACGGCCGCGGCGGGCAATGCCACAGGACGGGGGCGTAGCTCAGTTGGTAGAGCGCTTCCATGGCATGGAAGAGGTCGTGAGTTCGAGTCTCATCGCCTCCACTTCCCGTTCAAGACGCCCGGGCCACGTGCCCGGGCGTCTGTGTTTCTGCGGCGTCATACGCCTTGCCGATCAAACTCGTGCCGCGAAGAAGGTTCGAAAGAACTTCACCGCAGAGAGCGCCGAGCCACACGCGATTTCGAACGCCTCGCGATTCGCGGTCGATCCTCTGTTCCTTCGGCTTTCTCTGCGTCCTCGGCGGCTCTGCGGTGAGTCCCGCCCTCGATCCTTCACGCCCGAGATCGAGCGAGAGTCCGCGTCACTCCCCCGCGAGCCAGTCGGGCAGCGCGCTGGGCCGGCCGGAGCGGTCGACGCTGGCCAGCAGGGTCGTCGCGGTGACGAGCGTCTCGCCCGGCGGGCCGTGCCGCGCAATACCGGAGGAAATGGCCGCGCCGGACTCGACGCGCACCACCTCGTACTCGTGCCGGATCTTGACGCGCGTGGCCTGCACCACGCGCGTGCGCACCTCCAGCAGGTCGTCGTAGAAGGCGGGGCGCTTGTACGAGGCTTCGAGTTTCACGATGACCAGGAACACGCCCGCGGCTTCGAGGTTGGCGTAACTCACGCCCGCGTCGCGGAGCAGTTCGGTGCGGCCCATCTCCAGCCACGGGATGTATGCCGCGTGGTGCGCCACGCCCATGGGGTCGCACTCGCAGTAGCGGACGCGGAGGCGCAGCGCGCCGGACGTCGGGACGGGGCGCGTCGGTCGCGGGGCGTTGTCGGGGGCGCGGTGAGACATCGGGAGTGCGGAGTGCGGAGTGCGGAGTGCGGAGTGCGGAGTGCGGAGTGCGGAGTGCGGAGTGCGGAACGATCGTACAATGCCAGCCTTCCCACTTCCCACTTCCCACTTCCCACTTCCCACTTCCCACTTCCCACTTCCCACTTCCCACTTCCCACTTCCCACTTCCCACTTCCCACTTGGCATGAGTCCCCTGTTGCACGAACGTCTGGCCAATAAGATCCGCATCCGGCTTCTGGAGCCGGAGGACTCGCTTGCGCACCTGACCGGCCTGCTCCACCGAGCGTACAAGCAGCACATGGAGCGCGGCATCCAGGCGCTCGCGGCGTTCCAGCCCGAGGAGGTGACGCGCCGCCGGGTCAGCGACGGCGAGTGCTACGTCGCGCTCTACATGGGCAGGGTCGTCGGCACGATCATGTTCAAGTCGCCCGAGCAGACGGCGCGGGCGTGGCCCGGCGTGCCGTGGTTCGATCGGCCCGAGGGCGGCGTCGCGAGTTTCTCGCAGTTCGCCGTCGAGCCCGAGTACCAGGGCAAGGGCATCGGCATGGAGCTGCTCCGGCGCGCCGAGGACCGTGCCGCGGCGATCAACGCCGCCGAACTGGCGCTCTCCACCCCCGGCCCGGCGGAGTGGCTGGTGGCGATGTACGCGCGGCACGGGTACCGCGAGGTCGCGCGGTGGCACTGGCGCGAGACCAACTACGACAGCCTGATCATGAGCAAGCCGGTTGGCGCCTGAAGGCGCCGGGCCGGGCACGCGGGAATCGCGTGCGCGCCGTCGCCACTACCATCGTGCTTCATGCGGCTCGCGCTTGCGCAACTCAACCCGATCGTGGGCGACCTTGAGGGCAACGCGCGGCTCATCGCCGACGCCGCGGGCCGCGCGCGCGACGCGGGCGCCGACCTCTTGGTCTGCCCCGAACTCGGCCTGTCGGGCTACCCGCCCAAGGACCTGCTGCTGCAGGAGGGCTTTGTCCGCGACTGCGTCGCCGCGGCCGGGGAACTCGGGAGGCGGCACTCGGCCGGCCTCACGCTGGTGTTCGGCGCGCCGCTGCCGGTGTCGGGCGACGGCAACGACCTCTCGCGCGGCGTGCACAACGCGCTGCTGGCCTACCGCGACGGGGTGATGATCGACTCCTACGACAAGCGGCTCCTGCCGACGTACGACGTGTTCGACGAGGACCGGTACTTCGTGCCCGGCGGGCGGGCCGTGGTGATCGATGTGCCAACGCGCGTTGGCCCGGCCGTGCGCGTCGGGCTGACGGTCTGCGAGGATTTGTGGAAGGGCGAGGACGCGGGCTTCTCGCACCGCTACCTCGACCGGCCCGACCCGGTGCCCGAACTGGTCTCGCCGCGCGACGGCCGCGCGGGCGCCACGCTCATCGTCAACCCCTCGGCCAGCCCGTTCGTGCTGGGCAAGGGCCGGCGGCACCGCGACATCCTGAAACGGCACGCGGTGCGGCACGGCGTGCACGTCGCGGGCGTGAACCAGGTCGGCGGGAACGACGAACTCATCTTCGACGGGCACGGCGCGGTGTTCGATCCCTCGGGCGCGCTGGTCGCCGCCGCGCCCGGGTTCGTCGAGCACCTGCTGGTGGCGGACATCTCGCCGAGCGCACGCGCAGGCGTCGCGTTGGGCGCGGCGGACCCGCTGCTGGGCGCGCCCGACGAGGAACTGCTGTACCGCGCGCTGGTGCTGGGCGTGCGCGACTACTGCCGCAAGACGGGCTTCGCGACCGCCGCGATCGGCCTGTCGGGCGGGATCGACTCGGCGTTGACGTGCGTGATCGCCGCGGCCGCGCTGGGGCCGCGCAACGTCACGGGGATCAGCATGCCGGGCCCGTACTCGTCGGAGGGCTCCAAGACCGACGCGGCGGCGCTGGCGGCGAACCTCGGCGTGCCGTACCGGACGATCCCGATCGGGCCGGGGTTCGACGCGCTGGTCGCGACGCTGCGCGCCGGCGACGCGCCGGTCTCGGGCCTGACGGAGGAGAACCTGCAGTCGCGCCTGCGCGGCACGGTGCTGATGGCGTTCTCGAACGCGACCGGCGCGATCGTGCTGACCACCGGCAACAAGAGCGAACTGGCGGTGGGATACTGCACGCTCTACGGCGACATGAACGGCGGACTGGCGGTGCTCTCGGACGTGACCAAGCAGTGGGTCTACCGACTGTCGAAGTGGGTCAACGCCCACCCGGACAAACTCGGCATCCCCGGCGTGCCCGTGTCTGGGCCCATCCCCGCGAGCACCATCTCCAAGCCGCCCTCGGCGGAACTGCGACCGGACCAGACCGACGAGGCGACGCTGGGGCCGTACGCGCAACTCGACGAGGTGATCGAGCGCGTGGTGGAACGCCGTCAGAGCCCCGAGCGCATCGCGCGCGAGACGGGCTTCGACCCCGCGATGATCCGGCGCACGATCCGGCTTATCGACCTGAGCGAGTACAAGCGCAAGCAGGCGGCGATCGGGCTGAAAGTGACCGGGGTCGCGTTCGGCTCCGGGCGTCGGTACCCGATCGCGCAGCGCTACCGCCCCGAGCAACGCCTGTAGACCGCGTGCAACCTGTCCGGATAACCGGTGGACAATCGCGGGCCTGTCGCGTGCGCGGCCCGTCGCACCGAACGATGTGCGGTTCGCGCGCGAAATTGGGAAGAGAGAACGACCCTCGGCCCGATCGTTTGATACCATCGCGAAACACACCATGGCCGTCTACACCCGCCGCAAGTCCCGACCGTCCGCCGCCGCCCAGCAGGGCGAGCACGCCGGCGCGGGCCGACGGGCCAAGGTCGTCTGGGTCAGTTTCCTGGCGTCGATGACGCTGGTCGGCGGGGTGCTCATGCTTCTGGACGGCGGCGCGGTCCCGCAGACGGGCCTTTCGCTGCCGCCGCTGGCCGCCGCGGCGGGCGTGAACGCGCCGGACGGGCGGTCGGTGATCTTTCAGACCCGCAAACCGCTGGACACCGCCCGCTGGCAGGCGATCGTGATTCATCACTCCGGCTCGCTCTCGGGCACGCCGGAATCCATCGAGCGCGAGCACGAGGCCCGCAGCCTCCGTGGTCTGGGCCACCACCTGATTATCGGCAACGGCCGCGGCATGGCGGACGGCGAGGTCCACATGGGCTACCGCTGGCTGGACCAGTTGCCGGGCGCCCACGCCGCGGGGCCGGAAGGGGACTGGTTCAACCACCACGCCATCAGCATCTGTCTGGTGGGCGACGGGACGCGCCGGCCCTTCACGCCGGCCCAGATCCGCGAACTGCGGGAACTGACCGCGGCGCTCTGCCGCGAACTGGGCATCCGGCCCGAACACGTCCTGCTGCACTCGCAGATCGCGAAGGTGGAGGATCCGGGCCACTTGTTCCCGGTCTCGGCCCTGACCGTCGCTGGCGGCGACCGCTGAGCCGCGTGTCGGGCCGGGCGACCCTCACAAAGCAAGACCGAAACCGGGTCGGCCGTTGAACTTCCGAGTTCCGATGCCGATACTTTCGCCCTTGTCTACGATCCCTCTGGCCGCCGGCCGCGAATGGTCTGTTCGCCGTCCAGCCGTGGGGAGGCCGCGTCCGGGCGTCTGATCGGGCGTTGTCGCATCGGTGTTTTCCCGGGCCGCGGGCCCGGCTGCTGTCTGGAGAGCGAGACTTCGTGCCCCTGCTACCCAAGAAGCAAGGCGAGATGATCGAGGGCTACCGCGTGATGGCGGAGTTGGGCCGCGGCGCGGCGTCGATCATCTATCTGGTGCAGGACCCCAAGACCAAGCACATCTGGGCGCTCAAGCACGTGGTCCGCGACTCGGAGAAGGACCAGCGCTTCCTCGATCAGGCGATGACCGAGTACGAGATCGGGTCCAAGATCCGCTCGCCGCTGATCCGCCAGGTCGAACGGATCGTCACCAAGAAGAGCGGCCTGCTCACCGTGGGCGAGTTGTTCCTGGTGATGGAGCACGTGGACGGGGCGAGCGTCGAGCGCGAGCCGCCGCGGACCTTCGACGACGCGGTCGTGATCTGCGAGCAGGTGGCCAAGGGCCTTTCGGCGATGCACGCGGCGGGCTTTGTCCACGCGGACATGAAGCCCAACAACATCATCGTCGACAACGAACTGCGGGCCAAGATCATCGACCTCGGCCAGTCGTGCAAGATCGGCACGGTCAAGCAGCGCATCCAGGGCACGCCGGACTACATCGCGCCCGAGCAGGTGCACCGGCGGGCCATCACGCCCAAGACCGACGTGTACAACCTCGGCGCGGCGATGTACTGGATGCTGACCCGCAGTTTCGTCCCCACCGCGCTGGCCAAGGGCGACTCGCTGGTCGGCTCGGTCGAGGACCATCTGATCGAGAAGCCGCGCCGGGCGATCGAACTCAACCCGCGCGTCCCCGAGATGCTCGACAAACTGGTGATGGACTGCGTCGAGGTCAACCCCGACGACCGCCCGAGCATGGACACCGTGGCCGACCGCCTCAACCTGATCCACGGGAAACTGCGGGCCGAGCAGATCCTTCGGAAGTCCGGGCAGTTGCCCAAGATCGAGCCGGTCGCCGCGGAGCGCCGCGAATCGGGCGGGCGCTGAGGCCCGCCGTGTCCGGCCTGCTGCAACAGGTTGACCTGCGCGACGCCGGCGCGGTGTGCGACGCGCTGCACGCCGGGGCCCGGGCCAACCTCGAAGCCACCTGCCGCGACCGGTCCATCGACCGCGTCGGATCGCCTGCGCGACTCATCGCCACCGGCGACCTGCACGACAACCCGCTGCACCTGGCCCGGCTCGTCGCCGCCGCGGGGCTGGAGTCCGACGACCCCGCCGATTGGCGGCACCTGACACTGCACGAGTTGATCCACTCCGACCGGCTGGTGAACGGGATGGACTTCTCGTTCCGCGTGCTGGCGCGGGTCGCTTGGCTCAAGGCCGCGCGCCCCGGGCACGTGCACGTGCTGCTGGCCAACCACGAACTGGCGCAACTCACCGGCTCCGAGGTCGCCAAGGACGGCGTCCGCCTTGTCGCGGCGTTCGACGAGGCCCTCGACTTTGCCTTCGGCGGCGACGCCGCGCGCGTGCGCGAGGCGGTTCGGGCGTTTGTCCGCTCCATGCCCGTCGCGCTGCGCGTGACGACGGCGGGCGAGGGCGGCGACCTGCTCTGCGCGCACTCGCTGCCGGCACCGGAGCGCATGGACCGGTTCGACGTCACGATCCTCGAGCGCGACCTGCGCGACGAGGACTACCGGCCGCGCACGGGCTCGGCGCACCTCATGGTGTGGGGGCGCAACCAGACGCAGGAACAGGTCGACGCGCTCGCGGCGCGCTGGAAGGTCGGGCTGTTCGTGCTCGGCCACGAGAAGGCCGAGGACGGCGCGCTCGCGCTGGCCCGCAACGCGGTGGTGCTCAACTCGGACCACGACCGGGGCGTGTACGCGCCGATCGACCCCCGCGACGCGCCGACGGCGGAGCGCGTGGCGCGCAGCGCGGTGCGGCTGTCGGACGCCTGACGCGGCTCAGTTGCTGGCCGCGCGCTCGATCTTGTCGGGGCTGATGGGGTTGGCGCGCTGCACCGCGTGGGGCAGGGTGTGCGGGCCGAGCCCTGCGCGGGCCGCGACCGCGGCGAGTTCGACGCGCGTGCCGACGCCGAGTTTGGCGGCCAGCGACGTGCGGTGGGCCTCGATGGTCTTGGCGGTGCGGTGCAGGCGCGAGGCGATCTCGGCGTTGGTGAGCCCCTCGCCGATGTGCGCCAGCACCTCGAGTTCACGCTTGGAGAGGTTGGCCAGCGGCCCAAGGTCGATGTTGCGGAGCTGGTGCACGCCCTCGCACGGGTCGGCAAGGCCCGGCGGACCGGCCAGCGCGGGCCGGAAGACGGCGAGCACCGCGCCGTTGGGGGCCTGGTCAAAGGGCGCGAGCGGGCGGATGGTCACGCACAGGGCGCGCCCGTTCCACAGGTCGCGGATGACGCGCGGCTTGCCGGTGCGGATGACGTCGCGGCTGATCGAGTGCCGCTCCATCGCGGCCTCTTCGCTGGTGAGTTCGGCCAGGCGGCGGCCGGCGAGTTCGCTCGCGCGCCGGCCCTTGGCGTAGATCGCGGCGAAGGGCTCGTTGGCCCAGAGGATGCGTCCGGCGAACGGGTCGCTGACAACGGCGGGCACGCCGGCGTCGCCGAGCAGTTCTTCCCAACCAAGCGACATGGGAATTGACACGCGGGAACTCTCTTCGCGGAGGGGCTTTGCGAGAATCATGGGCCACACCTTGCCGCGCCGTGGCCGACCGCGAGTGTCGAACACGACGGCAAACCCCACGGAGAGGAGCCGATCGTCGGCTTGTCAGTTCGCAGGCCGTCTGAGGCTTGCCGGCCGAAGCGGTCGGCGGCCCCCGCGCACGACAACCGTGCGAGCGGGCCTTTGCGCGTTGCGCCGGAAGGTTCCGGCAACTCCCGTGGGCGACTCATCCTGGAGCCTCCACGCGGCTGTTCCGCGTGCGGTGCGAACCCGGGAATGTTCGGAGCGCAGGGGCCTTGGGTCAAGCCCTGCCGACTCAAACTTTCGGGCTGCCCGTCAGGAAAACCGCGCAGAAGTCCGAGAATCGCGGTCGGGCCCGGGCGCGCCGGGTGGCGAGGCCATCGGGCCCCGCGGCCGGATTGTTGCCCTAGCGTTGCACCGCATGGACAAGGCGACCGCTGAACACGGTCCGGAGGAGAACGTTGGCCCGCCGCGCCGCGGCGTGGGCGCGGTCTGGGCCGCGGCGACATCGGCCCGTGGCGAGTTCGTCGCGGCCGTCGCGGCGGGTGCGCTCCTGCTGGCGGGGGCGGTGCTCGGGCGTGTCGAGGCGGCCGCGCCCGCGGGCCTCGCGCTGGTGTGGCTGAGCCTGGGGATCGGGATGGTGCACGGCGTGCGTGCCGCGGCGGCGGCGCTGCGCGCGGGCAAGGTCGACATCGACGTGCTGATGGTGGTCGGCGCGGGGTTGGCGGCGTGGGTGGGCGCGCCGGCGGAGGGCGCGCTGCTGCTGTTCCTCTTCGTGCTCTCGGGCGCGCTGGAGGACCTGGCGATGCAGCGGACCCGGCGCGCGGTCGAGGCGCTGCACAAACTCATGCCGACCCGCGCGCTGCGGCTGGAGGGCGACGCGTGGCGCGAGGTCGCGCCAGAGGACCTGCGCCCCGGCGACCGCGTGAAGGTGCTGCCGGGCGAGGCGGTCCCGGCCGATGCGCGTCTGGTCGAGGGCCTGACCAGCGTTGACCAGGCGAGCCTCACCGGCGAGAGCATGCCGCGAACCGTGCGTCCCGGCGACGAGATCTGGGCCGGGACGATCAACGTCGGCGACCCGGTGCAGGCCGAGGTGACGCGCCTCGCGGCCGAGTCGAGCCTGCAACGCGTGCTGCGGCTGGTGACCGAGGCGCAGCAGCAGCGCGAGCCGGTGCAGCGGCTGATCGACCGCGTGAGCCAGCCGTACGCGGTGGCGGTGTTCGCCGCGAGCCTCGCGGTGCTGCTGGTGTGGTGGCTGGCGCTGGGCGCGCCGCTGGTGGGCGACGGGCCGGGCGGACGCGGCGGGGCGGTGTACACGGCCATCACCCTGCTGATCGTCGCCTCGCCGTGCGCGGTGATCATCGCCACGCCGACGGCGACGCTCGCGGCGATCGCGCGGGCCGCGCGCGGGGGCGTGCTCTTCAAGGGCGGGCAGGCGATCGAGCGCCTGTCGCGCCTGGGCGCCGTCGCGTTCGACAAGACCGGCACGCTCACCGTCGGCCGGCCGCGCGTCCGCCAACTGCACCCCGTGGGGTGGAGCGACGAGGAGCGGCTGCTGGCGGTCGCGGCGGGCCTCGAGCAGGACTCGACGCACCCGATCGCCAAGGCGGTGCGCGAGGAGGCGAAACGCCGCGGCGTCGAGCCCGCGACCGTCAGCGAGCCGACCTTCACGCCCGGGCGCGGCGTGAGCGCGGTGGTGGACGGCAAGCCGGCGCGGCTGGGCTCGATGGTGCACGCGCGCGACCTGGTGCCCGAGTGCTTCCGGAACCGCGTGCAGGAAGTGCTCGACGGCGTGCAGCAGCGCGGGCAGATCGGCGTCGTCATCGCGCACGACCAGCAGGCGGGCGTGATCATCCTGGCCGACTCGGCGCGTCCCGGCGCGGCGGGGCTTGTCGAGCGGCTGCACGGCATGGGCGTGCGCCCGGTGTGCATGTTCACGGGCGACAACGCCGCCACGGCGCGGGCCGTGGCCGAGAGCCTCGGCATCGACCGCTGGCAGGCCGAGATGCTGCCGCAGGACAAGGTCGAGGGCGTGGCCGCGCTCAAGGAGGAGGTGCACGCCGACGCGACCAGGCCGCGCTCGCGCCGCGCGGTCGGGGTCATCGGCGACGGCGTGAACGACGCGCCCGCGCTGTCCGCGGCGGACGTGGCCATCGGCATCGGGTCGATCGGCTCCGACGCCGCGCTGGAATCGGCGGACATCGTGCTGCTCAACGACGACCTCTCGGTGGTGCCGTGGGCGCTGCGGGTCGCGCGGCGCGCCCGCGCGACGATCGCGTTCAACCTGTGGTTCGCGGTCTCGGCGATCGTGGTGATGGCCGTCGCGCTGCTGGCCGGCTCGCTGGCGGGGTGGCACGCGCCGCTGTGGATGGGCGTGCTGGGGCACGAGGGCGGGACGCTGCTGGTGGTGCTCAACTCGCTGCTGATCCTGGCCGCGAGGGGACCGGGCGCGGCGGTGGCCGGGCTGGAGACGGACGCCGCGCCCGAGGCGGCGCGGCCGTCCGGGGCGGTCGCCGGGGCGGCGGTGAGTTGAAATCACGATAAAAAGACACTAGTGTCCATTGCGGCTGCGCGCGTCTCAAGGGGGAGAGATGGGTGTTTCGTGCGCGTCGGGCCGGCGAAGGACCTTCCGCATGTTCTCGCAGACCACCGAGTACGCCCTCCGCGCCATGAGTTGGCTGGCGCTGAGCCCGACCCAACTGGTGCCGACCAACCAACTCGCCGAGCGCACCAAGGTGCCGCCGCACTACCTCGCGAAGGTCCTGCAGCAACTGGCCGCGGCGGACCTGATCGTCGGCCGGCGCGGCGTGCGGGGCGGGTACAAACTCACCCGGCCCGCGGCCGACATCACGCTGCTGACCGTCGTCCGCGCCGTGGCGCATGTGGAGCGCATCACCACCTGCCCGCTCGGGCTCGACAACCACGGGCCGAACCTCTGCCCACTGCACCGGCGCATCGACGACGCGGCCAAGGCGCTGATCGAGATCTACGGCAACGTCACGCTGCAGGACCTTGTCAGCCAGGGCGACCGCAAGCCGCTGTGCGACAGGGAGACCGCGGCGCGGCTGACGGTCTCGGCGGGCCGGCGGTAGCGGTCACTCGGGCGCGACGGCGCGGAGCAGCGCCCGCTGCTGTTCGAGCGAGAGCGAATCGAAGAAGAACGGCCGCACCAGCGCGACGCGGCGCGCGGCACGCTGGGCTTCGTCGCCCGCGGCGTGCGCCGACAGTTCGCGCCGGAGTTCGGCGAACGCCCGGGCCGCGTCGCCCTCGAGGCCCAGCGCGGCGCCGAGGCTCTCGATGTCGCCCGCGGCCCTGACGACCAGCGCGTCGAGCGCTGCGAAGGGCTCGCGCGTCGCGCTCTCGAACGACCGGCGCGCCACGATCTGGATGATCTTCGACACGTTGTCGCCGACGTCGGCCGTGTCCTGCTGCATGAGCGCCTGCTCGTACTCGCGGATGGCCTGGTCGAGTCTCGAGCGCAGCACCGGCGAGATCACCCCCTCGCGCGACATCGACTCCAGCGGGCGCGGCAGGGCCAGCGCGGTGGCGATCTCCTTCACGCGCGCCATGCCCGATGGGTCGGTCACCTGCCCAGAGTCGCGGACCATCTCGCGCGCGGCGAGCACCACGTCGAGTTTCTGGATCACCAGCCGCTCCGCCTCGGCCGCGCGGCGCTGCCGCCACGCGGCGAGCCGCTCGCGCTCGCCGGCGGTCAGTTCGACGCGCGACAGCAGCGCGTCCTCCGGCGCGACGGTCAGCGGCTTGACACGCCCCGCGCTGTCGCGCTCGACCAGCGACGGGACCGCGCGGTCCTGGTCGCTCGGGCCCGGCTCGGGCCGCGGCGGGGGCGTCGGCGCGGGCGGCGGAGGCGGGGGCGGCTCGTAGGGCTTGGAGGGCGCGGCGGGCGGCGGAGTCGGCGGGAGGATCTGCGCACCGACGGGCGCGCACAGCGACCACGCCACCAGCAGCGCGGAGAGTGTTCGGCGGGGGATCATGCACGGGCCTCCGGCGTTGTGCGCGGGAGTGTACCCCGCCGAACGCGACGCGCGGTCAAACACGACGGTACGTCGACGCGACGTCGGGGCCGAGGCGGTGCACGCGCACCAGTTCGAAGCGCCGCGCGTCGGCCAGTCGCGGGACGTCGAGCCCGCGCGCGGCGGGCGCCGCGTGCCCGTCGCCCAGCATCAGCGGGCCGGTGTAGACGCGCAGTTCGTCGGCCAGGCCCGCCGCGAGCAGGCGGCCCGCCAGGCCCGCGCCGCCCTCGGCGAGCACGCGCGTGGCGTCGTGAGCGCCGGCGAGGTGCCGCAGCGCGGCGTGCAGGTCCACGACCCCGGACTCACCGCACGCCACGACCTCGACGCCGCGGTCGCGGAGGGCTGCCGCGCGCTCCGCGGAGCGTTCGGTCGCGCCGGCGGTGGTGAACAGCGTGAGCGGCGCGGCGTCGAGCGTGCGGAGCAGGGCGCAGCCCTCGGGCAGTTCCAGCCGCGGGTCGATGATCGCGCGCCGCGCGATGCGCCGCACGCGCGGGACACCGCGCGCGGTCAGCGCGGGGTCGTCGGCCAGCACCGTTCCGATCGCCGCGAGAACACAGTCGACTCTGGCGCGCAGCCTGTGCACCTCGCGGCGCGAAGCCTCGGAGGAGATCCACCGGCTCTCGCCGGTGCGCGTGGCGGTGCGGCCGTCGATCGTCTGGGCCCACTTGAGGATCACCCACGGGCGATGGTGCTCGATGCGCATCGCGAACGGGTCGGCCAAATGTGTCGCGAGGGGGCTGGCGCCGGTGAACTCGCACGCGATGCCCGCCGCGGCCAGCCGTGCCGCGCCGCCGCCCGAGACGGGGTTGGGATCGGGCCGCGCGCACACCACGCGCGCGACGCCCGCCCGGATGAGCGCGTCGCAGCAGGGGGGCTGCTTGCCGAAGTGCGAGCAGGGCTCGAGCGTGACGTAGGCCGTTGCGCCGCGCGGGTCGTTGCCGCGCCGGGCGCAGTCGGCCAGCGCGTTCACCTCGGCGTGCGGCCCGCCGAACCTTCGGTGGTGGCCGATGCCGATCACGGACTCGCCGCGCGCGATCACGCACCCGACCATCGGGTTGGGTTCGACGTCGCCCTCGGCGCGCAGCGCGGCCCGCGCGGCGATGTCGAGGAAGCGGCGGGCCGGAAGCATGGGCAAGGGTATTGGTCGAGACGGGCGTTTGGAACGCCGCGAGCACACCAGATCTCAGGAACCCGGATGACGCGGAGAGCAGACACAAGACGCGGGCCGGCGGCCGCCGGTGGCCGCCGCCGACGCGCTAAGGTCATGCGATGAGCGAGCGTCCATCATCGCCGAGCGAGCCGATCGTCGGCATCGATCTGGGCACGACCAACAGCCTGGTCGCGGTGGCGGGCTGGGGCGAGGGCCCCGACGCCGCCGCGCCGCGCGTGATCCCCGATGAACACGGCCGCGCGATGCTGCCGAGCGTCGTGCGATTCGCGGCGGATGGTGGTGGGGGGGCGGGGCGTGTCGAGGCGGTCGGGCACGAGGCGCGGGCCGAGGCGGTCCGGCATCCGGAGCGCACGGTGTCGAGCGTGAAGCGCCTGATGGGACGGAGCCTGAAGGACGCCGCGGCGGACGTGCCGTATCTGTCGTACAGGGTGGTGGAGGGCCCGCACGCGACGGCGCGCGTGCTGCTGCCGGGAGCGGGCGGCGGGAGGATGATCTCGCCGCAGGAGGTGAGCGCGATCATCCTGCGCCGGCTGAAGGAGCAGGCGAGCCGGGCGCTGGGCGTTGAGGTGCGCAAGGCGGTGGTGACGGTGCCGGCGTACTTCGACGATGCGCAGCGACAGGCGACTCGCGACGCGGGGCGACTGGCGGGGCTGGAGGTGGTGCGGATCATCAACGAGCCGACGGCCGCGGCCCTGGCCTACGGGCTCGGCGTCAACGCCACGAAGCCGCAGGTGGTGGTGGTGTACGACCTGGGCGGCGGCACGTTCGACGTGAGCGTGCTGCGCCTGACGCCGGGCGCGTCCGCCGTCGAGCAGGCGGCGCCGCTCGGGGCGGACATCTTCCAGGTCCTCTCGACCGCGGGCGACACGCACCTGGGCGGCGACGACTTCGACCACGCGCTGGTCGCGCTGTTCACGCGGGAGATCAACGCCTTGCTGGGTCGCGGCGCGGCCGTCCCGCCCGCGGCGCCGGGGTTCGACGCCGAGACGCGCACCGCGCTGCGGCAGTTCGCCGAGCAGGTGAAGGTCCGGCTGTCGAGCGAGGACCGCGCGAGCGTGCGGATCGATCTCGGCGGAGGGCGGGTGTACGAGCGGACGGTCACGCGCAAGGAGTTCGAGTCGATGATCGCGCCGCTGGTCGAGCGCACCATCGAGTGCTGCCGGCGCGCCCTGCGCGACGCGCGGCGGCAGATGGACGCCGCGGGCGAGGAGCGGCCCTCGTGCGTCGTGCTCGTGGGAGGGGCGACGCGCACGCCGCTGGTGCGCCGGCGCGTCGAGGAGGTGTTCGGCATGCCGCCGTACACCGCGCTGGACCCCGACCAGGTCGTGGCGCTGGGCGCTGCGGTGCAGGCGGGGGTGCTCGCGCGAAGGGGCGCGGCGACCAACGCTCCGGGCGGGGCCGGCCGGCGCCAATCGAGCCTGCTGCTGGACGTGCTGCCGCTGTCGCTGGGCATCGAGACCCGTGGCGGGGGCGTGGCCAAACTCATCATGCGCAACTCGACCGTGCCCGCCCGCGCAACGGAGATGTTCAGCACCAGCGTCGACGGGCAGACCTCGATCAAACTGCACGTGCTGCAGGGCGAGCGCGAGATGGCGAGCGACTGCCGCTCGCTGGGCGAGTTCCACCTCTCGGGCCTGCCGCCGATGCCCGCGGGCATCCCGCAGGTCGAGGTGACGTTCCTGGTCGACGCCAACGGCGTGCTCAACGTGAGCGCGGTCGAGAAGCGCAGCGGCAAGCGGGCCTCTCTGCAGGTGGTGCCCAACCACGGCCTGACGCGCGAGGAGGTCGAACGCATCGAGCGCGAGAGCGTGGAGTTTGCGCGCCAGGACATGACCCGCCACCGCGTGGCGGACCTGGTGACCAACTCGCGGCTGGACGTGCACTGGATCGAGCAGGCGCTGGCGCGCGCAGGGCCGCACCTCGACGCGACCTACGTCCAGCAACTCGCGTCGCGGATCGCGGACTTGAAGGCCCGGATCGCCGCGGCGGAAGCGGACTGGCGCGCGGTCGACGCCAACGAGTTCCAGCGCAGCAAGGAGGCGCTCGACCGGCTCAGCGTGCGCCTGCACGAGGTCGCGATCGCGCAGTCGCTCCGTGAGGGGGCGTAGCGCGGGCATCCTGCCCGTGCCGCACAGCGGCGCACGCGTCCCGCATCCGTCGCGCCCGGGGTCGGGCACGGGTCCGGGTCACACCGGCAGGTCGTCGTCCTTGTCGGGCCCGCCGCCGTCGCGGAAGTTGCCGACCGGGCCGGTCTTCTTGCCGGGCGCGAAGGTGACCACGGGGACGCGGAAGGGGTCGTCGAACGGCGGCGGATCCGCGGCGGGCCCGCCGGGCGCGCCGTGGGGCGAGGCGTAGCCGGGCGAGAGGCCGGTGCCGCCGGGGAACGCGCCGTAGTTCTTGAAGCGCGTGCTCTTGGCGTCCCAGATCAGTTTGACGACGTCGGTGGGGCCGTTGCGCTGCTTGGCGATGATGATCTCGGCGACGTTGAGCTTGTCGGCGTTGTCCATCTCCCAGTCGCGGTCGCCGACGTGGTAGTAGGCCTCGCGGTGCAGGAGCATGACGACGTCGGCGTCCTGTTCGATGGAGCCGGACTCGCGCAGATCGCTCATCCGCGGGCGGTTGTCGCCGCGCGACTCCGGCCCGCGGTTCAACTGCGAGAGGCAGACGACCGGCACGTTCAGTTCGCGCGCCAGCGCCTTGACCCCGCGGCTGATGGCCGAGACCTCGACCTGCCGGCTCTCCTTGGCCGCGCCGGGGACGGACATGAGTTGGAGGTAGTCGATGAAGATGGCCTTGACGCCGTGCTGGGCGACCAGCCGCCGCGCGCGGGTGCGCAGGCCGAAGATCGAGAGGCCGGGCGTGTCGTCGATGTAGATGGGCGCGTGCTCGAGTTCGATCGCGGCGTCGGCCAGCCGCCGGTAGCCCTCCTCGGAGAGTCGGCCCGAGCGCATGTCGTGGCTGGACAGGCCGGAGCGAGCCGAGAGCATGCGCTGCGCGATCGACGACTTGCTCATCTCCATGCTGAAGAAGGCGACGGGCGTCGGGCGGGCCGGCTGGGCGCCGTGCGCCGCGCCGCCGAGGGCGACCTGCTCGGCGAGGTTGAGAGCCAGCGCGGTCTTGCCCATGCTCGGCCGCGCGGCGATGATGATCATCTCGCCCTGCTGCAGGCCGCTGGTGAGTTCGTCCAGGTCGGCGTAGCCGGTGGGCACGCCGCTGACGCCGCGCCCCTGCAGGCTCTCCAGACGCTGCACCTCGCGGTCCAGCAGGATGTTCAGCCGCTCGGCGGCGGAGGTCTCCTCCTGCTGGGCGATCTCGAAGATCAGCGTCTCGGCGGCGTCGACGACCTCTCGCGCACCGTCCGGTCCCGCGGCCCCCGCGTTGTACGCGTCGTAGAGGATCTTGCCGCCGGCGTTGATCAGTCTGCGCAACTTGTGTTTGTCGGCGATGATCCGCGCGAAGTGCTCGGCCGCCGCGGGGCCGGGCGTCTCCTCGGCCAGTTTGGCCAGGTACGCCGCGCCGCCCACGCCCGCCAGTTGCTCCCTGTCGCGCAGTTCCTCGTGCAGCAGCACCAGGTCGCCCGACTGCTTCTGGTCGTACATGCGCACGATGGCGTCGTAGATCGCGGCGTGCGCCTCGTTGTAGAACGCCTCAGACGTGCGCACGATCGGCACCACGTCGTGCACGATCGACGGGTCCAGGATCATCGCCCCCAGCAGCGCCATCTCGGCCTCGGGCGAGTGCGGCGGGGGTTTCTCGAACATCTTCTCCAGCGACGGCTGGGCCGCCTCGTCGGCCGCGCGGCGGCGGTCGCGCTGGCCGGCCTGCTGTGCGTCGCCGGGGCCCGGGCCCGCCGGGTTGTTCGGGAAGGTGCTCATGCGGCGCGAGCGTACGCCGCGCGCCGGCCCGGCGCGGTCAACCGACAGGCGGTGCACGAGAAATTCTGATCCCGCGCCGACCGACCACCCGGAACAGGCTCTCGCTCCGCCGCGCTTGACGCCCCGTAGGCTTGTCCATGGCCACGGACCGCAACCTGTCGGTGTTCGATCAGTCCGACCCGCGCTCTGGGTGGGCGGTCGATCAACTGCTGCCCGAGCCGCTGCCGGCGGACCCGATGCCGCTGTTCGTGTCGTGGTTCGACCGCGCGCGCGACCAGCGCGTGCAGCCGAACCCCAACGCGCTGAGCCTGGCGACGATCGACGCCGACGGAACGCCCGCGGTGCGCATCGTGCTGTGCAAGGACATCGACGCCGCGGCTGGAACGTTCACGTTCTACACCAACTACCGCGGGCGCAAGGCCCGTGCGCTGGACGCCAACCCGCGCGCCGCCGCGGCGTTCCACTGGGACGCGCTGGACCTGCAGGCGCGGTTCGAGGGGCTGGTCGTGCGCGCCACCGCCGCCGAGAGCGACGCCTACTTCGCCACCCGATCGTGGATGAGCCGCGTCGGCGCGTGGGCGAGCGACCAGAGCGAGCCGGTGGCCTCGCGCGCGGCGATGCTGGCGCGCGTCGACGCGACGCTGCGCCGGTTCGGCATCGACCCCGCGCACCCGCCCGCGCCCGACGCGAAGGTCGACATCCCCCGCCCGCCGCACTGGGGCGGGTTCCGGTTCGTCGCCGCGTGCGTCGAGTTGTGGGTCGGCAGCAAGGTCCGACTGCACGACCGCGCGGCGTGGCGCCGGCCCCTGCGCGAGGAGCGCGACGCGGCGGGCCGGCTCATCGGCGCGGCGGGCGCGGGGCCGTGGGCGGCCACGCGCCTCCAGCCGTGACGTTCTCGGACCAAGCGTCGCGCGGTCGGGTGTTCCCTTGGCCGGTTGACGACAAGACGGCGCGCATTCTGGACGATCAATCCTGCGATGGTCCCTTCGTGCGGCGACAACTCCCGGCGGGATCTGCGCGCCGACAGGAACCGCGCCCGACCCGTGGGGGAGGCGTGCCCATGAAGCCGCGGCGCGACCTTTCAGCCATCGAGATCGAGGACCTGTACGAGAGCATCGGGCGCCGGCTCGAGCGCATCGGGCTGGAGACGCAGCCCAGGGTCGCCATCCGCGTGATGGAACTGGCCCAGGACGAGCGCTCGCAACTCAAGGACTGGTGCGCCGCGGTGCAGACCGACTGGGCGCTCACGGGCCGCCTGCTCCGGCTGGCCAACTCGGCCTACTACGCGCAGCGCGCCCCGGTGACGCGGCTGGAGCGCGCGCTGGTGCTGCTGGGCACGGAGCGCACCAAGGCCGTGTGCCTGGGGTTCTATCTCAGCCGCGCCGCGGCCCTGCCGGGCGTGAACGAACTCTCGCGCGCGGTGTGGGGCCAGTCGGTGTTCCGCGCCAGCCTCGCGTCGGCGATCGCGCGGGCCCAGTGCCCCGCGCTGACGGCCGAGGCGTTCGTGGTCGGCCTGATGCTCGACTGCGCCGTCCCGCTGATGGCCCGGATGCTCGGCGAGGAGTACGTGCGGCTGGTCCGGGGGTGCCCGTCGCCGGCCAGGCTGTTCGCCACCGAACTGGACCGGCTGGATTTCACGCACACGGACGTCGCCGCGACCCTCGTGCGCAAGTGGAAACTGCCCACGGTGCTGGCGCGCCCGATCGCGTGGCACCACGCCCCGCCGACGGTGGACGTGCGGGTGGACAGCGTCGCGCGCCTGCAGCGCATCGCCTACTACGTCGGCGCGGTGCAACTCAACGCCGACGGCCTGCCCATCGTGCACGCGCCCCTCCAGACCACGGCGGAGAAACTCTTCGGCCTCGAGTCGTCGGAAGTCGGGCGGATCGTCGCCGACGCGGCCCAGGACTACCGCGGCGCGCTCGAGGTCTTCTCGCACCTGGGCGACCGTGTCGACAATCTGGAGGCCGTCACCGACGCCGTGCAGGTCCAACTCATCGAGATGATGGACGACCAGATGGAGCGGGCGCTCAAACTCGAGACCCGCGGGGGGTCGGAGCGCATGACCGTCGCGGGGCAGAACATCGAGGTCGAAGCGGCCGACGACGGCGCGGTCATCGCGTACATCGCCGGGCAGAACGGCGAGCGCCTGCTCAGTTGCACCGTGCGGCCGGAGCGCGAGACCGCCGACACCATCCGCCGCAAACTGGGCCTGGAAGACGCGCCCGATGCCGACATGCGCCAACTCATCCGGGTGATGCAGGCCATGGCCGCGTGAGGGGCCGAGGGGCGACCCCGGCCGACGGTTGACCCGAACTTTGCGCAACGCGGAGTTGTCCACCGACCGCGCCGGACGCGGCGGCGCGGTATACCACACGCGTCGGCCGCGAGGGCCGCTCGGAGCATCAGGTCGGTACGCTGTCCGTCGGAGTGCACGCCATGGCGAAGAAGAAGTCCAAGGCCGGCAGGGCCAGACCCGCCGGCAAGTCAAAGAAGCCCGCCGCACGCGGCGCGGCGGGCAAGAAGCCCGCCAGGAAAGCCGCGACCGTTCGCGCCGTGAAGACCGGCCCCGGCCCCGGCCCCGGCGAGATCGGTCGCGCACTGGTCGAGATGTTCAACCGCGGCCAGTGGACCGAGATCGAGGACAGGTTCTGGTCGCCCGGGATCGTGTCGTGCGAGGGCGAGGGCGTCGCGATGGAGTGGGTCGGACGCAACGCCGTGCGCCAGAAGGGCGAGCAGTGGTACGCCGAGAACCAGGTTCACGGCGCGAGCGCCGAGGGTCCCTACGTGGGCGCCAGCGGGTTTGCCGTCCGGTTCCGAATGGACGTCGAGAACCGGGCCAACGGCCAGCGCACGCTGATGGAAGAAGTCGGCGTGTACGAGGTGAAGAACGGAAAGATTGTTCGGGAAGAGTTCATGTACGGTACTGTAACACCAGTAACGACAAGGACTTGAAGAACAAAATCGGGCCCGGATCGAACCGTCGCGCCGCGGTCGCCGTATCACTACGTGCACACGCAGTCGAACACTTCACACTTCGACGGCCGTTTCTGTCCACCTTCTCACAAGGCGAAAGTGCCCCCGGTGCCTCCTAGGGGGCGTTTTCGCTTTTGGTCCGGTAATGCGCCCAGCGCGCGTTGCCCCACGGTCGGCTGCCGGTACAACCCCGTCTCGCCGATGCCCGGTTTGTAGTTGATACTGTGTGAATCGGGCCGACGGTATGGGCGTTCTGCCGGGGAAGGACCCAATCGGCCCGCTCCGGCCATGGAGGGAATGTGTCCCAGCACCAGCAGGCCAGCCCCAGCCCGATGCCGCACGCGGACGCCCAGCGCATGCTCGGCGCGGTGGGCGCGGTGCGTCGGCTGGCCCGCGCCGTGCTGGTTGGCGAACGCGCGGCGGTGCTGCTGGCGTGCGCCGTGGCCGCGGCGCTGGCGTGGGGCTTTGTGGACTTCTTCCTGCGCAGCCCCGCGCCGCTGCGGATCGCGGCGTGGGCGTTGGGGCTTGGCGCGATCGCGTGGTGGGTCGCGCGCTCGGTCTGGCCCGCGGCCCGGTTTGCGCCCGGCCTGACCGATCTGGCCCTGCGGCTCGAACGCGAACGGCCCGAACTCCGCGGCGTGCTGGCCAGCGGCGTGGACCTGGCGCGCCAGCGCGACTCGGGCGAGCCCGTGCCGCTGGCCGAGCCGGTGATCGCCGAGGCCTCGCGCCGGGCCGCGGCCCTGCGCCCGGCCGACGCGGTGCGGCGCGACCTCTTGGCGCGCAACGGCGGGTACCTGCTGGCGGCGCTGCTGGTCGTGGCCGGGGTGTTCACGCTGGCCCCGGAACTGGCCTCGATCGGCGCCAAGCGTGTCCTGTGGCCGTTCGCCGCGGCGGAGTGGCCCAAGCGCACCGGCGTGGCCGACGCGACGGGCGCAACCGTGCACCCGCTGGGCGCGGCGCTGCCGCTGCGGGCCGCGCTGCTCAAGTCCGACAGCGCGGCCTCGCGGACGCGCGTCGCGGCCGAGTATCGGCTGATCGCCGACGGGCGCGCCGGCGAGTGGCGGCGCGTGCTGCTCACCAGCCAGGACCGGCCCGTGCAGGCCGCGCCTGGCGTGGTCGGCACGCTGTTCGAACGACTGATCGAGCCGGGCACGCTGGGCGCGGCGGACGCGGGCTCGTCGGTCGCGCTGGAGTACTTCTTCGAGACCAGCGACGACCGCACACCGGTCGCGCGGGTGCTGCTGGTCGAGCCACCGGCGGTCGTCGGCGCGACGCTCGAAGCGGTCGAGCCCGAGTACGCGCGGGGCGCCGACGCCGCGCGGCGCATCGAACTCGGCTCGGGCACCGACGAACGCGCCGCGCCCCCGCCGCTGCTGGCCGGCTCGGCGGTGCGGCTGACGATCCGCCTGAACAAGGACGTGCCCGCCGCCGCGGCCTTCGCCGCGGGCGGCGCGGACTGGCTGCGGCGTTCGCTCGGCGAGCCCGCGGCGGAACTGGTGTCGCGCCCCGAGGGCGTGTCGCTGGAACTCGGCCCGCGCCAGTGGGTGCTCGCGTGGACGCTCGACGATCCGGTGCGGATCGCCGTGCGTGTTGAGGACGAGCACGGCATCGCGGACGTGGAGGAACGCTCGTTCCGCTTCGACGTGCAGCGCGACAACCCGCCGACGGCGGTCATCGTGCGGCCGGCCGAGGACAAGTCGCTGCTGCCCACGGCGGTGGTCGACATCGCGGGCGAGGCGCGCGACGACGTGGGGCTGGCGTGGGTCGCGCTGGAGAGACGGGTCGCGCGCCGACCGGCAGGGTCCGAGGGCGGCGCGCCCGAGCCGCTGGGCGAGCCGGAGATCTTCGCTCGGTCCGAGGGCGCGGCGGGCGCGCGGCAGTTGCTGGCCGAGTCGATGCTGGACCTCTCCGCCATGCCGCTGCGGCCGGGCGACGAGGTGTGGGTCACCGCGCTCGCGGCGGACACTTTCGCGCTCGACGGCTGCCGGCACGAGCCGGTGCGCTCGCTGGTCCGCAAACTGCGGATCATCTCGCGCGACGAGTTGATCGAGCAGGTGTGGGGAGAACTCACGGGCGTGCGCCGCAACGCGATCCAGATCGAGCGCGACCAGCGCGAACTGGCTCAGGCGTCGGCCCGCGCCGGCGAGCAGGCGGCGCGCCAGAACGAACGGGCCCAGGCGGGCATCACCGAGCGCCTGGCGCGCCAGCAGGACGCGGTGCGGCGCATCGCCGAGCGGCTGGCCGAGAACGACGCCGCGGAGCCCGCGCTCGAGAGCGTGCTGCGCGAGAGCCGCGGCGCGCTCGAGCGCGCGGGGCGTCGCTCGGTGCAGGCGGGGCAGGAGTTGTCGGCGGCGGCGGACCGCGCGTCGCAGGAGAACGCGGGCCCGGAGGCCGGCGCGCCCGAGCGCGCCCGCGCCCAGCAGGCCCAGCAGGACGTGCGCGACGAACTGGCCTCGCTGATCGAGATGCTCGACCAGGGGCAGGACACCTGGGCCGCGCGACGCGCCGTCGAGCAGGCGCTCCAGGCCCAGCGCGACCTGCGCGACCGGACGGCCGACGCGGGTCGGCGCACCACCGGGCGCAGCGCCGAGCAACTCACGCCGCAGGAGCGGCAGGATCTGGCCGGGATCGCGCGCCAGCAGGAGGAACTGGCCGAGCGCACCCGGCGCGCGATCGAGGACATGCAGTCGCGCGAGGAGTCGATGCGCAGGAGCGACCCCGCCGCGGCCCAGTCGATGTCGCGGGCGGCCCAGCGCGGGCGGCGCGAGCAGGTGCCCGAGCGCATGGAACAGGCGGCCCGGCAGGCCCGGGGCAACCAGACCAACAACGCCCAGCAGCAGCAGAGCCAGGCCATCCAGGCGCTGGAGCAGATGCTGCAGGACCTCGACCAGACGGCGCGCAACCGCGACGAGGTGCTGCGCCGCGCGCTGGCGAGCCTGATCGAGTCGCTCGACGCGCTGATCCGCGCGCAGACCGACGAACTGGCCGCGCTCGGGGCCGCGCGCGACACCGGCCGGTTCGCCGGGCTCGACCGCAACATGGCCCGGCTGCACGTCAACACGCTGGCCGTGCTCGAGGAAGCCAACGCCGGCCCGCGCGAACTGGCGCCCGTGGCGCGGCTGATCGACGCCGCGGCGGCGGAGCAGGCCGGCGCGACCGCCGCGCTGCGCCGCACGCCGGTCGACTCGGGCGAGGCCGAGGAGCGCGAGACCGCGAGCCTGAAGAACCTGCGCGAGGCGCGCGACCTGGCGGCCAGACTCGACCGCGAGGCGGCGCAGCGCGAGCAGCAGCGCAAGCGCGCCGAACTCAGGAAGAAGTACGCCGAGGCGCTGGCCCGGCAGGTCGCGCTGCGCGACAGCGCCGACGCGCTCCGCGCCGAGGAACTCAACCGCCGCACCCGCAACGCCGCGCGGCTCATCGGGCAGGACCAGCAGACCCTCCGCGAGGACCTGGCCCAGTTCAAGAACGACACCGCCGAACTCTCCGAGGCCAGGGTGTTCGAGTTCGCCCACCGGCGGCTCGACGACCTGATGCGAGCCGCCGCCGAGCAACTCGCCCTGGGCGAGCCCGACGAGGGCGTGGTGCGCCGCCAGACCTCCGCCGCGCGCGTGCTGGCGCAACTCATCGAGGCGCTCGACCAGTCGCGCGGCGAGGAAGACTTCCGCGAGCAGGAGCAGGCCCAGCAGGGCCAGGGCGGCGGGCAGAGCGGGCAGCAGCCGCTCGTCCCGCCAGCGGCGGAGTTGAAACTCCTGCGCGCCATGCAGCAGGAGGCGATCGAGATGACCCGCGCCGCCTCCGACGCGCCCGAGCGCGTCCGCGCCGACGCCGCCGGCGACGCCGCGACGCTGCAGCAGGGCATCGCCGAGCAGGCCCGCGAACTGCTCGATCGGATCTCGCGTCAGCGCGGCGGCGACCAGCCCGCCGGCAACGAAGGGAGGCGGCCGTGACGAACCGTACAGCCGCGGCGGCCGTGGTGCTGGCGTTGGTGTTCGGCGCTCGCTCGCTCGCGCAGGCGCCGCCCACCCCGCCCGCGCCGCCGCAGCCCGGGCCGGCGCCCGCGCAGCCCGCGGCGGAGCCCAAGTCCAAGCCCGCCGAGACCAGGCCCGCGCCGCCCAAGGGCGACGCCCTGCCCTCGCTCGATGAGTTGCTCGGCCTGAGCCAGGGCGCGGCCGAGGATGAGACCGACAAGGCCCAACTCGACAAACTGCTCTCCGGGCAGGAACTCGGCCAGGCGTTCCAGCAGGCCGTCGCGCTGATGGGCGACGCGGCCAGGCGGCTCACCGAGTCGCGCGACGTCGGCCTCGCGACCCAGCGCGTGCAGGAAGACGCGCTCCGCAAACTCGACCAGTTGATCAGCAGCCTCGACCGGCAGAGCCAGCAACAGCAGCAGCAGTCGCAGAGCCAGCAGCAGGACGACCCGCGCAGCTCGCCGCGCCAGCGTCAGCAGCAGCAGCAACAGTCGGCCCAGCAGCAGGCCGCGGGCAGCGACCCGCAGGAGCACGATGGCCCGACGCTGCAGGAGGGCGCGCTCAACCCGCTGCTGGACTCGGCCCGCGCGGCGTGGGGCGCGCTGCCGGCGCGCGTGCGCGAGATGCTCATGCAGGGCTCGGGCGACCGCTTCAGCGCGCTCTACAACAAGCGCACGCAGGACTACTACCGTCGTCTGGCCGAGGAGAGCACGGGCGGGCAGTAACAGGCACACGGGGACGCAAAGCGCCGACGCGACCACTCAGCGAGCCAAGGAGTCCGGGATGATCTGCAACGCGGGAATGGCGGCGTGTCTGCTCGCGCTGGGCGTCGCCCACGCGGGCACGCAGCCCGAGGACGCCGCGCCCGGCGAGCCCGCGGGCGACGGCCGCCCCGCGCAGCGCCCCGACGGCGGCGCATCGGCCGAGAACAAGCCGCTCGAGGGCGAGATGACGCCCGAACTCGACGTTGCGATCGAACGCGGCCTGGCGTTCCTCGCATCCGAGCAGAACGAGGACGGGTCGTTCGGCTCGGGCCGCTTCGGCAAGAACATCGCCGTCACCGCGCTGGCGAGCATCGCGATGCTGGCCGACGGGAACCTGCCCGGTCGCGGTCCCTACGGCAAACAGGTCGAGAAGGGGCTGGAGTTCGTCCTCCGCTCCAGCACCGAGACGGGCCTGCTCGCGTCGGACTCGACCAACGGCCCGATGTACGGGCACGGTTTCGCCGCGCTGTTCCTGGGCGAGGTCTACGGCATGACCAGCGGCGGCGGCGAGACGCCCTACGCCGCGCGCGTGCACGAGGCGCTGGTGAAGGCGTGCCGGCTCATCGAGCAGTCGCAGAACCCCGACGGCGGCTGGCGCTACAACCCCGTGCCCTACGACGCCGACGTGTCGGTGACCATCTGCCAGATCATGGCGCTGCGCTCGGCCCGCAACGCGGGGATCGAGGTCCCGCGCGGGGTGATCGACAAGGCCGTCGAGTACGTGCGGCAGTGCCAGAACCCCGACGGCGGGTTCCGCTACCAGTTGAACCAGGGCTACTCGGCGTGGCCGCGCTCGGCCGCGGGCGTGGCGAGCCTCTACTACGCCGGCATCTACAAGGACGACGCGATCGACAAGGGCGTGGAGTACCTCCGCAACACCGCGCTGCCGGGCGCGACCAACGCGCCCAGCGCGCACTACTTCTACGGGCACTACTACGCCGTGCAGGCGATGTACCTCGCCGGCGGGCCGTCGTGGGCCGAGTGGTGGCCCGCGATCCGCCGCGAACTGCTGGAGCGCCAGGCCGACGACGGCTCGTGGGCCGACCAGAGCGTGGGTCCCTCGTACGGCACGGCGATGGCGCTCATCATCCTTCAGATGCCCAAGCGCCTGCTGCCGATCTTCCAGAAATGACCAGCACACCCGCGATCATCGCGCTCTGCCTGCTCGCCTCGTCCGTTGCGCGGGCGGGGGCCGACGCCGGCGCGCCGCCCATCGCCGAGATGTCGCTGCTCGACCGCGCCGGCGCGGCCGAGACGGTGGCGGTTTCCTCGATCGAGATCGGCCGCGCATCGGCCGAGGTGCGCACGGTCGAGCCGCGCGGCGCCGAGCGGGCGCGCCCGCTGTCGGGCGTGCTGGCGCTGGTGCCGCGGTGGTGGGCCGGCGGCAGCGGGGGGGGCGGGGGGGGCTGGTCCGACGCTTCCGCGGCGGCCGCGCCGCCGACCTCGGGCTGGGTCGAGTTGACCGACGGCCAGCGATTCCCCGGCAGGCCGGGGCCGATCGCCGACGCGGGCGAGCGGCTGGCGTGGGTGTCCGATCGCTTCGGTGAGTTCTCGATCGATCTCGACCGCGTGCGGCGAGTCGTCGTCCGGCCCGGCGAGTCGGCGCGCGGGGCCGAAACGGCGACCGACCTGCTCGTGCTCGCCAACGGCGACCGCTTGGAAGGTTTCGTCGAGTCGATCCGTCCGACCGCCTCGCCCGCCGACGGCGCGTTCGCGGCGGTGGTGCAGACGGGCGGCGCGCGCGCGGTCATCCCGGTTTCGCAGATTGCCGAGGTCCGGTTGGCCAACCCGCCGGTCCCCGCAGCAGGGCCGGTGGCGTGGCTGAGCGACGGGACGGTGGCGCGCCTGTCGGGCGCGACGACCGATGTCTCGCGCGGGCTGCTGAGCCTGCGAGCCGACGTGAACAGCGGAACGGGAGCAGACGCCGGCGTGATGGTTGCGCCGGGCGACCTGCTGGCGCTCGCGCCCGAGCCGGGCCGGATCGTGCCCCTGTCGGCGGTGCCGGTGGCGGCGCACCAGCCGATCGGCCTGTCGCGACGGCCCGGCCCGCGCAGCGCATACCGCGACGACCGGCCCGCGCCGCTCAACGCCGCGGACGTGCTGATCCCCGGGCCGATGGTCGTCGAGTGGGCGCTGCCCGAGGGGGCGATACGTCTGATCGGCGCGGCCGCGCTCGACGACTCCGACCGGGCGTGGGGCGAGTGCACGATCACCGCCGAGGTCGTGCCCGCGGGCGGGGCCCCGGTGCCGGTGTTCTCGGGCGGGCTGGGCGGCGCGCTGGTGCGCCTGCAGATGGCGTTCGACCTGCCGCGGACCGCGGGCGGCGACCGCCTGCGCATCCGCGTCGATCCGGGCGACCTGGGCCCGATCCGCGACCGCGTGCGGCTGGAGCGGGTGCTGCTGATCCGCGACGCGGCGAAGTAGGCCGCGCGGCGAATCCGGCGTGGCGGTCTTCCAATCACGAACGTTCTCCTGTAGTCTGGCAGCGAACATGAACACGGCCGTGCGCAGAGCGGTTGCGGTGCTGGTCGGCGCGGCGGGTCTGGCCGCGGCCCACGCTCCGCACGCGCACGCCGCGCAGCCCGAGACAACGCCGCCGGCGCGCCGCGCCGACGCCGGCCCGCGCTCGTTCGAGGACGCGCTGCTGGCCGAGATCCGCGGACAGGTCGGCGCACTCGCCGATGCCCGCTCGCTGGACGCGGCGCAGGCCGAGTTCAACCGGCTGTTCGATCTCGCGGCGACCCGGGCCGACCTCGACAGGCGCGCCGACGTGCTGATCGAGGCCGCGGCGTGGCGCCGACTGGTGAACCAACTCGCCTCGCTCAAGGCCGATGACCGCGACAAGGCGCTGCCGCTGCTGCTGGCCAACCCCGTCACGGCGCGCACGCTCGCGATGTCGTTGCGCGACGAGGACCGCCCGGCCGACGTCTACGGCGTGTTCCTGAAACTCGCCGAGAACCCGCGCCGCGTGCAGGATTCGGGCGGCTTATCTTCGCTGGTCGCGGCGGTGTGCGTCGTGCACGAACGGCCGCTGTTCCCGCCGCGCCGCGGCGACGGGCTGACGCCCGCGCAGGTGCGGCAGCGCGAGCGCGACCGCGCCGCCAACCGCAACGCGCCCGCCGCGCCGCCGCGCGCACCCGAGGGCCTCCCGCCCGCCGAGCCGATCGACCCGGTCGCGGTGTTCGACTACTTCGCGGCGAGCGCGGGGCGGATGGTCTTCGACCCGCGGCAGTTGCCCGTCGAACTTCTTACTTATGTTGTCGACACGCGCGCGCCGGTCGACGAACTGCGCTGGGCGATGCAGAACTACGCGGGCAACCGCACCATCGGGCGCGTCTACTCGACGATCGTCTACGACACCGCGGCGTTCAGGTACGGGCGCGAGAAGAAGATCTGGCAGGCCGACGGCGGGTACACGCTGCCCAACATCCGCAAGGTCGGCGGCGTGTGCGAGGAGCAGGCCTACTTCGCCGCCCACTGCGGCAAGGCCATCGGCGTGCCGACCGTCGAGGTCTCGGTCACGGGGCCGGACGTCTCGCACGCCTACGTCGGCTACCTGTTCCGCGGCAGCAGGGGCGCGGCGTGGGACTTCCGCGAGGGGCGGTACGACGAGTACGACGACATCCGCGGCAACGTGACCGACCCGCAGACCGGCCGGCGCGTGTCGCACTCGCACGTGGGCCTGACCGCCGGCCTGCTCGACACGCCGGCGCAGGACCGCCTGCGCGCGGCCGCGCTGCTCGACGTGGTCGCGCGATTGGCCGAGGCGGGCGATGAGCCCGCCGCGCCGGGCCGGAGCACCCCGCCCCCGCTGGCGACCGAGCCGCACGGCGACTGGCCCGCGCCCGCCGCGCCGGCGCGAACCGCCGACGCCGCGACGCGCAACGCCCTGCTGCGCAGCGCGGCCAACGCCTGCCCGTACGACGCGCGCATCTGGACCGAGGCCGCGAAACTCGCCGAGGGCGGCGCGCTGTCCGCGGCGGAGAAGAACGAGTGGTGCCGCGCCGTGATGAACCTGTGCGGCCGCGCCGCGCCCGACTTCGCCATGGAGATCGTCTCGCCGATGATCGCCGGCAGCGGCGATGCGCAGGCGCAGGACCGCCTGTGGGACTGGTGCGCGCAGCAGTTCGTCGCGCGCCCGGACCTCGTGGCGCGGGCCCGCTTCAACCAGGCGCAGGCGTGGGCCGCGGCGAAGAACCCCGGCAAGGCCTGGGCCATCCTCAAGGACGTGGCGGCCCGCTACCCGGACGATGGAACGGTGGTGGTCGATGCGCTGCGCGCGGCCGAGGGTCTGCTGCGCGACGAGGGCAAGCCCGCCACCGCGGCGATCGGCCTCTACGAGGACGCGTTCCGGCGCATCACCAAGCCGGGCCAACTCTCACCCGGCTTTGCGCAGCAGAGCAACTTCTACCGCGTGGGCAGCCGTCTGGCGGAACTCTACGACGCCGCGGGCCAGTCGAACAGGGCGAAGATGATCCGCGCCCGGATTGATGTTCAGGATTGACGGCCCGTTCATCGCAGATCGCGCCCGCGGGCACCATCGATGGTGTGCAGTCCTGGCGGCCAGGCGTTCTGGTGCATGGGGAAGTTGAACGAACCGTCGCCGTTGGGGTAGCCGGGTGTGCAACGGTTCGCGGGCACGTTAGCGGCGGACCCATCGACGAAACCGATGGCCAGCGGGTTCGACATCTCGAAACTCACGATGTTGCCGGGGAGCGGCGCGACCGGGTACGACGCCGTGAGCAGGGCTTTGGCCGCCGGAAAGACCACGTCCTGCGCGGAGTTCGGACCCAGTTGGTCTTTCTGATAGGTCCGTCTCGCGGGGTTCCAGAACTCGGGCCTTGCCAGGAACGAGCAGGCGTAGTGATACGGCGTGGGGCCGAACCTCCATTCACGCGTGCCAAGCCCGTCCGGGTAGGTGGGCGGATAGAACGAGTCGTGGAAGGGCTGGCCGTCGTAGTAGGAGTCGGCCAGCGCCACGTTCCAGTACTGGAACGCCCAGAAGTACGGAACTTCCACGACGACGCCCGCCTGTTCGGCGCGGAGGACGGTGCGCGTGGCCTGCGGGTACGTGAAGTACGGGTAGGTGTCGCGCCAGTCGATGGTGTAGATCGAGATGATCGAAGCGTGCGAGCGGATGTTGGAGAGGGACTTTGCCGTGCGAGCGGAATCTCGGAACGCGCCCAGGCTCGGAAACAGCAGCGCGAGGAGGATCGCGGTGATCGAGATAGCCAGGAGTGTCTCGAGCAGTGTGAATCCGCGGGAGGCGGCCCCGGCCGAGAGCGCCAGAGCCCGCGGGCCATTCCGAAAGTGAGGGAACGCGACAAGGCCGGCCACGACCGCAATGGCGAGCAGCGAGACCGATACGAGCAGACCCTCCACCGCCGTCTTCTTGGTTCGGAGGAACTGTTCGAGAATGCCGATGCAGCCGCAGTCGGCGGGAAGTTGTCGCGAAGTGACGATGATCCAGAAGACCACGAAGCCCACGAGCAAGCCGACAAGTCCGACTACGCAGGCGCCGCGTCCGATGCGGGCAAACCAGAGTCCGAAGAGGACCACCTCGGCGGCGGGGATGAGCAGGGCCAACATCGCGGCCGCAAAGACCGGGACGCCGTAGAGTGACTCAAGCCGGACGCTGAACGCGCCGGCATCCACAAACTTCGACGCGCCCGCGAGACCCATGCACGAAAACGCGGCGGAGAGCACAAGTCGCCCCGTGCGCCGTGTCAACGTCGGCGATGCAGACGATTGCACAGTTGGAACGTCCGGTGCCGTCATGGGAGAGCAGGGCACAAGACACCGGCCGGGTTCGGCACGATCGACGTGTGGACGGTAAACGTCGTGCTGACGTGCACACACAAGGCTTCCGGCGGTTCGCCGAGGATGTTCCCACAGCGGAACCTCTTGTACCAGCAAGGATGACTCGACTCTGAGGTGGATGAGCGCCCTTGCTGACCCTCGGGCGGCGGCGAAGTCACGGTGTACACAATGGATGGCCCGGGCTCGGTCTCATCAATGCACTGCCAGGCAACCTGATTCGGAGCGCTGCCAGCCCTGCACGCATGCAACGGTCCGACAAGACAAACCGTCGTGCCCGGGTTGAGATGCCAGCAGTATCCGGCGGTTGCCAGAACTGTGGAAACCGGCAGAGTGAGTCCAATGGCAAGGGCGGCCCAAACAGACTGAGACGGTCGATCCGAACACAAGTTCTTTGCCATTCTCCGCCTTTCAAGAAACGTTCTTAGTGACCCCATCTGCGATGGACGATCAGCGTGCCGAGTGCGACGGCGAGCGATCCGGCAACCAACCACCCGGCGATCCTCAGCCAGCCGGCGAGGCTATGGTCTGTCATCGGTGGATGAACGACCGTTGGTCCGTCAACAGGCCGCGCGAGTGTCTGGCCCGCGCGCTCGTCCACGACCATCGTGTATGTTGGCGTGCCCCGCCAGGGGTCGCTCGCCCCTGCCGATGGAACCTTGATTGCGGCATCCAACGATCCCTTCGGCTCCGCGCGAGCGCCGAGATAAACCAAGACCTTGGAGAGCATGCCATCCGGATCGACATGCTCTACCCTATGTGCAACCAGGCGACCAAGCACAGGGTCAATACGCTGGTCGAGGTACTTCACCGTCGTGCCCCTGATCGACAGGTCGGGTCCGACGAGGGAAAAGCCAGTCTCGGTGATCGGCTGGCCGAGTTCGGCGTCCCAGCGGCCTTCGCGGACAAGCCCATACCGGCGCGTTGATCCCTCCAGCCTGTAGACGCGATGCTCCCAGCGATCGCCGCGGACGATCACCGGGTCGGCCTCGAATGGATGAATCGCTCGCAACCAGACACCGCCGCCAAGCATGTGGCTGATGTCGTAGAACGCGCTGCGAAAACTCTGACCATGGTGGTCGCCGGGTTGGCTCGGGCCTTCCGACCCGGTCACCCTCAGGCTGTGGTTGGTCAGGCTCCATGCGGCATCCCGGGCGCTGGCGCGGTCGTTATACAACTCCACGTCGGGAAGGTTCGCCGGTCGAAGATCACTCCCCAACCGCCAGAAGTCGATCGAGCGGGCCTGCAGGCGGAATCTCACCGAGTCCGTAAGAAAATCGCCCGCCCGACGCCTCTTGTATATCTCCAGCGTCCAGCGGTCAGGATGATCTGGATGACCGGGGACCTCGGCAATCAGCCGCGACCACTCCTCCGGCGTCCCGATCGTGCGATCTTCGACCCTCCATGAGATCGAGACGCTCTCCAGGTCGGGGAACCGCGCAGCGGCATCCCACGCGGTCTGCACAGCTTCTCGGATGACCCGTTCGTCCGGCAGCGATTGCGCGCGCACACAGGCGATCAGCACGCATAAGGCCGATGCGCCTGACATCCATGAAAGATACTTCCGCCCGAATCGCACGAGGGCAGACTACCCCCCCCCCCGCCTGATTGTCAAGCGGGTTATCAAAACATGTTTTGTCGCGGCCCGGCTGGGTTTACGCCACCTGCAGCAGTTTCATCGTCGTCT
Organism: uncultured Phycisphaerales bacterium; assembly: GCA_937995595.1. GTDB lineage: Bacteria > Planctomycetota > Phycisphaerae > Phycisphaerales > UBA1924 > JAHBXL01. The sequence goes on along the minus strand of CALKJW010000025.1, from coordinate 26,839 downwards.
CGACGATGTCCTGCGATGTCAGGTTGCACATCTTGAGCAGTTCGGCGGGCGTCTTGGCGCTCTTGGGGATGCGCCGGACGAACATCTGCTGGAGCGTGAACGCGTCGCCGCTCTCGGTGAGCGCGTCGGCCACGGCCGAGCCCAGCCCGCCGCCGTAGTTGTCCTCGATCGTGACGACGTACCCGCCGTTGGCGTTGGCCAGGTCGAGCAGTCTCTCGGTGTCGAAGGGGATCGAGTACGCGTCGACGAGCGTCGCCGCGATGCCGGCCTTGTCGAGTTCGTTCAGCGCCTTGTTGGCCTCGTGGACCATGTAGCCGCAGGCGACCAGCAGCACGTCGCGACCCTCGTTGAGGACCTCGAACCCGCCGAGGTTGAAGACCACGTCGTCGTTGTAGAGAAACTCGGTCTCGGGGCGGATGGTGCGCATGTAGCACGCGCCCTCGTACTCGGCCATCACGCCGGTGAGCGCGTACGCCGCGAACGCGTCGGCCGGCTGCAGGATGTAGCAGCCGGGGTTGCCGCGGTGGTCGCGCATGGTGGTGAACGATCTGAACCACGCCACGTCGGGCAGCGCCATCTGGCTGGGCCCGTCGCTGGCGAGGCTGATGCCCGCGTGCGAGCCGACGATCTTGAGGTTCGCGCCCGAGTTGATCGCCATCTCGATCTGGTCGTAGCCGCGGGTGACGAACTTGGCGAAGGTCGAGCAGAAGGGGATCTTGCCCGCCGCGCTCATGCCCGCGCCGACCGAGAACATGTTCTGCTCGGCGATCTTGCATTCGACGAAGCGTTTGGCCAGGGCCGAGTCCTTGCGGAAGGTCTCGGCGAAGGTCGAGTTCGAGACGTCGGCGTCGAGCACGACCACGCGCCTGTTGGCGTGGCCCAGCGCGCGGAGCGCGATGCCGTAGGCGCGGCGCGTGGCCATCTTGCCCGAGTGCAGCACGCTCTCCATGTCGTACTTCTTGAGCACGTCGGAGAAGGCGGGCAGTTCCGCCGCGCGGTCATCGGTCTCGGGCATCTCGGCCGGGGGCTGGATGGTGAACGCGTCGGCGCCCGAGAGCGCGCTGGTGAGTTCGACCCGGCGCTCGTCGAGTTCGGCCAGCGCCCTCTTCAGCGCGTCGCCCTCGGCGGGCTTGCCGTGCCAGCCCGAGCCGGCCATGCTCGGCGCGCCCCAGCCCTTGACCGTCCGCGCGACCAGCGCCATCGGCCGGTCGTCGCCGCCGCCGCGCCTGCAGAACTCGTCGAACGCCGCCTTGATCTGCGAGGGGTTGTGCCCGTCGATGCTGCGAACGTCGAAGCCCGCGGCCTCCAGCCGCGCCTTGATCTTCTCCGCGCTCTGCTGCGGGCTCACGCGGTCGGCCTGCCCGTACTCGTTGCAGTTGAAGATCGGCAGGACGTTGCTCAGTCTGTGATCGATGATGAAGTCCAGCGCCTCGGTGATCTGCCCCTCGCGGCTCTCGCCGTCGCCGATGATGCAGTACACCCGCTTGTCCATGCCGTCCAGCCGCGCCGCCACGGCCAGACCCGCCGCGACCGACAGGCCCTGACCGAGCGAGCCGGTCGCGGCGTCGAAGAACGGGAAGCCCTCCATCGGGTTGGGGTGCCCGTCGAGTTCCGAGTTCCACTCCCGGAGCGTCTTGATGTCCTCGGGCTTCAGGCGCCGGCGGTTGTCCGGGTCCTTGCCGACCATCAAGCCCAGTTTGCACGCCGCGGCGTAGACGATGGGCACCGCGTGGCCCTCCGAAAGCACGAGCCGGTCCGACGTGGGGTAGTCGGGGTAGTCGGGCGAGTAGCGCATCGTCGAGAACATCAGGACGGTGACGATGTGCCCAAGCGAGAGCGCGGTGCTGGGGTGCCCCGAGCCCGCCGCGGCGGTCATTTCAAGACACATCTTGTCGAGTTCGATCGCCTGTGCGTGGACGGCTGCTTCGTAGGACATGAGGACCGCTCCCTCCTTGTCTGGGTTTTGATCGGGAACACATCGCGACTGACGTCCCGGCGTTGCGGCGAGGCAATGCCGGTGGATGCACACAATAGGCGAGGGCACGGGCAGGTGTTCGGGAGATTGCGGCAAACTCGCTACCACTCCTGACGCCGCCTCTCTGCGACTTCACCGTGACCGGCCCGAAATGCCGGGTCTGTTCGTCCGCGCCGCGCGCAACGACAACCGCGGGCAGGGATGAACCTGCCCGCGGCGTCGCGAAGATGAGGTGTGAGGCGCGAAGACAAGAACCCGAGAGCGCGGCCGAGTTCACGGGCAGCCCGCGAACCACGCGCTCAGGAAGGCGAAGATGTCGGGCACGCCCAGCGAGCCCGAGTTGTCAAAGTCGGCACGCATGTCGCCGGCGAACCACGCGCTGAGGAACGCGAAGATATCTGCGACCGTGAGCGTGCCCGAGTTGTCAAAGTCCGCCGGGATGCGGCGTGACCATTTCGCGAAACTGTTGGCGCTGACCGTGCCGCTGAAGTCGAACACGCCCGCGGCGTAGACCGCCGACCCGCCCGCGTCGTACGAAGCCAGAGCATCGACGGTTGCAACCAGGCCGATGCCGATGCGGCCCACGCCGCCCGCCATCGACTGCCACGCGCTGCCGTCCCACGAGGCGATCCCGCCGCCGATGGGCTGCCCGCCGGCGACTTCGAACGACCCGCCCGCGATCAGCCGCGACGTGCCGTTCTCGGTGTTGCTCGCCAGCGACCGCACGCTCACGGTGCCCGTCAGACCTGCGCCGCGGGCCACGCCCGCGCCCAGCGCCGACCACGCCGCGCCGTCCCAGCGGGCGATGCGGTTGACGGTGTTCCCGCCCGCGGTGGTGAAGGACCCGCCCGCGTAGAGCGCCGGGCCGGAGCCGTCGTCGTGGACGTGGAGCGTGAGCACTTCGCCGTTGACGCCTCCGCCGACGTCGCTCCACGACGTGCCGTTCCACCTGGCGATGTTGCTCACCGGGGTTCCGCCGGCGGAGGTGAACGTCCCGCCGACGAACAGGGCCGGGCCGGAACCGTCGTCGAAGACGGCCAGCGCGCGGACCACGAGGCCCGAACCGACCAGTCCGCCGGCCAGGTCGCTCCACGACGTGCCGTTCCAGCGCGCGATGTGGTTGACGGTGGTACCGCCGGCGGTCTCGAAGTACCCGGCGACGAACAGCGCCGGGCCCGAGCCGTCGTCGAACACCTTCATGGTCGTCACGCGACGGCCGCTATTGTTGAGGTCGCCGATACCCCCGCCGACCTCCGCCCAGGTCCCGCCGGACCGACGGATGATGCGCCGCGCCGGCGCGCCTCCGAGGAAGTTGAAATGCCCGCCGACATACAACTCAGGGCCCGAGCCGCCGTCGAAGACCTCGACCGCGGCGGTGCTGCCGGCGGTGATGGTCGGGTCGGTTTCGTCGCGCAGTTCGAGCATCGACAGCCCGCCGTGCACCGCCGTCCACTGCGAGCCGTCGAAACTCGCGAGGTAGTTCAGCGTCTGGCCCGAGGCGGACTGCACGAACGACCCGACCGCGTACAGCGCCTGCTGCGCCGGGCCGGGGCCGTCAACATCGAGCACGCGCATCGCGGCGACCTGTCCGAGTGCCTTCGAGTCGGGATACGAGGGCAGGTCCTCCCACGCCGTGCCGACCAGGTGGCGCGTGCGGTCGGTGCAGGCAACCAGGCGCAGCGGGCCGGGGCCGCTGCCGTCGGTGTCGTAGGCGTTGACCGCAAAGGGCTGGCCGAGCGCCACCGCGTCCCAGAAGGGGCTGACCCACTCCGAGCCGTCCCAGCGCGCAACGCCCTTGGCGTCCATGTTGCCCAAGCGGCCCGACAGGAACAACTCCGGGCCCGCGCCGACGTCGAGCACGTGAATGAAGGGGCCGAAGAAGCCCAGCGTGAAATCGGCGCCCGGAGCCCCGACCCACGACGAGCCGGTCCAGCGCGCCAGACCGCGCACGCTCGTGTCGCCGCCGGATGAAGCGATGTTGCCCGCCGCGAGCAACTGCGGCCCGGACCCGAAGTCGAAGTGCCCGAGGCTGTAGACGCGGCCGCCCTCGCCGGTGGTGTACGAGACGCCCGCGCCGAGCCCGACCCACGACGTGCCGTTCCACTTGATCACGCCCTTGGACGCGACCGTCCCGCCCGAGGAGAACCCTTCGAACAGGCCGCCCACGTACAGCGCTTCGCCGCTCCCATCGTCGAAGGCGTGCAGCGTGCTGAGTTCCATCGAACCGGTGACGGACAGCGCCGGGTCAAGCGGCGCCCACGTGCCGTCGTGGTTCCGCATCAGGATGCCGACGTTGCCGGGCAGAGCCTCGTTGGCGATGACGATCCGCTTCCCGCCTCCGTTGTCGTAGCACGTCATGGCGCGGACGAAGAACTGGCCCGTGCCCAGGCTGGGAGGAGTCTCGGCGGTCCAGTTCGTGCCGTTCCAGCGCGCCACGGAGTTGGCCAGAAACGGCGACCCGGTCGGGCCTTGGATGCGCCGGAACCCGCCGCAGACAAACAGTTGCGGACCCAGCGGGCCGGGCCCGTCCGGATCGCAGACCTGCAGGTTGTACGTCTGCCCGCCGGCGACACCGGTGGTGTTCCCGTACACCCGGCCGATCTCGGTCCACGCGCTGCCGTTGAACTTCTGCACACGGCCCCCGTCGGTGCAGATAAACAGCGCGGGGCCCGAGCCGTCGTCGTGAACAACCGAGTCCCAGACATTGCCGAACGGGCTGCCGGAACGCTCAAAGCCCCGGCTCCACTCCCACGGACACTGGGCGAACGCGCCCGTCGAGGTCACAGCCACCGTGCCGACGACGGCGACGGCCGTCGGAACCCACTTGCGACGCATACCAATCATCCGCAGGCCTCCTGCTGAGTGCCGACCGAGAGCCAATGCTCCTTGGGATTTGTCTCAAGATTCATCTCAAGATACACTCTATCGGCATCTTGTCAAGGAGATTTGGCCGATCAGCAACGGTCGCGGAGCAGATCCATGGCACGACCCCGAAAAACCTCGCGCGCCAGCGCTCCCGATGTTGCCGCGGGGGATCTGCCGTCCGCGGCGCAGTCTGTCGGGCGCCGGCTGGCGTACGAACTCCGGCAGGTTCTGCAGGCGGTTGGATGGCCGGGTCTCTCGATCCGCGCCCTTTCGCGGACCCTCGGCGTGGATGCGAACATCTGCCAGCGCGCCGTGGCCGCGGCTTCGTCGGACGACCAGCCCGACCGGGTACTGCTCAAGACGCCGGGCGTCGAGGGTCTCGACCTGCTTCGCCGGGCGTGCGCGCGAAGGGGTGTGCGGCCCGATCTGCTCGAAGCGCTGCACACGGCCACGTTTGAACTCGAAGCGCTGATCTCGCGCCACGGGGGCAGTCTGCGCCGCGTGCGGGCCTCGCTCGGATCGATGGGCGGGCAGACGAACACCACCGACGGCGCCGACTCTGTCTCGCGGCGCCGGTCCGCTTGGCGTGCGGTCTCCGGGTATGTCGGCGCCCAACTCGATACCCACGCCGTCGCGGTCTTCATGCGCCTGCCGCGCGGCGGGGCTCACGACGGCGCGGCCGCGGCGTCCGTGCTCGAGGGATTCTCGCTCAACGCCTACGCCGCCTGGCGCGGAACGGAGGGCGGGCTCCCGCTCCTGCTTTCGACCTTCGGCGGCGGAGAACAGATCGCCAGCGGTCCGTTCTCCAAAGGCGGCAGGATTCTCGACGAGTTCTCGACGCAGCCGCGAAAACTGCTGACCCAGCGGACGCCGACGCCGGGCGCCACGCTGCAGGTCCTCGACAACACGCCCGAGAAGGACCGATCCGCGTCGCCCGTGGACCTGACCCTGCTGAACCCGCTGGTCGGCGTGAGCAACCCGCTGACCGAGGCGTCACGCCAACACACCTCGTTCGTGCGTGTGCGCTACCCGGCCCGGGAACTGCTGCTGGACGTGCTGCTCGACCGTGAACTGGCCGCGCGGTGCGTGCCCACGCCCTCGATTGCCTGGGCAGGGCCTTGGCTCACCCGGGGCGAGCAGATGCCCTGGTACGACCGCGTCCCCGGCGACGAGGGGGTGGTGGTCATGCCCGCGGACCGCCTGACCAACCCGTGTTCGCACTGCCCGTGGTACGCCCGGGCCCTCCGGCACGCCTCCGACCTGGCGGGCTGGTCGCTGGCGGAGTTCGTGTGCTACCGCCTCCATGTCCGCTACCCGCTGTGGGGCGCAGCGCACCTGATCCGGTTCGATTTCTCGGGTTCGACCGCCGCCGCGTGATGCGTGCCGGGTGCGTGCGTCCGATGATCTACAGTTCTGGATCAGCCAACCGCTTCCGTCGGGAGCCCCGGGCGGTAACACCGGGTGCCGTCGCCGTCGTTCTCACGATCAAGGACATTGAGCATGCCCGACCCCCTCGCCCAGCACGCGTCCGTCGCCGCGACCACCGACCCGCAGGAGGCCGTCGCCCGCGTGCGCGACGCCTACGCCCGCCTGAAGGAGCAGATCCACAAGGTGATCGTCGGTCAGGATGAGGTGGTCGAGCAGATCCTGATGGCGATGTTCTGCCGCGGGCACGCGCTGGTCGAGGGCGTGCCGGGCCTGGCCAAGACGCTGCTGATCTCGACGATCGCGCGGACGCTGAGCCTGGGCTTCTCGCGCATCCAGTTCACGCCCGACCTCATGCCCAGCGACATCACCGGCACCGAGGTCATCGAGGAGGACAAGACCACCGGCTCCCGCGAGTTGCGCTTTGTCAAGGGGCCGATCTTCGCCAACGTGATCCTCGCCGACGAGATCAACCGCACCCCGCCCAAGACGCAGGCCGCGCTGCTCGAGGCCATGCAGGAGCACCAGGTCACCGTCGGCGGGATGCAGCACAAACTGCCCAGCCCGTTCTTCGTGCTGGCGACGCAGAACCCCATCGAGCAGGAGGGCACCTACCCGCTGCCCGAGGCGCAGCTCGACCGCTTCATGTTCAAGGTGCGCATCACCTACCCCACCGTCGACGAGGAACTCGAGATCGTGAAGCGCACGACCTCGTCCGGGCGCGGCGTGCCGGAGGCGATCTTCAACGCCGCGGACATCGCCCGCGTGCAGGACCTGGTCCGGATGGCGCCCGCGCCCGACTACGTGGTCAAGTACGCGCTGCGCCTGGTGCGCGCCACGCGCGTCAGCGAGCCCATGGACGCCGGCGCCGAACGGCCCAGACTCGTCAAGGCGTACGTCGGCTGGGGCGCGGGGCCGCGGGCCAGCGAGTACCTCATCCTCGCGGCCAAGGCGCGGGCGATCCTCTCCGGCTCGTTCCACGTCACCCCCGAGCACGTGCAGGCCGTGGCGCGCCCGGTGCTGCGACACCGAATCCTGACCAACTTCAACGCCGAGGCCGACCAGGTCACGACCGACGCCATCATCGACGGCATGCTGCGCGACATCCCCGTCGAGGGCGCCAGCGCGGCGGACAAGAAACTGATGGACGCCGCGGTGCGGTGAGCCCCGCGCGCAGCCGGCGGACCTGTCCGGTCGCGCTCCCGCGGCGGTACCATCCGCCGCCGTGAGCGAGCCCTCCACCAGCACCAGCGCGGGACTCCCGCCGAGCATCGGGCCCTACCGCGTCGAGCGCGAACTCGGCCGCGGCGGCATGGGCGTGGTCTACTACGCCCGCGACCCCCGGCTGGACAGGCCGGTCGCCATCAAGGTGCTGCCCGAGGCGTTCGCGGCCGACCCGGCCCGGCTGGCCCGCTTCGAGCGCGAGGCACGCACGCTCGCCGCGCTGAACCACCAGAACGTCGCCGCGATCTACGGGCTCGAGGAGCACGACCACCGGCGCGTGCTGATTCTGGAGTTCGTGCCCGGCGCGACGCTCTCGCGGCTGGTCGAGCGCGGCCCGCTCCCGATCGACGAGGCCATGCGCATCGGCGTGCAGATCGCCGAGGGGCTCGAGGCGGCGCACGACCGCGCCGTCGTGCACCGCGACCTCAAGCCCGAGAACGTCAAGGTCACGCCCGAGGGCCTGGCCAAGATCCTCGACTTCGGCCTGGCCACCACCAGCATCCCCGAGGACGACGCGCTCAGCCGCACGCGCCCCGCAGGACTCACCCAGCAGGGCATGGTCATCGGCACGCCGGGGTACATGTCGCCCGAGCAGGCCCGCGGCCTGCCCACCGACAAGCGCACCGACATCTGGGCCTTCGGATGCGTCCTGTTCGAACTCATCACCGGCCACAAGGCCTTCCACGGCGAGACGCCGACCGACTCGCTCGCGGCGGTGCTGGACCGCGAGCCCGACTGGTCGCTGCTCCCGCCCGTCACCCCGCAGCGCGTCCGCGACCTGCTGCGCAAGTGCCTCAACAAGGACCCGCGCCGACGCTGCCGCGACGCCGGCGACGCGCGCATCGACCTCGAAGAGGCCCTGAGCCAGCCGCTCTCGGGTTGGTACCGCTCGGGCGGCGAGGCGGGCGAGGGCGCGTCCGGCGCGCCCGAGAAGCCGCGCGTGGTGGCCCGGCTGTCGATCGTGCTGCCGCCGGGCCGCGAGGTGGCCAACCTGCCGCGCAACGCCGTCGCGGTGTCGCCCGACGGCTCGGCGGTGGCGTACGTCGCCGGCGCCGCGCCCGACACGCACCTGCTGGTGCGCCGCATGGACGAGACCGAGGCGCGGCTGATCCCCGGCACGCGCGGCGCCGAGGCGCCGACCTTCAGCCCCGACGGCGGGCGGATCGCCTTCTTCGCCGACGGGCGGCTCAAGCGCGTCGCGCTCGCCGGGGGCGCGCCGGTGCCGCTGGCCGCCGCGCCGCGCCCGCAGGGCGCGTGCTGGGCCGCCGACGAGTGCGTCTACTTCGTGCCCGACTGGGCCCGCGGCCTGCACCGGGTCCACGCATCGGCCGACAACGCGCAGGCCGAGCGCGTCGCCGACCCCGACCTCGCCGCGGGCGAACTGGCCCACATCGCGCCCGACGTGCTGCCCGGCGGGCGGCACGCGCTGGTCGCCGCCTACGGCGGGGCGGGACGCTCGGCGAGCATGGACGACACCGCCGTGCTCGCCATCGACCTGCGCACGCTGCTGCGCAAGCCGCTGATCCACGCCGGCGCGAACCCGCGCTACGTGCCCACGGGCCACCTGCTGTTCACGCGCGGCGGCACGCTCATGGCCGCGCCGTTCGACCCCGATCGGCTCGAGGTGCTCGGCCGACCCGTCGAGGTCTGCCCCGGCGTCCTCGGCAACGCGCTGGGCGGGTCGGCCCACGCGTCGTTCGGGGCCGAGGGCACGCTGGTGTACGCGCCGGGGCGCGTGGCCGGCGTCGAGCACGGGCTGGTGCTCGCGTCGCGCGCGGGCGGGCCGGTGCAGACCCTCCCGTTCCGCGGGCCGTACGTCGCGCCGGCGCTCGCGCCGGCCGGCGCGCGCCGAATCGTCGTGCAGGCGCTGGGGCCGACGGACCAGCTGTGGATCATCGATCTGGAATCGGGCACCTCGTCGCAACTCACCTTCCACGCCGACAACGCCTGCCCGGTGTGGACGCCCGACGGTGCGCGGCTGGCGTTCCGGTCGAACATGGGCGGAAGGGCCGAGATCTACGCCATGCCCGCCGACGGCTCGGGCGCGCCCGAGCAGGTGTTCGGCTCGGACCTGTCGCCGACGCCGACCTCGTTCTCGCCCGACGGGCAGGTGCTGTTGTTCACGCAGTTGCGGCCCGCGGGGGGCGCGGAGATCTGGTGCGTGCGCACCGACGACCCCTCCTCGGCGCGCCCGTTGGTGCAACTGGCGGCCAGCGCGTGGGCCGGCGCCGTCTCGCCCGACGGGCGGTTCCTCGCGTTCGTCTCCGACCAGAGCGGGCGGCCGGAGGTCTACGTGCAGCCGATGGCCGCGGCGGGCGCGCCCAACCCGCAGCGGTGGCAGGTGACCACCGGCGGCGGGCAGGCGCCGGTGTGGTCGCGCGTCGGCGGCGAGTTGTTCTACCGCAACGCCGACCAGGTCATCTGCTCGCGCGTGGCGGTCGAGCCGGTGTTCCAGTTGGGCAGGCCGCGCGTCGTCGCCGCCGGTCCGTTCCTGCCGCCGTCGGCGCACAGCGCCAACTACGACGCCGCGCCCGACGGGCAGAGCGTGCTGCTCCTCACGCAGGACGAGGGCGAGGCGCCGACGCGCGAACTGCGGGTCGTGCTGAACTGGTTCGACGAACTGCGCAGGCTCTCGCCGCACCCGGACGCGGGCGGGCGCGGCTCGCCCTCGCGCGTCGGGCCGGCGGCGCGACGGAGTTTCTCCAGCAGCGCGGGCACCATCGCATAACTTATGTTTATGTTATATCGCCGCCACCGCGGCCCGCGCCGGCGCGGCCGGGGCGACGCCGGTGTGGCGGTACACCCGCTCCAGCCGCGGCGACAGGCGGCAGAGCAGTTCGTGCGCGATCGTGCCCGCCGCGCTGGCCAGCGCGGGCAGGTGCGTCGGCGAGTCCGGGTCGTCGCCGATGAGTTCGACCTCGGCCCCCGGCAGGCCGCTGCCCTCGCGCCCCACGGCCAGGTAGCCCTCGGGCACGTCGGTGGCGTCGACGGTGATCTGGTCCATGCTCACGCGCCCGACGACCGGGGCGTAGACGGTTCGCCCGCGCGCCGGCGCGCCCGCGGGGTCCGCCGCGCTGCGCCGCGCCCAGACGCGGCCCGTGAAACCCACCAGCCCCGGCCCGCCGCGGGCGTCCCCGCCCAGGGAGCGCGGGTAGCCGTCGGCGTAGCCGACGGGGATCAGCGCGACACGCGTGGAGCGCCCGTCGGCCCGGCGCGGGGCGCGCCACGTCGAGCCGTAGCCGACGGGCCAGCCCGCGGGGACCTCCTGCACGTGGGCGACGGTGCTGGTCCAGCGCAGCGCGGGCTCCATCGCCCGCGCCTCGGCGGCGAACTCCATGCCCGACGGCCCGCGCCCGCCGCCCCACACCGCGCCGCCGACCATGCCGTAGAGGCTCTCGCCCACGCGCACCATCGTGCCGTGGTAGGCGCGCGAGCGGAACGTCCCGCACGAGTTGGCCGCGTGGACCTCGAGCCCGCCCGGGGCCAGCGGCCGCGCCGCCGCGACCACGCCCGCGAACCGCCGCCACTGCTCGGCGGTGAACGCGCCGTCGTCGCCGGGCGAGGCAAAGTGCGTCATCAGGCCCGCCAGGCGCACGCGCGAGAGGCCCGCGATGCGCGCGGCGATGCGCAGCGCGTCGTCGGCGCGTTCACCCCCGCGGCTCAGACCGGTGTCGACCTGCACGTGCGCGGGGATGGTCACGCCCAGGCGCGAGGCGCCCTCGTTGAGCGCGGCGAGTTGGTCGGCGTCGTGCACGACCACGTGCAGGCGCCCCGCGGCGGCGCAGCGGTACAGCGGGTCGGTCCGCTCCACGCCCGCGACGGGCATCAGCACGAGGATCGTCGCCTCGGGCGCGGCCTCGAAGATCGTGCGCGCCTCGTCGAGGTTGTACACCGCGATCGACCGCGCCCCGCCCGCCAGCGCGCGACGCGCGATCCGCGCCGCGCCCAGGCCGTAGGCGTCCTGCTTCAGGACCGCGCACACGCCGACCGACGGCCCGACAACCCGGCGAACCACCGAGAGGTTCCGCTCGACGGCGCCGAGGTCGATCTCCAGCCGGCTGGTTGACACGCGCACTCCTGCTCCGACGCCCCGGCCCGCACGTCCGGGCAGCGCCCGGCCGTTCCTTGTATCGACGCGCGTCGATTCCTAGGATCACCGGCGGTTCTTCCCCGCGGCGGGCCCCCATGCTACGCCGCGCAACTTCTTTTCCGAGACCTTGCCCCCGCATGATGCCCCCCCTCGGCCCCACGCTCGACCCCGAGTCCGACTCGCAGGGAGTTCCGCCGTCCGACAACCACCCCGGTGCGCCAGCGCCGCAGGAGGGCGACGGCGGCCCCAAGCGCCGCAGGCGTCGCCGCCGCCGCGGGCGCGGCAAGGGAGGCGGCGAGCGCGGCGGAAACGGCGCGGGGAGTGGGGGGGGTGGGGGGGGTGGACCGGCGCACTCGAATGACGGGAGCGCGGTCGCGGCGCAGGTCGCGCCGGTCAGCCGACTGCGGCGGGCCCGGGGCGAGGGCCCGCCCCCGCCGCCCGCCGACGGGCGCGACGAGATCTTCGAACGCGCGGTGAAGTTCGAGGACCTGCACCTGCGTGAGGACGTGCTCCGCGGCATCACCGAGGCGGGGTTCTACTTCCCCACGTACATCCAGGCCCGGATCATCCCGGTGATCCTTTCGGGGCGCGACGTGCTCGGTCAGGCCAAGACCGGCACCGGCAAGACCGCCGCGTTCGGCCTGCCCATGCTCTCGCGCATCGAGCGCGGCACGCCGTTCCAGGCGCTGGTGCTGGTGCCGACCCGGGAACTGGCGATCCAGGTCGCGGCGGACCTTGCCGAACTCGGACGGCACACCGGGCTCTCGATCCTGCCCGTGTACGGCGGGCAGAACATCGGCACGCAGGCCAACCTGCTGGCCAAGGGGCCGGAGATCATCGTCGCGACCCCCGGCCGTGTGATGGACATGGTCGAACGCGGCTACCTGCACTACCGCAACGTGAAGATGGCGGTGCTCGACGAGGTCGACCGGATGCTGGACATCGGCTTCCGCGACGACATCCGTCGGATCCTCAAGTCGTGCCCGCAGTCGCGCCAGACCGTGTTCGTGTCGGCGACGATCTCGCCCGAGATCGAGTCGCTGGCGCGGTCGTACGCCAACGACGCGGAGAAGATCGTCGCGGCCGAGGGCTCGCTGACGGTGTCGCTGGTCAAGCAGTTCCACCTGCCGGTCGAGCCGTGGGACAAGCGCGCCCTGCTGGCGCACCTGCTGACGCACGAGGAGCCGGCGCTGACGATCGTCTTCTGCCGGATGAAGCGCACGGTGGACGAGGTGGTGCAGTACCTGGCCAGGAAGGGCATCGACGCGCACGCGATCCACGGCGACATGTACCAGGCCAAGCGGAACAAGGTCATCAGCCAGTTGCGGGCCGGGCAGTTGTCGGTGCTGATCGCCAGCGATCTGGCGGCGCGCGGGCTGGACGTCGAGGGGATCACGCACGTCATCAACTACGACCTGCCCGAAGACCCGGAGATCTACGTGCACCGCATCGGCCGGACGGCCCGCGCGGGGCGCGACGGCGTCGCGTGGTCGTTCGTCACGCCCGAGCAGGGCGCGCTGCTGACCGCCATCGAGTTGTTCATCAACACCGAGATCCCCAAACTCGAGTACCCCGACTTCAAGCCGGGACCCGTCCCGCAGGGCGTCATCGCCTCGCGCGAACTGGACGCCAAGCGGGCCGAGATGGCCAAGCAGTTCAATCGGTTCGCGGCCTCGGCCCCGGGTGCGGTCGGCCACGTGGCCAGTCCAAGCCCGGAGGAGGCAGACCCCGCCCGGTTCCCGGGAGGGATCGTTCCAAAGGGACTTCCCCCAAAGCGGATGATGGGCCGTGTCAAGACCGCACGGTCCATGAAGGCGGCGATTTCGCAGACCTTCATGCCAAAACCGGATCATCCACCCCCCCAATCGCCGCCGATGAGCAACCGTTCACCGTGAGTGCGCCGGTGGGCTGTCCTCATTGGCAGTGCGCGGACAGTCTTTACAACCCGGACCTTTTTGTTGCAGTTGCCTAGGTTCTCGTTTACATTGGTTGTACCGAGACAGGCCGCCGCGCGTCGCGGAATGACCCCCCCGGGGTCGGATGGCCATGGTGTCTTTGTCGTGTCAGAGTGTGTCGAGAGAAGAAGAGGTGCATGCATGACAACGCGATCCTGTAATCGTGTGTGGGCCACGTTGGTGGCCTGCGGAACGATCGGGCTGCTGTCCGCCGCGGCGGGCGCGCAGCACGTCCCGCCCGAGGTTCACCAGAAGTACGGCAACAAGGACGCCGCCAAGCCCGAGGCCGCGAAGAACGCGCGGACCCCTGAACTCGGCCAGACGCCCTCGTCGCGCCCCGCGACGTTCGCCATCCCCGTTCTGCCCAACGGGCAGGTGCCCGCCGCGGGCGGCTCGGGCTTTGTTGTCCGCGGCCCCTTCGCCGCGACCGACGACTGCGCGTCGGCCCCGGTTGTGAACGAGGGCCTGCACTCGTTTGACACCTCCACCTTCAGCGACGACGGCCCGGACGGCACCTGCGCCGGCAACACGTCGCCCAACGGGTGGTGGATCTACGAGGCGACTCAGGACGGCAACGCGACCGTGACCACCTGCGGTCTGGCCGGGTTCGACACCGCGTTGGCGGCGTTCTCCGGCAACTGCGGCGCTGCGACGCAGGTCGCCTGCAACGACGACGCCTGCGGCCTGCAGTCGTCGATCACCTTCCCGGTGCTCACCGGTCAGCAGTTCCTGATCCGCATCTCGGGCTTCGGCTCGGCGTCGGGCTCGGGCAGCGTCAGCATCTCCGTGGCCAGCGTCGACTGCGCCGCGTGCCCCGGCGGCGCGACGGTGATCGAGAACGAGCCCGAGTGCGGCCACGAGGGCGGCGGCGGCCCGTTCGACTCGGTCAACGGCGGCTGCAACTCCTCGCCCCCGGCCTTCACGTCGATCTCGGTCGGCGACCTGGTCTGCGGCACGACGATGGTCGTCGCCAACGCGTCGCGTGACACCGACTGGTTCTCCTTCACGATCGCCAGCGGCACCGAGGTGACCTGGACCGTCACGGCGGAGTTCCCCGCCCTGATCGGCTTCATCAACTCGCCGTGCCCGCAGGGCGGGTTCATCCCCGGCGGCTTCGGCTTCACCTCCGCCTGCTCCGCGGGCAGCGTCACGCTGTGCCTCCCCGCCGGCACCTACTACGCCTTCGTCGCGGCGTCGTCGTTCACGGACCCGATCTCCTGCGGCGGCGCGGGCAGCCGGTACTTCGCCCAGTTGTCGGGCGTGCCCTGCTCGCCGTACGTCCCGCCCAACGATGATTGCGGCACCGCGATCGCGTTGACCGCGGGCGTGCCCGAGTTCGGCGACAACACCAACGCCAACACGACCACGGTCCTCGACGGCGGCTCGGGCTGCACCTTCGGCGGCGCCCCGTCCAACAACGACGTGTGGTACACCTTCACCCCCGCGGTCGGCGGTGCGTATCAGGTCAGCACCTGCGGCTCGCCGCTGGACACCGTCCTGTCCGTCTGGACCGCCTGCCCCGGCAGCCAGTTCATCGACATGATCGCGTGCAACGACGACACCTGCGGCCTGCAGTCCGTCGTCGTGGTCACCCTCAACGCGGCCCAGACCTACTACATCCGCGTTTCGGGCTGGAACAACGCCTCCGGCGCGTTCCAGGTCCTCGTCACCGACCTCGGCAGCCTGCCCCCCGGCGACACCTGCGCCACGGCGATCGTCGTCAACGAGGGCACGCACCCGTTCGACACGACCATCATGACCGTTGGCGGCGGACCGACCTCGACCTGCGGCGGCAACGGCTCCAATGCCCAGTGGTTCGAGTACCAGGCGACCCAGACGGGCCTGTGCGTCGTCGAGACCTGCGGCCTGGCATCCTTTGACACCATGCTCGCGGCGTTCTCCTCCTGCGCCGGTGGTCAGTTGGCCTGCAACGACGACTTCTGCGGCCTGCAGAGCCGTATGCAGTTCGGCGTCGTTTCCGGCACGTCGTACTTCATCCGCATCTCCGGCTTCGGCTCCGCCTCGGGCTCCGGCAGCATCAGCATCGCCGTCGCTCCGCTGCGGAACGACGACGAGTGCAACAGCGCGGGCGTCCCGGCCCTCTCGGAGAACACGCTGTACGCCGGCGACAACTTCGGCGCGACCACGTCGGTGACGGGTCTGGCCGATGCCCAGTGCGGCGCCTTCTTCGGCTCCGCCGGCGGGTCGGACATCTGGGCGACCTTCACCCCGTCCAGCACCGACATCTACGAGGTCAGCATGTGCGGTTCCGGGATGGACACCGTGCTGGCGATCTTCTCGGGCTGCCCGGCAGACGCCTTCGCCAACCTCGTCGAGTGCAACGACGACTTCTGCGGCTTCCAGTCGCAGATCACCACGGTGCTCAACGCCGGCACCACCTACTACATCCGCATCGCCGGATACAACGGCGTTCAGGGCAACTGGCAGTTGATCATCAACAACCTCGGCGCGCCCACGGGCCGTTGCTGCACCGGCAACGTCTGCACGGTCGTCGATGAGGTGACCTGCGTCAACGGCGGCGGCACCTGGGGCGGCCCGGGCACCGACTGCCAGGGCGCGGCCCCGGCCTACACGGCCTCCAGCCAGCCCAACCTCTTCATCAACAACTTCCACCAGGACTTCATCACCATCTCCTCCGGCCAGACGATCTCCAACCTCGACGTCGGCATCATCATGACCCACACCTGGCAGGGCGACATCATCGTCACCCTGACCTCGCCGGGCGGCACCACGGTGACGCTGATCGACGAGCCGGGCAACCCGCCGCTGTTCTTCGGGTTTGACACCGACAACTTCGGCGATCAGGGCTTGGGCGTGCCGTTCATCCTCGATGACCAGGCGCCGAGCGGCCAGACCTACGACTCGCCGCAGGTCCCGAACGGCATCAACAACGTCACCGGCCGCTGGCTGCCGGACCTCGGCCCGCTCTCGGCCTTCAACGGCGAGAACTCGGCCGGCACGTGGACCCTCACCATCACCGACGTCTTCACCGGTGCCGATAACGGCAACCTCGTCGAGTGGGGCCTGTGGGTCAACCCGACGTTCGCCCCCGTCTGCGGCACCTGCCCCGAGGACTGGGACGGCAACGGTCAGGTCGAGGTGATCGACATCTTCGCGTTCCTGACCGACTGGTTCAACGGCGTGCCCGCCGCGGTCAACTTCGGCGGCACGCCGGGCGTGCCGGCGATCTTCGCCTACCTGGGCGCGTGGTTCGCCCACGGCATCGGCCCCTGCTGATCGCCGTTTGCTCTGAACCGCCCCGGGGCTGACCCCGCGGCGATCGGATCGCACACTCTGGGCCCCCGTCCGCAAGGACGGGGGCCTTTTTCATGCGCGAGCACACGCGTACGCCGCGATCCCAAAAACAACACCGCCCGACCTGGTCCGTGACAGGTCGGGCGGCGCACATGGGCACGCTGCCCAAGTGTCCCGATCGGGCCAGCCGCGGCGATCAACTCGGATCTGAAGCACGCGGCCGGCGGGATGTCAATCGGCGGCGCCGGAACGACTCAGCGCTCGCCGTACTACGGCAGTCTGAAGCTGCAAGGGCCGTGCCACAGTGGGCAACCGCATTCTCGCGGCCTGCGCGGCCGTTCACGCCGCTCGGGTTGCCGCGTCGCTGGCCAGAGTCGAGCATCTGCCACGCAGGGCGCGCTGGACTGGCCAGTTTCACGGCCGGCCGACCGCGGCCCGTTCCCGTGGCGAATCCGGGGACCGGCCGCCACGGCTGGCCGCGGCATGGGCGGTTTACAATCGCGATATGCCCATGCCCCCGTCGCCGCCACAGGTCCTTTCGGAAACCGGCCAATCCATCGAGGTCCAGTCCGGCCAGTTGGCCGCGATGCTCGGGGCCGAACTGATCGGTTCGCCGCGCGTCCGTCTGACCGGCATCCGGGGGCTCGATCAGGCCCAGCCGACGGACCTGTCGTTCATCCGGTCGGCGGGCTTCGCGCAGCGGTGGGCCGGTTCGCGCGCCGGGGCGGCGCTGGTCACGCAGGGGGTCGAGGTGCCGGGCCACGATCCATCGGCCAGAGCCCTCCTGGTGGTGCCCGATGCGGACTTGGCGATGCTCAAACTGCTCGAGGCGTTCGCGCCCAAGCCGGTGCGCCCAGCCCCGGGCGTGCATCCCTCGGCGGTTGTGGACGCCTCGGCACGCATCGCCCCCGACGCCCGGATCGGCGCGCTGTGCGTGATCGGACCGGGGACCGAGGTCGCGTCGGGCGCGGTGCTGCACCCGCGGGTGACGCTGGGCGCGCACGTGCGGGTCGGCGAGCGCACCGAACTGCACCCCGGCGTCGTCGTGTACGACCGCTGCGAGATCGGCGCCGAGTGCGTGCTGCACGCCAACGCCTCGATCGGCGCCGACGGGTTCGGCTTCAGGCCCGACCCTTCCGGCCGCGGCGTGGTGAAGGTCCCCCACGCCGGGATCGTGCGGATCGGTAACCGCGTGGAGGTCGGCGCCGGCGCGTGCGTCGACCGCGCCAAGTTCGACGCGACGGTGATCGGCGACGGCACCAAGATCGACAACCTCGTGCAGATCGCGCACAACTGCCGCATCGGTCGGTCGTGCGTGATCTGCGGCCTCTCGGGCCTTGCTGGGAGCGTGACGCTGGGCGACGGCGTCACCATCGGCGGCAGTTGCGGCATCGCCGACGCGTTGACGATCGGTCCGGGCGCGACGCTCGGGGCCAAGAGCGGCCTGATGCACGACGTCCCCGCCGGCGAGACCTGGCTCGGCTACCCGGCCCAGCCGGCGCGCGAACAACTGCGCACGTGGTCCGCCGCCCGCGCTCTCCCGGATCTGGTGCGAAAACTGAAGAAACTTGTGCCCGGCCTGAGGCAGGACGAGAGCGGCAAGTCTCGTTGAATCAGCGGGTTCCGCCAGTTCCACCGTTTCAGGGCACTACACGATCCGCCTCATGCGGGGATTGTGATTACCGCCAAATCCCGGTAGGTTCAGCGCGCATCGATCCACTCTCCGCGCACCCCCGCTTCGTGGAGCCGTTATGCGCACCTTCTTCGTTTCGCTTGCCGCGTGCCTTTTCGCCGCATCCGCGGCCTTGGCGCAGTTCCAGGACTGCAACGGCAACAACGTGCCCGATGCCGACGACATTCTCGGCGGCACGTCGAAGGACTGCAACAACAACGGCGTCCCCGACGAGTGCGAGTGCGTCTGGGACAACGGCGACCCGCCGTCGGACATCGACGACGTCGACGGCCTGTTCTCGCACATCGGCGGGGGCGCGATGAGCACGACCGGGTTCGACGCCATCCGCGTCGCCGACGACGTCTTCCTGCCCCCGGGGTTCCTGCACCGCGTGACGGCGTTCCGCGGCCTGATGATCAACAACTCGTGGCCGGGTGCCCGCCGCGCGAGGCTCGAGATCTTCCACGACTGCAACGGCCAGCCGGAGATGGTGCCGTTCTTCACGAGTACGAACTTCGAGATCCTGTCCGAAACGCCGCGCGCCGACGGGAACTACCTCGTGTGGTACTGCTTCGACCTGTGCGACGACCAGCTCTGGCTCGACGGCGGCAAGACCTACTGGTTCTCGCTGATCGGCGAGACCGACCGCGTGACCGACGACCTCTCCTCGTGGGCGGTCACGCCGCCCGACAACGACGCGCTGCTGATCCGCGTGCCCAACCAGTCGTTCGGCATGAAGATCGCGCACAACACCTACGAGTGGGACGACTGGGACCCGGTGTGCCAGGGCTGCCCGGGCTGCGTGAACATGGTCTTCAAACTCGACGGGTACTCGTGCCAGATCCTGTTCGACAACGGCCGGCCCGACAAGCGGTTGCCGCTGCCGCCTCTGCTGCCGGGACTCAAGTCCGGCCCGTACGGCGCGATCAACTGGCGCTCGCGCGACGACTTCGTGCTGCGGAACTGCCAGGAACGCAAGGTGTGCGTCATCGACGCGTGGGTGTGGGCCAACTGCCACCCGGGCCACGGGTTCATCGAGTTGTACGCCGATAACCCCTGCCCACCGAGCCCGGTCGCGCCCGAGGGCGAGCCGTACGTCGGCTTCCTGTACCAACTCCCGATCGACCAGGTGCACGACCTGGGCGTGAGTTTCTACGACGGTGGCGACGAACTCAAACTCTACTGCATCCGTGTCATCGAGCCCGTCGTGCAGCAGGGCACCGCGCCGCCGGGGCCGCTCTGCCTCGACCCCGGCCGAACCTACTGGATCAGCGCGGGCGCCACCCTCAGCGGGTCGTTCGCGACCAAGAGCCTGTTCGCCTTCAGCGAACGCTGCTGCCCCCGCGGCGAGGTCCCCTGCGCCTTCCAGATGAACCGCCCGCAGACGCGCCGCCAGTCCGCGCCCTCCACCGCGTGGCTGCCCTCGACGGTCAGCAACCTGCGCGACCTGGCCTTCCGCATCGCCGTCGAACCGCTTGAGCCGGGGTCCGGCGCGTCGACGACGTCCGTCGCGGCCGAGCCGGACTGCCCGGCCGACCTCGACTTCGACGGCGCGTACAGCGTGCAGGACATCTTCATGTTCCTGAGCGAGTGGTTCACTGCGGCGTGCCCGTGATCGCCCGATGCAGACCGTCGCGTGCAGAGCGCCGCACGAAACCGCACTCCGCCGCGGCGTGGTATATGTTCACGCGTGGAGCGCGACCGCGACCGCGCCCACCGGAGGCCCGGCTATGCGCACGTCCCGCGTCGTTCTGGTCTCGTCGCTCGCGCTGGCAATGGCCGCCGCGGCAGCGCTGCCAGGATGCGCCGGCCGCCGGCGCGAGCAGGCGAGCGTCGTGACGCGAACCTACGCCGACACCATGTTCGAGAACCACGCCGACGTGCCCGTCCGCGTGACGGTCTGGGCCTGTCAGCGTATCGGCAAGCCGCCGGGCATCGGGTCATCGTTCCGCGACACGCCGCGCGTGCTCGCGCCGGGCGAGAAGTACAGGGTGCTGGTGCGCGAGTCGCGCGCCTACGGCGTCGGGTTCCTCTGGCCCGAGGACGCCGAGCGCGTGGTCCGCATCAAACTCGAGCGACTGGGCGCGACATGGGAGCCGCCCGTCGCGGCGTGGTACGAGGTCGTCGGCCCACTGCCCAAGCAGATCGACATCCGCGCCGCCGAGGGCAACGAGGCCGCGCACGGCGCGCCCGTGCCGTCGGCCGGCGGTGCGCGCATCGAACCCGTGCCGCGCGAGTGGTGGCCGAAGGAAGAGTGACCCCGCCGCCATGGTTCTGGTGGGGCGGCGCGGTGCGTATCGACATGGACGAGATGCTGATCCCCTCGCCGGCGGCACGCGAGATCGTCGTGCGGCCCAAAGGCTGGGACGGAACGGTCAAGGGCAGCGTACGCATGACGAGCGTGCCGCCGGACGGCACGCCGGGCGCGATGCTGGACCTGGACTGTGACCTTTCGGCGCTGGCGGCCTCGACAGTGCGCGTGCGCTGCCGCGACGCGGCGGGCAGCACGCTGGCGGATCGGGTGGTGTCCGCGTCCAGCGTGCAGCGCGTGCTGCACGTCGCGCCGCAGGGCCTCACGATCCCGGCGGTGCAGGTGGCGATCAAGACCAAGGGCACGGGCGCTGCTGACCGGAACCACGTGATCGTCGTGAGTTTCGACGGGGTGACGTGCGACGTGTCGGGCCTGGAGCCGGTGACGCTGCACGAGGTGCGGTCCATCGAGTTCGAGGCCGAGACGTGCGCCGCGTGCGATTCGTGGCTGGGGACCGAGTCGCTGCTGGTCACGGCCGGCGGCGTCCTGCAGTGCGTGGTGTCGGACGCGACGATCGGGACCTTCCGTGTCTCGAGCCACGCGGTTGGCGCGGCGCACGTCGACGAGATGTGCGCCGACCCCGGCGACTGCGACCGGGTGCACCGGGTGCGCGTGAGCACTGGGCAGCAGCGGCCAGGACGGCGTGGAGATCCGTCTCGGGAGTTCCGGCGACGCGGCCTTCGGCGGCGCGAGCCCGCACGTCGCGGCGGAAACCCGTCACCGCGGGTTCGTGACGCTGATGAAGGCTTTCGACGACGAGGGCGACGAGGTGATGCGCGTGTCCCAGTCGTCCAACGTGGACGGCACGTCGCACACGATGGAGTTCGACTGGTCCGCGCGCCCGGGCGGGCCGCACGCGGCGACCATGACCATCCTCGACGCGGACGACCAGGTGCTGGCGTCCTTCGCCGCGTCCGGCTCGGGCTCGATCACCTACATCGGCCCGTGCGACGCGAGCCGACCGCGCAGCGTGCGGTGCGAGGGCGAGGAGTACGAACTGGAGTTGTGCGACGGCCCGGTGACGGTGTTCGCGCAGGGCATGCCCGTGCCGAACGCGCGGAAGGTGGCGGTCCATGTTGACGCGCTCTTCGGCCCGAACGTCCCGACGTTGTGGCGCATCACCGGCAATCCGACCGACTCCCTCGAGATCCTCGGCGTGGAGCTGATCGAATCCCCGCCCGCGTGCGCGGCGGACTTCGACGGCAACGGCGTGCGCGAGGTCTCGGACATCTTCGCGTTCCTCGCGGCGTGGTTCGCGGGCGACCCCGCCGCGTTCCGCTCGGCGTGGTTCGCCGCCTGCTGAAGCCCGACGCCGCCCTGACGTGCTCGGGCGGGCGACGGGACAGATACTCGCGGACCGAGTGTCTCCAAGCCCGTCCGATGCTTCTTGAGCCCCCTTCTCGAGATGGAAGGGGGCTTTTGTTATATGGGATGTGGGATGTTACAATCACCGTTTCCGCCTTCCGCCTTCCGACTCCTCTCCGCGCCCTTGGCGCCTCTGCGAGAAATCTCGCGCACAGGCGCAGAGAGCGCAGAGGCAGAATATTCGCAGCCCGCACTTCCGTGCCCCGCACTATCCTCCCGCATGACCGATCCCTGCCGCGTGCTGATCGACGCGATCCTCGCCTCGTGGGCCAAGCAGCGCGACTACGCCGCGCGGCTCACCGCCGATCTGTCCGACGCCGACATGACGCACCAGCCCGTGCCCGGCGTTGTGATGAACCACCCCGCGTGGGTCTTCAGCCACCTGTCGCTCTACCCGCCGACGCTCTGCGCGATCCTCCGCGGCGGGCGTGAAGGCGAGTTCCCCGACCCCATCAGGAGCCCCTACGGCAAGGACTCTCGCCCCGTGGCCGACGCCGCGGCGTACAAGCCCAAGCGCGAACTGCTCGCGGCGTACTTCGACGGGCACGACGAACTGGCGCGCGTGCTCGGCCAGACCGACCCCGCCGTGCTCGCGCGCCCGATCCCGCTGGCGCGGTGGACGCAGCGCTTCCCGCTCGTGGCCGACGCGCTGGTGCACCTCATGCTCGACCACGAGGCCGGGCACCTGGGGCAGGTCAGCGCGTGGCGTCGGGCGGGCGGACGCGCGGCGGTATGATTCGATGCAGCGAGCGTGCCGCGGGCGGCGCGAGCGCTGCGCACCCCCCGGTGGGGTGGCAGAGTGGTCGAATGCGCCGGTCTTGAAAACCGGTAACGGCGCAAGTCGTTCAGGGGTTCGAATCCCCTCCCCACCGCTTCGTGTTTCCGTAGCGCCGCGAGCGCGGTACCCTGCCGGGCCATGACCGCCGAGCGCCGACCGCCGGACATCGCCGCGATCGTGAGTTGGGCCGGCCTCTTGGCCGGGCCGGTGGTGGCGGTGTGCGTGTTCCTGCTCCTGCCGCGGCAGACGATCGGGCCCGACGGCGTGGCGACGGGACTGAGCGAGGCGGGTCGCGCGACCGCGGCGGTGGGCGCGCTGATGGCGGTGTGGTGGCTGAGCGAGGCGATCCCGCTGAGCGCCACCGCGCTGCTGCCGCTGGTGCTGTTCCCGATGACCGGCGCGGCGACGATGCCGCGCGCCGCCGCGCCCTACGCCGACTCGGTGATCTTCCTGTTCCTGGGCGGGTTCATCCTCGGCTTGGGGATGGAGCGCTGGGGCCTGCACAAGCGGATCGCGCTGCTGGTGGTGCTGATGGTGGGCACGGGCCCCCGGCGCCTGATCGGCGGGTTCATGCTCGCCAGCGCGCTCATCAGCATGTGGGTGAACAACACCTCGACGACGATCATGATGCTGCCGATCGCGCTGAGCGTCATCGCGCTGGTCGCCGCGCGCCACGCCCCGCCGGGCACGCCCGAACGCGACCTCCGCTCGCCGGACCCGAACTTCGATTCCACGCTGCTCCTGGGCATCGCCTACGCCGCGAGCATCGGCGGCGTCGCCACGCTCATCGGCACCGCGCCCAACGCGATCATGAAGGGCTTCGTCGCGCGCGAACTGGGACGCGAGATCGGCTTTGCCAACTGGCTCATGCTCGGCCTGCCCATCGTCGCGGCGTACCTGCCGCTCGCATGGCTCTACATGACCTGCGTCAGCCAGCCGGTGCGCCTCCGGAGCATCCCCGGCGGGCGCGAGTTGATCCGCGGCGAGTTCCGCGCGCTGGGGCCGATGAGCCGCGGCGAGTGGACGGTCCTGGCCGTGTTCGCCTGCACCGTCGCGCTCTGGCTGACGCGCCCGCTGCTCAACGGCTGGGGCGAACAACTCGCGGCGAGCGCGCCGGCGGCGGACCTCGCCCTGGCCGCGGCCCGCGCGCTGCAGGGACTGAACGACTCGACCATCGCCGTGCTGGCCGCGCTGGCACTGTTTGTCATCCCCGTGCGGCCGCGCGAGCGCGTCTTCGCGATGGACTGGCCGACTGCCGAGCGCCTGCCGTGGGGCGTGCTGCTGCTCTTCGGCGGCGGGCTGAGCCTCGCCGCGGCGATCACGGCCAACGGCGTCGACGCCTACATCGGCCAGATGCTCGGCGGGCTGGGCAGGCTGCCGCTGTGGCTGGCGGTGCTGGTGGTGTGCTCGGTGGTGATCTTCCTGACCGAACTGACGAGCAACACGGCGGTGACCACCGCGTTGCTGCCGATCCTCGCCGCGGCGGCGCCGTCGCTGGGCGTCGATCCGCTGCGGCTCGTGGTGCCCGCGGCGGTGGCGGCGAGCATGGCGTTCATGCTGCCGGTGGCGACGCCGCCCAACGCGATCGTGTTCGGCTCGGGGCGCGTGCGCATGCGCATCGGCCAGATGGCCCGCGCCGGCCTCGGCCTGAACATCATCGGCATCGTGCTCATCACCGTCGCGACGATGATCGTGGGCGACGGGATCGTCGCGGTCGCGGCGAAGTGAAACGGTCAACACTTCGCGGTTCGCAAGCGGAGAGGGGGGGATTCGAACCCCCGATGACGACTAGCGCCATACCGGTTTTCGAGACCGGCGCGTTCAACCACTCTGCCACCTCTCCGGTGGGGTGGGCAATCGTTGGGGCGCGGCCGCGGCGGGTCAAACCGGGCCGGGCCGCTTGGTTCTGGGTTGGTTCTGGGGGTGGAGCGGCACTCCCTGCCGCTCCGCAGCCAGTGGTGAAGTACCCAGCGGCGAGAGACCCGGTTACTTCTTGTTCTCGTCCTTGACCTCGAACTCGGCGTCGATGACGTCGTTGCCCGCGGCGCCGCTGGGCTTGGGTTCGGCGGTCGACGACGCGCCGCCGCCCCCCGCGGCCTTGGCGGCCTCGGCCTCGTAGACGGCCTTGCCCAGTTCCATCGACGCGGTCTCGAGTTCCTTCAGGCCGCGCTCGATCGGCTCCTTCTCTTCGCCCTTCATGGCGGTCTCGAGCGTCGAGAGCGCCTGCTCGATGCGGGCGCGGGTCTCGGGGCTGACCTTCCCGCCGTGCTCTTCCAGGGCCTTGCGGGTCTGCAGGACCACGCCGTCGGCGCGGTTCTTCAGGTCCACGACGGCGCGGCGCTTCTTGTCCTCCGCCGCGTGGAGTTCGGCGTCGCGCTTCATGCGCTCGATCTCGTCCTTGTCCAGGCCGCCGGAGTTGGTGATCTTGATGTCGGCCTTCTTGCCGGTGCCCTTGTCGACGGCCGTGACGGTGAGGATGCCGTTGGCGTCGAGCGAGAACTCGACCTCGATCTGCGGCACGCCGCGGGGCGCGGGCGCGATGCCGGCGAGTTCGAACTGGCCGAGCGTGCGGTTGTCCTTGGCGAACTCGCGCTCGCCCTGCAGGACGTGGATCTGCACGCTGGGCTGGTTGTCGCTGGCGGTCGAGAAGACCTCCTTCTTGCTGGTGGGGATGGTCGTGTTCTTGGGGATGAGCACGGTCATCACGCCGCCGTAGGTCTCGACGCCCAGCGAGAGCGGGGTGACGTCCAGCAGCAGGATGTTCTTGACGTCGCCCTGCAGCACGCCGCCCTGGATCGCCGCGCCGATGGCGACGACCTCGTCGGGGTTCACGCTCTTGTTGGGCTCCTTGCCGAAGATCTCCTTGGCGATCTGCTGGGCCTTGGGCATGCGCGTCGAGCCGCCGACGAGCACGACCTCGTTGATCTTGCTCGCGTCGATCTTCGCGTCCTTGAGCGCCTGCAGGCACGGGGCCTTGAGCCGCTCGAACAGGTCCGCGGTCAGCGACTCGAACTTGGCCCGGGTGATCGACACCTGCAGGTGCTTGGGGCCGTTCTGGTCGGCCGTGATGAACGGCAGGTTCACCGCCGTCTCCTGCATGGTCGAGAGTTCGATCTTGGCCTTCTCCGCGGCCTCCTTCAGGCGCTGCAGGGCCATCGGGTCCTTGCGGATGTCGATGCCCTCCTTCTTGCGGAACTCCTCGGCGATGTAGTCGATCAGCCGCTGGTCCCAGTCGTCGCCGCCCAGGTGCGTGTCGCCGTTGGTGCTCAGCACCTCGAAGACGCCGTCGCCGATGTCGAGGATCGACACGTCGAACGTGCCGCCGCCGAGGTCGAACACCGCGATCTTCTCGTTCTTCTTCTTGTCAAGGCCGTACGCCAGCGCGGCCGCGGTCGGCTCGTTGATGATGCGCTCGACCTTCAGACCGGCGATCTCGCCGGCGTCCTTGGTCGCCTGGCGCTGCGCGTCGTTGAAGTACGCCGGCACGGTGATGACCGCGCGGTCCACCTTCTCGCCCAGGTAATCCTCCGCGGTCTTCTTCAGGTCCTGAAGGATGAACGCGGAGATCTGCTGCGGCGTGAACTCGCCCTGGTTCACCTTCACCTTGACGAACTCGTTCGGCCCGCCGGTGACGGTGTAGGGCACGAGTTTCTCCTCCGCCTCGACCTCGGCGTGCCGACGGCCCATGAACCGCTTGATCGAGAAGATCGTGTTCTTGGGGTTGGTCACCTGCTGGTGCTTGGCCGGCTGGCCGACCAGGCGCTCGCCCTTGTCGGTGAAGCCCACGACCGAGGGCGTGGTGCGCGAGCCGGAGGCGTTGATGAGCACCTTCGGGCTCCCGCCTTCCATCACCGCCACCACGGAGTTGGTCGTGCCCAGGTCGATGCCGATGGTCTTGGACAT